>NZ_DAIMZT010000006.1:0-94015 GCF_036733805.1 Novosphingobium sp. | reverse complement strand
GGGAACGACTGCTGCACTGCAAAAAACCGTCTTGCCTCCGGGCGGCCGAATCAGCTAAAGGAATGTCAGCGAGTTAGCGCCGTCCACCGTAGGACGATTTCAGCGCCTTGCTTCAGATTTACAGACGCGTGGCAATGAAGCCGCCCGTGCCTTTCCTTCAAGGAACAGGCTCGAGGCGGGTTTTTTGTATGCGCGTCACGAATGGAGACGTGACGTGAATGCACCGATGAACTTCGAGAAGGGCGACCTTCCCGGCCAGAGCAAGGAAAGGCTCGTGGTGATCGGCAACGGCATGGCCGGCTGCCGCGCTGTCGAGGAAATCCTGGCCCGCGATCCCGGCCGTTTCGACGTCACCATCTTCGGCGCCGAGCCGCGCGTGAATTACAACCGCATCATGCTCTCCCCGGTCCTCGCGGGCGAGAAGACTTTCGACGAAATCGTCATCAATACGCAGGCGTGGTACGAAGAGAACGGCATCACGCTGGTCTCAGGCGACAGGGTCGATCACATCGACCGCACTTCACAGACAGTGATTTCCGCCTCGGGTCGCGTCGAGCCTTATGACCGCCTGCTGATCGCCACCGGCTCCGATCCCTTCATCATTCCCGTTCCCGGCAACAACCTGCAAGGCGTCGTCACTTTCCGCGATCTGGATGACGTGGACAGGATGCTTGAAGCGGCCGGGAAGGGCGGCAACGCGGTCGTCATCGGCGGCGGGCTGCTGGGGCTGGAGGCGGCGCACGGCCTTTCGCTGAGGGGCATGAAAGTCACCGTAATCCACCTCATGCCCACGTTGATGGAACGCCAGCTTGACGAAGCGGCGGGCTGGCTGCTCAAGCATGAACTGGAGCGGCGGGGCCAGACCGTGCTGACCGGGGCGAACACCAAGGAAATCGTCGGGCGCGACGGCAGTGTCGCCGCCGTGCGCCTGGAGGACGGAACGGAAATCCCGGCTGACATCGTGGTCATGGCGGTCGGTATCCGTCCGGCCACCGGCCTTGCCAAGGCAGCGGGCCTCGAGGTCGAGCGCGGGATCATGGTCGATGACCACATGGTCACTTCGGACCCGGCGATCCTGTCGGTCGGTGAATGCGTCCAGCATCGTGGCCTGTGCTACGGCCTCGTCGCCCCGCTCTGGGAAATGTGCCGGGCGTTGGCCGATTTCGTGACCGAAAGTCCGACTGGCTACGAGGGCTCCGTCACCTCCACCAAGCTGAAGGTCTCGGGCATCGACGTATTCTCCGCCGGTGACTTCTCGGGCGGGGAAGGCTGCGAAGACATCGTCATGCGCGACGCTGCCCGCGGCGTGTACAAGCGGGTGATCGTCAAGGACAACAAGCTGCTGGGCGCCGTGCTTTACGGCGATACCGCGGACGGGTCCTGGTACTTCGACCTCATGAAAAAGGGAGAGGATGTCTCCGACATCCGTGAGGCGCTGATCTTCGGTCAGGCTTTCGCGTCCGGAGGTGCGCTCGCGGACCCTAATGCCGCCGTTGCCGCCCTCTCGGACGAAGCCGAGATCTGTGGCTGCAACGGCGTTTCCAAGGGCACGGTGGTCAAGACGATCTGCGATGGCGCGCATTCGTTGGATGCGGTGCGTTCGCAATGCAAGGCTTCGGCCTCCTGCGGCTCGTGCACCGGGTTGGTCGAGCGTCTGCTGGCGCTGACGCTCGGCGGCGAGGTCGAGAGCGGCCCCAAGACGATGTGCAAGTGCACCAGCTTCACGCATGACGATGTGCGCCGCCTGATCGTGGAGAAGCAGCTGAAGGAAATCCCGGAGGTGATGCAGGAACTGCACTGGACGACGCCTGACGGCTGCGCCTCGTGCCGTCCGGCGCTCAATTACTATCTGCTCTGCGCCTGGCCCGGCGAATATGTCGACGACCAAAAGAGCCGCTTCGTCAATGAGCGCATGCACGCCAACATTCAGAAGGACGGCACGTATTCCGTCGTCCCCCGCATGTGGGGCGGCCTCACCAACCCGCGCGAGTTGCGCGCGATCGCGGACGTGGTGGAGAAGTACAACGCGCCGATGGTCAAGGTGACCGGTGGCCAGAGGCTCGACATCTTCGGCATCAAGAAGGAAGATCTGCCCGCCGTCTGGGCCGATCTCAACGCCGCCGGCATGGTCTCGGGCCATGCTTACGGCAAGTCGCTGCGGACCGTGAAAACTTGCGTTGGCTCCGAATGGTGCCGCTTCGGCACGCAGGATTCGACCGGCTTGGGCGTCAAGCTGGAGCAGATGACCTGGGGCAGCTGGATGCCGCACAAGTTCAAGATCGCGGTCAGCGGCTGCCCGCGCAATTGTGCCGAGGCGACGATCAAGGACTTTGGCGTGATCTGCGTCGACTCCGGCTACGAACTGCACATCGCCGGCAATGGCGGCATCAAAGTGCGCGCCACGGATCTGCTGTGCAAGGTGGAGACCGAGCAGGAGGTGCTGGATGTCTGCGCCGCCTTCACCCAGCTCTATCGCGAGGAAGCGCATTACCTGGAGCGGACCGCGCCGTGGGTGGAGCGCGTCGGCCTGCAGTACGTCAAGGACCGGCTTGCGCAGGAGGGCGCGGTTCAGCACTACGCCGCCCGCTTCCGCTATTCGCAGCAGTTCATGCAGGACGATCCTTGGGCCAGGCGTGTGGCGGGCGAGGATGAGAAGCTGCACCAGCACCTCGCCGAGGTGCGCCCCTTCCCGCAATTTCAGATGGAGAACGCGTGATGATCGGCAACTGGCTTGATGTCGGCCCGGTGACTCAGATCGAACCGGGCACCGCCCGCACGCTGCCGGTCGCGGGCGGCGAGGAGATCGCCGTATTCCATACCATGCGGAACGAGTTCTTCGCGATCGTCAACAAGTGCCCGCACAAGCAGGGCCCGCTCAGCCAAGGCATCGTCCACGGAGATGTAGTCACTTGCCCGCTGCACAATTGGAACATCTCGCTGCGGAGCGGCAAGGCGCTGGGCGATGACGAGGGCTGCGTTCCCACCATCCCGCTGAAGGTCGATGCCGGGCGCATTTATTTGCTGCGCTCCGCCGTTGTGGGCGGCGGCGTTACGGTGGCGGCGGCCTGAAGGTTATGGGGGCGATCCGCACGACTTGCGCCTATTGCGGAGTGGGCTGCGGTATTCGCGCCGAAGTTTCCGGCGGCAACGGGATCGAGGCCGCCGGATCCGGTGATGGCGATCGGGGGGTCGCCATCACCGGTGATCCCGATCACCCGGCGAACAGGGGCCGTCTCTGTTCCAAGGGCACGCATCTGGGCGAAACGGTCGGGCTGGAAGGGCGGCTGCTTTATCCCGAGATCAATGGAAAGCGCGTTTCCTGGGACAAGGCGATCGATCGCGTTGCCCGCAAGTTTGCCGATACCATAGAGCGCCACGGCCCGAACAGCGTTGCCTTCTATGTCTCGGGCCAGCTCCTCACCGAGGACTATTACGTCGCCAATAAGCTGATGAAGGGCTTCATCGGCTCGGCCAATATCGACACCAATTCACGCCTCTGCATGTCCAGCGCCGTCGCCGGCCACACTCGCGCCTTCGGTGAGGACGTGGTGCCTGCGACGTATGAGGACCTCGATCAGGCGGATCTGATCGTGCTGGTCGGCTCGAACACCGCCTGGTGCCACCCGATCGTCTATCAGCGGATCATGGCCGCGCGAGCCGAGCGCGGCGCCAAGCTGGTCGTCATCGATCCGCGCAGGACGGAAACCTGCGAGGAGGCGGACCTGCATCTGCCCCTGCGGCCAGGCAGCGACGTGGCGCTGATGAGGGGCCTGCTCGCGCATTGCCGCGAAGCGGGGGTGATCGACGAGGCATTCCTGGCCCGGCGTGTCGCCACGCCGGAGGGTTTCTGGGAAGCGCTGGGGGAGGGGGCCGATCTCTGGTCGACCGCCGCCACTTGCGATGTGCCGCCGGCGGACTTGCGCGCCTTTTATGAGCTTTTCGCAAAGACGCCGCGCACGGTCACGCTGTTCAGCCAGGGCATCAACCAGTCGATCCGCGGCACGGACCAGGTCAATGCGATCATCAACGTCCACCTTGCCACGGGCCGGATCGGCAAGCCGGGCGCGGCGCCGTTCTCCATCACCGGCCAGCCCAACGCCATGGGCGGGCGTGAAGTAGGCGGCCTTGCCTCGACCCTGGCCGCGCACATGGATTTCGCTGCCGAGAACGTCGCCACCGTCAAGCGCTTCTGGGCCGCGTCGCATATGGCGACGCAGCCGGGGCTGAAGGCGGTCGATCTGTTTCGCCAGGTGCGCGAAGGGCGGGTAAAGGCGCTTTGGATCATGGCGACCAATCCGGCCGTTTCGCTGCCCGATGCGGGTCTGGTCCGCGAGGCTTTGGACACCTGCCCCTTCGTGGTCGTCTCCGATTGCATTGCCGATACGGATACGAACCGCTTTGCAGATGTGAAGCTGCCCGCCGCAGGCTGGGGGGAGAAGGACGGCACAGTCACTAACAGTGAACGCCTCATCAGCCGCCAGCGCGCGCTGTTCCCCTTGGCGGGAGAGGCCAGGCCCGACTGGTGGATCATCACCCGCGTGGCTCAGGCGATGGGCTGGGCCGGGCACTTTGCCTATGACAGGCCGGCAGATATCTATCGCGAGCACGCCCGTCTTTCCGCTTATCAGAATGACGGCAAGCGCGTGTTCGACCTCAAGTCTCAAGCCGCGATTTCGAACGCCGATTACGAGGCAATGGAACCGTTCCGCTGGGGCGGCGCACCGTTCGCGGACGGGCGTTTCTCGACGCCCGACGGCAAGGCGCGACTGGTGCCCGTCACGCAGATGGTGCTGGAGAACCCGCTCGCCAAATGGCCGCTGACGCTCAACACCGGGCGCTATCGCGACCAGTGGCACACGATGACCCGCACCGGTCTTTCGCCCAGGCTTTCGCAGCATCGTCGCGAGCCCATGGTGGAAATCCACCCGGAGGATGCAGCCGAGCTTGGGATCGCCGCCGACGATCTGGTGCGGGTGGCGACACCGCAGGGCGAAAGCCTGTTTCGCGCGCTGTTGTCCGAAGGGCAGCGGCGGGGCGAGGTCTTCACGCCGATCCACTGGACGGATCGCCAATCCACAGGCGGCCGCACTGGCCTGCTGCCGCGTCCGCTGGTCGATCCGATCTCCGGCCAGCCCGGCTTCAAGTCCACGCCCGTCCGGATCGAGAAAGTCATACCCGAATGGCGCGGCTTTGCGATCGCGCGTACGCTGCCTGATGTGATCCCGGCGGCCTATGCGACGCGCATTCGCGTGCCCCAAGGGTGGCTGGTCGAAGTTGCCGGAGAAGGGGATCCGGCGTCAGTAGCCAAGGCGGTGCTTCCGCGGGGCGAGAAGATCGAGATCGTGGACAGCGCGCGCGGCGGTTTGCGTGCCGCGGTGCTGGCGGAAGGTCAACTCATCGCCGCGCTGTTCATCACCCGTGACGGCCGCCTGCCTTCGCGCGAATGGTTGATCGCGCAATTGGCTTCGGCCGACACTGCATCGTCGATAGAACTGCTTGCCGGGCGGCCCGCTACGCCGCAGGTCGATCGCGGGCCAATCGTCTGCGTCTGTTTCGATGTCGGGATGAAGACGATCGTTGAAGCCATCGCCACGCAAGGTCTGATCTCGGTCGACGCGGTGGGCGCGGCGCTCTCCGCCGGTACGAACTGCGGCTCGTGTCGCCCCGCCATCCAGCGCCTGATCGTGGAGCACAAGGAGGAGGCCGTTCATGCCTGATCGCGCAAGCATCGCTGCCGGTGAAGTCTGGCTAGTCGGCGCAGGTCCGGGTGATCCGGAGCTGCTGACGCGTAAGGCTGAGCGGCTGCTGGGCCAGGCAAGCGTGGTCTTCTATGACGCGCTAGTGGGGGAGGGCGTGCTCGACCTTGCCGCGCCCGGCGCGCGGCTCGTCCATGTCGGCAAGCGGTCCGGCCGCCATTCGAAGGATCAGGGGACGATCGACAAGCTGATCGTGCTGGCCGCATTGGCTGGCGAGAAAGTCGTGCGGCTCAAGGGCGGCGATCCGGCGATCTTCGGACGCGCGACTGAGGAGCTGGACGCCTGCCGGGCCATGGGCATTCCCGTGCGCATCTGTCCCGGTGTCACGGCTGCCAGCGCCGCCGCCGCCAGCCTGGGCGCGTCACTGACGTTGCGGGGTCTCGCCCGCAAGCTGACTTTCGTGACGGCGCATGCACGGGCGGGCGAGGAACTGAACCTTGACTGGCAACGCCTCGCCGATCCGGAAGCGACGCTCGCGGTCTACATGGGCAAGGCCGCCGCGCCGGAGGTGTCGGCCAGGCTGATCGAAGCGGGGCTTCCCGCCGATACGCCGGTTGCTCTTGTCGAAAGCGCCAGCCTGCCGACTGAGCGCCACTTCCACACCCGGCTGGATTTGCTACCCTTGGCCGCACGCACGGCCCTGGGTGATGGACCCGCGCTGCTGCTGATCGGTGCGGCGATGGCGCGGCCGGAGGGGGTGAGCGAGATGATGGAGGCGGCTTGCGCGGGCGGTGCGGCTGTTACGCAATAACCGTCCCCAGCATTCGCCGGCATGAAAAAGGTTAAACTGATTTCGGGCCGTTGCCGTCTTACTTCCAACCCTTCGCCACGGCCGCCTTCTCCTGCCCTGCATCCAGCGGCTCTCCCTTCGCCATGTTCTGCGCGGCGACCATAAGCTCGCTGTCCGCAGAGCCCGCCTGCCGGTAATCGCTCGCCTGCCGGGCGCCGCTGGCCATCGTGCGTTCCAGCACCCAGCCGCCCTGATCCTTGCAGGCGATGCCGGAGGTCGAGGCGGCTTCGAACACGCGGCAGTAATCGCCGCCCTCGCGCTGGAAGCTGGTGAGAATGCGCAGCGATCCGGCCTGGCCCTGTGCCGAGGCGAGTTGGGTGTCGAGGCCCTTCGCCAATGCTCCCGAGGCCACCAAGGCGCCGTTCCTTTCGCGGATCGCCCCGCCCGATTGAAGCTGCGTGCCCAGCATCAGGCCCAGCACCAGCGAGGCGGCGATGGCCAGGCCGCCCCAGCGCTGCAGGAGCGGGCGCGACGGTGCTTTCGCCTCACGCTCGGCACGGGCAGCGGCAAGGCTGACCACGTTGGGCTCATCCTCCTGCGCTGCGGCGGCGATCATCGCCGCCAGCGCATCGGGCACCGGCTCTTCCGCCACAGGATCGAGATGGTCTTTCAACGCCGCGCGCAGCCGCTGCTCTGCGGCCAGTCGCTCGGCCAACGCGGGGTCCGCGGCCACCGCGGCTTCCACTCGCGCGGCATCGGCGGGAGAAAGTTCCCCGTCGGCATAGGCCAGGAGTTCGTCGCTCGACACGCTCATGCGGCTTCTCCCAATTCCTTGAGCAGGGCCTCGCGTCCGCGCCCCAGACGAGAGGTCAGAGTGCCCTGCGGCACGCCCACGATTTCCGCCGCCTCCTTATAGGAAAAACCCTCCACCAGCACGAGCACGACAGCCTCGCGCTGCTCCTCCGGCAAGCGGGCGAGGGCGCGGCCGACATTGCCAAGCTCCACCAGGTTCTCGGCCGCCTGGTGCCCAGCCACGCCTACCTTCAATCCCTCGTCCTCGTGAACGAAGGTCTGCGACCGTCGCGTCCTGGCCCTTGCTTCATCAATCCACTGGTTGCGCATGATCCTGTATATCCAAGCATCGAGCCGCGTCCCGTCCTGCCACTGCTGGCGGGCCTTGAGCGCGCGCTCCACGGTTTGTTGGCACAAGTCGTCAGCATCGGCCGCATCATGCGTCAGGCCGCGCGCGAAACGCCGCAGGCGCGGCAGCAGCGCGGTGAGTTCCTGGCAGAAGCGGTTCGTGTCCATCAACTTGTCTTGCCTGGGGATGAAACGGATGGTCAGTGACGTTTCATCCCTGAGTGCTACGAAATTTGCTATCGGACAAGACGATGCGCGGAAAAGTGAGGAAAGGACTGGCGATTGCGGCGGCGCTGATCGTGCTGGCGGCCGGGCCAGCGCGCGCGCAGCTTGGCGGCGTGCTTTCTTCGCCCACCCTCCCAATCGATCCGCTCGGCACTGTCGGCAAAGTGCGCGATACGGTGAGTGATGTCGCCGATTCCGCGCTGCAGCCGGTGGAGCGTGTGGTCCGCGATGCGGGTGCGCTGGCGAGCGAGCGCTTGCGCCGGCTTTCCGATTACGTTTCCAGACACAGGGCGTCTGTGGAATGGGACGATCGGCAGCAGCCGGCCGTACGCGGCGAGGTCCTGTTTCTCGATCCCGACGCCGCGGCGCTGGGCCTTGCGCGCCGGGCGGGATATGCCGTGCTGGAGCAGGGCACGATTGATGGCCTGGACGTGCATTACGCGCGGCTGCAAGTGCCGCAAGGAACCTCGCTCGCGGCCGGGCTCAAGACCTTGCGCAAGGTGCTGCCGGGGCGAGAGATCAGCGCGGACCAGCTTCATTTTCCCTCGGGGCGCGCGGCGAACGGCGCCAGTGGCGGCGGGCTTGCTTCGGACCTGCCGCGTGGCGGAACCGTGGGTGTGATCGATGGCGCGATCACCGGGTCCGATCGGCTTGCGGCCCAGCGGGGCTTTGCGAACGGTGCGCCCAAGCCGAGCGATCACGCCTCGGCGATTGCTTCGCTGTTGGCGGGGGCAGGCACCGCGCATGTCTATGGCGCGGATGTCTACGGATCGGACCCCACGGGCGGCAATGCGCTTGCCATCGCCAGAGCGCTTGGCTGGATGCGGGGAGAGGGGGTTCCGGTTGTCTCCATCAGCCTTGTCGGCCCAGCCAATCCGCTGCTGGCCCGCGCGGTCGCGTCGGCACAGGGCAAGGGCATGATGATCGTCGCCGCGGTGGGCAATGACGGCCCGGCCGCTCCTCCTGCCTATCCCGCATCCTATCCTGGCGTAATCGCGGTGACCGGCGTCGACGGAGCAGGCCGCGTGTTGATAGAGGCGGGCAGGGCCACGCATCTCGACTATGCGGCCCCCGGCGCGGACTTGTCCGCGCTGGTGCCGGGCAAAGCCCGGGTGAATCTGCGAGGCACGTCCTACGCCGCGCCTCTCGCCGCCTCGCGCATCGCCGCTCGCAGACTTGCCTTTCCCGCCGCCGGGCAAGCGCTCAAGGCCGTTGATGCCGAAGCGGTCGGCCCTTCCCGCCGGACCGGGCGCGGCGTGCTGTGCAACATCTGCCGGTCGGGGCTCTGAAAAAATTTTGCGCCCGCAAGGATGAAAGCGAAAGCGCCACTCGTTCCTTCCACCAGATACCCTCGAGGCAAGGCCCGGAGGGAAATGAAGGAAGGAGCAGTACCATGAACAAGCTTACTCTCACGACCGCTATCGCCACTGTCGCCCTTGTCGTCATGCCCGGCGCGGCGAATGCCCAACTGCTGGGTGGCGGGGGCGGCCTTGGCGGCATGGTTGGCGGCACTTTGGGTGGAACCCTCGGTGGCGGCATGGGCGATGTCGGCAGCACGATTGGCGGCGCGGTGAACGGCGCGGGCGACATTGGTGTTTCGCACGCGCAGCGCAGCGTCAACTCGACTGTCAATGGGGCGGCCAATGCCTCCGCACATGTCAGGAAGCGGGGTCACCAGCCCGCGACGCCTGACAGCTCGTCAGCGAGCAACACCGCTTCCGGGGCGCACTCGGCCGCCGGAAACCTGGTTGGCTCGGCGACTGGCAGCGTCAACGGCACGCTTGGTTCGGTGACGAACGGAGCTACCGCCGCCGGCAATAGCGCTGCTGCCGGTTCCGGTTCGGCCAGCGGATCGGGCAGCCATGGTTCGGCTTCGGGATCCGGTTCAGGCAGTCTGACAGGCGCTGCGAACCTTCCGGTCAATGCTGGTGACGCCACTTCCCAGCTCACCGGCACTGCGACCGGCGCTGTTCATGCGGTGAAAAATGCCGCGGGCGAACAGGTCTCGGCGGCGCGCGGGAAGGTCGACAATGCCGCCAGCGGTGCCTCGAACGCCAACGCCAGCGGCTCGGGCGATGGTTCGGCCAGCGCCAATGCGGGCGGGAAGAAAGCCTCCGCCAATGGCGCGGCATCGGGCTCGGCAGCCGGTTCGGCCTCGAAGAGCGGCGGCAGCGGCTCCGCCAATGTGGGCCTCAATGCCGGCGCTAATGCGGGCGCTGATGTGAACTGATCGCTTCCTATACCGTCGCACTTATTTCCACCGAGTATGCGACGGCGCGGGACGCCTCTGAAGAGCCAAGCTCTTCAGAGGCGTTTCCTTATGGGGAATTGCGTGAACGGCGCAAACCGCCGCGCATTCAGAACTCGGACCAATCCTGCGCATCGGCGTTCGCCGCGAGCGCGACATTGCCCAGCGTGGGCATTGCAACACTCCGCGCCGGACGACTCGTTTCCGGGCGCGGTGATGATCGGCCCACGGATTGGCGGTGAGAGCGCCCCAACTGGAAGCGCGCGATCTGCTTGGTGAGCGCGTCGGCTTCAGAGGCCAGGTTGCGGGCGGCGGCGGTGGTTTCCTCGACCATGGCCGCGTTCTGCTGCGTGAAGCCGTCGATCTCTGAAACGGATGCGTTGACCTGCTGCAGACCCGTCGCCTGCCGCTGCGCCGAAGCGCTGATCGAGGAGACGATATCGTTGATTTCGCCCACGCGCGTACTGATGCGATCCAGCGCGTCGCCGGTCTCGCCCACGTAACGCGAACCGGCCTGGACATGCTCCGTAGAGGCGAGGATGCGCGTCTTGATGTCCTGTGCCGCCTCGGCGCACCGTTGAGCCAGCGCTCGCACTTCCGAGGCGACTACGGCAAAACCCTTGCCGGCGTCACCGGCGCGGGCGGCTTCGACACCGGCGTTAAGGGCCAGCAAATTGGTCTGAAAGGCAATGCCATCGATCACCGTGATGATCTCGGAAATTTCCGCAGAGGAGCTTTCGATGCCGCTCATCGCCGCAATCGCCCGGCGCACGATTTCACCGGACTCATGCGCCTCGACCTGAGCTTCCGACACCGCCGTGTGGGCGCGCGCCGCATCATGGGCGGCCGCCTGCACAGTGCCGGTGATTTCATCCAGCGTGGTCGCGGCCTGTTGCAGCCCTGCCACTTGCCGTTCGGTCCGTTGCGCCAAATCGTTCGAGGCCGAACTGATCTCGACAGAGCCGGTATGTACGCTTTCCGAAGTGTGGACCACTTGGCCCAGCGTGGTTTCCAGTTCCGAAACCGCGCGGTTGAAATCGTCCTTGAGCTTGGCGAACATGCCATCCAGGTTCTGTTCGACACGCACGCCAAGGTCGCCCATCGCCAGGCGTTCCAGCGCGCTGCCGATGCTGGATACCAGCATGTCCATCTGCTCATGCTTGGCGCGATCCGCTTCGGCAAGCTGATCGCGAAAGCTGGCCATGGCGGCGGCAAGCTGCGCCAGCTCGTTGGCTCCGCTGGCGACAGGGATGGCGACGTCGCGGTGCCCTTGAGTCAGCTTCTCCAGGATCTCGGTCATCGCGGGGAGCTTGCGCATGTCGCTTGTCGCCCACCAGATCGCGAGGCCGCCGATGGCAAGGCTGGCCGTGCACAGCAACGCGATCAGCAGGGTGAAGCCGCCAGTCTTGTCGCGCGTGTCAGTGCCGATTTCCTTGTTGTGCGCCTCTTCCAGGTCGATGAATTGATTGATGACTTTCAGCCATTGGACGAACTGTGGCCGGGCCTTAGCAAGCACCGCTCTAGCGCCTGCGGCGTCGCCGCTTTGCCGATGGGCGATCAGGCTTTCGACGAGGGGGTTGGTCTTGCTTTCCACATCCTTGATGCTGGCTAGAATGCGGACTTCCTCAGATAATGGCGACGGGTCGTCCGCCAACATCTTGTCGAGCGGCCCGGCGGAATCGCGGTATTTGGCCTCGCGATCGGCAATGGTGTCGAGCGCTTCCTTCAACTCGTCCGGCGTGGTCGAAAGAACTACGTCGCGAATGGCGATCGAACGGTCGTGAACGCTGCCGCGAAAGTTGATCGCATAGCGCTGTTTCACCGAGTTCAGGTCATTAATGGTCCTGAGGTTCCGATCGACATCCCCGACACGAAAAATGGCTATGGCGGCAAGCATGACCATGAGGACGATTATCACGCTGAAGGCGGCCGCGACCCGGCCG
The DNA here is from genome assembly GCF_036733805.1 of Novosphingobium sp. Lineage (GTDB taxonomy): Bacteria > Pseudomonadota > Alphaproteobacteria > Sphingomonadales > Sphingomonadaceae > Novosphingobium. The sequence goes on along the minus strand of NZ_DAIMZT010000006.1, from coordinate 81,973 downwards.
GTCATCTTCATATCACGCACGATTGCTTCTCCAGGCTTGGTAAACGCTTGTTAGCGATGCGGCATGTGCGAAATAGATATCAGGCGGCTAGGTACATTTCCGGGGCAGCAAAGCTAAAGAGAGCAAAGGCGTGGCATCCTTCATCGGACTTGACTAAGGCGCGTGCAGTCATGCGCTATCGGAGGTGTTCCGGTTGGTCGGTTTTCAGTTGTTGCCCAGTTATTCGCCCAAAACCGCGTGGATTTTTCGGATCGTCATTCGTCCCGCTCGGAATCCCGTGTTTGGCGGAATAGTGCGGGCCGCATCGGTCGAAACAGACGTTCGGTAAATGTCGATGCGCAAAGTTGCCCGCGAATATCTTCTGGATGTCAGCCGGTTGATCTGGCGGCAGTGGGTTGGTGGCTTGCCGACAGGGATAGACAGGGTGTGCCATGCTTATCTGGCCCACTTCGGCGCGCGGTCTCAACTGGTTATCCAGCGGGGCACCAGGCGCCGCATTCTCACGCCCGCACAGTCGGATGATCTGGCCGATATTATTCTCGCCAACGGTTCCGATTTCCGTCGCCGGCTTTTGCAGGGTGGGGCAAAAGCCATCTTCAGTCGCGAGGCAGACCAAGGGGGGCATGAGCGGATTTATCTGAATGTCGGGCACACCGGGCTTGACGCGCCGGATCTGCCGCGGTGGGTCGGGGGATCGGCGATCCGGGCCGCGTTCATGATCCACGATCTTATTCCCTTGACGCACCCGGAACACTGCCGCGCCCCGGAATTTAGCAAGCACCGGTTGCGAATGGAGAATGCCCTCCGCTGTGCATCAGGCATTATCAGTGTGTCGTCCGCAACGGTGAATGATCTCGCCCGGTTTGCTTCGCAGCGCGACATCCCCCTGCCTCCGACATTGGCGGCGCTCATCGCGATGCAGACGGATCGGGATATCGTGACGCCCAAAGCTCTCGACCGCCCTTATTTCGTTACGGTCGGAACCATAGAGAGCCGAAAAAATCACATCCTGCTGTTGCAATTGTGGAAGCGCCTTGCCGAAACGCTGGGCGAGAACACACCGCAATTGGTCATTATCGGCCAGCGTGGATGGGAAGCGCAGAGCGCCTTTGCGATGCTGGATCGTTGCCAGGCTTTGAAGCCGCACGTGCTTGAACTCAATCACTGTGGTGATGATGAGAAGTTCGAGTATCTCGCCGGCGCTCGCGCGATGCTGATGCCCTCCTTCGTGGAAGGCTATGGCATACCCGTGGTGGAGGCGCTCCAATATGGAACGCCGGTGATCGTCAGTGATTTGCCGGTGTACCGGGAAATCGCCGGCGATATCCCGCTGTACCTGGACCCTTGCGACCTATCGGCCTGGCAGCTGGCGGTGCTGGATTACCTGGGGGGGCAGGGTGACCGGAGACGTCAGACCGAAATGATCTCGCGGTTCGAACCTGTGACCTGGCCAGCCCATTTCATGCAAGTAGAAGATTGGCTCAGGCAATTATAATAAGAAACGCAGTGTGCCGCGAACACGGACGCACTGCGGCGTACGATCAGAGGGAGGCGAGGCTGGATTTCTGATCCAGACGAAGGCTTCCAAGGTATCTCTATCGTTCCCGGCCCACCTGCTAGATTGGACTTGTAACGGTTTTGCGCCGGTCACCTATCTCATTATGCCACCTTGGCCTCAAACGCGAGCGGGCTGATGCCGCCCAGATAAGAATGGCGGCGCTGGCCAATCAGACACGTCCACAGATGAACGGGGGACGCTCACGGATCTTTGGCAATCCAATCGATATATTCCGCCATGGCCTGATCAATTCCAAAGCGCGGCTCGTAGCCCAGTTCGGCGCGCGCGCGATCAATGGCCATCCACCTTCCTTCCATGGCCCCAGGCATCTCACCGGCAGGACGCGAAGGCAGATCAAGCGTGAAACCGGGCACAGCCTTGCGCGCGGCTGCTACAAATTCCCCGTAGCGCGGAGCCCGGCCCGCGCCGATATTGTAGACCGGGTGCTGCAACTGCCCGGCCAGCATCACCAGGCCGATGCCGCGCGCCATGTCTTTAACGTAGACTTGATCATAGCCGTCCTCGTCAAAAGCCGGTGGGCCCGAGAACTGGCCGCCACCCGCGGCGGCGCGGGCTATGCGGCTGGGAACATTGAGCCAGGTGCGATAATGCGGGCCGTAGATACCGCTGGCCCGGACGAAGACGATGTTCATTCCGTGCTGGCGGCGATAGAGATTACCGATCACCTCCAGCGATTTCTTGACCCATGACTGAACGATGAAATGATCGTCCTGTTCAAGAAGCGGAACCGGATCATCCTCCCGAAAGGGGCAATCGGCGGTATCAATACCCCAATAGGCATCCATTGAACTCATGAGGACAACACGTTCGACCTCGTGAATGCGCGCCGCTTCCAGCATGTTGAGCAGCGCTGAGGTGCGGAACTGGACGTCGCGGACTGGCGAAAGCGCCTTGGGATGATAGCCGGTGATATCCATCACCACCTTGGGGCGCACTTTGCCGACCAGTTCCATCACCGCAAAGGGATCAGTGATGTCTACCTGCGCGCTGCATGCCTGGCCGCACGCCAGCGCTTCAGCCAGCAGCGGCGAGCCAAGGGGACGGGAAAAGCCGGTGACCGTAACTCTTTCGCCCTGGTCGACCAGTTCACGCGTCACGTGTTGGCCGACAAAGCCGTTACCGCCGAAAATCAGTATCATGAACAAAGCTCTTTCTGTCTGATGGGGATAATAAAGCCGGCGGCCGCGGGGAATATCCGGCTCAGGTAAGTTTAAGGATCATCTTGCCTTCGTTCGTTCCTTCGAACAGGCGCAGGAACGCGGGCAGAAAATTTTCCAGTCCCTGCTCGATATGTTCGTCAACGCGCAATTTACCTTGCCCGACCCACGCGGTGAGATCGGGAAGCGCCTCTGCCCCGCGGTGAAAAAAATGCGTCATGATGAAGCCTTCCATTCGCGCGCCCTTGGCGATGAGTTGCCAAACATTGCGCAGTGGATAGGGCTCTGAATTATACTGACTGATGAGACCGCACAGGACGATCCGGCCATACGGATTGAGCGTTACCAGTCCCGCATCGAGAATTGCGCCGCCGACATTTTCGAATTGGAGATCAACACCGTCGGGCGCCGCCTCCCCGATCGCCGCGATCAGCTCAGGGTAGGACTTGCCGCGATAATCGATCGCCACGTCATAGCCATAGTCGCGCAGCAGCCGCGCACATTTGGCCGCCCCGCCCGCGATGCCGATAGTGCGGCAGCCTTTCATTTTCGCAATCTGCCCGACCAGCGAGCCAACGGCGCCAGCGGCGCCGGATACCAGTACGGTCTCGCCGGCCTTGGGTCGGCCAACGTCGAGTAGGCCGAAATATGCCGTCATGCCGACCGTGCCTATCGCCGAAAGATAATTCGTCACCGATGGCACCCCATCGGGATCGACAAGCCGCGTACGCCCGCCGCCGTCACACAGCGAATAGTCTTCGATGGCGTTGTGGCTGGAAACCCACCGCCCCACCGGAAAATCGGCATTTCGCGATTTTTCTATCACGCCGATCGTTCCCGCGCGCATCGAAGCGCCAAGCGGAATCGGCGGCAGATAGGACGGCCGGTCGTCCATCCAGCCCCGCATCGCCGGATCGAGCGAGGCATAATGGTTGCGCACAAGAAATTGACCCTCCGCAGGCTCGGGAACCGCCTCCTCGACCAACCGGAAATCCTGAGCCGCCGGCATGCCCTGCGGACGACGCACAAGCTTGTAGCTTCTGTTCAACCGGTCAACAGCCATTAAATTCTCCCTCGTGCGCCGCGTGGATACCCCCGAAATCGGACCCGTACGGCGCTATGCTTTCTGCTTCACTGTGCCCAGCCCGCAAGGCCGCCGCAAGCAATGTGATCACGGTCGAGCTGGCGGAATAGCCGCCGCCATGAAGAATGCAGAAAGCTTGACCAATATCAGGATGAAGCGGCTGATGAATGCCGGCCGATGATCGTGTTCCTACCTGTATATGTATCAACTGGCCAAGCCCCCCTGATCTGATCGACAAGCGCAAGCGGATCGGACGGCAGCGTATCTCCCGACCAAGCTATCTGGTGGTCCGGGCGGATGAGGACGAGAGCGCGGTGATAATCGGCCGGGTAATCGGTAAGCCGAACGACTGTCAAAGGAACGCCGCGCGCCAATGCTGCCTGCTCGAGCGGTTCCGATCCTTCTCCCCCGAACGCCAGGAGAATGAAGCCCTCACCCAGCGCATCATAAAGCGAGCGGCCATCGGGCAAGTAGAAATGGGGCGCCCGCCCGCCTGCTTGATCCGAAGGGATATAACGATCCCACAGATCGGCCAATTGTATGTCGCCGGCGTTGGCTGCGATGACGGGTGAAACGTAGCGCTCTCCGAGCTGCACGCCGATCGTGGCGTATTCCTGAAGATCATCCACCTCCACATGCGCGCCGAGCGCCTTGCGCTTCGCTTCGGCCTGGGGGGTATCCTCTTCGATATCCTGTGGTATTTCCCAACCGTCCTTGCGTGCCGCACAAGCAACGCCAAGGCGCGTGTTGCGCCAACCGATAGGCTGCCGTTCATCATGGTAAGTGGCGAGCAATCCGGGACCGGCCCATCCATCGTAGGCCGCCGCCAATTTCCAACCGAGATTGATGACGTCACCCACGCCCGTGTTCAGGCCGAAGCCGCCCAGCGGTGTAAACAGGTGGGCCGCATCGCCCGCGATGAAGATGTCTCCCTTGGCATAATATTCAGCCACGCGCGCGAGACCGCCGGTCCAGGGGCCCTGCGAAATAATTTCGTAGTTGATGCCCGGCCCAAGCATGCGTTCAAGCACATCGGCGCTTTCAACCGTCTGCCAGTCGATATCGCCGGGCACTTGGAAGTGCGCGACGAACCGGTTTCCTCCGCTCTGCGTCATGACATAGCCGCGCGCGTCGTGATTCATGATCCAGGTCATCAGCGCCGGTTCGTGCCCGGCCCGCTGAAGCAGATTGTCGGATCGAAAATAGTAGGCGATCATCGTCCCGGAGACAAACTTACGGATAGCGGTTCCATCCTCTCCCACCATGCCGGTGCCGATGAGATCACGCACCGTAGAACGCGCACCATCGCACCCGACAGCATAGCGTGCGCGTACCGTCCGCCGCTCACCGCTGGCCGCTTCCTCGATCGCCGCCTCGACGCCCTCGTCGGTCTGGCGCAGGGAAGTCGCTTTCCATCCGAAGCGCACGCTAATCGCAGGCTGCCTTTCGGCTGCCTCCTTCAGCACCGGCTCAATGTCGATCTGCGAAACATGGCATGGATTTTCGGGGCCGGGCCATCCCGCCTGAGCTAGAAACGACAGGTCGATGCGGCCGATCTCGAAACCGCAAAAACGTGTGCGATAGGCAACGGCCCGCGGAAAGTCGCTTGCATGACCAACTGCGCGGATAGCGTCGGCAACGCCGAGGCGGCGATAGTGCTCCATCGTCCGCCCGTTGACCATGTTGCATTTGGGATGGCGCGCCGTACCCGGATGCTCGTTGACAACGATCGTGGGAACGCCGCGTTTCCCAAGATCAATGGCAAGCGTCAGTCCGACCGGACCGCCGCCGATGATCAGAACATAAGTTTCGTCAATCATTGTGGCTTTGATCCCTGCCGTTTTGGGAAGAGATGCGGTGACCGGTTCATCAGAACTGAACGCCCAGTGTGAGCGCGCCATCGATGGTGAGCGTCGCGCCGGAGGTGAATGAGGATCGGGGGCTAGCGAGGAAGACCGCGGCGTTGGCGATCTCTTCCACGGCAGCCATGCGGCCAGTGGGGCTGCGGGCAATGGCGGATGCGTAACGATCGGGCATTGCCGTCTTGAGCTTTTCCCAGATCCCGCCCTCGAAATAGACGAGGCCCGGCGACACTGTGTTGATCCGCACTTTCTTGGGGGCCAGCTCGCGCGCCTTGGCCTTGCACAGATTGGCTATCGCGGCTTTGACCGGACCGTAGGCGGCGCTGGTGATCGCCTCGCGCGCGGCAGTAGTGGAGATGTGGATGAGAGCCGCGTCGCCGTTCATCGCGGCGGCTTCGGTGAGTGCCGGGACGAGCGCCTCCATTGTGCGGACAGTCGCGAGCAGGTCGACATCGATCGATTTGCGCCAGTCCTCCTCGCTCCCGCCGGTCACCAGCGCGCTCACGCACAGCACAGCGGCATCGATGCCGCCACCCGCCACCAGGTGGGCGATCCAGGTCGCGACAGCGTGCGCGTCAGTAACATCGAGCGCGCGCCCCTCAATGCTTGCGCCATCGGTCTTGAGGCAGGCAACCAGATTTGCGATATCATCGGGATTGCGGGCACATACCGCGACATGCGCCCCTTCAGCTGCGAAGGCCTTGACGATCGCCAGGCCGATGCCACGCGATCCGCCGAACACGGCGATGCGCTTTCCCTTCAGTTGCAGATCCATGTTTATCCCCGTTCATTCCTTGAGGTTGGCGTAATAGGGCATGATCACTTCGCCGGTGATGGCGGTGATCATGGCTTCGGTGCGCGGTGACATGACCTGCGCGTTGGTTTCCATCACCACGTTGACGCAGGCGGGCCTGCCCGACGCCAAGGCGCGTTCATAGGCGGGCATAAGCTCGACGGGGTCGGTGACAAGCTCGCCATGGCCACCACATGCCTCGGCGATAAGGTCGTAGCGTGTCGCCGTGTTCAGGCGCGCGGCGATGTCGCGGCCCTTCCACATCACGTGCTGGCCGGAAATGCTCATGCCCCAGGCCGAATTGTTCAGCACCACGGTCACGATCGGGAGGTTGTGGCGGACATAAGTATCGAACTCCATCGCCTGGAAGCCGATCGATCCGTCGCCGGTCACGCACACCACACGTTTGCGAGGGAAGGCAAGCTGCGCCGCGAGCGCCCAGCCCTGATGCATGCCCAGGTTGCCGAGATACCCGACTGAGGCATAGCTGCCCGGTTCGCCGGCGAGGTCGGACAGGCCGATCTCGCACCAGCCGCTGGTATCCCCGCCATCGCTGATGACCAGCACGTCATCCCGGATCACGTCGCGCAGGCGATGGACCGCCTGCCAGGGGTGTACAGGGCTGCCCACCTTTTCGGAGAGGTTGCCGAAGCGCTCGGCGATCCAGCCGCGCGCTTGCCGTGCTTCAGCAAGAAAGGAGGAACGGTCGGGCCAGCGGGTGGTGGCGGTGGCGGAAAGCAGGGCTTCCGCCGTCGCCTTGCAATCCGCGACGATGCCGACGTCGGCATTGCGTTCGCGCCCCATCTCGCGTTCGTCGATGTCGATCTGAATCAGCTTGGCGGCAGCCGGGATCACGCCGTTGGCGCCGCCCGTGTACATACCAATCCGCGCACCGATCAGCAATGCGGCGTCGGGCGCGAGCGAGGCACGCGTAATATCTGCGAACGTACCGCAGGCATTGGGATGCCCCCGCCCAAGGACGCCTGCCGCCTTCACGTTTGTGAAAACAGGAATGCCCGCGGCCTGCGCGAACTGCCCTAGGAGCTCTCCGGCCCGCGACAGGACAACGCCAGTTCCCGCCATGATGACCGGGCGTTCAGCCTTGGCGAGAATCGCGATCGCTTGCTTGATCGCGTCGGCGTCTGGAGCGGGCGGGGCGGCGCGCTGGATTTCCGGCACCTTGTCCTTGATGTCCTGGGCATCGCCGAACAATATGTCGATCGGTAGTTCGAGATAGACCGGACCGGGCACGCCAGACTGCGCGGTGCGGATGGCATGGGCGGTCAGCCGCATCGCAGTCTCGGCGCTGGTCGCGCGGCCTGCCCATTTGGTCACAGGCCCGGCCATAGCGACTTGATCGATCCCGCCCTGAAGGACGTTGGTTTCAATGTCGCGCAACGGCGGTGCGCCGGCGATGAACAAGACTGGAATACGATCGAGCCAGGCGCTGGTGATTGCGGTGATGACGTTGGTGAAGCCTGGCCCCGCGGTCGTCAGGCTGACCCCCAATTTACCCGTCATGCGCGTGGTGGCGTCGGCTGCATAGCCGGTCACGGCTTCGTGCCGGGTATCGATCAGGCGGATACCTTCGTTCTCGGCCGCCAGAATGATCGGATCGATATGCCCGCCGTGCAGCAGAAAGATTGTCTCAACGCCCGCTGCCTTAAGCACGTCTACAACCGCGGCGCCGCCATCATAGCGTGCGGCAGGGGAGGGCTGCGTCCGCCCTTGTGCAACTGCTGCTTCCTTCAAGCCCGATATTGTCACGTCATTTCTCCGATCTCGCGGGTCCGGCTGATCAGCCGATGTATGCGGTCTTGACGATGGTGTAGAATTGACGGGCATAGCTGCCCTGCTCGCGCGGCCCGATCGAAGAGCCTTTGCGTCCCCCGAATGGCACATGATAGTCGACGCCTGCTGTCGGCAGGTTCACCATCACCATTCCCGCGGCAAGATCGCGCCGAAAGCGCCGCGCTCGGCTGAGCGAGGTCGTGCAAACCCCAGCCGAAAGGCCGAACTCGGTGTCGTTGGCGGCGGCCAAGGCCTCGTCATCGGTTTCGACCCTGACCACCGAGGCGATGGGCCCGAAAATCTCCTCGCGGTTGACCCGCATGGTGTTGCTGGTGCCCACCAACAGTGCGGGCTGCATGAAGAAGCCCTCGGTGGCCCGATCCAGCCGCTCGCCGCCGACCACCTCTGCGCCTTCTTCGCGCGCGATAGCGACATAAGAGAGATTCTGCGCGAGCTGCTTTTCGTCAACCACTGGCCCGATCTGGGTCTCGGGCTCCAGCGCATGCCCGACCTTGAGCGCCAGCATTGCCTGGCTCAGCTTCTCGACGAACGCATCGTGAATGCCTGCAGTGACGATGAGCCGCGAGGATGCGGTGCAGCGTTGGCCGGTAGAGAAGAAGGCACCGTTAAGCGCCACATTCACTGCCACATCGAGATCCGCGTCGTCGAGGATAACCAGCGGGTTCTTACCGCCCATCTCACACTGGATGCGCTTGCCTATCTCCACGCATCGTGCGGCGATCGACCGACCGGTGGGAACAGATCCGGTGAAGCTGATTGCATCGACTTCGCGCGATTCCACCAGGACATTGCCCACCACCGATCCGCGCCCCATAACGAGGTTGACCACACCGGCGGGCGCGCCAGCCTCGTGCAGGATGGACACCAGCGCATGCGCGCAACCCGGTGTCAGGTCGGCGGGCTTGATCACGCAGGTATTACCGAAGGCTAGGGCAGGGGCGAGCTTCCACGCCGGAATGGCGATCGGAAAGTTCCACGGCGTGATGAGGCCCACCACGCCGACCGGCTCCAAGCTGATCTCGACATCGACACCTGGCCGCACTGATGACAGAACGTCACCCGCACCGCGCAGCGCCTCGCCTGCGAAAAATTTGAAAATCTGCCCGGCACGAACAACTTCGCCAATTCCTTCGGCCAGGGTCTTACCTTCCTCACGGCTGAGCAGTTCGCCAAGCTGCTGGCGCCGCTCAAGGATCAAAGCGCCTGTCCGATCGAGCAGGTCGAAGCGTTGCTGCGGCGTGGTCCTGCTCCAGGTGAAAAAGGCAGCCCGCGCGGCCGCTATCGCTTCCTCTGCTTGAGCTATATCTGCCTGCACATAGTCGCCCACGACGTCAGCCAGGTCAGAAGGGTTGATGTTCGCCTTTGCCGCCGTGCCGAAAATCTCGCGCCCGCCAATCCAGTTTAGATGCATGTCGCCCATCGTGCTTCAAACCTTGCCGCGCGCCATGCTGACGACTGCCGTCTGCGAAAATTCCGCGAGCCCCTCTTGTCCGAATTCAACGCCAAGACCGGACTGCTTGGCGCCGGGAAAGGGAACATGCGGCGCGAAGTGGAGATGATGATTGATCCAGGTCGTGCCTGCGGTCATGCGCCCGGCGAGCGCGAAAGCTCTCGCCTCGTCGCCCGACCAGATCGAACCGCCCAGGCCATACTCGCCTGCGTTCACCTGATCGACCACACTATCCAGATCGTCGAACGGGAGGACCGGCAAGATCGGCGCAAACTGCTCCTCAGTCACCAGCGGACTGTCGGGAGCGATATCGCGCACGATGGTCGGTTCCACGAAATAGCCGCCTCCGTCCGGAAAGCCCCCACCAGCGACAATGGCACCGTCCCGCTGCGCAACATCTATGTAATGGCGCGCCTTGGCGTACTGCTGGGCGTTTTGCAGAGGGCCGAGCGTCACGCCTTGCTCCAGGCCATCTCCCACCACTGCCTCGCGCGCCAGCGCGGCCAACTGCTCCACCAGCGCGTCATATATGCTGCGATGCGCATAGACGCGCTTCACCGCGATGCAGACCTGCCCGGCATTGAAGAAGGCCCCGCCGAAAATGCCGGGAGCCACTTTGGCGACATCAGCATCGTCCAGAACGATGGCGGCGTCGTTTCCGCCAAGTTCCAGTGTCAGACGCTTCAGCGTATTCGCTGCAGCCGCCATCACCTTGCGCCCGGTTACCGTCGATCCTGTGAAGGATACTTTCTGAACGTCCGGATGCCCCGAGAGCAACGCTCCGAGGTCGTTATCATCGACAAGGACGTTGACGATTCCCGGCGGCACCAGATCGGCGACCGCCTCGGCCAGCATCAGCGCGGAAACGGGCGTCGTCGGGGCGGGCTTCAGGATGAAGGCATTGCCCAGCAGCAGCGCCGGCGCAAGCTTGTAGGATGCGATCAGCAGCGGGAAGTTCCACGGCGTAATGCCGACCACGATCCCGAGCGGGCGATGATGTACCTCGATCAGATAGTCGGCGTCGTCCTGCACGACTTCCGCTTCCAGGGACATTTCCGCGAACGCGCGCAGGAAGCCGCTGGCATGAACAACTTCAAGGCTTGCCTCGGCCAAAGGCTTGCCCTGTTCCTGAACCATCGCGCGCGCGAATGCCTCGCCATTCGTTTCAATACGATCAGCCAAAGCCCGCAGCACTTTACGGCGCTCATCTATCGGCCGGGCCGCCCATGACGGCTGTGCCCGCTTGGCTGCAGCAATGGCCACCTCCGCCTGCATCGCGGACGCTCGCGGTACGGAGGTCCAGGGCTTGCCGGTTGCGGGGTTCACCACTTCCAGCCGCAGGTCGCTGTCGGTCAACTCGCCGTCAATCAAGAGTTTGTAAGCCATCACATCACCCCTCGCTCGCAGCGCGGACAGCGGCGGCAACCATCGGCTCGAGCTCCGGCCGGACAGCCTGGGCAAATCCGGCAAACGTCTCTGCCAACGCCGCCGGCATCCATTTGGTATAGGCTTGGGCATAACTCGGCCGCGCACGGCACCGCGCCAGCCAGTCACTGACGCGCGGCCCATTTCCTTCATCCCACAGACCGCCAAGACCGATCGCTTCGAACCGGTCGAGATAAGGCAAGACCCCAGCGTCAGCGATGCCGAAAGCCCGGCCCGCGAGCCAGTCGCCAAGGGCAAGGTCCGTGTCGACACGGCGGACAAATCGCGCGAGCGTGATCAGTGCTTCACACATCTCCGGCGCGTGAATGCCGTTCCTGATCAAGCTGGTGCGCAGCGCGCGCTCATCCGGATCAGGAATCGCCGCCAGATATGCATCGATCTCGGGGTCCGTACGGCTTGACAGCATCCCGCGGGTGAGGATCGCGTGGGCCGGCACTCCGCTCACTTTTCCATGAACGCGCGTATCGGTGAAGCGGGTGATTGCTGCAGCCCGGTAACGCTCCACGCTATCCGCCGGGCGAAGCGGAGGTCCATCGTAATGATCGTCGATAAACTCGCAGATCAGCGTCGATTCGAGCACAACTTCCTCATCCGCCACCAGCGTCGGCACCAGATGATCGGGGTTCAGTTTTACATATCCGGGCGCATGCTGTTCGCCGGCCAACAGGTTCACCACCCGCGATTCGAACTCAACACCCTTTTCAGCGAGAACCTGACGCACTTTCTGCGAGCAAGTCGATGCGCCGAAGTGATAGAGAATGGGCTGTGCCATCGCGAAATGCTCCTGGATTACGATGCCCGATTGGGCGGGTTGAGGCTCAAGCAGGCTCGATCAAGTCGAGCTCGACTTTGTGACCCCAATCGCTCAATTGCGGATAAGTCTTGGGCACCCAGGTCGCGTCATCGATCTCGTGAGTGCCCCAGCTGAATTCGAAATCGAGCCCCGACGGTGTGCGCCCGTAGAATGAGAAACTGTCGCAGTTCGGATGATGCCCGAGAGTCATCGCGACAGGCGTGCCTGCAGCCAAAATCCGATCATAGGCCAGGCCCACATCGGACATCGATGCTACTTGAAGCGCGAAATGTTGCATCTTGCGTTTCGGTTGGAAAGGAATCTCGGCAAAGGCGAGTGAGTGATGGCGCGGATTGGCGTGCATGAAAGTTACTAACAGCTGCGGCCGATCCGGATCCTCCGACCGAATATAGTCCGACAGCTTGAGGCCCAGAATATCGCGGTAGAACGCCAGGGTCTTCTCGCGATCGCGCACCAACAGCACATGATGGCCGGCGCCATTAGGCGCACCGACAAATCCGCTTGGCACCAGCGACGAGACGAAGGCGCGCGCGGCGATCTCCGGTCCCCAGAAAATTTCCGTCCGCACGCCGTCGGGATCATCCACGACGATTACCCCTTCTGCACAGCGGGCCTTGGCCAGGGCTGCATCACCCGGTTGGACGTTGTATCCGCCTTGCTGCAGGGCCTGCGCCATCGCTTCAAGCTCCGCAGGCCCGGAAACCTCCCAGCCTATGAAGGCGATATCGTCTGCCGCCCCTTCATAGACACGCAGGCGCGACTGATACCGGTCAATACGGTAGACGTATGCGCCATCGCTGCCGTTCTCTGCGCGCATCAGGCCCATCTGATCGACAAGAAGTTGCTGCCAAGCAGAACGGTCGGAAACTTCAAAACCCCAATAGCCAAGACTGCGAACCGCCATCTCTCTCTCCCAGCGCTGACGCTTCCGTTGTGACGGACTCTATAGGCCCCCATATTTGTTGATTCAACATAAATTTGAAGATATCGTCATATTTGTCGATAGCGGGATACCGCCTGTTTTCCGGTGAGAGATCAATGGGTTCTGAACACGCGCGCGGGCAGTCGTTGTCGCTTCTTTTGCGGAGGTCGGCCCGGCGACATCGCAGCAAGACAGCGCTGATCTGCGGCTCGGAACAGCTCAGCTATTCTGACTTGGATCGCCTGGCCGACTCGCTGGCGAATGGACTGTTGCGCGAAGGGGTGAAGCCCGGCGACAGGGTCGCGATCCTGGCGCGTAATAGCCACGCCTTTGTTACGATTCGCTTTGCCGTGGCACGAGCTGGGGCAGTTCTCGTGCCGATAAACTTCATGCTCGGCGAAGAGGAGGCCCGTTACATTCTGGACCATTCCGGCGCGTTCATGCCCTTCGTTGATGCTTCAACATCAACGATAGGTCGCGTGGCGGCTTCGCCGAACCTCCTCATTTTCGGCCTGCCCGGGGGAGCACACCGCCGGTCCTGATGAGCACGGCATCCGTTCGTGGAAAGCGCTGATGATCACCGGTGACCCCGTGGAAGATCCTGTAAATCCGCGGGATCTGCTTCAGATCATCTATACGAGCGGGACGGAATCGCGCCCGAACGGACCACGCCGCTTATGGTGCGTCATGGCGTGACCTCGTTCTTTGCACCGCCCACCGTTTGGATCGCGCTGTTGGGCGCCCCCATGTTCACCCAGCACGATCTTTCCAGGTTGGAGAAGGGTTATTACGGGGCATCGATCATGCCGGTGGGGGTGCTGCAGGACATTCGCCGCAAGCTGCCTCGCATCAGATTGTGGAACCTGTACGGCCAGACCGAAATCGCGTCGGTAGCGACGGTCTTGTTTCCGGAGGAACATGAGGAACGCCTCGGTTCGGTCGGACGGCGACCCTCCACGTCGAAACTCGGATAGTCGATGAGGCCATGCACGACGTAGCGGTTGGTCAGGTCCGCGAAATCATCCATTGCTCACCGCAACTACTGACCGGTTACTGGCGTGATGAGGAGCGGACGGCGCAAGCCTTCGAGGGCGGCTGGTTTCACAGCGGCGACCTGGGCATGATGAATGCAGAGGACTATATCACCGTCGTTGACCGCAAAAAGGACATGATCAAATCTGGCGGCGAGAATGTGGCGTCCCGCGAGGTTGAAGAAGTCATCTACGCCCATCCAGCGGTGTTCGAAGCTGCAGTCGTCGGCCTGCCGCATCCGAAATGGATCGAGATGGTCACCGCTTTCGTGGCCGTGAAGCCGGATCATAACCTCGATGAAGAGGCATTATTCGCCCATTGCAGGGAAAAACTCGTAGGCTTCAAATGCCCCAAGCGTGTCCTGTTCCTAGATCGGCTGCCGCGCAGCGCCAGCGGCAAGATATTAAAGCGAGAGTTGCGAGAATTGGCGCCTGACATGGCAGCGCCGCCCAGCCATTGATCCAATGAAAGTCCCAGGCGCAGCAACACAATCGCGCGAACCGCCGCCGGCACTAGGCTGTCCCGTCGGAACTCCGCCCATCCCACGAAATATCAACAGCGGTAATCGGCCGAAGCGAGGCTTCACGAGCCCTCTCAATGCCCACGCCAAGCACGCGCAACTGCATTTCAGCCACACGCTCACCTGTCTCAGGGCCTGTCGCGCCAGCCAATCGTGAACGAACCGCACCAAACAGCATGGAGCACAGCATGTGCAGGGTGAACTCGTCCTCATCGCTGAATTGACCAAGTTCATGGCCGATGTGGACGGTGTTGCCGATGTAGCGATAGATTTGCGGCCGTAGATTTGGCAGGTAGTCCACGGCCCGCAAAACGGCCCAGGCCCATGTCGGATGATTATAACAAATGTCAACGAAGCGACGCGTGCCTGCCGCCAGACGAACAACTATATCTTCCTCAGATTGTCCCTTCAAATTGATCTTGGAAGAGAGCTGCTCGATAATCCGAATGGCCGTTTCAGCAATAATTTCCGATCTATCATTGAAATAATTATAGAACGTCCCGCTAGCCAGACCTGCCGTATTGGTAATCTCCAACACTGTCGCGCTGTCCGCACCGCCTTTGGCGATCAGTTCTGCCGTTGCGTCGATCAATTGCGCACGTGTGCGCTCACGTTTGCCCCGGCCCCTAGCCTGAGTGGTGAAGTTCGGAGGTGGTGTCAGCGGAACTGCCGGAGGTCGGGGCGTTTCCGTTTTCGGTTCCCATCCTTCGGAGATTTCGTTTCGTTGGTTCCTCATAGGCGGATACTATCGACAAATGTGTTGCTTACAAAGACCCTTGGGCGGCCACAAAGCGAAAAGCCGTCGACCAGTCACTCAGTGTGCTCTGGTTGGGCTGGCCGCCGAGTCCGCCATGTTGAGCGTGATCCAGCGCAACTCGGTGAATTCGTCGATCCCGGCCCGACCGCCGAAGCGGCCATAGCCCGAGTTCTTCGTTCCACCAAAGGGCACCTGTGGTTCGTCTTGCGCGGTCGGACTGTTGATATGGCAGGCGCCGGACTTGATCCGCTGCGCCACTTTGAGCCCGCGAATACCGTCCCGCGTAAAGACAGACGCTGACAGGCCAAACTCGGTGTCATTGGCCAACTCGATCGCGTGCTCATCATCGCGCGCCCTGATTATCGCTACGATCGGGCCGAAGCTTTCTTCACGGAACAGGCGCATCGCAGGCGTGACGTGATCGATAACGATCGGCTGGATAATTACGCCCTCACACCTTTCCCCGGCGACCATCACCGCTCCGTCACCTACCGCCGCTTCTGCCAGCGCATTGATCCTGGGCGCAACATCAGCATCGACAACCGCACCCAGCATGGACGTCCTGGCGCGTGGATCCTGTGCTTTCATCATCGCAGTCCTGGCCTTCAGCAACCCGGTGAAACGGTCCGCGACAGCCTCCGCCACGATGATGCGTTCGGTCGACATGCAGATCTGACCCTGATTCATGAAGGCGCCGATAGCTGCCGTTTGCGCAGCGTCTTCCAGGTCGGCATCGTCAAGCACCAGCAGGGGCGCCTTGCCGCCCAATTCGAGCAGGCACGGCTTCAACTGTTCGGCGGCGCGGCGCGCTATGATGCGGCCGACATGGGTAGATCCGGTGAAGTTGATCCGGCGAACCGCCGGATGATCGATCAGTGCGCCCACCACGTCAGCCGCATCGCCGGGTGCGTGGGTAACGAGATTTACCACGCCTTCCGGAAAGCCTGCATCGATGAACAACTCGGCCAGCATACCCTGCACGCCGGGACAGATTTCCGATGCCTTGAACAGCACGGTGTTCCCACAGGCGAGCGGTGTCGCCACCGCACGCAGGCCAAGGACAATAGGCGCGTTCCATGGCGCAATGCCCAGAACCACACCAGCCGGCTCCCGCACCGCCATGGAAAGGCGCTCCGGCCGGTCGGAAGGGATGACCTCACCTGTAACCTGGGTGGTCAGCGAGGCCGCTTCCTGAAGCATAACGACGCCGTGATCCACGTTGATGCGCGCCCAGACCTCGGTCGCGCCAAGCTCTTCGATCATCATGTCGACAAAAGCGTCGCTCCGCTCGGCCAGATACCCGGCGGCTTTAAGCAGGAGCGCGCGCCGCTCAGCGGGCCCCTTTGCCGCCCAGGCCGGTAAAGCAGCAGCGGCGCGGTCGGCCAAAGCACAGGCTTGTCCCACTGTCATCGCTTCACCGCGCGTGACGACCTCGCCGGTGGTGGGGCTGACCCGCTCAAAATAAACTTTGCTGTCGTCCGGCAGCACAGCGTTCGGCATTGCAACTTCTCTCACGCTGCTGTCCCCTGACACGTGACGGTTTCATATCTCATGACGCCGCACCTTTTTCGTAGGCACCGAGGCCCGGCTTGTAAGTCTTGTCGTCGACAAACTGCTTGATGCCCTCGGTCTTGGCCTCGTCGTTGTAGTAGAATGCCGCTTCCTGGGCACGCAGCAGATAGTCCTCCGCATCATCATAGCTCATCAGGCCGACCCTGCGGATCGCGTCCTTTGTGGCCTTGAGAGCGGTCGCGTTCTTCTTGAGCAGCTCATTTGCGATCTCGGTCACACGCGCATGCAGTTCCGCCGCTGGCACGGCTTCGTTGACCAGGCCCCATTCGGCTGCCATTTTACCGTCGATCGCTTCGCCCAGCATGGCGTGGAACATGGCACGGCGGAAGGATAGAAGCTCCACCGCTACCTTCGCCGCGCCGCCGCCGGGCAATATGCCCCAGTTGATCTCGGATAGACCGAACTGCGCGTCGTCCGCGGCAAAGGCTAGGTCGCAGCCGAACAGCGGGCCATAGGCGCCACCGAAACACCAGCCGTTGACCATCGCGATCGTCGGTTTCTGATACCAGCGCAGGCGCCTCCACCAGCCATAGGATTCACGCTGCGCCTCGCGCACTCCGCCAAGGCCGCGCGATGCCGGCTCGCGGATATATTCCTTCAGGTCCATGCCCGCCGAAAAAGCACTTCCTTCTCCCGTCAGGACGAGGACGCCCACATTGTCGTCGAACTCCAGTTCGTTCAGTACCTGCATCATGCGGCGATTGAGGGCAGGGCTCATGCTGTTGCGCTTATCAGGCCGGTTGAAACGGACCCAAGCGATCTTGTTTTCGACGGTATAGCTGACGACGGCATCAGTATTCATTGCAGGTCTCCGGAAAAGCGATGAGTGAAGAGATGCTGCGGCATCAGGCCGGTACGCGCGCCAGAGCGTCCGTTTCCGTCGCGGCATCCGCGCCGAGCGCAATCAAGGCATCAAGGGCGATTACACCGCTGCCCTTTCCAAAGGCTACAAGTGGATTGATGTCGATCTCGCTGATCTGCGGGCAACTCGCCATAAGGCAGCCAATGGCGGACACGACCTGGGCCACGGCGGCAAGGTCAGGAACATTGCCTCCGCGAAAGCCATCGAACAGGCCCGCGCCTTTCAGCTGCCTCAGCTCCGCCTCGATCTCCTCAGGCGTCAGATCGACCGGCAAGAGACGCACGTCGCGCAGCAATTCGACATAGATGCCGCCAAGACCCACCAGCAGGGCGGGCCCCCATTGCGGATCGCGCTTCGCGCCAACCACGAATTCAAGCCCCTTGGACGCCATGCCTTCCACCAGTACGCCGTCGATGACGATATCGGGATGATGGCGCCGCACGCGGTCCACAAGATCGGCATGGACTCGGCATAGCGATTTTTCATCGGCAATATCGAGCGCAACCGCGCCCGCTTCGGTCTTGTGGGCAAGCTGGGCCGATTGGACCTTCAACACCACCGGATAGCCAATGTCGGCGGCGATGCGGGTTGCTTCGTCCGCCGATGCCGCCAGCTTGCCTAGCGGGACATCGATTCCAAGTGAACGCAACAGCGCTTTGCCTTTCCACTCCGGCAGGATAGCGGATGCCCCTTCCAAGTGATCGCCGAGGTCAGCGGGCACCAGATGACTGCGTGAGCGGGTGAGCAATCTGCCATAGCCCGTGACTGCAGCGATCGCCCGCAGCGAACGCTCCGGCGAGCGGGTGAGCAGCAATCCCTTAGCGCGGATCAGGGCCATGAAATCGTCGGGAAGCGGTTCCTCTTCACCCAGAACGGAGATGAAAACCGGTTTATCCAGCGTCGGCAGTATCTCTGTGAGTGGCCGTAGCCAGCCGATCGCCATGTTCCCGCCACCCGCTGGAACCGCAATGAGCACCGATCCGACCGCCGGATCGTCGGCCAGAGCCTTGGTAGCATCTGCGATCAGGCGCAGATCAGGAAGAGATGTCAAGTCCACCGGATTCTGGACCGGGGGTGAGAAGGGCGGCAGGCGCGTCATGATCGCACTTTGCGCCTGAGCGGAAATGACCGGCAGGTCGAGGCCTACGTCGTCGCAAGCATCGAGCGTAACCGCGCACATCGCGCCTGATGTCGTTACGACAGCGGGGGCCAGAGAGGGCGGAACCGGGTAACGGTGCAGTACCTCTGCACAGTCGACCAGTTCTTCCACGGTGCGGACCAGAAGGACACCCGCATCACTTACAAGCGCCGCCATAACGGCGTAGTCACCGGCGATCGCGCCGGTGTGTGAGGCTGCCGCCTGCTGCGCGCGCTGGCCTCTGCCGGCATGCAGCATAACCACGTTCTTATTCGCATCCTGCGCCAGCGCGACGGCATCGAGAAATTGGCGTGGCCGCCGGATATGCTCTGCATAGAGCGCGATGGTGCCGACCGCCGCATCGCCGGCCAGATAGGCTACATAGTCGGCCAGATCGAGATCGGCTTCGTTGCCTGCCGACAGCCGGTATGAGATCGGAACGCTGCGTGCCGCCAATGCAGACTGCGCATGCACCAGCATAGCCCCGCTCTGGGCAATGATAGCCACGCCGGGCAGACGATCTGCCGCCAACGGTTCAAGCCGGCGACCGGGGATGAAACCGATATCGATCGCATCGACATAGTTGGTGAGGCCGAAAGAATTTGGCCCGGCGATGCCGAATTCGGCGCCGGCGACCGCATCAGTCAGCGCCTCCTGCGCCGACTTGGCATCCCCGCCGGCCTCGGCAAAGCCCGATGCGAATACGACTGCTCCGCCTATTTCCCGCGCCACACATTCGCGGACCGCGTCGGCCACACCGACTGCAGGCATGGCAAGCACGGCAAGGTCTATCCCCTTTGGAAGATCGCCGATGTTTGTGATGGTTTGCCGCTTGCCGACTTCCGTCACATTGCGCCCGACCAAATGGACTGGCCCGGAAAAGCCATCCCGTTCCAGCAGCGCAGCGCAGACCTGCCCCGGAGCGCCGGGTTTGGACGACACGCCGATCACTGCGATCGATCTCGGCTTTAGCAGCCTTTTTACTAGATGAGGCCGCAGATCGGGCCTGCTATTGTTCGTCATAAATTCCTCGTCCAATTCTTCGCCAGTCAGGCATCGATCAGGTCACTGTTTCGCCGGACCACCTCGATCCCCGCAATTTCCGGTAAACCGCTGCGGATGCGGGCATGATGAAGGCGACCGCGATCCGCCAAATCCCCAAGCCAGAAGCGCGCCGCCGCCTGAATCGTCTCCGTAGCGGGCGAGTTCGCGGGCTTGGCGAGAAGGCCTGCCGCAATCCATCCGGTCGCGCCCAGAATGGCCAGCTGGAGAAAGTCCATAGCCACCCGCCCGACGATCGGCGACTTCGGCTCCAGCCCCCGCAGGAACGCCACGGCATCCTCCAGCAGATCCAGACATGCGGACAGCCCGTCGCCACCCTCGACGGCACGCGCCTGTGCGAGAAAGGCCTCGAAGCTCTGCGTGCGCAGCACGCGGCGATGGACCAGATCGAGCGCCTGGATACCGCTCGTGCCCTCAAAGATCGCATGGATGCGGCTATCGCGCAGCATTTGCTCGACCGGCCATTCAGCAGTGTAGCCCGCCCCGCCCAGCACCTGGATCGCCCCGCTGGCGCTATCGAAACCGCATTCGGCACCGAACGTCTTGGCGATCGGCAAGAGCCACGCCAGTTGATCGGCCGCCGACGTCCGGGCAGCCTCATCCGGCTCCGCTTCGGCCAGATCCGCCAGATTGCCTGCCGCAAAGCACAATCCGCGCAACACGTGCGTCCGAGCGGTGATTGTCATAATCTGGCGTTGCACGTCAGTATGTTCGATAATGAGCAGCGGCTGGTGCGACGGTCCGCCCTGTCTGCGTTGCCCAGCGTAGGACAGGGCAACATCGGCGGCTGCGCTTGTCACCGCAAGCCCGCCGACCGCGACCGCCAGTCTCATGCTGGTGATCATCACGAACATCTGGGAAAGACCCCGCCCGCGGGCTCCCAGCAAGGTTCCTTTTGCATCCTCAAAACGCAGTTCGCAGGTCGGCGATCCGTGCAAACCCATCTTTTCCTCGATGCGGACCACCTTCACGGCACCTGGCTGCGCGGCGCCACCCTCGACCAGAATGATGGAAAACTCGGGCGGCTCTCCGGGAGGCGCGGTATTTGCAAGCACGCAGTGGACGATGCGATCACACAGCTGATGGTCGCCGAAGCTGATCCACATCTTGCCGCCGTTGACCAGCCAGCCGTCACCTGTCTCGCTGGCGCGGGTACGTAGCTGAGAGACGTCAGAGCCTACCGAAGGCTCCGAAACGCAGATCGTCGCCGCCAGCGAGCCGTCAACCAGCCCTTCAAGCCAGACCGCTTTCTGCTCCTCGTTTGCGAAAGCGCTTATAAGTCTTGCAGCTGTGCGCTGGAGTACCGGCAGCATGCCAAAGGCAGGATTGGCCCTGTCGAACAGTTCCTGTACCGCCAGCATCACGGACAGGGGCAGACCGGTTCCCCCCAGGCTCTCGTCATGGGGCAGGCGCGGCCAACCCAGTTCCTTCCATTCTTCCCAGGCACCGGGGTGACTCGGCGCCCTGCAAGTCACACGGCCGTTTTCGATCGAGCAACCGTGCCGGTCCATCTCCGCATTCAGGGAAGAAAGAACCTCGTCGGCGAACCGGCCGGCCTCACGCAGGACAGAATCCACCATGTCAGCGGTCGCCGCCGCAAAGGATGGGCGCAAGGCGCGCACCCGCTCGTAACCCGGTGCGCCTTCGAGATGTTCAAGAATGACCGCCAGATCGGCCGATGGGACCGTCGCTCTCAACGCCCTGCTCCCTTCAACGCTTTGGGATCGGGCGCGACCACATAGTTGCTGAAGCCACCGTGACGGCAGCCCATGCCATCCAGCACGTCGTTGATGGCATCGAGCGCAAAGACCTCGTGCTCGAACATATCCAACTTCACCGTGCCGGTCTCGACCAGATCCGCCATATCCTGGCCCTGGCCAGTGGTGAACCACAGCGAGCCCACCAGAGTCTTGTGATCGTTCATCAACTGAAGGAAGTTGATGCCCACCTCCTCGCTTACGCCGCCGATGTTGACATGCCGCCCCCCGCGCGCGAGTCCGGCCAAAGCCGAGCGAAATGCCATCGGATCGCCGCCCGTTGGCAAGGCATCGATCACCACGTCAGCGCCATCACCATCAGTGAGCGAACGCGCCCATGCTCGCACCTCGTCGCCGCCGGAAAGCGAAGCGACGTGAATCCGCTCCGGGCACAGCGCCCGCACGCATTCGAGCAGGTCGGCATTGCGGCCAAGACCCAGCACCTTTCGGGCGCCCAATGCGAGCGCGAAAATCGCCGCGCCCAAGCCCAAGGTGCCGGTGATGCCGTTGATCAGCACCGTGCTGCTCATGTCCACCCCGCCGCGCCTGAGCGCCGCGTAGGCGGTACCAAGATAGCCCCAGCGCGCAGCCATCTCGAAGCTGAGATTGTCGGGGATTTTGACGATGCCGTACTGCGGGGCCGACATGAAATCGGCGAAGCCGCCATAAACATAATCGTCGTACAGCGTCTGTGACGCTTCACCCGAGCCAAAATAGCCATTGAGCATGAAGTACTTGCAGGCAGTGGGATTGTCCGAGCGGCAAGCCCGGCAGGAACCGCAGTACCGGGCAGGATTGACGTAGACCCTGTCACCCACAGAGAGACTGTGGACCTGCGATCCGACCTCCTCGATCACGCCGGAAACGTCCAACCCATAGATCGCCGGCAGTGCCGGCTGGTGCATGTCCGGCCATTTCGCCAGATGGTGCAATACGTTGATCATGTTCGGTACGACGCCACAGGCCATGACTTTGACGATCACATCGGTTGGCCGTGCAGATGGACGCTCGATCATTTCGATGCGCAACTTTTCGCCCGGACCGTGCAACCGGGCGGCACGCATCATGGGCTGTCCGGCAACGTCCTTCACGCTCTTCATCGCTTGTGCACCGCGGTCGGATTCGGCAGTTAATTGGGGCATTACAGCTATTTCTCCTCCGCTTCGGTCCGCTTGCAGATTTCCTTCGGCCATAGGTGAATCACGCGGCGATCAGGCGCATGGGCAGCGCATCGATGCCGAACAGGCCGCGATTGGTTCCTAGGGTCGGCTCATCCGCCTCGATCCGGTCGACGTGCTGCACAAGGGCTTCCAGCAACGTTTCCATTTCCATTCTCGCCAGGTTCATGCCGGCGCAAAGATGCGGGCCAGCACCCCAGCCCAGTTGATCTCTGGGGCTGCGCCGTACATCGAAACGATCAGGATTTTCGTATTTGCGGGGATCGCGGTTTGCCGATCCATAGAGGATCATGACCCGCGCGCCCTTCGGAATGAAAACGTCGCCCTCTGCATAGTCCTCTACGGCAACGCGCGCGAACCAGCGCACCGTCGCACTATGACGCACGCCTTCAAACACGGCGCCCGGGATTAGCGAGGGATCCTGACGCAGCAATTGATACTGATCCGGATGACGCGCAAGATTGTACAGAAGATTGCCGGTGGCGTAGATCGTCGTATCCAAGCTCGGAATCACGAAGGCACGGATGCTCGATCTGGCGTCGCCAATCGTCATCCCTCGCGATCTGACCTGATCGAACTGCGCGGCGGCCCAAGAGCCAGGCCTAAATGTGTCCGGATTAAGGTTCGTCAGATAGTCTCTGACTTCGGATGCGGTGGCCAGATCGTCGCGCATTTCCGGCATGATCTCCCCATCGCGTTCGATCACCCCCACCGTGTTGAAGCTGGCTGACGCCCAGCGCAGCATTTTTGCCCGGTCTTGCTCCGGCAGCCCGACCAGTTCCGAAACAGCGCTCAACGGAAGATGCATGGCGATTTCGGTCACGCCGTCGAAAGTGCCCGTGTCGACGATATGCCGAATCTGCTGATCGATCATGTCTTTGAGCATCTGCCGCAGCGGCGAAAGCGCGGCGGGCGAAAGCTGCTTCATCAAGGCCGATCGCAATGCCTTGTGCCGCTCGCCGTCCGAGTTCAGAATCCCAGGCTCGGGTATCGGCTGGTTGACGAAATCGTTGAAGCCCACGCCCTTCCCCGAAACCAGGATGGTTGGAGATTGCAGAGCCTTGACCACATCCTGATACCGCCCAATCACTAGGACATCCGGGGTCTTCAAACGGACGACGGCGCCCAAGTCCCGGATGGCGGCATAATGGGGGAATGGGTTGCGAAGAGCTTCCGGCGCAAACAGATCCGCCCCGAAAAGGGGATATTGTTCAGATTGCGCCACTAATTCAGACATCAAATTTCTCCCTCGGCTTACACCGATAATGAGACATCAATTCCGGCGTTCGGCACCCACCATAAAAACCGACCGTCCGTTTTTGTGGCCTGTTACGACGCAGCGCTGCATGCCGTCATCTTCACCTCAACGGTCTAGCGTGATCCGATGGAGGCGGCACCTCCGTTGCAATCTGGCCGATACGCCCGGTAAGGTGCCACGTCCGCATGATCAGTACTTGAAGCTCAATGTCGCTCCGTAGGTAGCAGGCCTGCCGGTCGTTCGGGTTATGGTGTCAATCACGTGGGCGGCATTGGTCAGATAGAACTTGTTGAATATGTTGCGCCCCCAGACCTGCAGATGCCACCGGGCGTTCTCGCTGCCGATTCCGGCGCGCAGGTCAACCAACGTGTATGCCGGCAAGATGTATTGCGATCCTCCGCCGAAAGTCGCCGGCGTGCTGCTGCGATAGGTGAGGTTGGCCCCAAAATCGGCCGTCAGGCTTTCTGAAACCGGAAAGCCATAGTCGATGCCGCCTGACGCCTGCCAACGCGCCGTGATCGGAAAACGGTAGCCCTGGATGTTGATGTTTTGCCCATTGGGATCGCGCGTGTTGTACAGAGCCGCGTTAGCCAAGTCGTGATTGACCTTGGCATCGACGTACGTGACGCCCCCGTTTATCGTCAGTCCGTTGACGGGACGCCAGTTTGCGTTCAATTCGCCGCCGGTGACATGCGATTTCGGGATGGTGACCAGAGCCGGCAGATTGCCGAATAGCGGAACCTGGAGATAGCCCAGAATCTGCTTATCCTTGTAATCATAATAGAAGACTGCTCCTGACAGATCGAGCGTACGGTTCAGAGCAGAGACTTTGAAACCCGTCTCATAAGCCAGAACCGATTCCTGCGGCACCGGAGCATAAATGCTCTGGAAAACGTCGGGCAGGCGTGGAAACGAGCCCGACTTATAGCCCTTGGTGACGTTGACATAGAGATGGACGTCGGAGTTGGGCTTCCAGCTTAAGTTGACGCGCCACGAAGTGTTATTTTCGGACAGCGTCTTGTGAACCAGCCCTCCGAGCGGTGTGAAAGGCGGAAAATCGGTGGGGTCGGTGTTGGCGAAAGTCACGCATTGGCCTGCGCTGAACGGCGCGGTCGAAAGCACGCTGAACGCCGTGGCGATCGTGCCGTTTCCACCGTCCGCCAGGCAACCGGATCCCTTTTGCTTCTGATCGGTATAGCGCGCTGAAACCTGTGCCAGCAGCGTTTCGGTCAGTTTGTAGTCCAGACCGCCGAACACAGCATAGGCATTGCTGACAACGTCGTCGATATTCACGATATGTGTATAGCGGAAGGGGCCGACCCCGGCGTTGCTCGCAATAAAATCAAGGAACGAATGGTCGACGGAATTGCTGTAGGCGTAATTTCCGCCAAGCATCCACGACAGCTTGTCATTGAGAAGCTTGCCCGAAAAACGGACTTCCTGGTTGAACGTGTCGATCTTGCCGATAACGGTGTCATACATATTCTGGAAACTTGTGCCGTCGGCGTCGTAGGGGCTGAATTCCTTCAAGTGGGAGTACGCCGTGATCGTGTTCATGGTGACACTATCCGACAAGTCAAATTGGCCGGTTAGCGCAAACTGGTAGAAGGAGCTGTCCCTCCGCAGATTGGTGTCAGCGTCCCAATTCGCCAGTCGTGGGTTTTCGCCAGGAACCGGCTCTGCCTGTATCGGCGCCGCCTGCGCCGTGCCGCCAATAGGCGGCGGCACGGTAGCCGCGTAGGCCAGATATTGGGCAGCCTGCGTCTCGCTTTTGTCAACCCAGCCATTCACGCTAAGCTCGAGATGGACTGCACTGCTGGGATCCCAGTCGAGCAACAGCCGTCCGGTCGTGAAATCGCGATCACCCAGCTTATCGCCCGGCCGCGTAGTGCTCCGCTGCCAGGCGCCGCCCTGTTCAGTCCGGCCTGAAAGCCGCGCCTGCAAGGTGCCCGAGAGCGAGCCACTAATATAGCCCTCGGCGTTGAACTGGCCGAATCTCGCATATTCCAGACTACCACCGGCAGATAGTGCGGCGGTAGGCTTCGCGGCAATGAAGTTGATGGCACCGCCTGTCGCGTTTTGGCCGAACAGCGTTCCCTGCGGCCCTTTGAGCACTTCAACGCGCTCCAAATCCAGCGTCGCGCCTCCAACCATCGCAAGATAGGGAAGCGGAATCTGGTCGACATAAACCGACACAGTTGGCGATGCGGCGAGCGTGTTGTCAAAGAACCCGATGCCGCGCAGCGAGAACACCGGCGGCCCGTAGTTGCTGGGCTGATAAGTGAAGCCGGTGACGATTTTGCCCAGATCGGCAGCCGTAACCACTCCGGCTTTAACGAGTTGCGGGCCTGTCGCCGCTGCGACCGAAAGTGGCACGTCACTTAGCCGTTCGGAACGCTTTTGGGCCGTTACGATAATATCACCGATACCAACCGCATCTGTGCCTGCTCGTTCATTTACGGGTTTGGGGGCGACAGTTTGTGCGATGGCCTGAGGGGCTATCAATGCTCCTGCAGCCACGCAGATCAGCAGAAACGCTTTAGGCGAAGCATTCATTATTTCTCTCCCTAGCGCCGACCTAAATCTTATGAACTTGAGCGCTCCCTCAAGCTTCCAGAGCCTCGTGCGGGCTTATGGGCCGTACACCGAAATCGGTTGCCTCCAGCCAATACCAAGGAAAAATGCCTTTGCAAGTCATTTTTGATGATATAGTCATATTTGAAGGTATGACAGCATTGCTGTGCGCTGCGGGCGTCGGACAGGATCTCGTGGAAGGAATGAGAGGATGTTGATGGCCGTACCTTGCAATCGCAAGCCTATACCCCCGCAGAATTCTAATCTTCGGGCTGGGGATCAAGGTCGGCAAGTCGCGCAAGCAGTGGCGCACAGCTATGCAGATGCACGCAGATCTCGTGGCTTTAGGCTATGATGGTTCCGCAACCGCGTTGCGGCCTTCGCGCGGGCCTGAAAGGCCGACCGTCGCTGCGCGCTTCGCCCCACGATCTGTCGCGCGTGTGAAATCCATCGATTACGAAGGTTTCCCCCCGCGGGACAAGCTCTCCACGAGTTGCGTGATATGGCCGCCATTGTGCCGACATGCCGGGGGCATGGTCGCCTTGAGATGGAGACGCAGTCGCGTTTCGCTTGAAGGATCGTCGAAGCTGACTTCGAATTCCTCGCGCGGTGCGATCATCTTGACACGCACGCCATTGGCGTAAGTGCAGTCGGTTATGTCCTCCGGCATAGGCATGACCATGCGATAGTCGGTGTAGGCGGCCGCGATCTGGTTGTCGTTCACACCGCGCCAGATGGAAATGCCGCCATATGCCACTTTAAACGTTGGATGCATCCAGAAATAGACGATCGCGTCAATGCCGTGCTCGGGAATATTGAACCCGAACATGCTTGTTTCGGTCCATTCGAAGGAGGCGGCCGACGGAACCGGCTGAAGCTTTTCCTCGCCCGGCTTCATTTCGGAAAAGAAAGACTGGGTCGGCACAAAAGTCGGTACAGTCCCGGCACATCTTCGTGCGCTTCAGATTCCATGATTTGCGCCACCTTTTTGCGGTCAGATTCCTGCAAAATGGCGGCTCAATCTACGCACTTCAGGGGATAATGGGGCGCACCAGCGTCAAGACCACGGAGATATATCTGGCCCACCTGACGCCG
The DNA here is from genome assembly GCF_036733805.1 of Novosphingobium sp. Lineage (GTDB taxonomy): Bacteria > Pseudomonadota > Alphaproteobacteria > Sphingomonadales > Sphingomonadaceae > Novosphingobium. The sequence continues at coordinate 54,249 of NZ_DAIMZT010000006.1, read as the reverse complement.
GATCAGCAGCTCAAGTCCAAGATGGGGTAGGCACAAAAGTCGGCACAGCGCCAACGGTTTTACGCCGGGTGGTGCCAAGAGCGAGGAAAGAGGCTGATGGAAAAATGGCCTAAATCAACGATCTTGGCGGAGACGCCGGGATTCGAACCCGGGGTGCCCCCTTAAGAGCACGACGGTTTAGCAAACCGCTGGTTTCAGCCACTCACCCACGTCTCCGGATGCGGCTCAGGGCGGTCCCTATAGCGGCGGCCTACGGGGGCAGCAAGGGGGCGATGTGTGCTTAATGCCGAATTTTACTGCAAACCTGCCGGAAGACGCCGCGCCCGATTCGGTCCACCGCAAAACCGACTCGGTCCATCGCCCGTTCATTGCGGGCTAAGGCGCTGTGGATTCTTCTGGTGTTCGCCGTTCGTGCCGCTTCGGATAAAGGGGATCCCGAACGTCATTGGACGTGATTCATTGGACCAGACACGCGAGGGGAGGGTCACCACATGCCGGGCAACACAACTGAGGCGCGTAAACAGCATTGTCGCCTCCGCCGACCGCTTACGGCTTTGACGACCGCCTTTCTGGCTTTGGCGGCGCCGCTAACACCCGTCTTGGGACAGGTTTCCACGGTTGATCCCGACGCGGCGATCGATGCGGATATCAAGCATGGTTCCACCAGTTCACCCGCCTCCGCGCCGCAACCGTCAAGCGTGCCTTCGGGGCCCGCTACGGGCAACGGCACCCCGATGGACACCGGCACCGGCGCTGCCGGGAATGCCGGGCAAGCCGCGAGTCCGGCCGCCACGCCCACCGCGCCGGGCGCCACCACCGGCGAAACCTATCATGAGGACGATCTGATCGGTGCGGCGGAGGGTGTGTTCGGCAAAGGCGCCAAGGGCCTTGCCGGGCTGATAAAGGACCTGCTGGCCAAACAAGGCGAACCCAACGCCTATATTGTGGGCCGCGAGGCGGGCGGCGCCATCGCCGTGGGCCTGCGATACGGCTCCGGCACGCTTTACCACAAGGTGGAGGGGCAGCAGCCGGTCTATTGGACGGGCCCTTCGATCGGTTTTGATGCGGGCGCCAATGCCGGAAGCGCTTTCGTGCTGGTTTATAATCTCTACGATACCGAGGATCTTTTCCATCGCTTCGGCGCCGGTGAAGGGCAGGCATATCTCGTGGGCGGGTTCACCGTCAGTTACCTGCGGCGTGGCAATGTCGTGCTGATTCCGGTTCGTTCCGGCGCCGGGCTGCGGCTGGGCGCGAACATTGGTTACATGAAATTCTCGCATAAGCAGCGGTGGTTGCCGTTCTGACCCGATCGCGGCACTCCGCTGTTGCGCCTCGCGGCGGGCGGGGCTAAGGCGCGGCCCGCCATGCTTATCGACCTTCAGCAACAGCCCGCCGATGCGCTGCTCGCGCTCATCAAGCTTCACAACACGGACCCGCGTGCCGACAAGATCGACCTTGGCGTCGGCGTTTATAAGACCGGGCAGGGCGATACACCTGTGTTCGGCGCCATCAAGGCCGCGGAGAGGAAGCTTGTCGAGGAACAGGATTCCAAGGCGTACCTTGGCCCCGAAGGCGACATGGGTTTCGTTGCGGCGCTGATGCCTTACATCTTCGGCAAGGAAACCCCGGATATGGGCGGCCGAATCGAAGGCATGCAGACGCCCGGCGGCACCGGGTCGCTGCGCCTTGCGCTCGCGATGGCGAAGCGCGCGGGTTATGAGCGGATCATTGTTGGCAAGCCGAGCTGGCCGAATCACGCGCAGATCTGCGCAGACCTTGGCTTGGGGGTCGTCGAGTTCAATCATGCGGCTTCGGACGGCACGACGGATATGGATGCTCTGCGCGTCGCCGTCGCTGACGCCCGGCCTCGTGATGCGATCCTGCTTCATGGCTGTTGCCACAACCCGACCGGCATCGATTACTCCAACGCCGAGTGGGATGAGATCGCCGGTCTGCTGGCGGATAGCGCTCTGCTGCCGATCCTCGATCTGGCTTATCAGGGCCTTGGCGCGGGCATGGAAGAGGACGCTTACGGCTTGCGCCGCGTCCTGGCTGCCGTACCGGAAGCGCTGATCTGCTACTCCTGCGACAAGAACTTCGGTCTCTATCGCGATCGTGTCGGTGCTCTTTACGCCATGGTTGCCGACCCGGCGGATTTGCCCAAAGTGATGTCCAATGGCCACTCGCTGGCCCGCGCCAATTGGTCTCAGCCGCCAGACCATGGCGGTGCGGCGGTTCGCCTGGTGCTGGAAGATGAGAAGCTTACTGTGCAGTGGCTTGACGAGCTTGACCAGATGCGAGACCGCATGCGCCAGGTCCGCGCGAAACTGGCCGCGGCGGGCAAGACTGGTGGCGTCGATCTTACGCCGATCGGCAATCAGAACGGCCTGTTCTCGATCATTCCGTTCACCCCCGAACAAGTGCAGGCGATGCGGGCCAAACACGGCATCTATTTCGCCGGGTCGGGCCGTATCAATGTGGCCGGGCTGACGCTGGGCAATATCGATCAGTTCATCGCCGCCGTCGCGGATGTGACGGCCTGATGTTCGATCGTCAGCCGGTCCTGGACGGGGATCGGCTGACGCTTCGCCCCCTTCGCACTGACGACTGGCGCGCCCTTTACGCGGTCGCTCGCGACCCTCAACTGTGGGCCTTGCATCCCGCACATGAACGTTGGCAAAAACCGGTATTCCGCCAGTTTTTTGCCGATGCGCTGGCGCGTGGCGGTGCGCTCGCAATTTTGGAAAAGCACACCGGCGAGATTATCGGTTCGAGCCAATTCGCCCAGCCCGATCCGGATCATCCGGATGAGGTCGAGATCGGCTGGTCCTTCCTCGCGCAGCCGTACTGGGGCCGGGGCTACAACGCCGAGTTCAAGCGGCTGATGCTGAACCATGCATTCGCGCATTTCGAACGTGCGATCTTCCAGGTTGGTGAGGACAACGTGATCTCCCGCAAGGCGATGGCGAACATCGGCGGGATGTTGACACAACGCACTCGCTTATCCGAGCGGGCAGGAGTGATGGTAAGGCACGTCATTTACGAGATCGCGCGAAAGGGCTTGGGGCGCTAAGCATCGTTCGACCCATAGGCCGCACTATACTGTATTTCGCCAAAGAGCCTTAGCGTTCAAAGTCGCAGCATTATTTGCGGCCGAGCCCTTGTTTGGGCTAGGCAATCGCTGCTTTGCCAGAGGGACCGGTAATTTAACCGGCCGGACGTGATAACTCTCCGTTGGATATGTAGGCACTTGGCCGTGGGGGGCTGTGGCGCCTGATAAGACGCTTGCAAGTATGTTGCTCTTCACATGTCTCGAAATGTAATTACAGCAGACATTCCTCATATGTCTGTGAAAAATTTTTATTGCAATTTTGTTTGTTAACTCATTAACTGCCAAATAGCCAAACAAGCTCCTGCCCCGTTGATGTTTTCACTTGAGGTAAAAACTCATGGCGTCAAACGAATTGCCCGCAGAGCCGTATAATGGACAAGGCATAGAAGTTCCGCTCGCATCATCGGCGGAGCGCCGAATCGAAAATTTGTTTGAACATTGGGCCAGGGCAACGCCTTTGGCGCCTGCAGTTCAGCATCGTGGCGTGACCTTAAGTTATGGGGATCTTGATCGGCGCGCCAACCAGATTGCTCAAGGCTTGCAAGCGCTGGGCGCAGGGCCAGGGCAACTCGTTGGGCTGTGCCTTCAGCGGTCGATCGATCTGATCGCCTCCGTACTTGGCATTTTGAAGGCCGGAGCAGCTTACTTGCCGCTCGATCCAAGTTATCCTGCCGACCGGCTTGCCTATATGCTGGAAGACAGCGGCGCCCAATTCTTGGTCACGTGCAATGAACTTACCGAGCATTTGAAATTTTCGGGCAAGATATTCGATCTAGCTCCCGACACGGGGGTATTCAAACTTGGTTGTGACAACGCACCCAGCCATTCGGGCACGGCGCAGGATCTCGCCTATGTCATTTACACCTCCGGCTCGACGGGAAGGCCGAAAGGGGTAGAGATTCGCCACACTCCAGTAGCACTGGCTGAGTGGATGGGTTCACTTCTGCCTGAGGGGGTGCCGCTGCGCGTTCCGTTCGGTGGTTCTATATGTTTCGACATTTCGGTGATGGAGGTCTTGTGCACGCTCTGCAACGGCGGCGTCGTGATTGTGAAGCAGAACATTCTCGAACCGTTTTCGCCGGACGAACGGCCGACGCTGCTCCTAACGGTGCCTTCGCTTGCGCGTGAGCTGTTGCATCTGCATCATGTTCCCGAGAGCGTTCAGACGATCATGTGTGGGGGGGAGGTCCTGAAGAACGATCTCGTGCGCGACTTGTATGCGTTGCCGCATGTGGAACGGCTTTACAACGCCTATGGGCCCACCGAGGCGACCGTGACAACCACTGCTGCATTGGTTCCCCGCGTCGCGGATGACGCAGAAGGCGATCCCTGTATCGGGCGGCCCATCTGCGGAGCAAGAGTTTACGTGCTGGATGAAGACCGGCAACCCGTGGGCCCCGGTGTGGAGGGGGAGCTGTATATTGCGGGTCCGCTACTAGCGTGCGGTTACCGCAACGATCCTGAAAGAACCGCCGCATCCTTTTTGCCGAACCCGTTCGGGCAAGAAGGAGAACGAATGTATCGGACAGGCGATTTGGTACGGGTTCGACCCAACGGTGAGATTGAATATCGTGGACGCCTGGGTGAACAGGTCAAGCTTCGTGGCTTGCGCATCGAATTGGGCGAAATCGAGACTGCGCTGTTGCGATTGCCGAATATTACGGCCGCCGCGGCGCTAGTGAAACCTGACGAGCAGGGGCGGGATCGATTGCGTGCCTACATCGCGGTCGACGGTGCGTTTGAGCCGAAAGAGGCGCACGAGAAACTCTGTGAATGGCTGCCCAAATACATGGTGCCGGCATCATTGACGCTGTTGCCAGCCATGCCACTAAATCTATCCGGCAAGATTGATCGCGGCGTCCTGCGCGCAATCGTCGATAAGGTGGAAGGGCGAAAAAATGAACGCGAATGGTTGTTGCCGGTAGAAGACATCATAGCCGACATATTCGAAGACGTACTTGGGGTTTACGTCACGACCGCTGATGATGACTTTTTTGAACTGGGTGGCGATTCGCTGCTTGCCATTCAGGTCGCCGTTCAGCTTGAGCAGGTGCTTGGAAGGCCGATCCCTCCCGTCCTTATGGCGCATGGCGCCAGCCCGCGCCAACTTGCAGCAGCTATTGATGAGCTTCCTGAGAGTCAGGCCGAGTACCTTACTGACGTACAACCTCTTGGCGATGCGCCTGCGCTTTTTTGTGCGCCTGACGTCTATGGTCGCTCGCTCAGTTTTACTTCTCTGGCACGCCGATTTAGACCCCATGTTCCTATTTTTGGTCTCTCAACCGGGCCGCAGGATTTTGGGACGGACAAAAAGCTGAGCATCGAGGACCTCCTCTCGCAATGGGCGCACGTGATTCGCGAGAAACAGCCGGAAGGACCTTATCATCTCTGCGGCTTTTCATTTGGAGGGCCAATTGCCTGCGCCCTGGCCAGCTTCATGGAACGCGAGGGCGACGAGGTGTTGCTATGCATCATTGACTCACCTTTGTTTCGTCATTTCCCGTCATTTGGCTATTTCAGCCGATGGGCAATCCGAGAATGGCGAAAATCAGTAGCGCGGTTCGGCGTTCTCGATACCTTGCGCGCGATCGGGCGAACGCGCCATACTTGGCTGCGTTGGTTCTTTCCCGGAAAACCTTTTGGAAAGAACGATGTGGCGAACTGGATTCCCAAGGCATATTTCAAAACCTCGCTCGCTTTGATCGAAGCTGTGGCGCGCCATGATCTTTGTCCTTTTGGCGGCAAGGCTCTCTTGATTCAGTGCCGTGAGCAACCGGCGCTCAGTTCCATTACCAATGAAGACGGTGTATTCGGCTGGCGGGGTTTGCTCGCAGGTGATAGCGAATGCATCACCGTTGACACCACGCACTACAGATTGATGCAGGAGCCAGCTATCGAAGGCGTGGCGTCAGCCCTGTTTTGGCAACGAGCGTCGGCGAGTACCCGAACCCCTGGTTTCTCCGGAAACGCCTGTGCCGGACAAGAAGGGGCGGTTGGGTGGATTTCGGTACGGCAACAAACTTCAGGTTAATTGACTTCTTTCGACCCGTGGTTGTTTCAGCGCACGTCCGCTCGACTAAGCAGCTTCCCGCTCCACTGATGTCGCGGTTTCTGAATTGACTATGTCAACCTGTTCAAGGCGCTCTGCTGCTTCGTAGCGGAGGCAGTCGAGGATTTTGGCTCCGGCCATGAACACCGTTCCGGTGCAGGCCAGAAACAATAGTTTGCCGCCCAGGCCGGGAAAGCGGGTCAGATAGGCGCTGCCGCGCTCGACCGCCCCGGTCGCGAGGGCATAGATAATCATGAACGCTTCCCAGCGCGTCTTTATCTTGAACAGGCGACCGATCTTGCGGAGCATGCCATCCCTCTGGTTACGGTTCTGTTACAGCAATGATCGTGCCAATGGCCCGTTCCCGCCGATTCCCATGCTTAACGACGGATCGAATGTAAGCGATTCCGACGCCGAGTGTAAGTTACGCCAACATACCGGTTCGGGGTGCTGGGCTTGGTTGCTGTTGCCTTAGGTGCGGTCTTGCGCCATAGCTTGGCTTCTTCCCCAGAGCCGTTTCAGGGCAGTTTTGGTTATTGTCATGACAGCACATCCTGACAGGGTGCGCGCTTGAATCAGTGCGAGGAAAGATGACTGACAGGGTTGAACGTTCGGGCCTCCAAGTTGACGCCGGATTGGCGAAGTTTCTTGAGGAAGATGTGTTGCCGCCTATCGGGCAGGATGCGGCTGCGTTCTGGAGTGGATTTGCCGCGCTGGTGGCGGAAATGGCGCCGAAAAACCGGGCGCTGCTTGCCAAGCGTGATGACTTGCAGGCAAAAATCGATGCCTGGCATCTCGGGCGCGCCGGCAAGCCGATCGACCAGGACGAATATCGGGCGTTCCTGACCGAGATCGGTTATCTCGTGCCTGAGCCGGAGTCGTTCACGATCGGTACTGAGAATGTCGATCCTGAAATCGCGACAATGGCCGGGCCGCAGTTGGTGGTGCCTGTGCTTAATGCCCGCTTCTTGCTTAACGCAGCCAATGCGCGCTGGGGCAGCCTCTATGACGCCTATTACGGCACGGATGCGCTCGAAGCGGCGCCGGCGCAAGGTAAAGGCTACGATCCGGTGCGTGGAGCGGCGGTGATCGCCGCAGGCCGCAAGTTCCTTGACCAGGCAGTCCCGCTCGCTTCGGGCAGTTGGGCCGACGTGACCGGTGTTGACGTCGCACTGGCCGACTCTTCGCAATTGGTCGGGACGACGGAGAAGGGGCGTCTGTTCAAGTCGAACGGCTTGCACATCGAAGTCGTGGTTGATCCCGCCAGTCCGGTCGGAGCGACTGACAAAGCAGGTATTGCCGACATCGTCCTGGAGGCGGCGATCACCACGATCGTCGATCTGGAGGATTCGATTGCCGCCGTCGATGCCGAGGACAAGGTGCGCGCCTATGCCAATTGGCTGGGGGTGATCCGCGGCGATTTGAATGACACGTTCGAGAAGGGCGGCCGGACGGTGACTCGCGCCCTCGCCGATGACAAGGTGGTGACGCTGCCAAGCGGCGAAGAGGTCGAATTGCCAGGACGCAGCCTGCTGTTTGTCCGCAATGTAGGCCATCTGATGACTAATCCGGCGATCCTGCTGCCCGATGGCGGCGAAATCCCGGAAGGGATCATGGATGCGGTCGTCACCAGCGCCATCTCCACGCAGGACGTGCAGGGCCTGACCAAGTACGGCAACAGCCGCGAAGGCTCGATCTATATCGTCAAGCCGAAGATGCACGGTCCTGAAGAATGCGCTTTTGCCAATGCGTTGTTCGACGCCGTTGAAGATCTGCTTCAACTGCAGCGCAACACGCTGAAGGTCGGCGTAATGGACGAAGAGCGCCGCACCTCCGCCAATCTTGCGGCCTGTATCCATGCCGTGAAGGACCGCATTGTCTTCATCAATACGGGCTTCCTTGACCGCACGGGGGACGAGATTCACACCTCGATGCGCGCCGGCCCGATTATCCGCAAGAATGACATGAAAGGCAGCGCCTGGATCGCCGCTTACGAAAAGCGCAATGTCGCCATCGGTCTTCGCCACGGCCTGTCCGGCAAGGCGCAGATCGGCAAGGGCATGTGGGCCGCCCCCGATAAGATGGCGGATATGATGGTGCAGAAGATCGGCCATCCCAAAACCGGCGCCAACACTGCCTGGGTGCCTTCTCCGACAGCTGCTACGCTGCACGCTACGCATTATCATCTGGTTGACGTGTTCGGCCTGCGCGAGGCGATCGTTGGCGAACCGGTGCCCGGTCTCGAACAATTGCTGGCGGTGCCGCTGGCGTTAGGCGTAAACTGGTCGGACGAAGAAGTGCGCGAAGAACTGGACAACAATGCGCAAGGGTTGCTCGGCTATGTGGTGCGTTGGATCGACCAGGGCGTCGGTTGCTCGAAAGTTCCCGACATCAATGACGTGGGCCTGATGGAAGACCGCGCGACATTGCGTATTTCCAGCCAACACATGGCGAACTGGTTGCTTCACGGCGTCTGTACGCGGGAGCAAGTGATGGATTCGCTGAAGCGCATGGCCGCGAAAGTCGATGCTCAGAACGCCGACGATCCGCTTTATGAACCGATGACGGGCAATTGGGACTCCAGCTTTGCGTTCCAGGCGGCTTGCGACCTGGTGTTCAAGGGCGTGGAGCAACCTAGCGGCTATACCGAGCCGCTGCTTCACGCATGGCGCCGGAAGAAGAAGGCGGCGCTGGTTCCTGCCTGAAGCGGTCGTTCATTTCGTCAGGACTTTGGCAATCGTCACAAATTCCCCAACGCTGAGTGTCTCGGCTCGGCGTTGGGGATCTATCCCGAGCGTTTCCAGCGCCGCAAGTGCGCCGGGCATACCCTTGAGGCTTTGACGAAGCATCTTGCGCCGTTGCCCGAAAGCGGCTTCGGTCAGACGTTCCAGGATTCGGATCGAAACCCTTTCCGGCGCCTCGGTTGGAGTGACATAGACAATGGCGGACATGACCTTGGGCGGCGGGGTGAAAGCGCTGCGATGGACCTTCATCGCCAGCTTCGCCTGCGCGCGCCACTGCGCCAGCACGGCTAGGCGACCATAAGCGGATGTGTTCGGCGCGGCGATAATGCGGCGCGCGACTTCCTCCTGGAACATCAGTGTCAATGAGCGCCATTGCGGCGGCCAGTGCTCGCTAGAAAGCCAGCCCGTGAAAAGCGCCGTACCCACGTTGTACGGCAGGTTAGCGACAATGTGATATGGCCCATCGAAGAGGGATGCAGGTGCGATCTTCATCGCATCGCCTTCAATCACCGTGAGCCGTCCTGGGAATGCGGCTTCAAGCTCAGCCAGCGCCGGCAGGCAGCGGCGGTCCATCTCGATGGCGGTGACCTTGGCCCCAGCCCGCAGCAGCGCACGGGTCAGCCCGCCGGGGCCGGGGCCGACTTCCAGCACTTGCTCGCCCTCCAACGGTCCTGGAATGGCGGCGATGCGATCAAGCAAGTGCTCATCGAACAGGAAGTTCTGGCCCAGCGCCTTGCTGGCGGACAGGCCATGTCTTGCGATGATTTCGCGCAAGGGTGGGAGGATGGAAGTGGGACTATTCACCCGATTTTCCCTAGCCGTTCGTGCTGCGCGAAGTCGAGAGACCTTTGGGGTCGACGGGGTCAGCCGCTCATGCTTCTCCGCACGGCGCATTCACCGGCCATGCGCAAGGCCGCGATCATCGCCCCGGCGCTTGCCACGCCCTTTCCGGCAATGGCGAAGGCCGTGCCATGATCGGGCGAGGTGCGGACGATCGGCAGGCCCAGAGTGACGTTCACGCCCTGGTCGAAATCCAGCGTCTTGATGGGGATCAGCGCCTGATCGTGATACATGCACAAGGCCACGTCATATTTTTTGCGTTCATGCGCGGCGAACAGGGCATCCGCCGGATGTGGGCCGCTGATGGTCAGCCCTTCGGTCTGCAGAGCGGCGACGGCGGGGCCGATCACTTCGGCGTCTTCCCGCCCGATCCGGCCGCTTTCCCCGGCGTGCGGATTGAGGCCGGTCACCGCGATGCGCGCGGCAGGCAGATCGAAGTCGCGGGCCAGTGCGCGGGCGACGACGCGCGCCTTGTGCTCGATCAGTTCGCGCGTGATGAGGCCGGGCACGGCCGCGAGCGGTTCATGGACTGTAAGCGGTACGGTGCGCAGCGAAGGTCCGGCGAGCATCATGACCGCATCCTCATGCGGAAGGCCGCAAGCATCGGCGAGGAACTCGGTCTGGCCCGGCTGCGTGAAACCCGCATCGGCCAGGTTGGCCTTGGCTATGGGGCCGGTAACAACCCCTGCCGCTTCGCCGGACAACGCCAGCGCCGCGGCGCGCGCCAGCGAGTGCAGGGCCAGCGTGGCGCCTTCGATGGAAGGCGAACCGGGGGAAGGCGCACAATCCATGTCGCCAAGGACCGGAAGCCCGGATGAGAAGGCGGCGGCCGCCTCGTCCGGGGCGGAGATCGCGATAAGGTCCAACTTGATCCCGCGCGACGCGCCGGCTGCCGAAAGGACACTGGCGCCGCCAATGACGAAGAACGGCGTCAGGCCCATTTCGCCTCGCCGCGTCCATGCCTCCGCAATCAACTCGGGCGCGACGCCTGCGGGGTCGCCCAGCGATACGGCAAGGGCTTGCGCTTTCCTCACGTCAAGCGCTGCCCCGCCGTTCAGTTGTATTCGATGACAGCGTCACGTCGAAGGTCGCGCAAGTACATTTGCGCGCGCTTATTGATGCGGTCGTCTTCCATCTGGGCCTGAAGCTCCTCAAAGCTGGGACCGGAGCCGACTTGCGGATCGTCGCGCCCGCACAGCATGAGAATGCGCACTCCATCTTCCAGGGACCCGAACGGGGGCATCGTTTCGCCCGGCGAAAGCTGGAGCACGGCGTTCTGGATCTGCCCCGGCAGATCGCGGGCCTTGACCTGGTCATTGGCGACGACTTGCGCGCCAAGACCGCCGGCCACCTTGTCCACGTCGCCGCAGCCTTTGGCAGACTTGATCGCTTTGGCGAAAGCTTCGGCTTTCTGGCTGGCCTGCGTCTCCGAGATGCCTTTCGGGAAGCTGAGCGAAATCTGCTTGAGTGACAGCACCGCGTCGCGTGGATCGGCGGTCAGGACTTGCCGCTTGTCGATCAGGTAGAGGATATCGAAGCCGCCGGGAACCTCAATGGGCCCCACAAGCTGGCCCGGCTGCATTTCCCGCGCGGCGGTGGCGAGTTCGCCGGGAAGCTGAGCCAGGCGAATCCAGCCCAAGTCGCCGCCGACCGCGGCTGTTGATGCCTGTGAATATTGCCGGGCATAGGCGACGAAACTGCCCCCCTGCTTGAGCTGCTGCACGATCTGAGTGGCGTTTTGGTAGACTTGCTGCCGAGCGTCAGCGGTGGCGGCCAGATAGATTTCGCCCAGGCGGTATTCATCAGTGCCCTTCGCCGCCTTGAGGCGCGACAGCATCTCATTCACTTCGTCATCCGAGATGTTGATGAAGGGCGCGACGTTGCGCTGCAGCAGTCGCTGCCATGAAAGCTCGCCGAGAATCTGGCGTTTCAGGGAGGCCGGGGAAGAGCCAATGCGCTTCAGATAAGCATCCATCGCGCCGGTATTCTGATTGAAATTCTGGGATGCGACGCGGGCGTAGGACTGGTCCACCTCTGCCTGGGAAATATCGATCTTGGATGCTTTCGCTTCCTGGATTTCCAGCGTTTCATCGATCAGGTTGCGCAGCACTTGCAGGCGCAGGCGCTTCATTTCGTCATCGCTGATCTTGCCCTGATTTGCGGCAACGATCAGAGCGAGGCGTTGGTCCACGTCAGTGCCCGTGACCACATCGCCATTGACCACTGCGGTGGCGCGGCGGACGTTGGGATTGTCGTTGCCGAAAATCTTGACGTTGTCGGGAATGACGATTTCGCCCTGCGGAGCTTGTTGCGCCATGGACGCCGGCGCGACCAGCGCTCCCGCAAGCGCTGCCAGGCTGCCGATATGCATGAACGAGCGCCTGATAAACCTGCTGCGATTGAATGCTTGCACCGTGATTTCGATCCCGTCTTCAACCGGCCGAGGCCGGATCGTTCAAGGGCAGGAACCCGTTGCGGAAGCCTGCCTCACCCATCCCGCGCTTCTGCCCGGCTGCGGGTTAACTGAAAATGAGCACACCCGATAGCGGCTTTGAGCCCGCCTGCCAACGGGCGCGGCCATGGCGTGAGCTAAGCAATCCACGGGATTGGTCGGTCTTATCGCCGTCCGATGTTTTTGAGGCTAAAGTGTATCTGGAAAGAACTTCCCTTTTTTGCGTCGCCCGTGGTCTGGTAATCGCGCCGCCAGGTCACGGCGATCTCCAGGCAATCGTCTTCGTAGGCCGCGCCAAGGCGTGTGCGTAGCGGCTGGAAGCCATTGGAGCCGAAGACCGGGTCTTCAGTGCGATCGGTAAGGTTGACGACTGCCGATCCGAAGAGAGACCAATATTTGGCAAAGGCGATACGGCCGGCGGTGCGCACTTCCTCGCGGTCCTGAAGATCCTCTATAGTGGACGAGATGCCGCGGTTGAGCTTGGTGTAGCCGATCTCGAAATATGTCTTCGTATTGCCGACCACCGCGTCGAATTCGTTGCGACGCACCGCCAGGGTGTCCTTGTCGATCCGGAAGCGGTGGACCAGGTTGAGGAAGTCGCGATAGCGGACCTCTACTCGACCGACGATGTCGGACACCTTGTCTGTCAGACCCGTCCCTTGGGGGAACAGGGAAGGCTTGTCGCTCAGGCGGATCGACTGGCCGACGGTGGCCTTGATCCGCCACCGAGGCGCCTCGAACTGCCAGTCGAAGCCATAAGTAAAACGCGCGCCGTCCTCTACGCGGTCATAGCCGGGGAAGCGGTTGAGGGCGAAGATATTGCCGGTCTCCAACTCGATCGCTCGCGAATCCTCATTAGGAACCTGCAGATTGCGAATTGGTGGGGAGGCTACGAACTGTATGCGCGGCGTTAGCACTTGCGTGCCACCGAAAACCTGGCCCACCAGTGGCCACTTCACATCGACGGCCGCGAGGGCGATGCCGCGCGTTTGCCAGCCGGGATCGCCGCGATAAATGATCGTGCTGGTGGCAGCGTTATCGTCCGAGTGATAGAGGTCGCCGCGCAGGAGCCCCGTCACCGTGATTTCTTGGCCAAACCCGGTCAGCCGTCGCAATGACCATTGAGCACTGGCAAAAGCGCGCTGCGTATCCTGTCCGTCCGTGCGCGAGATGCCGAGCGTGTTGAGCTGCGTCTCTATCCGGCCGCCGAGAAGCGGTTCGTCGAAACGGCGGCGATAGTCGATCACCGGGAATGCCACCGGAATCATTCCCTGATCGCGACCCGCCTGCATGGTCTGTGTGGCGTAGCCCGCGAAGGAAAAGTAGCTGTCCTGATCGATCCGCTCGACATCGACCAGGGAGCGAAGGCGGTCGTCGCGGCTGATGTAGTAACGACGCAGGAACGTGCGGTCAGTGGCGCGCCTCAGTGAGAAGGTCACGCTCCAGTTGTCGTCGAGCTGAAACTTGCCGTTGGTGAAAATATAGCCGCGAAAGGCGCTGACGCTGTCGTTGGAGATATTGGAACTGGAGCCGAAGACCGGTATCTTGTTGCTGGCCGTGGCATAGCCGGTGACCTGATAAGCGCCCTTGTCCGTCAGTGCCCGATATTCGACCGACGCCATTGGCGGCGCTTTGGTATAGGCTGAAAGGCTGGCGGTAAGGTCGCGGTTTTCCCCGATCTTCCAGTAATAGGATTCGCCTATTTCCAACCCGTTGGAGGGGCTGGAGCTCAAATCCGGCACCAGAAAGCCGGACACCGCATGGCCGTCCGTGCTGACAGTCAGACCCAGAAGCGGCAACTGGACGATGCCGAACAGTTCGAGGCGAGCGGATTTGAACCGCACCCGCTTTTGCGCTTCGCTGTAGATCACCTGCTTCGCCAAAACGCGCCACGTGGGCTTCTTGGGGCAGCCGTCTTCGTCCACGACGTCGCAGCCGGTGTAAGCCGCCTGCTGAAGGATGACGTCGCCGTTGGCGATCCGTTCGCCTTTCAGCGCCGCGAGGCGGCCGCCTTCGCGCATGACCAGCAGGAGATTTTGCATCATCCCGGTCTTGAGCTCGTCGGTCAGTTCCACGCTTTCGGTGAAGACCTGGTTGCCGTCCTCATCGACCATGCGGACATTGCCGCTAGCGACGATTTGGCCGGTCTTTCTGTTCCAGGTGACCGTATCGGCCCGGACCGACTGCTTGAGACGTCGCAACACGACGTTGCCGGTTGCGGTCACTTGCTCCGCATTCTGGTCATAATCGACCGTGTCGGCTTCGAACGCGACATGCTCGTCACCATTGGTCGAAGCCGGTGGAGCGGACGGCTGGCCGCCTATCGGGTTGGAGGTGGTAGGCCGCGTCGCATCCTGGGCCAATGCCGCATGCGGCATCGCGCCGGCCGCAAAGCCCAGGGCGAGGGCGCTCAGGAAGGCGGGGCGCAGACGGCCGGCCGGGGCTTGCAATGGGATCTGCGCGGCAGGGAGCATGGCTTGCCTATCGCATCGCCCGTGCCTAACTGCAATCCAGTCATGCGGTGAAGCGCACAGGTTCGGCGTCTCACCGGGAAACTCCAGGAGAATCCATGCAGATCCAATTCCTTGACGCCTCGGCCTCCCCCGCAGCGCGCCTTGTCGCCCGCCTCGTCAATCAGGACGCGGTGCCTGCCGACTTGGAACCGATGCTGGCCGAAGCGGCGAAGATAGCCCGCTTTTCCGGCAAAAGCGGCCAGACTTTCGAAGGATTCGTGGAACGTAACGGCAAGGTCGTGCGCGTTGCCCTTGCCGGCATCGGCGCATCGGACGCGCAGGACCGGATGGCCGCGATCGAGAAGGCCGGCGCGGCACTCGTAGCCAAATACCTCACCTCGGGCGAAACGACGCTTACTTTCGACCTTACCGGCGCTGGCCTTTCCGCCGAGGAAGCCGCCGGCGCGCTGCTGGGCGCGGAACTGCGTTCGTGGCGGCATGATGCCTATCGCACGAAGCTGACCGATGACAAGAAGCCGAGCTTGCGCGAAATTTTTGTGATGGGTGCTCCCGAAGGCACAACTAAGCAATGGGGAAGCGCACAGGCGGTGGCCGCCGGCGTCGCCCTCACGCGTGAACTGGTGACGGAACCGGCCAATGCAATCTATCCCGAAACCTTCGTGGCGCGTTGCCGGGAACGGATGGAGGGCACTGGCCTCAACATCCGGGTGCTGGACGAAACCGAAATGGCCGCGCTCGGCATGGGCTCCCTGCTCGGTGTCGCGCGCGGTTCGGCGCGGCCGCCTCGTCTGCTGGTCCTGGAATGGAACGGGGGAGCCAAAGGGACAAAGCCGGTTGCGTTCGTCGGCAAAGGCGTCACTTTCGATACCGGTGGCATCAGCCTCAAGCCGCCGGCCGGAATGGAGGACATGAAGTGGGACATGGGCGGCGCCGGGGCGGTCGCGGGGGCCATGCTGACACTCGCGTTGCGCAAGGCAAAGGCCAATGTCGTCGGTCTTTGCGGCCTTGTCGAAAACATGCCCGATGGGGATGCCCAGCGACCGGGCGATGTAGTCACCTCGCTTTCCGGCCAGACCATCGAAGTCATCAACACCGACGCCGAAGGCCGGCTGGTGCTGTGTGACGTGCTGACGTGGGTGCAGCGCGAATATGCACCGGTAAAGATCGTCGATCTCGCCACCTTGACCGGCGCGATCATCGCTTCGCTGGCGCACGAATATGCCGGAATGTTCTCGAACAATGACGATCTTGCGGCCTCACTAGCCGCCGCCGGCGAAGCGACGGGCGACCGGCTGTGGCGCTTCCCGATGGGGCCGGTCTATGACAAGCAACTCGAAAGCGCGATCGCTGACATGAAGAACGTCGGCTCGCGTTTCGGCGGGTCGATCACCGCCGCACAGTTCCTCAAGCGTTTCATCGAGAACGATACGCCCTGGGCGCATCTTGATATTGCCGGCACCGTCTGGGCGGACAAGCCCGGCGCGACGTGGGACAAGGGGGCGACCGGCTTCGGCGTGCGCCTGCTGGACCGCTTCGTGCGCGATACGCTCGAAAGCTGAGGGCAGGGCGGGCCACCGGTGCGCGCAGACTTCTATCAACTCAGCCGCGACCCGGCGGAGGCTGCTTTGCCGTTGATCGCGCGCAAGGTGCTTTCGGATGGGGAGCGGCTGTTGATCGTCTCCGGCGATCCGCTGCAACGCCAGCGCATCAGCCAGGCGCTCTGGTCGCTGAACGAGGAGAGCTTTCTGGCCAACGGCATGGCGGGTGAAGGGCATGAGGATCGGCAGCCAATCCTCCTTTCCGAAATGCCCGAACCGGTGAACGGCGCCCGGTTCATGGCCATTGCCGATGGCCTATGGCGCGAGGGCGCATCCTCCTTCACGCGCATCTTCTTCCTGTTTGACGATCGCACCCTGCAACACGCGCGCGAAACCTGGCGAATGCTGCGTGGGCGCGAAGAGGTGGAGCACTATTACTGGAAACAGGATGGAGGACGCTGGGTGCAGGCGGGTTGACATCACCCCGAAGCAAGTCCGGGGTAGCGCAATCTTGCGATGCAGCACAAACCTCGCTAGGGGCGCGCGCAAAGATCTGACAACAGCCCAAATCGCAAGGAACATACCATGGCGGTCACCCGCACCTTCTCGATCATCAAGCCCGACGCCACGCGTCGCAATCTGACCGGCGCGGTCACCAAGATGCTGGAAGAGGCCGGCCTGCGCGTCGTCGCGTCCAAGCGTATCCAGATGACGAAGGAACAGGCCGAGGGGTTCTACGCGGTGCACAAAGAACGCCCGTTCTTCAACGACCTCGTCTCCTTCATGATCTCCGGGCCGGTGGTGGTCCAGGTGTTGGAAGGAGAGGATGCCGTGAAGCGCAATCGCGACGTCATGGGCGCCACCAACCCGGCGGATGCAGCCGATGGCACGATCCGTAAGACTTACGCCGAATCGATCGAAGCAAACTCCGTTCACGGTTCGGACTCGGATGAGAATGCGGCTATCGAGATTGCCTATTTCTTCAAGTCCGAAGAAATCGTCGGGTAATCGCAATCAGTTCCTGTTTGATGTGAAAAGGCCGCCGGCTTTGGCGGCCTTTTCCGTTGGCGCTTACGTAGCGCATGGACCCGAGGCGCTTTCTATCGAGCGCGGACCGGATTGACGGGCGGGTGCTATCCCTCCTAGGGCAACGCCTCATGAGGGGGATACGGGCCTTTATCCTTGCCAGGCGGCGCAGCGCGTTGGCGGCCATGCTGCTGGCCCTCGCGCTGCGTCTGCTCTTACCAGGCGGGCTCATGCCGGAATTCGAGGGCGGTCAGCCCGGCCTCGCCATCTGCCACGGCGTGGCCCCGGCGTCGTCGCCGCATCGGGACGCCGAGCATGGGCGGGAGATGCCGTGCGCCTTCTCAGGTCTTGCCCTTGCGGCATTATCCGGCGACGCTCCGCCTCTCTTCCAGCCGCTTCAGGCGTTGGCGCAGCCGGTTGAACCTCGCCGGCTTGCCGCGCTGCGACTGAACGCACGCGCTTATATCGTTCCGCCCGCGCAAGGACCACCCCAGGCCCGCTCCGCCTGAAATCAGTCCCTTACTTGCGGCCATGAGCTTTGCGCCTGGCCGCTGGAGCATCATTTATGAAACCGATCCGTTTCGCGGCCGCGCTGGCTGCGCTTGTTCCCGCCCCGGCACTCGCCTGCGCTTCGTGCGGCTGCACCTTCACCTCCGATTGGCTGGCCCAGGGTCTTGTAACTCAGCCTGGCTCAGCGCTGACGATCCGCTATGATTATGTGCCGCAAACCGAACTTCGCACCGGCACGGACAAAGTCGATACTAGTCGGATCGCCCTTCCTCCCGATCGCGAGGTCGAACGCAAGACCTACAATCACTACGTCACGCTGGCTTATGACCGGCAGTTCGCCAACGACTGGGGTTTCAACGTCTCGATCCCCTTCATCAGTCGCCCGCATCGCACGATCGCCGAAGATACCGTGAGCGAGAGCCGCTCGACCGGCAGCGGAATTGGCGACGTGCGGCTGATAGGCCGCTGGCAGGGGTTGTCGACGCCGGGCGGCGTTACCGGATTGCAGTTCGGGGTCGTTCTGCCCACCGGCTCGACGCACCGCACTTTCAAATCCGGTCCCGAAGCGGGGGAAGAGATTGATCGGGGCCTTCAGCCCGGCGCGGGCACCGTTCAAGCGATTGCGGGCATTTATCATTACAGCAGGGTAAGTTCGTCATTGGCGCTGATCCTGCAGACGCAAGGGCAAACCCCTGTACATTCGCATCGGGCATTCAAGCCTGGAGCCGTGGGAGAGCTATCTGCCTCTCTGCAATATCTGGCCGCACGCGTGATTACGCCCCAATTGCAGGTGAACTTCAGGGTCAACGGCCGCGATAGCGGCGCTGCGGCGGATCGCGAGAACAGCGGCGGCGAACAGCTTTACGTGTCGCCGGGTTTCAGCGCGAAGCTGAGTTCCCGCCTCTCAGCCTTCGGGTTAGTGCAGGTGCCCGTCTATCAGCGTTTCAACGGCTGGCAGTTGGCGCCCAAGGTGATTTTTTCCACCGGGCTGCAGACGCGGTTCTGAGCGATCAACGCTCTGCGAGCAGGGGAGGGAGAATGCGCTCGAGCGTCTTTGCATCGAGCTTCTCCGTCCCTGCTCGAAAGATGTACCGTAGGCGCCCGTCGCGGCTGTAGACCCGCGTTTCCGGCAAGGCGCCGGGGGCCTGCGAGGGCTTGATCGACGTATCGGCCAGCCGTGCCAGAGGAAAGGAAACACTGCTCGCATCGCGAACTTTCGCGCGAGAAGCGCCCGCGTCCAGCGCGATGCCCAGCATTTCCAGCCCGGCACCGTGATAGCGTTTATAGGCTGCGTCGAGTATGGGCATCTCGATCCGGCAGGCCGCGCACCAGGTTGCCCAGTAGTGAACGATCACCACCTGACGCTCATTTCCGGCTAACGTGAACGGCCACCCTTCAACTGAGGAGGCGTTCAGCGGGGCGAGCCGAGGATCAGGAGCCGCTGCCGCGAGCAGCAGGGCGGCAGCCGCAAGTGTGCATTTCCAGACGACGGCCGGTTTCCGGGTCGCCATCAGAACGCATCCGCCGCGTCGATCAGGGTTGTCAGCTTTCGAGGAGCGACCGCCCTCCAGGACCGGGCAACCCGTTCGCCGATGGCGTCCCAATCATTGTCGCCCAGATCGAGCCGTATGCCGATCCAGCCGTCGCCGAAATAAGCAGGCCGAAAATAGCGCGCTTCGTCCTGTTCTATCAGCAGGGCCTGTTCATCCACGCCGCTGATCTTGACGATCAGGGCGGTGCGACCATCGCCGTGATGATCGCTTGAGAAATAGGCGAACTTTTTGCCTTTCGCGATTCCGAAGCAGGCCATGCCATGGCTGAGCGTCTCCTCGGCGTCGGGCAACACGCTGGCGCGCGAGCGCACCTGCTCGAGCAGCCATTCAGGGCTTTTTTCGCGCGTGACCAGCTTGGCGAGGCAGCGGGAATAGAGCTGGTGCTCTGCGATCAAGACTCGGGCAGCCAAGCTTTCCGGCGTGTCGTCAGGCATTATCGCCACAGGGGTTTGCCCCAGGATCGGCCCCTCGTCGAGTTGAGTGGTGACGAGATGAACGGTAACGCCGCCATGGGCGTCGCCCGCGGCGATAGCGCGTTCATGCGTGTGCAGGCCGGTATATTTCGGCAGCAGCGACGGGTGGATGTTCACCATCCGGCCTTCCCAGGCGGCAACAAATTCGGGCGTGAGAATGCGCATGTAGCCGGCCAGCGCGATCCACTGCGCGCCGCTGCCGCGGACCGCCTCGTCCATCGCGGCGTCATGCTCGGCCCGGGGCATGCCCTTGTGGGAAAGCGCGAAGGTGAGAATCCCTTCCGCTTCGGCCAGGCGCAAGCCCTTTGCCGCAGGGTCATTAGCGGCCACGAGCGCGATTTCGTAAGGACAGTCTTCCGCGCGGCTGGCGTAAAGCAGCGCGGCCATATTGGTGCCGCTGCCCGAGATCAGGACTGCAACCTTCGCCCGCTCAGGCAAGATGCACGGCCTCCCAGTCTTGACGCGCGGACCAGTCTTCCGCGCTTCCCTGCACCGTGCAGCCTTTGTCGCCGGGTTCGATCGCGCCGATCACGAAGACGGTCTCGCCCGCCTCTTCCAGTTCGGCCTGCAGTGCGACGGCATCGTCTGCCGGCACGGCCAGCACCATGCCGATGCCACAGTTGAAGGTCCGGGCCATTTCAGTCGGTTCGATGTTCCCCTGTGCTTGCAGGAACGCCATCAGGCGCGGCTGCGGCCAGGCGCTGGCCTCGATCCGGGCGTGGAGCCCTGTGGGCAGCACGCGCGGAACGTTCTCCAGCAGGCCGCCCCCCGTGATGTGCGCCAGTGCATGGATTCGCCCCGCACGAATGAAGGGAAGCAGGCTCTTCACATAAATCCGCGTGGGGGCGATGAGGGCGTCTATCAGGAAGGTGTCCTGATCGAACAGCGCAGGGCGATCGAGCTTCCATCCTTTGTCGGCGGCCAGCCGGCGCACGAGCGAATAGCCGTTCGAATGGACACCTGAGGACGCCAGACCCAGCAGAACGTCGCCCGCGGCCACCTTGTCCCCGGTCAATTGTTCGCCTCGCTCCAACGCGCCCACGCAAAAGCCGGCAAGGTCGTAGTCGCCGGCGGCGTACATGCCCGGCATTTCCGCCGTTTCGCCCCCAATCAGCGCGCAACCCGCCATGCGGCAGCCTTCGGCAATGCCGGCGACGACGCGTTCCGCGATGCCGTTTTCCAGTTTGCCGGTTGCGAAATAGTCCAGGAAGAACAGTGGCTCGGCGCCCTGCACGATCAGATCATTGACGCACATTGCCACCAGATCGATGCCGATATGGTCATGCCGGTCGTGATCGATGGCGAGCTTGACCTTGGTGCCCACACCGTCATTCGCGGCGACCAGGAGCGGGTCCTTGTATCCCGCCGCACGCGGATCGAAGAAACCGCCGAAGCCGCCAAGCTCCGCGTCAGCGCCAGGGCGCGCGGTTGCCTTTGCCAACGGCGCGATGGCTTTTACCAGCGCATTTCCGGCCGCGATGGAGACGCCGGCCTGCTCATAGCTATAGCTCTTCGAGGAGTTATCATCGGACATTCGCGCCGCCTAGCCGTTTACGGCTTGGATTTCCATCGCCGTTTGGGCAAAAGGCCCCCGGTTTCGACATGGCAATCACGATCTCCCCCAAATTCCTGCGGAGCTTCCGCGACGGGCAGAGCCGCAAAGGCGCGGCCGCGGTCCTGGCCGGGGTGGCCATACTGGCGGTCGCCGGAATCGGCGGGGCGCGGTTGATTGCACAGATAGAGGGCGATCGCGGGATCGCTCCGCTCGCCAACTCCTCCGACATTCAGGTCAACGGCGTGGATGTGGACGTCACTGGAAAAACCGGCGCCGAAGCACGGCTGCTGGGCTGGAAAGAGGCGGAGAAACTGGCCTGGAAAAAGCTCGGCGGGCCGGACATGCCGCCCGAATCGATCGATGGCATGGTCTCCTCCATAGTCATCGAGCATGAGCAGGTCGGCCCTCGTCGTTACGTCGCCCGTCTGGGCGTGATTTTTGATAAGACCAAGGCTGGTCAGTTTGTCGGCGCCTCCGCAGGCACCGGGCCGCGCTCCGCGCCGATGCTGGTGATTCCGGTGTTGTATTCGGGCGGTGTGCGCCAGGTGTTTGAAGTGCGTGGGCCGTGGCAGAGGGCCTGGGCCGAGTTCCAGGCGGCCGCGAGTCCGGTCGACTACGTGCGTCCGGTGGGCGCCGGTGGAGATTCGCTGGTCCTCACCGCCGGTCAGCCGGGCCGCCGCAGCCGCTTGTGGTGGCGCACCTTGCTGGATCAGTTTGACGCCGCCGATGTGGTGATTCCTGTCGCGCGACTGGAGCGGCAGTGGCCCGGCGGCCCGATCAAGGGCACTTTCACCGCTCGTTATGGTCTGGACAACACGTTCCTTGGCAGCTTCACGATGACCGCGAAGAGCGAGGATGAATTGCCCGCGATGCTCGATCAAGCGGTGCTGCGGGTTGATGGGCTTTATCGCGATGCTCTGACGCAGGGACAATTGATGCCGGACCCGACGCTTAATGCCGGACGCGCCGCGCTTGATCGCGCGTTCGATCAGTTGCGCGCAGCATTGATGCCTCAAGGCGACCAGATCGATACCGGCGCGGCGCCTCAAGCGAATCCGACCCCGCCTCCGGCGCAAGCCCCGGTGAGTGGACCGGCGGAGACCGTTTCGGTCCAGTTCGCCACTCCCGACGCCGCTGCGGTCGATGCTGCCCTTGCTGCCGTGCGCGGTGCGCCAGGCGTTCAGGGCGCGGCCACGGTTAGCCTTGCGATTGGCGGCACTTCGGTCATGCGGGTAACGGTTGCGGGTGGGGCAGATCGGCTGGCTGCAGCCCTGCGCGCGCAGGGCTGGAAAGTTTCAAGCGGCGGCGGCGCGCTGAAAATCAGCCGATAAGCATTGCGTCATGAGGCAGATCGCCCTCCCGCTTTCCGCTGCCAGAGAGGACCCGCCGCGCATCGTGGTGGGCAATGCCAACGGCGCCGTGCTGGATGCGCTGATGGAACCGGACAAATGGCCCTTTCGCACCGCTATCCTGTTCGGTCCGCCGCGTTCGGGAAAATCCCTGATGGCGCGCTGGTTTGTCGAGAGCGGGAGGGGTGATGCCCTTGATAATGCGCCTGACATGGATGAGGCGGAGTTGTTCCACTGCTGGAACCGCGCACAAGAGAATTGCCGGCCGCTATTAATCCTAACCGATCGCAGGCGCGGCGCTGGCGAGGGGCGTTGGCACGTGGGCCTTCCCGATCTGGCTTCGCGCCTGGGGGCTGCGCTTGAACTGGAAATCGGCGAGCCGGACGACGAGATGCTCATAGCCCTGATGGAAGTTCACGCCGAAATGCGGAGCCTGATTCTTGACCATTCCGCAACACAATACCTTGTAGGACGGTGTGAGCGTAGCCATCTCGGCGTGGAACGCCTGGTCGCCGCGATCGATCGGCTCAGTCTGGAACGAAAACAGGCGCCGACAATGGCGATCTGGCGCGACGCGTTGATTGAGACTAAACGCGGCGGTTGGGGAGAGGATTGAACACCGCTGCGTCGAGCGATTGCAACGCGCGGATTGCTGGGAGTGTACGGACAATGCTGGGTAACCTTGTCCGCTATCTGGATTCCATTGTCGCGCGGGATCCGGCGCCTCGCTCGCGCTGGGAAGTGCTGCTTTATCCCGGCGTATGGGCGCTGTTCTGGCATCGCCTCGCACATCGCTTGTTCAACGCGCGGCTGTTTTTTCTGGCGCGGGTTGTCAATCACCTCTCGCGCTTTCTGACCGCGATAGACATCCATCCTGGCGCAAGGATCGGCAGGAACTTCTTCATTGACCATGGTTTCACCGTCATCGGCGAAACTGCGGAGATCGGCGATAACGTTACGATCTACCAGTGCGTGACGCTTGGCGGATCGAACCCCACCAACGGTGTGGGGGGCAAACGTCATCCCACGCTGCTCGACAACGTGATCGTCGGATCGGGCGCACAGATTATCGGACCCGTCACCGTGGGCAAGCGCGCCCGCGTCGGCGCCAGCGCGGTCGTGACGGAGGACGTGCCCGAAGGCGCGACGATGATCGGGGTCAAAGCGCGCTCTACATTGGTCAGCGCGGAGACCTGGGCCAAGGAATTCATGCCTTATGGCACACCCTGCAAGGAACCCTGCGAGCCGTCAGGCATTCAGCGCGTGGACGAGCTGGAGGAAGAGGTTGCAGCCCTGCGCGCGCAGGTCGAGACGTTGCTGGCCGCGTATGAGGCTTTGGCCCGAGAGGCCGGCAAGCCTGTCGAGCCTGCTTGCAAGGGCGTCTGATCTGAATGGCGGCAGGCGTGACCGGCTCGGCCAGCCCCATCTCGGCAGCCATCGTTGCATTTCCTTGCCATGTCCCGCTGCAAGTCGGGTTCGAGCGAATGGAACTGCAGCGCATCCTGGATCTCTACGGCCGCATGGTGGCAGCCGGACTTTGGCGCGATTACGCCATGAACTTCGACAAGGAAGCCGCCCAGTTCTCTGCCTTCCGCCGCGCGGCGGAGCGCCCGCAGGCCCGGATTGAGAAGCGCCCCAGTCTACGTGGCAAGCAAGGTATGTGGACCCTTTTCGGCGAGGTCGGCCAGGTGCTCAAGCGCGGTCACGAACTGGCCGGCGTGCTCAGCCCGTTGGAGCGCAAGCTGTTGAAGGTGGTG
This sequence comes from Novosphingobium sp., assembly GCF_036733805.1. GTDB lineage: Bacteria > Pseudomonadota > Alphaproteobacteria > Sphingomonadales > Sphingomonadaceae > Novosphingobium. Next base: position 29,817 of record NZ_DAIMZT010000006.1, on the reverse strand, counting down.
GAAGATTAGGTGTTTGGTCGCCGCATTTACTCAGCGCTCCGGCTTAGCATTTCCAGGGCATGATGCGATTGCTCCATGCCGTTCTCGAACACATGATCGCCCCGGCGTTCACGGATGCGGGGCCAGGCGGCGGCAAAGCCTTCGGCAGTGCGCTCGCTCTCCGGCAGCAGCACGCCCTCATTCATCGTGACGAACGCGCTCTGGAACACGCCGCCACCCGCCGCGACGATGGCGTCAGTCGGCGCATTCGCTGAGACCAGGTATATCGCAGCAGGCACCACGCCCTCGGGTCCGAACGCTCGATAGGCTTCCTCGGGAAAGATGTCGGCGGTCATGCGAGTGCCGGCGGTAGGTGCGACGCAATTGACCCGGATGCCATGCTTGGCGCCTTCCAGCCGAAGGGTGCGGGCCAGGCCGAGCACGCCGGCCTTGGCCGCGCCATAATTGGCCTGGCCGAAATTGCCGCCAAGTCCGGTGGAGGAGGTGGTCATCAACACTCGCCCATAATTCTGCCGGCACATCGTGTCCCACACCGCTCTGGTCGCAAAAGCTGCGCCTAAGAGGTGGACGCGCAGCACAAGTTCGAAATCGGCAGCCTCCATTTTCGCGAAAGTGCGGTCGCGCAGGATGCCGGCGTTGTTAATGAGGACATGGATCCCGCCCCATTTCTCAACCGCCCGCGCGGCCATTGCCTCCATCTGGACGAAGTCGGACACGTCGCCGCTATCCGCGAGGGCCTCGCCGCCGTTCTGGCGAATTTCCTCGACCACGGCCTGCGCCGCGTCGGAATGGCCGGTTCCATCGCGCGCGGCGCCCAGGTCGTTGACCACGATTTTCGCGCCGCGCCGCGCCAGTTCCAGCGCGTAGGCGCGACCCAGACCGGAACCCGCTCCAGTGACGATGGCGACCTGGCCGGCGAAGGAAATCGACATGCGTAACTCCGTCAGGGGCAAAGCCCCGCGCTGTTTTCCGCCGCAGTCCATAGCACGGCTTGCTCCGGCGCGCCTCTGGAGTCATAGGCGCATCGAGCGAATCTGCCCGCGCCCAAGCGAAAGGCCCTGCCATGAAAGTCTGCGTCCACGTCAGCCTCAAGCCCGGCGTTCTTGATCCGCAGGGCCGGGCGATCCATCATTCGCTGGAAGGGCTGGGTTTTTCAGGCGTCAATGATGTTCGCGCAGGAAGGCTGTTCGAGCTGGACGTGGCGGACAGCGTCACGGATGAGGTGCTTGACGACATGTGCCGCAAGCTGCTGGCCAACATGGTGATCGAGAATTATCGCATAGAGAAGGTGGCCGCCTGATGGCTTTTCGCTCCGCCGTCATCACTTTTCCCGGTTCCAATTGCGACCGCGACATGGCGGATGCGTTGGAGAAAATTTCGGGAACTGCTCCATACCGCGTCTGGCACGGTGATGCCGATCTGCCGGAAGGGCTGGATTTCATCGCGCTGCCGGGCGGGTTTTCCTATGGCGACTATCTGCGCTGCGGCGCCATCGCCTCTCGCTCTCCGGTGATGCGCGCGGTGATTGCGGCGGCCGATCAGGGCGTGCCGGTTCTGGGCGTGTGCAACGGCTTTCAGGTCTTGACTGAAAGCGGTCTGTTGCCGGGCGCGCTGCTGCGCAATTCGGGCATTCGCTTCGTTTGCCGCGATGTGAAGCTGCGCGTGGATAATGCACAGTCTCTCTTCACCAACGCTTATGGGACGGGGCAGGAGGTATCCTTTCCGGTCGCGCACCACGACGGCAATTACTATGCGGATGACGCCACGCTCGATCGTCTTGAGGGCGATGGCAGGGTGGCGTTCCGCTATGTCGAGAATGTGAACGGTTCTTCGCGTGCGATCGCGGGCGTACTCAACGGGGCTGGCAACGTGCTTGGCATGATGCCCCATCCCGAACGCGCGATCGAGGCCGCCCATGGCGGCACCGATGGCCGCGCGCTGTTTGAAAGCGCTGTTCGGGGATTGATCGGCGCGTAAGCATCCGCGGAATCAGGCGACGCTTTGACCTGCGAGAGTGGCCGGGCTTCTGAACAGCGCTCTGGCGTCCATCGCGGACATGGGCCGCCCGAAGTAATAGCCCTGCACCTTACGGCAGCCCAGCCGGCGGACTGTTTCAAGTTCCTTCTCGGTCTCCACCCCTTCGGCGGTGGTGGACATCCCCAGACTGTCGGCCATGGCCACCACGGCGCGAATAATGGCGAGGCTTTCAGCGTTGTCGGTCGCGGCGCCTTGCACGAATGAACGGTCGACCTTGATCGTGGAGAAACGCAGCTTCCTGAGATAGCCGAGCGACGAATAGCCGGTGCCGAAATCGTCCAGCGCAACCTGGCATCCCAGCGCCATGATATGTTCAAGCGTGACCTTGGCCTGCGTGGCGTCTCGCAGAAAGATGCTTTCGGTGACCTCTATTTCCAGCCGGCTGGCAGCTAGGCCGCTTTGGGCAAGCGCGTTGACTACACTGGCGCTGAAATCTTGATGGAGCAATTGTTCGCCCGACACATTGACTGCGACGCGCACGTGATTGGGCCATTTCATCGCTTCGAAACAGGCATGCTGCAACACCCACTCGCCGATTGGCACGATCAGCCGGGTATCTTCCGCGAGCGAGATGAACTTGGCCGGACTGACCGGGCCGTGTTCTTTGCTGTTCCAGCGCAGCAGGGCTTCGAAGCTGACAACGCCCTCATCCTGAGCATCGACCACGGGTTGATAGACCAGGGCAAATTCGTTGCTATCCAGCGCGCGCCTTAGCGAAAACTCGAGCTTTCTGCGTTCTTCCGCCTGAGCGTGCAAAGCTGGCTCGTACGTGAAATGGCTGTTGCCGCCGCTGTCCTTGGCCCGATAAAGCGCCAGATCGGCGTTGCGCATCAGCGTCTCGACCGTGGCCCCGTCGCGCGGGCCGATCGCCGATCCAATCGAGGTGCCGACATAGAGCGTGTGGTGATCGACTTCGTAAGGCTGCGAAAGGCTTTGAATTACTCGTTGAGCCACATCGTTGACGCGTTCCAGGTCGGAAGCGTCGCAAATGACGATCGCAAATTCATCGCCTCCCAATCGGCCGCACAATTCGTTTTCGCCCAACTGCTGCTTGAGCCGGTCCGAGACGCGTGCAAGAAGCTGGTCGCCGACGAAATGGCCAAGCGTGTCGTTCACGGCCTTGAAGCGATCCAGATCGATCATCATGAACGCGCAGCGCGTGCGCCATTGTTCGGCATGAGCCAGTGCGTCGCCCAGCGCCTCCGTCAGCATCATACGGTTCGGCAGACCGGTCAGCGTGTCGTATCGGGCGAGCCAGGCGATCTTGTCCGAATTTTCACGCGCCAAGGTAACGTCTGACCCGACGCCCCGAAAACCATCGAAGACGTCGTTCTCATCGAACTTCGGAGTGCCTGACAATTCCCACCAGCGGGGCTCGCCGGCAACCGTTACACGCACGAGCAGGTTGGAGAAGTGTTCGCGCTGCTTCAAGCGATCGGCGAGGTCATGAAGGCTGGAGGGAAATTGACCGGTGTCCCAAGCGGGTCCGGCGATCAGCTGTATAAAGGGCTTGCCCTCTGCTTCCGACGCATCGCAAGAGAGCGCATAGGCAAAGCGCGGAGAAACTGCTCGCACGCGGCGAGTCGCGTCGATCTGCCAAAGCCAGTCCGCTTCGCCTTCCTCGAACTCGCGCAGGAGCAGCGAAACGACCTGATCCTGTTCGAGAATGCCGACTTCCGCGATCCTGGCGGCGACATACCACCGCGCCCCCTCCACCGCGCCTACGAATATGATTCCGATGTATGCCAATGTGATCGCCGCCGGATACCAGCTTCCGACTGCTGCGAAGTGGAGCGTAGACGATGCCCCCACCGCGCCGGAAAACAAGAGCGTGCTTATGGGAACGGCGGGTCGGAGGATAGCCGAAGCAGTCATCAGCAAGGCCAGGATGGTCCAGACTTCCAACTGAGACGGCAGGTCGATGAAAAACCCGAAACCGCCGAGCGGCACCGCCCAGGCAAGGCCGTTGAGTACAGCGCTGATCGCCTGCGCCCGCATCTCCTGCCGCGACACGCGCCTCCGGTCCGCATCTCGCAAGGATCGCTCGATACGGTGCGCGTGCCAAAAGGTTATGGCAGCGACCGCGATCCAGCCGAGAATGGCGGCGAGGGGGATCTGCCGTTGCAGCAGCGCTGCCGTGGCCAGCAGGGCGGCAACCTGCATGGCGAGTCGAACGGCGGTCCCGTTTCCAAGGCTCGCATATTGCAGTCCGCACACGCGCGCCCAGTCGCCATTCGTGGGGTTTGAGAGCCCCAGCAAAGCCAGGACCGGCAGTTCTCTTGGAAGAGTTCTGTTAGGAAGCGAGCTTGCGTTCACACCTGTTGAAATACTGGAGCAACGGTTATCACCCGGTAAAGGTCCGGGCCTCGACATCGCTTTTCCGGTGAATGGATCGCCGCGGCGAGAGTGTGCGTTTATTCGACGGTGACGCTCTTCGCCAGATTGCGCGGCTGGTCTACATCCGTGCCTTTCACACAGGCCACATGATAGGCCAGGAGTTGAACCGGAACCGAATAGACAATTGGGGCGATCAGTGGATGCACTTTGGGCATCTCGATCGTGGCGATGCAGCCTTCGCCCGCTTCGGCAATGCCTTCCGCATCGGAAATCAGCACGACTTTGCCGCCGCGCGCGCGCACCTCCTGCATATTGCTGACGGTCTTTTCGAACAGAGGCCCGGATGGGGCGAGAACGATCACCGGCACCGCTTCATCGATCAGCGCGATCGGACCATGCTTCATTTCGCCCGAAGCATAACCTTCAGCATGAATGTAGCTGATTTCCTTGAGCTTCAATGCGCCTTCTAGAGCGAGCGGATAATCCAGCCCGCGGCCCAGGTAAAGCACGTCCCGCGCCGGTGCGATCAGAGGCGCCATGGCGGCGATTTCCTCATCGTGCGCCAGCGCAGCGTTAAGGCAGGACGGCGCCTCGACGAGGTGCTTGACCACCACCGCCTCTTCCGCCGGGTCCATCCGACCGCGCTTGACGGCCAGATGCGCCGCCAGCGCAGCCAGCACCGCAAGCTGACAGGTGAAAGCCTTGGTCGAGGCGACACCGATCTCGGGCCCGGCGTGAGTCGGCAGAAGCAGGTCCGCTTCTCGCGCCATAGTGCTGGTGGGAACGTTGACCACCACGGCGATGGTCTGACCGGCCGCCTTGCAGTGGCGAAGGGCGGCAAGCGTGTCCGCCGTCTCACCCGATTGCGAAATAAACAACGCCAGACCGCCCGGCTCCAATACTGGATCGCGATAGCGGAATTCCGACGCCACATCGATGTCGACCGGCAGGCGCGCGAATTGCTCGATCCAGTATTTTGCCACCATGCCGGCGTAGAAGCTGGTCCCACAAGCGACGATGGTGATGCGGCTGATGCTGGAAAGATCGAAATCGATCTGCGGAAGCGCCACCGACTGGTCAACTTGCCGCACATAGCTGCGCAGGGTCTGAGCGACCACGGTTGGCTGCTCGTAGATCTCCTTCTGCATGAAGTGGCGATAATTGCCTTTCTCGATCGCCACTGCGGAAGCGCCTGAACTGACGATTTCGCGCTCTACAGACCGGCTGTCGGTATCGAAAATCTGCGCGCCGTCGCGCGTGATGATGACCCAGTCGCCTTCTTCGAGATAAGTGATTTTTTGAGTGAGCGGGGCCAGCGCGAGTGCGTCCGATCCCAGATACGTCTCGCCATCGCCGAAGCCCACGACCAGCGGCGAGCCAAGGCGCGCGCCGATCAACATGTCGGGATAGCGGCGGAAGGCTATGGCAAGTGCGAAGGCGCCGCGAAGCTGCGGTAGAACGGCCTTGACCGCGTCCTGCGGCGCAAGCCCTGCCTCAACCTGTTCCGACACCAGATGTGCGACGACCTCGGTATCGGTCTGGCTTTCGAACGTCCGCCCGCGCGCCTCCAGCGCTTCGCGCAGCGGTTTGAAATTCTCGATAATGCCATTGTGAACAAGCGCCAGCTCGGCGGTCGCATGGGGGTGGGCATTGGCGGCCGTGGGCGCTCCGTGAGTTGCCCAGCGGGTGTGTGCGATGCCGGTAAGTCCGGGAGCCGGATCTTGGGCCAGCTCCCTGACCAGGTTGGCCAACTTGCCTTGCGCGCGGCGGCGGACGAGCTGACCATCATGAATGGTGCATAGGCCGGCGCTGTCATAGCCGCGATATTCCATGCGCCTGAGGCCGTCGACCAACCTGTCAGCCACATCTTCCTTGCCGACGATGCCGATGATTCCGCACATGAATGCACACTTTCGCTAGAGGGTGGAGGGAGCGCGGATATCCGGCATCGACCGATCCGATATCGCGTCATGATATCATGCACAAGGCTTCGGCAGTCAGACCAAGCAGGACGACAGGATGATGCGACAAGCGACTTGCGGCAATCGCGGCGCGGTTTATCACGAAGGTTCGGGGTTTGCCTCGATCAGAAGGTATCTGGCTATGAAAATCACTGTTTTGCATAAGTTTGCCCTGGGTCTGGCGATTGCCGGCCTTGCGGTTTCCGCCCCCGCCGAAGCTCGGCATCGGCATCATTACCGGCACGGCGATCCTGGCCACGGGAGGTGTCTGCGTTTCAACAAGACGACGGGCGCCGTTGCCGGCGCCGCAGGTGGCGCCTTGCTGGGCAAGGTGGTCTTCGGCGGTCCGGTCGCTGTTATCGGCGGGGCCGCCGCCGGCGGCATTGCCGGAAACAAGCTTGCCCGCAACGGTAGGAAACACTGCCGCTGAGCCAGGAATGGCGCGGGCGGCTCGCCACCGCCCGCGCCCGCTTGTCGAGACGGTCAATCGTCGTCCAGTATAGTCGCCACGCCGCCAAGCACGCCTAGCCCCAGCAAGGTGCTTTCGCCCCGGTTCTGCCCGCCGTAAGGCGTCGCGGCCGCCATCATCCGCCCCGCCAAGTGAATGAGGATGTGATTTCGGCGCTCCGGCTTGTCAAATCGCGCCGGTCGGATATTCTGCGCGCTTCAACGAACACTATTCTGACGAGCAGCCCCAAAAACAGGGCTCGGCACAGACCGGCGCAGCATCAGTGTTTTGGGAGAGGAAAAACACTGATGTTCAAGCAAAGTCTATTTGCGGGAGTAGTGTGTCTGCTGTCTGCTGGCGCGGCTCATGCGGCCACCGTTTCCGAAGTGCCTCAGGTTGGCGTTGTTCAGCAATCCCAGGCTCTTGGGGCCGCCTTCGGCCGAGACATCAAGCCGGCCCGGTTCGATGCTGGCAGTCAGGTGAATGAGGCGTTCGATCTGATCCGGGAAGGCAAGCAGGCTCAAGCGGTGAAGCTGTTCGATCGGGTCATAGCATTCGCGGAACCGGCCGAGGGTGATTCGCGTCCGCGTCTATGCCGCAACGATAAAGCCGCAGAGGTCAAGGGCCGGGGGCAAGCGGTGCTGCTGGACGGCGCGGTGTGCGACGCTCATTTCGGCAAGGGCTTCGCGCTGATCGATCTCGGGCGCGGGGATTTGGCCGAAGCGGAATTGCTCAAAGCGACCCAGCTGGCACCTGCCAATGCTCATTATGCCAACGAGTATGCGGAACTGTTCAAGGCAAGACGCCAATGGCAGGAAAGCTACGATCTCTTCGCTCGTGCCTGGGCGATCGTTGACAAGGAAAAGACCGGCCCGGACGCCGCCGTGGCGGCGCGGGCTTTGCGTGGCATGGGCTACAACAAGATCGAGCTGGGCGCATTCGACGAGGCGGAGCGGCTGTTTAGGCAATCGCAGGAATATGATCCGGGGAGCGAGGCCGCGAAGGCCGAGATCGGCTATATCGCCCGCAAGAAGGCGATAGGTTCCTAGGCACCGGAAGGGGATGGCCGAGACGGAGGAAGTTATTTCCTCTGCTCGGCCTTCTTCTTTTTCATGGCATCATGGAAGCGATCGGCCCAGCCAGGCTTGACCAGTTGTTCGCCGCGTACCAGCCGGAGTTCACCGGCGGCGACATCGCGCGTGACGGCGCTGCCGGCGGCGACGATGGCGTCCGCGCCGATCTTCACCGGCGCCACCAGCGCGCTGTTGGAGCCGATGAAGGCACGTTCGCCGATCACGGTCTTATGCTTGAAATAGCCGTCGTAATTGCAGGTGATCGTGCCCGCGCCGATATTGGCGTTCGCGCCGACCTCGGCATCGCCGACATAAGAGAGGTGATTGGCCTTGGCGCCTTCGCCCAGCACTGCGTTCTTCACTTCGACGAAATTGCCGATCTTTGCCCGCTCCTTGAGAACCGCTCCGGGGCGTAGCCGCGCATAAGGCCCGATAGCAACGCCGCTTTCCAGCGTCGCGCCTTCCAGATGCGAGAAGGCGTGGATGACGACGTTGTCCGCCACGGTCACGCCGGGGCCGAACACCACGTTCGGCTCGATCGTGACATCGCGGTCTAACCGCGTGTCCCAGGCGAAAAACACCGTTTCAGGGGCGATCAAGGTGACGCCGTCCGCCATGGCCTGTACCCGGCGCTTCCTCTGCCAGCGGGCTTCGGCTTCGGCCAGCTCTCCGCGGCTGTTGATGCCGCCCACCTCGTCAGGATCGTCCGTGATGATGACCGCACAGGGGCGACCTTCGAGAGTGGCGATGTTGACGATGTCGACGAGGTAATATTCGCCTTGCGTATTGTCATTGCCGACTTTGCCGAGCAATTCGAACAAGTCCGCCGATTTTACCGCCATGAGACCCGAGTTGCACAAGCGGCACGCGCGCTGTTCGTCATCGGCATCCTTGTATTCAACCATCATCACGATCCGCCCATCGTCATGAGCGAGCACGCGGCCGTATTGCAACGCGTCTTCGGGTTCGAAACCCAGCACGACCACGGCGGGCGCATCGGGCGCGTGAAGCCGCGCGATCATGGCGCGCATCGTCTCCACGCGCACAAAAGGCACATCGCCGTAAAGGATCAGCACGTCGCCGTCGAAGCCCTGCAACGCCTGCTCTGCCTGTTGCACGGCGTGGCCCGTGCCCAGTTGCGGTTCCTGCACCGCGATGGTCGCACGCGCGCCTAGCGCCTGCTCAAGCTGTTCTCGCCCATGCCCAGCCACCACGACTTGCCGTTGCGGAGCCAATTCCTGCACGCTGCTCAGCAAGTGCTCAAGCATTGGCCGTCCGGCAATGGGATGAAGCACCTTATGCAAGTCGCTTTTCATGCGAGTGCCTTTTCCGGCGGCGAGGACAATGATGGCGAGAGGGGAGCTGGCGGAAGTCATGCACTTCCTCTGCCAGCAAATTGTTGCGGTTTCCACAGGAAGGAGCCATCGGGCCGAGAATGACTCGCGTTCCTTTTGCTCTTGTCGGCTTCGATCTTGATGGAACGTTGCTGGATACGCACGGCGATCTCGCCCATGCTGTCAATCACGCGCTCGCGCACGAAGGCAGGCCCGCCGTGCTTTTCGCGGATGTGCGCGCCATGGTCGGCGGTGGTGCGCGTAAGATGCTGGCAAAGGCGCTGAACGCGACCGGCGGACCGGTTGACGCGCTTCGCTTCGAGGTTTTGCACGACATGCTCCTTGCCTACTACGAGGCGAATATCGCGGTCGAAACGCGGTTGTTTCCCGGCGGTGAGGCGATGCTGGGCGCGATGGCCGCTCAAGGCGTCAAGCTGGCGGTGGTGACTAACAAGCTGGAGCGGCTGGCCGTCAAGGTCCTTACCGAGTTGGGCCTGTCCGACCGGTTCGTGACCGTGATCGGCGGCGACACGCTAGGGCCGGGCCGCGCCAAGCCTCATCCCGATCTGCTTCACCTGATGTTGGAGCGTGGCGGCGGCGGCCCCGCTGCTTATGTCGGCGATTCGACTTACGACACGCGCGCCGCCGCGGCCGCAGGTCTGCCGTGTGTTGGGGTAAGCTTTGGCTTCAACGACCTTCCTGCCGCAGAGCTTGGTGCGACTGCGCTGATCGATCATTTCGACGAACTTGTTCCCACGCTTGCCGCCATTCGTAGTGTGCCGGCCGGCCGATAAGCTGCCGGGGCAAGCGCTCTATTTCGGCATTGGCACGCCCTCAGGAAGCACCAGAATTTCCAGCCCCGCGTCAGGCACAAGATAGCGCCGGGCGATCATCTGGACATCGGCCGGGGTGAGTTGCAGCAGTCGGGCGCTGGCCTTGCGATAACGATCGATCCGGTCGGCTTCCGATTGCGCGCGATCGACCAGCGAGAGCCAGCCGGCATTGCTCTTGAGCGCGTTTTCGAGCGCTTCAAGCAGCGGCTGGCGAGCGCGGCGGAATATGTCTTCGTCAACGGGCCTTGCGTTCAATTCGGAGATCACCTGGCGAATTGCGGCGCGTGCGGCCGGTACGTCGGTCACATTGAGGGAGGCGGTGATCGAGAACGTGCCGTATCCTTTCCAATACCGCGAAAGATTGCTGTTCGCAGAAGGGGAGTAAGCTTTCCCCAGCACCTCGCGAAGCTGGTCCGTCAGGTCGATACGCATCACTCGCTCCAGCATTTCCAGAGTTAGCGTGTCCATCGGATCCGTATCGTCGCGAGTGGGCCATGTGATCCGCAACACCGCCTGGTCGGCCGGGCCGGTGTGGCGGACCACACGTTGCGATCGCTCGGCGGTGAAGCGGCGAGGCGGCTGGTCTTCGTGAGGGCGAAATGCCGGCTCGCGATGGGGAAGGGCGCCTAGTGTCTTTGCCGCCGACGCGATCACCAGGTCATCGTCAATATCGCCGACCACGCCGATTTCGATCGCGCCATGCGCCAGCCGGTCGCCGATGTCCTCGCGCAGCTTGGCGTAAGTAAGGTGGCGGTAGCTGTCGATCTTCTGCAAACTGAAGCGCGGGTCGTTATCGGAAAGGACCGCGCCAATGTCCGCCTGCAACGCGGAGGAGGGGGTTGCCCGGCGTTGCGCGAAGTAGTTGTTGACGGACTGACGGTACTGTATTTCACCTTCGGGACGGTAACCGGGGTCCGTAATGAAGGCTGTCAGCAATTGCAGCTGTAATTCCAGATCGCGCGGCGTGGTCTGGACATCCGCGTTGAAGCTATCTTCTGCGCGTTTAAGGCCAATGCCGACCGTCCGGCCGGCGAGGATCGAATCCAGTTCGTCGCGGCTGTGCTTCCCAAGTCCGCCCTCCTCCAGATAAGGGACCATTTCACTTGCCAGTGGATTGGCCGTGGTGTTCAGCATATCTCCGCCGTCGAGGGAAAGGCTGACCAGGATTTTGTCTTTATCGATATCAGTCCGCTTCAGGTTAAGCATCACGCCGTTGGCGAAGCGTATCTCCCGGATGCCCAGTTCCGGTTCGCGCATGTCGCTCACGATATTTCCCGGCGGCCCGAAATCGGCATAAGCAAAACCAGTCGCAAGGCTCGCGCTTTCATCTGCGACAGGCTCGTGCATGGCGTCTCGCCAGGTTTCACGGATGGCCTTTTCGCCGCCTTCAGGCGCAATGCGACCTTCGAACCGGATCAGCGGTTTGTCGAGCGGCAAAGCCTCTCGCTTCATTGCCGCAAGCACCGTCCCAGGCGTGACGCTTGGCGCGAAAGCTTCGAACCGCTGGAGAACGGATGACGGCGTGGAGGGGACGATCTCATCATCGACCAGCGAGAGCGCCATTTGCGCCAACGCGTAATTGGTGCGCGTCTGGGCTGAACCGGCCGCATTCACCAGCGCTTCGCGCACGTCCGCCAGCTGTTCCGCGACCTCGCCCTGCGCAAGACCGAATGTGAGAGCGCGGCGATATTCGTGTGCCGCCGCCTCAAGCCCCTGTCGCCATTTGCCGTCCACGGTATCAACGATCAGCCGCGTTGAGCGAGCTATTCGGAACACTTCTCCGGTGCCGAGGCCAGCCCCCCGGAATGGCGGCTCCGCGCTGCGCGAGAGGCGCTGTAATCGGCGGTTGACGATGGCGTAACCGATTTCCCGCAGCAGGTTCTCTCGCCGGTGAGCCACTGTATCCGGTTCTTCCAGGTAGCGTCCATTGCGTTGCAGCGTGACCCGTTCGGAGAGGGCCGGATCGATATAGATCTCAGTGCGGTCGGTATCGTGATGATCGACGGGGCCTCCATTGGGCTGGCGCTTGGCGCCGGCCTGAGACCAATCATTGAAATGGCGAAGAATGCCAGCCTCGACGGTGTTTACATCGAAATCGCCGACCACCACCAGCGTTACATGTGCAGGCACGTATTCGCGTTTGTAGAATGCGCGCAGCGATGCGCCGGTCGCGGTGTTCAGCGTTTCCACGGTGCCGATCGGGAAGCGCCTGGAATAGAGCGCCTTGGGGTAGAAGAACCGGGCGGCGTCGACAGCGTTGCGATAGGCCCAGGTGTTGCGATCGCGCATTTCCGACAGCACCACGCCGCGCTCTCGCTCAACCGCGCTTTGCGCCATGGTGAGGTTGCTCGCCGTCTCGCGCATGAGCATCAGCGCGGTGTCGAGCAAGACCGGATCACTACGCGGCAGGTCGAGCTTGTAGACTGTACGATCAAAACTGGTTGAGGCGTTGGTGTCCGCGCCGAAAGCCAGACCGTCACGCTCCAGCAACTTGACCATTTCGCCTTCGGGCACCCGGGCGGAACCATTGAAGGCCATGTGCTCCACGAAATGGGCATAGCCCTGTTCGGCATCGCTTTCGTCCAGCGACCCCACGGCCACATCCATTCGCACCATGGCCGTTCCGGCAGGCGTGGCATTGTGACGGATCACATAGCGCATGCCGTTGTCGAGCCGGCCGAAGCGGAAATCCGGATCGACGGGAATGTCGCTCTTCTCGAACGCCCAGCGGATGTCTTCAGGGTAGGGGGCCGGCCTCGCGGCGAGCGGCGCGGGGGCCAGCACCACGAGGAGCGCGATCAGCAGTCCTCTCATTACCGCAGAAGTGCCTCAGCGGCGGAAATATAACAAGAGGCTGGGCCGCATTGATATCGCGATCCGGCCCCGGTTTATCCCCGAATTGGAAGAGGTTACTTGCCCCGAAGCTTACGGTGTTTGGACAAGTCCAACACTTCGCTTGGCCCGCTGTCATCCTGCAGCAGGCCCAGGCGGCGGGCCACTTCCTGGTAAGCTTCCTCCTCGCCGCCCAGATCGCGGCGGAAGCGGTCCTTGTCCAGCTTTTCACCCGTGAACATGTCCCACAGGCGGCAACCATCCGGGCTGATTTCGTCCGCCAGGATCACGCGGCTGTATTCGCCATCCCAGATGCGGCCGAATTCCAGCTTGAAGTCGATCAGGCGGATGTTGATCGCGGCGAACATGCCGCACATAAAATCGTTCACGCGGATCGCCATGTCGGCGATGTCCTGCATCTCGTCATGAGCGGCCCAGCCGAAGCAGCGAATATGCTCTTCAGCAACCATGGGGTCGCCCAGCGCATCGTCCTTGTAATAATATTCGATCAGCGTGTGCGGCAGCATTTCGCCCTCGGCGATGCCTAGGCGCTTCGAGATTGAGCCCGCGGCGACATTGCGCACAACTACCTCGATCGGGATGATCTCCACCTGACGCACGAGTTGTTCGCGCATGTTGAGGCGGCGTATGAAGTGATTGGGTACGCCGATGTGATTAAGGCGTGTAAAAACGTACTCGCTGATGCGGTTGTTGATGACGCCCTTACCCTGGATCGTACCTTTTTTCTGCGCGTTGAACGCGGTGGCATCATCCTTGAAATACTGGATCAGCGTGCCGGGCTCCGGACCTTCGTAAAGGATCTTGGCCTTGCCTTCATAGATCTGGCGGCGACGGGACATCGGTTTCGTCCTTAAGCGTTAAAAGAGCAAACCCCGGCACGATGGAGTCGCGGGCGACTTTACGGCCGGGGCGTTTGACGGCGCATATAGTGCAAGCCGGTTCAAAAGCAAATCGGACGGTGCCCGCTGCGGTGGACTGGGCGTGCGGACCATGCGTTGCCCGGCAGGGGGCGGGGGTTTATCCAGGCGGCCATTCTCCCTGCTAAGGACGATCGACCCGCCATGACCGTCACCATCAAAGTGCTAATGGGCGAGGACGTCCTTGCCGCCATCGACGATCTCGGAAGGCTGCGCATGACGGTTTTTGCCGAATGGCCTTACCTTTACGATGGCGATCCGGCTTATGAGGCGCACTATCTGCACGAGTTCGCGTCCACGCCGGACGGCATCCTGGTAGCTGCGTGCGATGAAAACCGGATCGTCGGCGCCGCCACGGCCTCACCGATGCATGGGCAGAAGGCGGAGTTTCGCGCACCTTTCGAAACACGCGGGCTGGATGTGTCAAAGGTGTTTTACTTCGGCGAATCCGTCCTGCTGCCGGAATACCGGGGGCAAGGCATCGGCCATGCCTTCTTCGATCACCGCGAGGCGCAGGCGTCAAAATGCGGCGCGAAGATCACGACTTTCGCGGCAGTGGTTCGCCCGTTGGATCACCCGGACCGGCCGACGAACTACCGCCCCCTTGACGCCTTTTGGCACAAGCGCGGCTACGCGCCGGTGAAAGGCTTTGTTACCGAGTTCGAGTGGAAAGACCACCGGGACGAGGGAGAGACGGTGAAGACGATGCAGTATTGGGTGAGGGAGGCTTAAGCGCCTTCTAGCCGAGCGTGGCTTACGTGAAGGAGTGTCGATGGCGGATGGCTCGTGCCGATCAAGGTTCATTTTGGACTGGTCCTCGCCTTTGAGAGAACGTTAAGGGATTAGCTGTATCGTTAGTTAGTATCGATCGATTTCTCGGTCGAATTTAGCTTGGTCAGCACATGTATAAAGCCATCACCCTCCTGCGCGGACTCGTTCGCGATACTGCTGGTAATGTTCTGCCGCTGGCGGCGATCGGAATGGTCGTTGCAGCGGCCATTGTGGGATCGGCGGTGGACATGAGCCAGGCATATCGTGTCCAAAGCCGTCTGCAGGCCGCTTGTGACGCTGCCGTGCTGGCGGGACGACATGCGGTAACTACGAGCGGTTTCGACGCGGCGGCAACGACCACGGCGAACAATTACTTCTATACGAATTTCAGCGACAGCGTTGAAAAGACAAGCGGCACGACGTTCACGCCATCGTCGGATGATAATGGAGTGACGGTAAAAGCCAGCGCCAGTACAATTTATTCAACTGCGATCATGCGCCTGTTCGGCTTCATGACTTTCCCGCTTTCGGCTTCTTGCACTTCTTCGATGGGCATGGGCAATGCCGATGTCATGATGGTGCTGGACACGACCGGCTCCATGGATTCCGCGCTTGGCAGCACGACCCGCATTCAGGCGCTGCGGAACGCCATGAACAATTTCTATTCGACAGTGTCGACGGCGACTAAAGGTTCTAACGCGCGAGTACGCTATGGTTTTGTGCCATTTTCGACGACGGTGAATGTCGGGCATCTCTTGTACGACCTCGACCCGTCCTATCTGGCCGATAGTCCGACGTATCAGACGCGTGAGGCGACTTTCATAGATTACAGTAAGGCATCCAGTTCATCGAGCAATCCCGTTTACCAGAACAACCAGACCTCGTTCTGGACTTCCTACAACGGAACAAAATACAACAATTCGAGCTCATGCGCTGCGGCTCGCCCGCCAAACGATACCACTTATTCCAACAATGGCTCTGCGTCCTCCACCACGAGTTCCAGTGTGAACTCCAGTGGTCAGGTTGTTGTAACCATCACTTCGACACAGCCACAGGCGAAGGCTTCATATCAGTGCGCCCAGCAAGGGAATAAGTACCTCGTACAGGTTCAATACCAGACCCGCGATGCCGTCTCGTCTACGATTTACACCGGCGCTACATATACAAAAGTGCCGACGTCTTCGACGATCTTCGGTTTCTGGACATACGCGGCGTTGAGCCGGGACACGAGCGTCTACAAGACTTTTCAACCCGTCAGCACTTATACCGGCGATAACGGCACTGCCGTTTCCTCAACATGGGAAGGCTGCATTCTTGAGCGCCAGACCGTCAACACCAGCAGCACGTTCAGCTATTCGTCGGTCACCGGTATCTCCCCCTCAGGTGCTCTGGACCTCGATATCGATAGCGCGCCGACCTCCGATCCAAAGACGAAATGGAGCCCGCTCTGGCCCGAAGTGAGCTACGTTCGCCACAGCACGTACAACCCGACACTTTCATCCACTACTGATGGTGATCCGGTGAGTTCGGCCTGCCCGGTGGCAGCTCAGCAATTGCAGGAAATGGATGCGACGTCGTTCGCCGATTATGCCAATTCGTTGAGCGCGGGTGGCAATACCTATCTTGATATCGGCATGATCTGGGGCAGCCGGTTGCTTTCGCCCAGCGGCATTTTCCAGAGCAATGTGAATCAAAAGCCATCGAATGGTGCTGAGGTCTCCCGCCACCTGATCTTCATGACGGACGGTTTCATGGAGCCGAATATCTCCGTGCTGCAAGCTTGGGGTATTGAGTGGTGGGACCGCAAGGTGACCACCGATGGTTCCACGAACGATGCAGCGCGTCACTCGTCGCGTTTCCGCGCCGTGTGCGATGCCATTAAGGCCAAGGGCATTCGTGTCTGGGTCATAGCTTTCACTTCCGCGCTCAGCACCGATCTGACTTATTGCGCTTCGGACGACAGTTCGTTCGTCGCCACGGATGCGACGGGTTTGAACACGGCATTCCAGCAGATAGCGAAAAAGGTCGGCGAACTGCGGGTGACGTCATGACACGGGCCCGGCATTGGCGAACCATGGGTTCCTGCCGCAGGCTGGCCCAATTATGGAAGGCATCGCGCGGAGCCACGATCGTTGAATTTGCGATCGTCGCCCCGGTGCTGCTGCTCCTGCTGTTCGGCATATTCGACGTAGGGTATATGGTTTACGCAGAGGCGGTGCTGCATGGCGCGGCCGAGCAGGCTGCGCGAAGTTCCTCGCTGGAAACCGGCGATACGGCGAAGGCGGATGCCTATGTGAAGTCGATGATACAGGGTTTGCTGCCCGGCGCCGCAGTCACCACGTCGCGCAAAAGCTATTATGACTTCAACGATATCGCCCGGCCTGAGGTGTGGAACGACAAGAACAACAACAACACCTGCGACAATGGCGAAGCCTACACTGACGAAAACGGCAACGGACGGTGGGATGCCGACATCGGCAATTCCGGCAACGGCGGTGCCGACGATGTGGTGGTCTACACCGTCACAGTCACTTACACGCCTCTCTTTCCAAACCCGTTCGTGGGTGGGACAGGAAAATCGCGGACTCTCACGGCGTCGACCGTGCGCAAGAACCAGCCTTATGCGACGCAGAAGGAATACGGGGCATCGGCAGGAACATGTTGATGATCTTAGGCAACTTGTTGCGCCGCGCGGGGCAGGACACGCGCGGTATCGCTCTGACCGAGTTCGCGCTTGCGCTTCCGATCCTGACCGTGCTCGGGATGTACGGCATTGAGCTTGCGTATATGACCGTGGTGAACATGGAGGTGGCGCAGATCGCGACGTCCGTCGCGGATAATGCCTCGCGCTTGGGCCAGACCGAAAATAGCGCAGTGACGCCAACCGTAACCGAAGCGCAGGTCGATTCAGTGATGGCCGGTGCTTTGGCGGAGGGAAATTCATTCAACTTCCAGACGAGCGGCCGGATCGTGCTCTCCAGCCTCGAAGTGAATGCCGCCACCGGCAGTCAATACATTCACTGGCAGCGATGCCGAGGCAGTCTTGCTGCTACATCCGCTTATGGGAAAGAAGGGGCGACTGTTACCGGGATGGGGCCGACAGGCCACAAGATCACGGCGGGTAATGGCTCGGCGGTCATGTACGTGGAAGTCTTTTACCAGTACAAGCCGCTGTTTGGCACCATGTTCGTGCAGAATACGACATTCCGCCGAGAGGCCGCGTTCCTCATCAGGGACAATCGTAATTTGACGCCCACCGGTTCGACTGATGGTGTGACGGGCACCGGCGGCCAGTCCGCCTGTACGTAACCCGTGCTCGCAACCGTTGGGCCGGCCGGTCTTATTCTACCGCTCCTGCTGGGTTTACTCCCCAAAAAAACCGGACGCGCGCACCGCCATGAAGTCGATGAAACTGCGGACCTTTGCTGAGAGATATTTTCGGCTGGGGTAGACGGCGTGCAGCGTTACGCTGAACTTCAGCGTATCAGGCAGAGCGACCTCCAGCCGTCCCGCGGCGATATCGGGTTGGGCCATCCACATCGGCAGGAACACGAGGCCCATGCCCTCCAGCGCCGCCAGATGCAGCAACGTCTCGTTCCCGCTTTGCAGCAAGGTACGGATTTTTGGCGGCTCATCCTCCCGAGGACCCGCTAACGCCAGGATCCGATCGGCATTCATTCCGCTGTAACTCAACAGCTCATGACCATTAAGATCAGCGGTGACTAGCGGTTTGCCAGCGCGGGCGAAATAAGAGGGGGCGCCCATCAGGCGGAACTCGATCTCGCTCAGGGGTCGGGCGATCAGGCCGGGATCGAGCCGTCCCGGCGCCGTCGCTCGCAAGGCGAGGTCGAAGCCTTCATCAACCAGGTTCACGATGCGGCCGCTGAGATCGAGGTCGAACGTCACGTCCGGATAAAGCCGATGATATTCGGCCAGCAACCGCGTGCCCAACGTGTTCGCCACCCACACCGGCGCGCTGAGCCGCAACGTGCCGCGCGGCATGACGGTGACATTGCTGATCGCCGCCTCCACTTCTTCCAGCCCGTCAAGCATCTGCCTGACCTGGTTGAAATAGAGCTGGCCCGTTTCGGTAAGGCTGACATGGCGGCTCGTCCGGTTGAGCAGCCGGTTTTCCAGCCGGTTTTCCAGGTGCATCACGTGCTTGCTGGTCATTGCGGGCGAAATGCCGAGCCGCGCTGCCGCCGCCGTGAAGCTTTTCAACTCCGCGACCGCGCAGAACACGCGCAGGCTCATCAATTTATCCATCAATTATCAATCCAGAGGAAACGCTGCTTCAATAACAGGCGCGTTGATAGATTGAAGCGAAAAGATCACATTCCACTTAAAGCCGCTCGTGCGGCCGTTCATCCGCATTCAGCCGGAGCATGACGTGACTGAACCGCTACTCCCGACCTATTTCATCAGCCATGGCGGTGGTCCGTGGCCTTATATGACCGGCGATCGCCGCCGGAACTACGACCGGCTTGAGCAGTCGCTGATCGACATGCGGGCGGAGCTTCATGATCGGCCGCGCGCTGTCCTCGTCATCTCGGGGCATTGGGAGGAGCGGGGGCTTGCCGTTTCCTCAAGCCCGAATCCCGGCATGGTCTACGACTATTACGGCTTTCCCGATTATCTCTATCATATCCGTTACGGCGCACCCGGATCACCGGAACTGGCGGCCCGCGTGCGGCATTTGCTGGGCACGGCCGGAATCGGGGCAAGGCTCGATCCGGATCGCGGTTTTGACCACGGCACTTTCAGCCTGATGAAGCCGCTTTATCCCGAGGAAGAGATGCCGATCGTGCAACTGTCGCTGGACGCCGGGCTCGATCCGGCGTTCCACCTGGCCGTGGGGAGGGCGCTGGCTCCGCTGCGCCGCGAGGGCGTGCTGATTATCGGCAGTGGCCTCAGTTATCATAACCTGCCGGCTATGCGAGGAACCAGCGGATACGAGCCTTCGCGCCATTTCGACGATTGGCTTCAGCAGACGCTGGTTCTGGCTTCCGCCCAGGAGCGTGAGCAGCGCCTGATCGCCTGGGAACAGGCCCCTAGCGCCCGAGCTGCGCATCCGCGTGAAGATCATCTCATCCCCCTGATGGTGACGGTCGGCGCGGCCAGTGAGGAGCCGGCGGCGGTCACCTATCACCAGACCGATTTCATCGGCGGGCTTACGGTGTCGAGTTTTCGCTTCGGCAATCCGCCAATTTCCGCCGAGCTTTTAGGGAGAGGCTGACGATCATTGCGGCGGCGTCTGCCGCCTGGAGGGGCAATCAACCATTTTCGGAGCAATATACCATGTCGATTTCTTCCCCTTGGGCGCTGCGCGCCCTTGCACTTCTGCGCATTGTCACCGCCTTGCTGTTTCTTGAGCATGCGACGATGAAATTCCTGCAGTTTCCGGCGCCGATCCCAGGTTTGACTTATCCATTACCGCCCCTGATGGTGGCGGCCGGCGCGATCGAAGTCATCACCGCCATCCTGATTATCGTGGGCTTCCAGACCCGCATCGCCGCCTTCGTCGCTTCGGGCGAAATGGCTGTCGCCTATTTCATGGCGCACGCATCGCAAGGCTTCTGGCCCGTGCTGAACATGGGCGAACCGGCCGTCCTGTTCTGCTTCATTTTCTTCTATCTCGTCTTCGCGGGCGCTGGCGCCTGGGCGCTCGACAACGTCATCGGCGCGAAGTCGAACCCGACCGGAGCCTGAACCGCTGACTTCGTGTGAAGATCGAATCATGCGACTTCGATCTTCGTTCGGTGAGTGCTGCCACAAGACCCCGAAGCCCGCGTTCCCGCCTTGCAAGCGGAGCGCGGGCTTTTCCCGCTTTCCCTACCCGGCATTGAAAGCGGGACGCTGGACCAGCGTGACATGATTGGCGTGGTCTCTGCCCTTCTGCCCTTCGCCGTTGGGAAGCGCTGTATACTCGCTGACGGTGCCTCCGCGTGGGGTAGTATGGCGCGACCGCGACAGTCAGCGCCGAAGGCAAGGTTCGCGCAGCTTTGGTCGATTGCTCATTAGTGCTGCGGTGCTCAAGGTAAATCCATTTCCTTGATTTGGACTCAGGACCACAAGAAAATCTCTGTCACCTCTTATCTGCCCGTGGGCGATGCTACTGGCTGGAACGACAGACCGACGCTCCGTGCCCCGGACGACGCGCTTGATGCGAACTTGAAGGCCAAACTCACTCAGCCAGCCGGGGAGTGGGTCTTGAGGGTCGGTGCTGGCGTGTTCAGCAATGCTCGTTGTAGCTATTCGACCAACGACGACCAAATCATTGCAAGCATATTGCAGTTCGTGATCTTCCCCCTGGTCTTGCGTCGTTACGCATCCGGCAAGAAGGAATAGGAGAAGGGGTGTCAAACGGCAGAGCATTCCCCACTGTAGTTCGAACTGGAGCCTCTTGCCAGCATTACACTACCAGCGCCCTGCCTGGCGATGTGGGGCGTTGCTGCGAGGGTAGCGATTCAACGGCGCAGCTTACGGTCTGCTTATGCAGGGCGCGCTTACGGAAACGAGCAGCTTTTTCTGCCAGCTAAGTGCTTGTTAAAGCTGGTAATTTTGGTCGGGACGAGAGGATTCGAACCTCCGACCCCCACACCCCCAGTGTGATGCGCTACCAGGCTGCGCTACGTCCCGACCGGAGCCGCGGCCTATAGGCACCTCGCGAACGATGTGCAAGCGCTGCCGCAAAGAGTTTTGCCGGCGCTTGAACGCTTCACGGACGATCCTATCTGTCAGCGCAACCAGGCGGGCCGGGGATGCGCTGCAGGGCGCGCGTTGCCAGCGTGGCGCTTTGTTGCTAACCGCCCGCATCCGGTAAAGTCCGGTTGCGGATTCCGGGCGAGGCGTGCGGCAAAACGGATGCCGTGCGCAAGTCGCCCGAGCCGCGATCGGACCGTTACAAGCGTTACAAGAAGGCCCTTCAGTTCAATGCAGACCTCGATCCTTAACCAGCTTGCCGTTGCCGCCCCAGCGGGCGCGCCTCCGGTATGGGTGCAGTATCTGCCGTTCGCGGCGATGGCGCTGATTTTCTGGTTCCTCATCATGCGCCCGCAGATGAAGCAGCAAAAGGACCACAAGGCCAAGCTTTCGGCGTTGAAAAAGGGGGACGAAGTGCTGACCGGCGGTGGCCTGATCGGCAAGATCGTCAAGGTTGATGAGAATTATGCTGAGGTGGAGATTGCGCAGGGCATAAAAGTCAAGGCACTGAAATCCACGATCACGGACGTGATCCCGCCCGCCGGCTCAAAGCCCGCTAACGACTGAAGCGCCCGCAAGGCAGCAGTTTTCCCGGGCGGTCGTGAAACCGACTCGCCCGATTGGAGAGAAGCCACAGGCAATGCTCGAATTTCCTACCTGGAAAAGGCTCTGGTTCTGGGGATTGACGCTGGTCATCGCCGCCGCCGCGTTGCCTTCCCTGTTCGCCGTCTCCAACCTGCCCTGGCCCAGGGTGCTCCCCGATCCGCAAGTCAGCCTCGGGCTGGACCTTGCCGGTGGCAGCCATATCCTGCTGGAGGCCAATGAAAAGCAGGTGGGTCAGCAGCGGCTGGAGAACATGGAGGAATCGGTTCGCGGTCGTCTCAAGCTGGCCGAGCCGCGCATCGAGATCGGCGATATTTCGAGCAGCGGCGGCAGCTTGAGCTTCATGCTCAAGGATCCGTCGCGGGTCGATGCTGCGCGCGAGCAGATTCTGCCACTGACCAGCGGGGCGGGCCTGACCGGTCAGCGCGACTGGGACATTCGCGTGGAAGACGGCAGCCGCTTCGTGTTGACCCCGACCAAGGAAGGGCTCGATCAGGCGATCTCAAACGCCATGGACACCGCCGTCGAAGTGGTTCGCAAGCGTATCGACGCCCTTGGCACGCGCGAACCGACGATCATCCGGCAGGGGGCGAACCGCATCGTCGTGCAGGTTCCCGGTCTTAGTGATCCCACCGCGCTCAAGAATCTCTTGGGCCAGACCGCGAAGCTGGAGTTCAAGCTCGTTGACGAGGCGGCTTCTCCCAGCGACGTGGCTCAGGGCATTACCCCTCCGGGCGATGAGATCGTTCCTTATGCCGATCAGAAAGCCGCGGAGGCCGGTGGCGCGCCTGCGATCGCCGTCAAGCGGCTGGGCGGCATCAAGGGCGACCAACTTACGGACGCCAAGCAGTCGTTCGACAATCGCAACAATACGCCGGTGGTCTCCATCACCTTCAATCAGGAAGGCGGCTCCAGGTTCGCCAAGCTGACCAGTGAGAACGTCGACAAGCGCTTTGCGATCATCCTGGACGGCAAAGTGCTTTCCGCGCCCAAGATCAATGAACCGATCATGGGCGGCAGTGCGCAAATCTCGGGCAGTTTCTCCGTCCAGTCTGCCACTCAGCTGGCCATTGCGCTGCGCTCCGGCGCTTTGCCCGTGGACCTTACGGTCGTCGAAGAGCGTACCGTCGGGCCTGACCTTGGCGCGGATTCGATCAAGAAGGGGCTGATCGCCATGTCGATCGGCTCCGGCCTCGTCGTGCTGTTGATGATCGCCACGTATGGCCGCTTCGGCATTTATGCGACGATCGCACTGGTCTTCAACATCCTGATGATCCTGGGCGTGATGGCGGCCATGGGCACCACGCTGACCCTGCCGGGCATCGCCGGTTTTGTGCTGACCATCGGCGCCGCGGTGGACGCCAACGTGCTGATTTATGAGCGCATGCGTGAGGAACGCAAGAAAGGCAGGCGGGTCGTGGCGGCGGTTGAGAATGGCTACAAGGAAGCCAGCCGTGCGATTTACGATGCCAACATGACCAATTTCATCGCTGGCGTGCTGCTCTTCGCGTTCGGCTCCGGCCCGGTGCGCGGCTTTGCCGTGGTTCTTATCATCGGCCTTTTCACTTCGGTGTTCACCGGCGTCTCGCTGACCCGCATGTGGGTTGCCAACTGGCTGCGCAAGGCGCGGCCGGCCGAATTGAACGTCTGAGGACAAGCCCAGGACAAATCCATGCGTCTGCTCAAACTCGTCCCTGACAACACCAACATCCATTTCCTGCGCTGGCGGGTGCCGTTCTACACGGTCAGCATCCTGCTGATTATCGCCAGCTGGACTCTGGTGATTACGAGGGGCCTCAATTACGGCATCGATTTCGCGGGCGGCCAGGAGATCGAGGCGACCTTCACGAAATCGGCCGAGGCGCCTGTCGCCAGTCTGCGCGAAGAAGTGACGAAGCTCGGTTTCAATGATCCGGTGATTCAGCGCTTCGGGGGGGCCAACCAGGTTTCCATCCGCACCAAGTTGCCGGCCGCGGCCGAAGGCAATCCAGGCATGGCCGAGGCGATCAGCAACAAGATCGTCGCAGCGATCCGCGCCGGTCATCCCGATGTGCGCATCGACGGTGTCAGCACGGTTTCCGGCAAGGTCTCGGGCGAGTTCCGCACCATGGCGATCTACGCGCTGGGCGCGGCGATGCTGGCGGTCGCGATTTATATCTGGGTGCGTTTCGAATGGCAGTTCGGCGTGGGCGCGCTGTTTGCGCTGTTCCATGACGTATCGCTGACCTTGGGCATGTTCGCGCTGTTCCAGATGGAGTTCAGCTTGCAGATCATCGCCGCATTGCTCGCGCTGGTCGGCTATTCGCTCAACGACACCATTGTGGTTTATGACCGCATCCGTGAGGACTTGAAGAAATTCCGCAAGATGCCCTTGCCGGAATTGCTCGACATGTCTGTAAACGAGACGCTGGCGCGTACGGTCATGACTTCGGCCTCGATGCTGCTGGCGTTGATTCCGCTGCTGTTATTCGGGCCGGAAAGCCTTTTTGGACTGACCGCGGCGATCGTGTTGGGTATCTTCGTGGGCACGTACAGCTCGATTTACATGGCGGCGCCGATCCTGATCTGGCTGGGCGTCAGCGGCGACAGTTTCGTGCCCACGGAATCGGCGGTGGAACGTCAGGAACGATTGGCAAGGGAACGCAGCGCCCGGCTGTAAAGGCCATTGCGTTACCCGACGGCGCGCGCGGGCTCCTGAGCCAAGGGCTCGCGCTCCAGCACGTTTCGCCAGAACTGCACGATGTTCTGTGCGTTCACGCCCCAGCTGAAACGGCTGACATTTTCCGCCACTTGGGCCTGCGTCGGCGGATCGGAAAGAATATCCAGAACCGCTTCGGCAATGCCGTCAGGCGAGCGGGGCGCGAGCCGGCCGGCGCTGCGATCCTTCATGATCTCGCGCGCGCCGCCGATATCGGGGATGACGATCGGCGTGCCGCATGCCAGCCCTTCGACCCAGGCATTGGCAAGGCCCTCACTAGCGGAGGGCAGGACCAGCACGTCAGCGGCACACAGCAAATGCGGCAGAGTGTCATGATCGACTAGGCCGAGAAAATGAATGCGCTCATCGAGGCCCAGCCGTCTAGCCAGCGCTTTCAGGTGGGCTTCGTCCTCTCCAGCGCCCGCGAGCGCAAGCCGGGCTTCGGGCAGGCGCGTTAGCGCCTCAATCACCAGTCGCTGGCCCTTGCGCGGAATAAGCGCGCCGGGCGTCACCAGCAGCGACCCTTCCGACCATATGTTGAGATTGGGCATGGCCGAAACCAGCGCGCGCGCTGCGCCGCGCTCGATCGGATGAAACTTCTCGCGGTCAAGACCGGTGTAATGCACGCCGATGCGCTCGGCGGGCATTCCCAGGGCGATCATGTCATTGCGCAGAGCCTCGCTCACTGCCAGCAGGCCGGCCGCCTGGCGCGCTGCCTTCCTCATCTGGGCGAGGGCGCGAGGCCGCTGGCCCCAGAAGTGGATGTCCGCGCCGCGTGACTTGATCGTCAGCGGCAGGCCCAGTTCGCGCGCCACGATCGCCGCGGCCGGGCCGTCCGGAAAGAAGAACTGCGCGTCGACAAGATCGAACGGCCGTTCTTCGTGAAATTGCCGCGCCAACGGAAGGATGGAGGAGGCCATGCGCCTTGGGTTGGAATCCCCGCCGATCTTCGGAAACAACGTGAAGCGGGGATAATGCACGGGCAGCCCCACTGCGTCGCTCGCTTGCGGCACTTCGCGCAGGCGCGCGTAAGGCTGGCGCATCGAAAGAGGCCATAGCGGCATGCCGATCGGGCTGAACATCGTCAGGTCGACATCGCCGCGCGTGGCCACGGCGCGCATCTGATTGCCGACGAAGACGCCGAATGAGGGCTTTACCGGGTTCGGAAACAAGGTGGAGATCGAAAGGATCCGCATAACCGATTTTGCAGCCTCAGAGTTTCCGTACCAGCATTTCCGCAACGGCAACCCATGCCGGATGTTCCACCGTCAGCTGGCGTTGGCCGCTGGCCGGAGGCAGCAGAACGACGCGATCGCCGTCAGCATCGATGAGGCGGCCGAAGGCGAAGCGGCCGCCTGCGCGGGGAGAAAGCACGTCCCGGTTCAGCAGCTTGGCCGCGTCTTCGGCCTCGTGTTGCTGCAGCCAGACCTGGTCTCCGGCACGATATTCGCCGCTGGACGCCTCAACCACCATGACGAGCCAGGGCGTATCAGTGGAAAGGGCATAAGGCGGCACAGCTTCCAGTTCGCGGCGCGGGCTTTCCGCACCCTGATCGCCCAGCATCGCGACGATCCGGGGCGGCTCGACTCCTTCACTGCGCAGCAGCGTCTCCGGCTCTACCTTTAGGGCCGCCGCGATGCGGTTCATCCAGGCGAGCGAAAGGTTGCGCATGCCGGTTTCGAGGCGGCCGATGGTCTGCGCGGTTGTTGGCGGCTCACAGGCTGCCGCCACATCGGCCAGTGTCAGGCCCTTTTGCAGGCGGATGTCGCGGATGCGGTTAATCATGGCTCGTCCTACTGATAACCAATCTGGTTTTTCTGCTTTCCTACAGATGGGTTCGTTTGGCAAGCCGTTCATCCATTTGGAGGACCGGATCATGAAGCAGCACCTTGTCGAACGCGAACTCACCATTGAAGGACCGGCGCGCTCGCGTCCGCGCCGGGGAAAGCGCAGCGTTACCGTAAACCTCGCGGAATCCGCATTGGCCTGGCTGCACGCGCGGGGCCATTTGACCGATCGCCATCTTGTCGCCGGCGAACTGCTCCGCGCCGATTGGGAGCGGGCTCAGTTGGCTCCCCGTGTGACCATGCGCTGGGACCCGGTGCGCATTTCGGGCGGACCGGAGGCTGAGCTGACTCCGGCCGAACGTCAACTTGCGGCCAAGACCCGCTTCGACGGCGCGATCGCGGCAGCCGGAGCGGGGCTATCCGATATCCTGTGGCGCGTGGCCTGCGCGGGGGAAGCGGTGCCTTCCGCGGAAAAGGCTCTCGGTTGGCCGGTCAGAAGCGGAAAGCTGGTGCTGGGGCTGGCGCTGGACCGCGTCGCCGACTTCTATCGAGTGAGGTGACTCTTTGTGTTCTGGACTGTGTCAACTGTGTCAACCGCACGGTCTTGCAAGGTTGTAGCCTTATCCTTCCACTTGCTCCGCCAGTTCCAGCCAGCGCTCTTCGGCGGCCTCCTTCTCGCCGCGCGCTTGCTCGATAGCGGCGGTGAGCGCGGCGAACCTGCCGGGATCACGGGTATAGAGAGCGGGATCGGCCAGGGCCGCCTCGTCACGGGCAATGGCTGCTTCCAGTTCCCCGATCCGCTTGGGCAGCAGCTCGTAATCGCGTTGGTCCTTATAGGAGAGCTTGGCCTTGCGAGGCGGCTGAGTTACGGGCGCAGGCGCGATTTCGGGGTCCTTCGCCCTGGCGACCTTGGCCGGCGCGGTGCGCTGCCTGCGCTTAGCTTCCCAATCGGCGTAGCCGCCGGCGATCACGTCGATATGGCCCGAACCGTCAAGCCCCAGCGTGACATTCACGGTGCGGTCCAGGAAGTCGCGGTCATGGCTCACGATCAGGACAGTGCCGTCATAGTCGGCGATCACTTCCTGCAGGAGGTCGAGCGTTTCGAGATCCAGGTCGTTGGTTGGCTCGTCCAGCACCAGCAGGTTCGACTTGCGGGCAAATTCGCGGGCCAGCAGCAGACGCGAGCGTTCGCCGCCGGAAAGCGTGCCGACCCGCGCATCGACCAGACCGGGATCGAACAGGAAGTCCTTGAGGTAGCCCTGCACGTGCTTGCGCACGCCTCGCACATCGATCCAGTCGCCGCCTTCGGCAAGAACGTCGCGAACGCGCTTTTCAGGACTCATCAGGCTGCGCTGCTGGTCAATCACTGTGCCGCTCAGCGTGTTGGCCAGAGTGATGCTACCATCGTCGGGCTCTATCTCACCGGTCAGGAGCTTGAGCAGGGTGGTCTTGCCCGATCCGTTCGCGCCGACGATGCCGATCCGGTCGCCGCGCTGGATGCGCAGGGAGAAATCCTTGATGATGGTGCGCTGATTGTCTCCCGCTCCGAAACGCTTGGTCACGTGCTCGGCGACGATGACCGACTTGGTCTTCGTATCATCCGCGGCGATCGCCAGTTTGGCTGCACCTTGCGGAGCCAGCATCGCTGCCCGCTGAGCGCGCATTTCGTAAAGCTTTTCGAGCCGACCCTGATTACGCTTGCGGCGGGCGGTTACCCCGCGTTCCAGCCAATGCGCCTCGATCTTGAGCTTGGCGTCCAGCTTTTCGGTGGCGCGCGCCTCCTCGGCATAGACTTGCTCTTCCCATGCCTCGTAACCGCCGAAGCCCACGTCCCGGCGTCTGAGGGAGCCGCGATCGAGCCACAGCGTCGCTCGGGTCAGGCGTGTAAGAAAGGTGCGGTCATGGCTGATGACCACGAAGGCGCCGGTATAACGTTGCAGCCAGCTTTCAAGCCAATCGATTGCGGCAAGGTCGAGGTGGTTGGTGGGCTCGTCCAGCAGCAGCAAGTCCGGTTCGGAGGCAAGAGCGCGGCACAGCGCAGCGCGGCGTCGCTCACCGCCCGAAGCGCTGGCCGCCTCACGCGCGAGATCGATGCCGAGTTGATCGGCGATCGCTTCCACCTCATGGCGCGGCGGCGCACCCTCGCCGTGGATGGCGAAATCGAGAAGGGTCGCATAACCGGTGAAGAACGGGTCCTGTTCCAGCATCACCACTTTGGTGCCGGGCTGGATCGATCGCTTGCCCCGATCCGCCTCGATCTGGCCGGCGATCAGCTTGAGCAGGGTGGTCTTGCCTGCGCCATTACGGCCGATAAGGGCTAGCCGGTCACGCGGGGCGATGTGGATGTCGAGTTCCCGGAACAGCCAGCCGGAACCCTGAATAAGCCCAAGGTCTTCCCAGCTCAGGATCGGTGCGATTGCCATGCGCGGCGCTCTAGGGGCGGCCGGGAGGGCTGGCTAGTGGGAAATCGGCAACAGCGAAACCTGTCTGACGCCTTCCAGCCACATTCAGCACTTGTTCAATGCCGTATGCTTAGGCACCTGAGCCGTGATGAAGATGCTTCTTGCTCCTTTAGCCGTTCTGACGCTCGTGGCGCTTGGCGCCGCTGCACTGCCCGCTCGTGCCGAAAATGGGGGCGAGCAGGGAGAGGCCCGTCGGGAGCGCCAGGCGGGAAATATCCTGTCCATCCGTCGCATCGAACAGATCGTGCTGCCGCGGATGGCCGGCAAGCAGTACCTGGGTCCCGATTACGATGCGGCGGCCATGGCTTACCGACTGAAGTTCATTCAGGACGGCAAGGTCTATTTCGTTGACGTCGATGCCCGTTCGGGACGCATCATCGGCCAGACGCCCTGAGGTCCTTCGCTTGACGCTCAAAGGGTTTCGGCCCATCTCAGCCTCGTTCATGAAGGGAGACCGGAATTGCGCATCCTGATCGTCGAGGATGAACCCACCCTAGGCAACCAGCTTAAGACCACATTGGAGCAGAACGGCTATGCCGTAGACCTCTCTGCTGACGGCGAGGACGGCCATTTTCTTGGTTCGACTGAAGATTACGATGCCGTGGTCCTGGATCTGGGCCTGCCGGAGATCGACGGCCTTACCGTCCTGGGAATGTGGCGTCGTGAGGGGCGCAATTTCCCTGTCCTCGTACTCACCGCCCGCGACAGTTGGTCGGACAAGGTGGCCGGCCTTGACGCCGGCGCGGACGATTACCTGGCCAAGCCGTTCCAGACGGAAGAACTGATCGCTCGGCTGCGCGCGCTGATTCGCCGCGCTTCCGGCAATACGTCCAGCGAACTGACCGCGGGCGATGTGCGGCTGGACACGCGCTCGGGCCGCGTCACGCTTTCGGGAGAGCCGGTCAAGCTGACCGCGCAGGAATACAAGTTGTTGAGCTACCTCATGCACCACAAGGGCAAGGTGGTGAGCCGCACCGAACTGATCGAGCATATCTACGACC
>NZ_DAIMZT010000005.1:0-104777 GCF_036733805.1 Novosphingobium sp. | reverse complement strand
CTCTGTCTGCGGCCCCGCGCCTTGCCAGGGCCTATTACAGGGCAACCGTGGCTGCGGGGAATTTGTCCACGCCGCCTAGGACTTGCGTGATTATCCTTTCGAAACGGCATGATCGCGCGGATCACGCTTCTGTTCGGTAAGCGGGGCTGGTAAGGCGCGGCACATGAGAGAGATCACTGTCGCCGCCCTGCAACTCGCCCTCGGCTCGCCCGACGAACGGGAGAACATCGCCGCCGTTTCCGCGCTGGTGGAAGAGGCGGCGGGGAAGGGCGCGCAGATCGTGTTGCCTCCGGAATTGTTTTCCGGCCCCTATTTTTGCAAGGCGGAGGAAGAGGAACTGTTCGCCCTGGCGCGCCCTACTGCGGAGCATCCTTCCGTCATTGCTATGCGGGCTTTGGCAGCGAAGCTGGAATTGGCGATTCCCACCAGTTTCTTTGAGCGTGACGGTCATCACTATTACAACACGCTTGCCATGATCGGTCCTGACGGGGCGATCATGGGTACTTACCGCAAGAGCCATATTCCTGACGGGCCGGGCTATGAGGAGAAGTATTACTTTCGGCCCGGCAATGACGGGTTCAAGGTGTGGGAGGTGTTCGGCACCCGCATCGGCGTGGGCATCTGCTGGGACCAGTGGTATCCCGAATGTGCGCGGGTGATGGCGCTTATGGGCGCTGAGATGCTGTTCTACCCCACCGCGATCGGATCGGAGCCTTATGACGCCGATCTCGATACCAGCCGTATGTGGCGCCGGGCGATGCTGGGTCATGCGGTTTCGAACTGCATGCCGGTGATCGCCGCCAATCGCATCGGCGTGGAAGCCGAAGGTGTGAGCGAGCAGGCGTTTTACGGCCATTCCTTCATTGCGGACGAGTGGGGCGATTTCCTTGACGAATTTGGCAAGGAAGAGACCGGCGTGCTCATCGCCGGGATAAACCTTGACCGCGCGGCGAAGCACCGTGCCGGCATGGGCTTCTTCCGCGATCGCCGCCCGCAGCTTTACACCCGGATCGCGCAGGACATCTGAAAACCTTGGGCAAGCACCATTATCTCATCGCCCTAGGGTCCAACATGCGCCATGTCCGCTACGGCAGCCCGCGCCGCGTGATCGCAGCCGCGTTGACCGCGCTGGACCACGGCAAACTGGAGGTGCGAGCTGCCTCCAAAGTGATAGAGACGACGCCTCTTGGCCCCTCGCGGCGACGTTATGCCAACGCCGCCGCGATCATCCACGGCAAACGCGATCCCGAGCAAATGCTGCACAAGCTGCGCAAGATCGAGCAAGCGTTCGGCCGTAGACGCACCGGACTGGAATGGGGCGCCCGCGTGCTCGATCTTGATATCATTCTGTGGAGCGGGGGCGCCTGGGCAGATGAAGGGGACGAGGCCAGCCTGGTCATCCCCCATCCTGCGTTCCGTGACCGCGACTTCGTGCTGCACCCGGCCGCCGCCATTGCCGGCACTTGGCGCGACCCACTTACCGGACTTACCGTAAAGCAATTATCAGCCCGCTTGACCAAGCCTCATCCGGCCCCTAGGTGACCCCTTCCACAGCCACTACGGCTCGGGGGCCCTTAGCTCAGTCGGTAGAGCAACTGACTTTTAATCAGTAGGTCGCTGGTTCGAATCCAGCAGGGCTCACCATTACTCACGTCACGCGCGGCGCATTATTTCAGACGGTCCGGGCGGCTAGCCAATTTGCAAAATCGTCAGCTTTGAGCTCTCAGGCCGCTTTGCCTGAGCCCCGCCAGCACGACTGCTTCGTCGTTGTCGGGGGTGTCGCCGCTTGAACCGACGGCGCCCAGAACCGCTCCGTTATCATCGACTACGATGACCCCGCCCGCGGCTGGCACCATGCCGGCCGGTGCAATCGAACCGAGCGAAGCAATGAAACTGGGCCTGTTTTCGGCAATCTCGGCAATAGCCCGCGACGACATCCCCAGTGCGAGCGCGCCGCTTGCCTTGCCGGTCGCGACGCCGGCGCGCATGAAGGAAGCACCGTCTTCGCGCCGGAGCGCGATGGGATGTCCGCCAGCGTCAAGAACCACGATCGTCATCGGCTTGAGACCGCGTTCGCGGCTGTCGACCAAGGCGGCCGTGATAATCGCGTCCGCCGCCTTCAGCGTGATTCTGCTCATCCTAAATCTCCCTCATCCAAGTCTGGTGAGTACGTGGCACGTCCCGTCGCGAAAATCATCATGATTGATGCTTGTGCCGTCCATAGCCGCACGGCAGGCGGGGCGCCGCCTCATGGGAGGCGAAAAATGCTTTCCTACAAAAACCAATATGGTTATATGATGGGGAGTCGCTCACTGAATTTGGAGGACTCTCGTGCCGCTTCTCGATTCCCTCTTTGGTCCTATCACTCGCCTTATCGACAAGGTAATCGTCGATCCTGAAGCACGGGACAGGGCCAAGCTGGAGCTGCTAAAGCTTGATAATTCCCATGAATTGCAAACGCTTCAGGCTAGTCTTTCAGCCATTATCGCGGAAGCCGGATCACCTGATCCGTGGACCAGCCGGGCACGGCCGAGCTTTCTTTACGTGATGTATGCCATGATTCTCTGGGCGTTGCCGATGGGTGTGATCGCCGCGTTCAATCCGGCGATGGCACGCGCAATCTCTTCTGGCATCAACGCTTATCTGGCCGGTATTCCCGAGCCGCTCTATGCGCTCTTCGGTACGGGTTACCTCGGCTATTCGGCCATGAGGCAGTGGGGCAAAGTCAAAGGGTCAGACCGGTGACAGGTGGGGAGCCGAAACTGCTGCATCGGCTTTCCGGTGCCGCTTGCGCGTCCGCGCGCCGTCGTTAAAGGTCAATGCCAGTCGTTTACAAGCGGGCGTCGGGGGTTTTCCAAACCATGGCAAACAAGCTGATCTATGTTCTCAACGGGCCCAATCTCAGTCGGCTCGGCAAGCGCGAACCCGAGATCTACGGAGCGCAGACGCTCGACGACATCGCCGCCTTGCTGGTTGAGCGCGGGGAAGCCCTGGGGCTGGATATCGAGATGCGCCAATCAAACCATGAAGGTCATCTGGTCGACTGGCTCCACGAGGCGGAAGAGGAAGGCGCGCACGCCGTGCTTCTTAACGCGGGCGCTTATACGCATACTTCAGTCGCCCTGCTTGACGCCATCCGTTCGATCGCCGTGCCGGTGATCGAAGTTCATCTGTCTAACCCGCAGCGGCGCGAGGAATTTCGCCACAAGTCATGGGTGGGTCAGGCTGCGAAAGGTACGGTGGCCGGGTTCGGCGCACAAAGCTATCTGCTGGCGCTGGAGGCGGCTGCCCAGTTATGATCGGCGTCTGACCGCGTAGGCATTCGCCTCAGGCCAACGCTTGTTCCTTCTCTGCGTAGAGTCGTTCCAGCTCGGCGCGGCTCTTCTTTTCGGCGGCGGTCTTGAGCTGGCCGCACGCGGCATCGATATCGCGACCGCGCGGCGTGCGCACCGGGGCGGAAATGCCTGCTTCGAAGACGATGTTGGAGAACGCCTTGATCCGCTCGGGCGTGGAGCACTCGTAAGGGGCGCCTGGCCAGGGATTGAAGGGGATCAGATTGACCTTCGCCGGCAGATCGTATCGCCGGATCAGGCGGACCAGCTCGCGCGCGTCCTCATCACTGTCGTTCTTGTCCTTCAACATCACGTATTCGAAAGTGATACGCCGCGCATTGCTCGCGCCGGGATAGTCGGCGCAGGCCCGCAGCAGTTCCTCGATGCCGTACTTCTTGTTGATCGGCACGATCTCGTCCCGCACCGCCTTGGTTACCGCATGAAGCGAAACGGCAAGGTTCACGCCAATTTCCTCACCGCATTGCGCCATCTTTGGCACGACGCCGGAAGTGGAAAGCGTGATGCGGCGCTTGGACAAGGCAAGGCCGTCGCCGTCCATGACCAGTTTGAGGGCGTCGCGCACATTGTCAAAATTGTAGAGCGGCTCGCCCATGCCCATCATCACGATATTGGTGAGCAGACGGCCATCGGCGCAGTAGGAGCCTTCGTCCTCCTCGTCGTCCAGTCCGGCCATCGTGGCGGTCCGAGTGTCATGGACGCCCTTGGGCCATTCGCCGAGAGCGTCCCGCGCGAGCATGACTTGCCCGACGATCTCGCCCACGGTCAGGTTGCGGACCAGGCGCATGGTGCCGGTGTGGCAGAACCGGCAATTGAGCGTGCAGCCGACCTGGCTGGAGACACAGAGGGTGCCGCGGTCCGCGTCGGGAATGAAGACCATCTCGAAATCGTGACCGTCAGCCGTACGCAGGAGCCACTTGCGCGTGCCGTCACTGGAATGCTGCGCGGCGACGACGTCCGGGCGACCGATCACGAAGCGCTCGGTCAGCCAGGGGCGCATGGTCTTGGCGATATCAGTCATCGCCTCGAAATCGGTGACGCCGCGATGATAAAGCCAATGGAAGACTTGCTTTGCGCGCAGCTTTGCGGCTTTGGCATCAAGCCCTGCAGCTTCGAACATCTCGGCAATGCGTTTTCTGGGCAGGCCAATCAGGTCGACACGTCCATCCGCCCGCGGGGTAACGTCGCGCGGAACGGGAACCGGGTCAATGTGGCCGGGAATCGGCATCAAGCCGCCGCCGGCGGGACTGGTGTTCGTTTCTGACATGATCGGGGCGCATATAGTGCAAGTTGAGGCGAAGCGAAAGAAGGGGCGTTCGCTACGCTTGGCGAACGGCGAAACGCGACCTCGCCCGTTATCTCAACGTAGCCGCGCACACCCAATGGCTGCGGCATCCATGGCGGAGGCGGCGCCGGCGAGCGGCCAGCTGTTGGCAAAGAGCCGCCCCTGCGCATCGCGCGCATTGACCGTCATGCTGGTGGTTGACCGCATGGCTGCGATGATGGCGGCATTGTCGCGATCGTTTGCCGGCCATGCGTCGCCACCGCCGCCTATCAGGCCAATGCGTTCGGCCCCGATGTGCAGGGTGATCGTCGGGTCCGCACCCAACTTGCGCGAAAGCCGAAAGTGCACCTGATTGCGAGCGCCGCGCCGAGGCCAGGTGCCGATCGCCGCGTAAGGCTGATAATCACGCCGAGACGCGCTTGGCTCGGCCATGGCTATGGCATAGCAGCGGGGAATGAGAGGATCGCGAAATGCCCCCCAACTGCCGTAAAGGCCCAGGCTCTCCCGCGCCTGAACCGTGCCTGCGGTCAGGGCCAGGACGCAGATGACGGCAAAAATGCGGGCCGGTGAGCGAAGCATGTTTGCGGCTATAGCTGACCGGGGCGCAGATGAAACGTGGGCGGCGCGGAAAACGCCGCGGAGAGGGAGGAACTCTCAGCCATGCGGATATGCGATCTCAAGCACTTCCCACTCTTTCTCGCCCGAAGGGAGACGGACCACGCGCAAGTCTCCAACTCCGGCGCCGCGCAGGGCGCGGGAAAGTGGCGCGCTCCAGCCGATGCGGCCGGCGCCGGCGTCCTGCTCGTCATCGCCGACGATCGTAACGGTGATGCGATTGTCGTCCTCATCGGCGAGTTCCACGGTAGCGCCGAAGAATACCTTTCCACGCTCCGTCTGAATTGCCGGATCGACCACGCGAAGCGCTTTCATGCGGCGCGCAAGGTGCGCCAGTTCCCGATCGATCTCGCGCATGCGCTTGCGCCCGTAAAGGTAATCGCCGTTTTCCGAACGATCACCGTTACCGGCCGCCCATGAGACGATCTCGACAATTTCGGGCCGTTCTTTGCCGAGGAGATGATCGTAACGCGCGCGCATCGCGGCCATGCCTGCGGGGGTGATAGGGGGACCGGCGGGTTTCATGAAGGGCGCTTAGCCGAAATTCATTCAGAACTTGAAGTGGTTCGTGTCGAACGGAAGAGACGACGATCCTACCGTCAGCCGGGCGCGCGTTTGCCCGGCATCAGATGCGTGAGCTTATTCAGGCCGTTGTAATCGGACTTGTCCGGATACATCGCCTCATAAACCACGGCGTTCTCCAGCACCCGCTGGATGTAGTTCTTGGTTTCGTAATAAGGGATTTTCTCGATCCATTCGATCCAGTCTACCATGCCGGTACGTGGATCGCCGTTATCACGCAGCCACTTGTTCACATTGCCGGCGCCGGCGTTATAAGCGCCGACGGCCAGCGGCGTGGCTCCGCCGAAATAATCCATCATGCGTCCGAAATAGGCGTCTCCCAAGCGGATGTTGTAAGTCGCGTCGGTCGTCAGCAGGGAAGGGTCGAAGCCGAGGCCAAGCTTGCCCGCCTGCTCGCGCGCGGTGCCCGGCATGAGCTGCATCAGCCCGCGCGCGCCGGCATAGCTGACGGCGTTCTGCGCGAATTGGCTTTCCTGCCGGGTGAGGGCGTGGATCATCGTCCAATTCGTGCCTGGCGGCGTCGGGATCAGTGGGAAAGCGATTTCGCCAAATTCGCCATAGCCATCGGCGTGGGCTTCCTGCCCCAGGATCACCGCCAGGTCTCGTCGACCGATCTCCCGCGCGAGCTCCGCGACCAGCACGTGATCGGCCTCGCTCTTGGCTTGATCGCTGATCTGGCGGAAGAATTGGACGGTGGTTCGCCAGTCGGCGTCCTGCGCCACGTCGCGCACGGCCTGCGTGATCGGTCGGGCCATGAAGGCCCGGCGTTCCGCCTGCGTCGGCACGATCCGCGGCACGGTATTCAGGCTGGGCAGCGGCCGCCCCAGTCGTTCCAATGCCAGCTGACCGTAGAAATATTGCGGATATTGGGCGGCCATTTCGAAATAGCGGTTGGCGCCCTGTATGTCACCGGCCAGCGCTGTTGCACGGCCCGCCCAATAAAAGCCCTTGGAACGGGTGCCGGGCGTCTGGGCCGCCGCGCCATAGCGGTAGAACAGCGGCGCTGCCCGGCGCGGGTCCCGCAATTCCCACAAGGCTTTCGTGCCGCCCAGCCAAACGAGCGTCGTATAATCATCACGCAGGCGATAGGACGCTTGGCTGATGTCAGTGCCTGGTGCAAAGGCATCGTCGACCGATCCGGCGATTCGCACCGCCGCATCAGAGCCGGCCCCTCGCGCGGCGTTCAAAAGCTCGCGGATCCATGCTTCGGGATAGGGAACGGGCGCGGAAAAAGGGGGGCGACTGGCGAGCAAGGCAATCTCGCCCGGAAGACCGCCGGAGCGCCGTGCCTGCACCGCGCGGTTATAGACATAGCCGGGATCTGAAGCGACCGCGGGTGGAAGTGTCAGGCCCAGCGATCCGGGCGCAGCGCCCTGCAACAGCGCCAGCCGCTCCATGAATACCGCGCGCTTGCCGGTTGAAACGAAGGAAATCTGCCGCTCCGCCTGATCGGTTTGCCCTTGCCAAAGCAAGGCGTCCATCCGCGCGTCGTGATCGGCCGGTGCCAGGACATCGCGGTAAAGCGAGAGGAGAGTGGCTTCAGCATTGGGCGCCAGGCTGCCGCGACGCCAGGCTTCAACCGCCTTCTCGCGCGCGTCATATCGGCGCATGGCGGAAAGGGCCGTGGCATAGCGCCCGGCGGCTTCGCTGCTGAGCGGCGGATAACGATCGAAGAAAGCAGCCACGGTCGTCGGATCGGGCGATTCGTTCATGAGCGCCTTTTCGGCGAATCCGCGAATCTTCTCTTCCTGCGGATATCCCGGATAGGTCAGCAGAAAGCTGGCGTAAGTGGAAAAACCCATGCCGCCCTGCGCCACGAGTAATTTCCATTGGTCAATCGCCTGGTGCACGGCCACATCGTGCTTCTGCATGGATTGCGCCCGCGCGACGTCCCATTCGCGGCCGTCCTGGCTCCAGGCCGGTGCTCCGAAACATGCAAGGGAAACGGCCAGAATGAGGGGTGAGACGCGCAACATGCTGGACATTTTGGAAAGAGGCTCCTTATCAGGCGCTGAACGTGACGGCCGTTGCGGCGGGGATGGTCCCCGGCCAGGCCGATAATTGAACGTCAGCAGGGGTAAAGTCCATGTTCTCGGGGTCCATTCCGGCACTTGTCACACCATTTCGTGATGGCGCCTTTGATGAGCAGGCGTTTCGCCGGCTGGTGGACTGGCAGATCGAATGCGGGTCCTCGGCGCTGGTTCCTTGCGGCACGACGGGCGAAAATTCCACGCTCTCGAACGCCGAGCATCACCGGGTGATCGAAGTGTGCATCGAACAGGCCGCCGGCCGCGTGCCGGTGATCGCAGGTTGCGGCAGCAACGACACGATGAACGCGCTTCTCCACATGAATTTTTCGAAGAAGTGCGGCGCCGCCGCCGCGCTGCTGGTGGCGCCTTATTACAATCGCCCCAGTCAGGAAGGCTTGCTGGCGCATTTCAGTTATCTGGCCGAGCATAACGAGTTGCCGATCGTGCTTTATAACGTGCCCGGACGCACTGTGACGGACCTCTTGCCCGAGACCGTGTGCGAACTGGCGCGTCGATATCCTGACCGCTTCATCGCGATCAAAGACGCCAGCGGGGATCTCAGCCGGGTGACCGATCACCGCTTGGGCATCGGCAAGGACTTCTGTCAGCTTTGCGGTGACGACGGACTGGCCCTGCCGTTCAACGCCGCCGGCGGCGTCGGCTGCATTTCCGTGACGGCCAATGTCGCCCCGGCACTCTGCGCTCAGTTCCAGGCGGCTTGCGCGGCCAACGATCTGGAAACCGCGCGTGAACTTAACGACAAGCTCTATCCGCTGCATTACGCCATGTTCGAAGACAGCTCGCCGGGCCCCTGCAAATACGCGCTCACGCAAGTTCACGATTGGATCGAGAACGAACTGCGCCTGCCGCTGGTGCCTTGCAACGACAAGGCCCGCAAGGCCGTGGACGAAGCGCTGGTTCACGCCGGACTGCTGTAACCCGGCGGGACGGCATCAGTCGGCCGGGTTGTATTGCTGGACGAACCGCATAGCCTCCTGCAGCATTTGTACCCGCGTGTCGCTGACTGACAGCCAGTGGTCCTCATGCGCAAGGACGACGAATTCATGTGGCTTTCCAGCCTCTGTCAAGGCGTTTGCCATGACTTCGGATTGATGGAACGGCACCACGGTATCGTCCTTGCCGTGAACGAGCAGAATGGGGGCGTCCGCGTCCGTGGCATGCTGGCGCGGCGATACGGCCTTGTAAAGCTTGGGATCGTCTCCCAGGAACTCGCGCATGGAACGCCACGACATCGGCGAATAATCATCCGCTGCGATCTTTGATTGATAGAACATCTGAAGGTCTGAGATCGGCGCGACGGCAACGGCGCAGCGATAGAGGCCGTGCTGAATGGTTACACCGGCGAGCGCAGCATAGCCGCCATAGCTGGCGCCCATGATGCAGGCCCGCTTTCCATCGACGATACCCCGTTTCACAAGCTCTGCCAGACCGTCGGAGATATCCGTCTGCATCTTGCGGCCCCATTCGTTGCGCGCCGCGTTGCGGAACACATCGCCCCGCTGGGTTGAACCGCGAAAATTCGGTTGGAACACGGCGTAACCCCGTGACGCGAACGCCTGAGCC
Source organism: Novosphingobium sp. (assembly GCF_036733805.1). GTDB lineage: Bacteria > Pseudomonadota > Alphaproteobacteria > Sphingomonadales > Sphingomonadaceae > Novosphingobium. Next base: position 95,331 of record NZ_DAIMZT010000005.1, on the reverse strand, counting down.
CACCAATCGAATTCGGCCTTGTCCGCGGCATGGGGGCCACCATGAGGAAAGACCACCACTGGCAGATTTCGGGGTTCGCGACCGGGCGGCAGTGTAAGGATTCCATCCATGTCCAGTCCGTCGCTCGCCTTGTACGGTACGGTCGAGATAGCGCCCACCTGTTCGGGGGCGATAGCGGTTCGTTCGTACCCTAGCGGGTCGGCCCGGTGACTGGTCACGTCGACGGTGAAGTAAGTGCCGCTGTCCCCATTTCCGCTGGTGCGAACCAGTACGTGACTGAAATCGGACGTCCAGTCGACCAGCTCCACGCTAAGATCGGGAAAGGCTCTGTAGATTTTGCGCGCTGCCAGTTGTTTTGCCGGATCGTAAAATACCGGCTTTGGCTTTTCACTGTCTTCAAGATACCCAAGCAGCCGCGAGTTGGTCTTATCCACGAAGATGCGTTTGATGGCCACGTCCGCCAGGATTTCTTGCGGTGTGCCGCCCGCCAGGGGAAGTTCCATCCAGTGAGTGAGGCCGCCACTGTCTCGCACCGTGTAGATAACGGTGGAACCATCCTTGCCAAAGCAGAGCAGCCCCACATGGCCGAGCTTATCGGCTCCGGAAGCAATCGTTTTGCCGGCAGCGTTCCTGATCGTCCAGGAACCCTCCTTGTTGCGTATCACGAAGTTGGCCTGCGGAGCGCCGTTGCCGTCGACCAACCAGTCCTGTTCGATATCGCCTTCAAGAGCGGGGCTGACCTGTCGCGCCGAATTGTTGGCCAGGTCCACCCTGGCGAGCGCGGCGTTGGTGTTGAGCGCGGGAGTGTCGACGCGGATCGCGCCGAAGAAGCCGATCCAGCGACCGTCGATATTGCGGATGCCGAAATCGCCGCGCGTCGTATTGGCGAACATGCGGCTGTTGTTGAGGACCATCCGGGGCTTCGACCCGTCGAGGGAAACGAGAAGGGCCGCGTCCAGTTCAGCTTTGTCGGTCGTGAAATCAGGCCCCAGGGGGACCGTCGACGAATAATGGAGGATAACCATGTCCTCGCCGACGAACTCCAGATTCCGGACCTTGATATTCCCCAGATTTTCCGCGGAACGCGGTTTCATCCGGGCATCGAGCACCGTCAGTTTGCTGGCCCCTCCAAATTGGATGACCGCGGCGACGCCGGCCCCGCTGGGCGAGATCGCCGTTTTTTCTATCGCCGGCAGTTCGCCATAAGCTTCGAGCGGCGGCGGGGCAGGCGGTGCTGCCAGGACGGTGGACGAAGCAAACAAGCTGGCAGAAGTCAGCAAAAAAGTTATCGAACGCAACTGATGTACCCCCGTCGTTCCCGACTTTTCTTTTGAAGAATTTTCGTTCCGCTTCAAGTCAGACAAATAGGCCGGGATGACTGCTGGTAGAAGTCCAGGTGGGCCTGTCTCACTGGTTTCGATCCCGCCCGTCGGTCGACGGCTTGGGGCGGCGTTCTCTGTGTTGTTCGAATCGCCCGTTCCCTTTTTTGGCGCGCGTCCCTACATGGCGGTCCACCATGGCACGCCCGCAGAACAAGACATTCGACAAGCAGAAAAGCGTCGCGGAAAACCGCAAGGCCCGATTCAATTATCATATCGATGAAACCTTTGAGGCCGGCATTGCGCTGACCGGCACCGAGGTGAAGTCGCTTCGCTTCGGTGAAGGCTCCATTGCGGAATCCTATGCTGAGATCCGCAATGGCGAATGCTGGCTGGTCAATGCCAACGTGCCCGAATTCAGCCATGGCAACCGCTTCAATCACGAGCCCAAGCGTCCGCGCAAACTGCTCCTGCATGAGCGGGAAATCGCCCGCCTGCAGGGCGCGGTTGAGCGCAAGGGCATGACGTTGGTGCCGTTGTCGATTTATTTCAACAGCCGAGGCAGGGCGAAAGTGGAACTGGCGCTTGCCAAGGGCAAGAACGCGGCGGACAAGCGTCATACCATCAAGGAACGCGACTGGAAGCGTGAACAGGGCAGGATCTTGCGGGACAACCGATGAGCATCTTTCTTTCCCGCCTTTCCCGCTGGCTGCATAGCCTGATGCCAACTCATGCGCAGCTCGAGGCGAATCGCTTCACCGCGCCTTTCGCGCGCAGGCAGGAACTGTTCCGCTTTACGCGCCGCTCCGTGCCGCGCGGTGTCGCGGTCGGGCTGCTGGTCGGCATTCTGGCAATGATTCCGGGCGTACAGATTGCGGGGGCCGCGCTTATCTGCGTGCCGCTGCGCGCCAATATCCCACTGGCGGCGGCCATGACCTTCCTGTCGAATCCGGCGACCACTCCCTTGATTCTTGCGGCCTCGATCTGGATCGGCAATCGACTGGGCTATCATGCCGACCTTTCCACGTTCTATGCGCTCTGTCAGAGCGGGGCAGGCATGTCCGACTGGCTCCGGTGGGTCCTTTCGGACGCGGGGCCCGCTTTGCTCGCGGGGCTCTTCCTGATCGCAATCCCGGCGGCGGTTATCGGATATGTCGCGGCAGTATGGTTCTGGCGCTTCTGGATCGGGCGCAAGCATCATGCGCGTCGGCACCGCTGGCGTGATGCGCTCCGCGATGCTGGGCCGGATGCGCCCGCATGACGGAGGAGCCTGAAGCCTTGCGCCAGTCGCGGGCGACGCTGCTGGTGGCCCTGGCTCTGGTGGTGAGCAGCATTCTCGTATGGTTGGTTTCCGGTGATGTTGTCCTTTTTGCCGCGTTCCTGGCGGCCATGGCGGTGTTGGCCACGATCGGCTGGATGATTTCCGGCAGGCGCGTGACTGTGCCGGAGCCTGAATTTGCCCTCCCGGACTGGTCCGTGACGGTCGCTGCCATTGACCGACCGGATATGGCGATAGCGGTGACGGATCGGGCCGGCCGCCTCACTTGCGCCAATTCCTGTTATGAAGACTGGTTCGGTGGCGCCGCGCCGCCCCGTCTGCCGATTGACGCCGCTTCGCTCGATCGGCTTGCTGACGCCATGCGATCGGCCTGGCGCGACGGTTCGGGCGGGGCCGAAGTCTCAAGCGAGCAAGGCCAAGGCTGGCGGGTCGAGGCGCGCCGGTCGGGGCGGGGGGATGATTTTCTGATCTGGCGAATGACGCAAGTGCATTCGGTGGATCTGGTGGCGGAACTGGTCGGCCATCTTGACGGCAAGCTAGGCAGGGGGCTCGCCAAAGGCGGCATCGCCGCCGCGCTGGTCGATCCGGACGGCACGATCCGCGCCGCCAGTGCCGGCTTCGCGCTCCGCGCCACCGGCGATGCTATGGCCGATATGACCGGTCAGGATTTCGTCTCGTTGCTTGCACAGGAAGAGGGCGGGCGGATCGGCTGGGTTCGGGATGCCGGGCGCGGAGGGCCTCTGGTGCTTTATCATGTGCCGGTCGCCGATCCTGATTTCTCGCTGGAGCCGGATCCGAACACCACGCCGTCGCTGATGCTGGTGATGAATGCCGGTCAGGGGATCGGCGCGAGTGCGGGTAGCGGCGCCGCCGTGCCCCATCTGGAAGCCTTGCTCAGCCAGCTTCCGCTGGGGCTGGCCATGACCGACCGGGATGGGCGTCTGCTTTTCGCCAATCCGGCTTTCATGCGCGCGGCCGGGCGCGAGGCGCAGCTGCCGCCGACTTATCCGACCGACCTTGTCGTCAAGGAAGACAAGCGCGCCTTGTCCGAAGCGATTCGCCGTTTTGCTCAAGGGCCTGCCGCCGCCGGCGACATCGCCATTCGCTTGACCACTCAGCCCGACGATCCGGTTTCGCTCAGCCTTGCCGGCGTGCGCGGGCTGGGCGAGGCGGCGGTGCTGTTGGGCCTCACCGATACGTCCGAGGAGACCCGCCTTAGGCGACAAGTGGCTCAGGCCACCAAGATGCAGGCGGTGGGGCAACTCGCCGGCGGAGTCGCGCATGATTTCAACAATGTGCTGACCGCGATCCTGGGCACCTGCGATCTTATGCTGATGCGCCATACGCCCGGCGATTCGGACTATGACGACATTCAGCAGATCCGCGCCAATTCCAACCGCGCCGCTTCGCTGACGCGCCAGCTCCTCGCCTTTTCGCGCCAGCAGACGCTGCGCCCTGAGGTGTTGCAGCTGCCGGATGTCGTCGCGGACGTTTCGCAGATGCTGCGACGGCTGATTGGCGAGAAGATCCAGCTCGTCGTCACGCATGACCGCGATCTGGGGCCCGTGCGCGCGGACCCGACGCAGCTGGAGCAGGTGATCGTCAACCTGGCGGTCAATGCGCGCGATGCCATGCAGTCGCGCGGGGATGGTTCGGGCCGGCTTACGTTGGCGACGCGCAAGGTGACCACGACTGACGTGCGGGCGATGCGCAGCGAGATCATCCCGGCGGGCGAATATACCGCGCTTATCGTGGAGGATACGGGCAGCGGGATCCCGCCCGAGCATCTCGGCAAGATCTTCGAACCGTTCTTCACCACCAAGGAGCAGGGCAAGGGCACGGGCCTTGGCCTTTCGACCGTCTATGGCATCGTCAAGCAGTCCGGCGGTTTCATCTTCGTCGAAAGCGAGGTGAGCCAGAACGGGAAAGGCGGCTGCACGCGCTTCATTGTCTACCTGCCGGTTTACCATGTCGCGCCCGGTGCCGCGCCGGAACCTTCGGCGGCGCAGGCGGAACCTGCGCCCAGCCAATGGGCCGGCGGCGGTTCCATCCTTCTGGTGGAAGATGAGGACCCCGTGCGCATCGTGGCGGAACGGTCGCTCAAGCGTCAGGGCTACGTGGTCACTTGCGCTTGCGACGGGGAAGAAGGGCTGGAACTGGTGCGGGAAGGGGGGCAGTTCGATCTGGTAGTGTCCGATGTCGTGATGCCGACGATGGATGGCCCGGCCATGGCGCGCGAAATCCGTAAAATCGCGCCGGAGCTGCCGGTCCTGTTCATGTCCGGCTATGCCGAGGAGCAGCTGCGCAAGGAAATCGGCATCGCCAATGCCTGGTTCATGCCCAAACCGTTCTCCGTGCAGCAGCTGTCGGAGAAGGTGGGAGAGGTGCTGGCTCGCACCGCCAAGCAGCCCAGCGATTAAATTTGGGAAAACTTTCTTCGTTCCCCTCTTGTTCTACAGGAACAAAAGCAATACATTGCGGGTCGTGACATTGACCTTTCCGGTCAGACCAGTAGCAAAGGGGAAGTGAAATGGCTGCTCAGCTCAAGCTGATCCAGGAAGGCAAGGAAAAGGATTCGATGGACCGTCAGAAGGCGCTTGAAGCCGCGCTCGCGCAGATCGATCGCGCGTTCGGCAAAGGCTCGGCGATGAAGCTCGGCAGTCGCGAAGCGATGCAGATAGAGGCGATTTCCTCCGGCTCGCTGGGTTTGGACATCGCTTTGGGCATCGGTGGACTGCCGCGCGGACGCATCGTGGAAATCTATGGGCCGGAAAGCTCGGGCAAGACCACGCTGGCGCTGCATGCCATTGCCGAGGCGCAGAAGATGGGCGGCACGGCGGCCTTCGTCGATGCCGAACACGCGCTCGATCCGGTCTATGCCAAGAAACTGGGCGTCGATATCGATGAGCTGATCGTCTCGCAGCCCGATACCGGCGAACAAGCGCTGGAGATCACCGACACACTGGTGCGCTCGAACGCGATTGACGTGCTGGTGGTGGATTCAGTCGCCGCGCTCGTTCCCCGTGCTGAGATTGAGGGCGAGATGGGTGACAGCCACGTTGGTCTTCAGGCCAGGCTGATGAGCCAGGCGCTGCGCAAGCTCACCGGCTCGATCAGCCGTTCGCGCTGCCTGGTGATCTTCATCAACCAGGTGCGCATGAAGATCGGCGTGATGTACGGCAATCCGGAAACGACCACCGGCGGCAATGCGCTCAAGTTCTACGCCTCGGTTCGTCTTGATATTCGCCGCACCGGTCAGATCAAGGACCGCGACGACATCATCGGCAACGCCACCCGCGTGAAAGTGGTCAAGAACAAGGTCGCCCCGCCGTTCAAGCAGGTCGAGTTCGACATCATGTATGGCGAGGGCGTATCCAAAATCGGCGAAATTCTTGACCTTGGCGTCAAGGCCGGTCTGGTCGAGAAGTCCGGCGCCTGGTTCAGCTACGATTCGATCCGCATCGGCCAGGGGCGCGAGAACGCCAAGACCTACCTGAAGGAAAACCCGGAAGTCTGCGATCGTCTGGAAAAAGCTATCCGTTCCCGCACCGAAGGCTTGGCCGAGGAGATGATGGCCGGCCCCACGGATGAGGATGACGCCGAGTAAATCGAGTTGATGATGGCGCTTGCTCCTCCCCAAGCTTGTCTCGAGGCGGGGCTGAAGGGTGGCGGAGAAGCGCTGTTATCCGGTTTCGTTTGGTCGCTATAATTTCCACCTTCGCTCTTTGAAATCGTTAGTGCCGTCATTCGGGTGATTTGAGACCACAAGGTCAAATCTGGCACGGATTCATATTTTCGTCGGCCTAAGTAACGACGCCGGTTCGCGCGTGCCCGTTTTCGCTTTGGTCCACGGGCCTCCCGTTCCGGCCAATGCTTGCAGCCCGCCGCCGCGCACCCTATCGACGGGGCGCACATAACGTCGCGCGGCAAGGGACTCGATGTACGCCAGGTCTGCTTTTCGCCCCGTCCTGATCGGTTGTCTCGTGGCCGCCGCTTTCGTGCTCGCGCTGGTGCTGCGGCTGCAGCAGGCGCGGGCGCCGATGGTGTTTGACGAATTTGCCTCGATGTACTTTTCGCAGCATACGCTGGGCCAGCTTTGGGGATGGTGGATGCTGCGGGAGACCAATCCGCCGCTGTTCTACTCCATTCTGAAGCTCTGGCGTCTGATCTTGCCGGAAAGCCAGCCGGCCTTGCGGCTTCTGCCGTTGCTGATTTCGCTCGCGCAGATCGGCCTGCTCGCGCGTTTTGCCGGGAAAACTTACGGTGGTCTCGCCGCCGTGTTTTGCGTTGTGCTGTTCGCGCTCTCGCCCTCCGATATCTACCAGTCCGAATATGTGCGCGGCTACGTTCTGGCCAAGCTGGCGGTGGTGGTCTCGTTCATCGGGCTGGTATCGGCCATGGAGGATAAGAACCATCCGACGTGGCGGGGATGGGCGGCTTACGCCGGCGGCGCCGTGGTCGCGATCTACAGCCACACTACGATGCTGCTTTGGCCTGGAATCGCCTCGATCGCGGTGCTGGCCGAGTGGGCCTTGTGCCGGAAGTTCAGCTGCGCCCGCCTTATGGCGCTGGTTCTGGCGAACCTCGCGGTGGCCGTGTTTTCATGCTGGGTGCTGTGGTTCGCGATAGAGCAGCTGCACAACCGTTCGGCCAATATTTCCTGGATCAAGCCGCTGTCCCTGGAGGATTACGGCTCCAGTCTGAACCTCCAACTCCTGCTGGACGGCACGATCAATTCAGCGCTGATGGCCGCACTGATGATCGTGGGGATTCTTCGCAGCTTTCGCAATCGCGTAACGCGGCTGTCGCTGTTTATCGTCGTGAGCACGCTGATCGCGTTCAAGGTGGCCGACCGGGTCCATCCGATCATCTCCGATTATACGATGCATTGGTGCGCGAACTTCACCGTACTTCTGGCCGCGGCCGCCTTCGCCAATTGGCAACACAGACCGCGGCTGGTCTGGCAATTCGCCGGTTACGCTGCCGCGGCGGCTGCCACCGTGGCCCTCATTGGCGACGGCCTTATGGAACTGCGTGACGACATCTGGATCCCCAAGCCGCAGGATTTCCATTATACCGTTCAGAGGGTGGCGCATGTCCCTCACGCCGCATTGCTGGTGTCGCACGAATCGATGGGCGTCGTGGTCACCCAGGCGTGCATGTTGGAGTTTCACGCACCGGGCTGTCCGTTCCCGCTGGTGGTGATGCGGAATCCGGCACGGTCTGATAGCTGGGCTTTCGGCGGTGATAGTCATCCGCCGGTATCCGCGCCGCAGGTTCGGGCCGCGCTTGGCCACGTGCAGAAGGTCTTCGTCTTCAGCCGCTACGTCTATACCCCGCTTGCGCAGCTTGGCATGCCGAGTGCGCGCTATCATGATGTCGCGTGGGATGATGGCGAACTGTTCGGTCCGATTCCCATTACCGACTTCCGCCAGCACCGCTGAGCAACTGTCGGCCTGTTTCGGGACGGCTCGGCCGTTGCCCATCGCATTTCTCGAACACTCTGACCGCACCAAGCCGCTTGCCGCCATCGCGCGCCTGGCTTATCGGCGCGAACATGCAGACGACCAACGAGATCCGCCGGTCCTTCCTCGATTACTTCGGCTCGCAAGGCCATGAAGTGGTGCAGTCCGCGCCGCTAGTGCCTTACAACGATCCGACGCTGATGTTCGTGAACGCGGGCATGGTGCCGTTCAAGAACGTGTTCACGGGGCTGGAGACGCGCGGCGTTCCGCGCGCCACGTCTTCTCAGAAGTGTGTGCGTGCGGGCGGCAAGCACAATGATCTCGATAACGTAGGCTATACCGCGCGTCATCATACCTTCTTCGAAATGTTGGGGAATTTCTCCTTCGGTGACTATTTCAAGGAACAGGCGATCACGCATGCCTGGACCTTGCTGACCAGGGAATGGGCGCTGCCTGTCGAGAAGCTGCTGGTCACCGTCTATCACACGGATGACGAAGCTTTCGATCTCTGGAAGAAGATTGCCGGTCTTCCCGAAAGCAAGATCATCCGCATTCCCACCAAGGACAATTTCTGGGCCATGGGCGATGATGGCCCGTGCGGCCCGTGCTCGGAAATCTTTTACGATCACGGGGAGCATATTTGGGGCGGCCCGCCGGGATCGCCGGATGAGGACGGCGATCGCTTCATCGAGATATGGAATCTGGTGTTCATGCAGTTCGAGCAGGCCGGCGGCGAGATCGTCGGCAATCTGCCCAGGCCCTCGATCGATACCGGCATGGGCCTGGAGCGCGTGGCGGCCGTGCTGCAGGGCGAGCACGACAATTACGATATCGACACTTTCAAAGCCCTGATCGCCGTGTCCGAAAGCCTGACCGGGGTGGCCGCGCAAGGCGAACATCAGGCGAGCCACCGCGTCATTGCCGATCATTTGCGCTCGACCAGCTTTCTTCTCGCGGACGGCGTGCTGCCTTCGAACGAGGGGCGCGGCTATGTCCTTCGCCGCATCATGCGCCGCGCTATGCGCCATGCGCATCTGCTGGGCGCGCGGGACCCGTTGATGCATCGCCTGGTTCCTGCCCTGATCGCCGAAATGGGGCAGGCTTATCCCGAGCTCGGCCGCGCGCAGCCGCTGATTGAAGAGACGTTGCAGCGAGAGGAGATCCAGTTTCGCCGCACGCTTTCGAACGGGCTCAAGCTGCTGGAGGAAGCGACTGGCGGCATGAGCGAAGGCGGCGAGCTTCCGGGTGAGACCGCGTTCAAGCTCTATGACACTTATGGCTTTCCTTACGACTTGACCGAGGATGCGCTGCGCGCGCGCGGCATCGGCATTGACAGGGACGGCTTCGATGCCGCCATGGCGCGGCAGAAGGCCGCCGCCCGCGCCGCCTGGAAGGGCTCGGGGCAGGCGGCTGACAGCGAAGTCTGGTTCGATATCGCCGAACGCGAAGGCGCAAGCGAGTTCACCGGTTATACCGCCACTTCGGGCGAGGGCCGAGTGGTTGCTCTGGTGAAAGACGGCAAGGAAGTCACGACCGCAGCGGCTGGGGATGCGGTGACGGTATTGACCAACCAGACGCCGTTCTACGGCGAATCGGGCGGACAGGTAGGCGATGCCGGGACGATCACCGGCGCGAACGGGCTCAGGATCGCCATTGCAGACACCGCCAAGCCGCTGGGACGGCTCCATACCATGAACGGCGAGGTCAAGGCGGGTGCGATCACATTGGGCGATACCGTCAATCTGGCCATTGATGTTGAGCGGCGCGATGCGATTCGCGCCAATCACTCGGCGACGCACCTGCTGCATGCGGCCTTGCGCAATCGCCTGGGCGATCATGTGACGCAAAAGGGTTCGATGGTCGCGGCGGAGCGCCTGCGCTTCGATTTCTCTCACCCCACGGCGCTGTCAGCACAAGATATTGCCGCGATTGAGGCCGAAGTGAACGCGGAAATCCGTGCGAACGAGCCGGTGCTGACTCGTCTGATGACGCCCGAGGACGCCATTGCCGCCGGGGCGATGGCGTTGTTTGGAGAAAAGTATGGGGACGAGGTCCGCGTGCTCTCCATGGGGCGGACTTTCGGGTCGGGAGCCACCGATCATGCTTACTCCGTCGAGCTTTGCGGCGGCACGCATGTGCGCGCGACCGGGGACATCGGCGTCTTTCGCATCGTTTCCGAAAGCGCCGTCAGTTCGGGAGTGCGCCGGATCGAGGCGCTAACCGGCGAAGGCGCTCGCCAATGGCTGGTCGGTCGAGAGGATGCGCTTAAAGGCGCGGCCGGGCTGCTGCGCACGACGCCCGAGGATGTCGAGGCCCGCGTCGCCGCGCTGTTGGATGAACGCCGGAAGCTGGAGCGCGAACTGGCCGAAGCCAAAAAAGCGCTGGCGCTGGGCGGGGGCTCGGCCAAGGCGGAAAGCGCGGATGAAAACGTGAACGGCGTGACGTTCTCCGGCCAGGTGCTGGACGGGTTGGACCCTAAGGAATTGCGCGGCCTGCTTGACCAGGCCAAGCAACGCATCGGTTCAGGCGTCGCGGCTATCGTTGCGGTGAACGAGGGCAAGGCCAGCATTGCCGCCGCCGTGACTGACGACCTCACCGGCAGGATCAGCGCCGTCGATCTGGTGCGCAAGGGTGTGGAAGCGCTTGGTGGCAAGGGCGGCGGCGGCCGCGCGGACATGGCGCAGGGCGGTGGGCCGGACGGCAGCAGAGCGGCCGAAGCGATAGCGGCGGTGCGCGCGGTGCTGGCGGATTGAGAGGGTTCGCCGCTCACTCATCGCAGGTGAAAAGCGACACGCTATTCCTGAAGCCCGGCGCTCTTGAGTCTTGGCTTTTCGGCTAATCCGCCTTCCCGCATGATAGCGTCGCGAAATTCGTCACGCTTTTCATGCACGGATGCGATCACGGGGCCCAGAGCCACGCCGGTTTCGACCAGCGCCGCTTCGGATAGTTGCAGCGAGCTTTCCAGCGTTTCAGGCACGGCGTGCGTGGCGCCCGCGCGATAGAGCAGCGCCGCATGTTCCGCATCGCGGGCGCGAGCGATGATGGGCAAGTCAGGGAACTGGACGCGCAGCTTGCGAACGATCCGCTGGGCGGCCACGGGCTCATCCATCGTCAGGATCACCGCAGCGGCATCAGCGGCGCCAAGACGCTGCATGGCATCGCCCCGCACGGCGTTGCCGAATGTCACGGCATAGCCTCGCCGGCGCCCCTCGGTCACAGCATCCGTGTCGCTGTCAACTGCCGTGTAGGGGCGACCATGCTTCGTCAGCATATCGGCCACGAGCCGTCCGACCCGGCCGAAACCCACGACGATCGCGCGTGGTTTGCCCTCATCCAGCGTCGGTTCGGGGGGCTCTTCCATGCCGTCAATGCGCTGCGCCATGATTTTTCCGGTCTTGGAGAGCAGCGGCGTGACGGTCAGGCCCAGCGCGGTCACGATCTGCCAGAATTGCGCCGTGTCAGGTTGGATCAATCGTGCGGACGCGGCTGCGGTCAGCACGATCAGCGTGGTTTCCGATGGGCTGGACATGAGGATGCCGGTCTCTGCCGCGGTGCCGCGCCGCGCGCCCATCAGGCGCAGCAGCAGACCGGTGACGATCGCCTTGATGACGATCACGCCGATAGAGGCGATAAGGATGGAGCCGAAATTGTTCCACACGACCCGAAGGTCAATGCTCATGCCTACGGTTATGAGAAAAACGCCGAGAGCGAGGCCCTTGAAGGGTTCGATGATTTGTTCGACTTCGGCATGATATTCGGTCTCGGCGATCAACAGCCCAGCGACAAGCGCGCCGACTATCGGTGAAAGGCCGGCCGCCGCGGTCGCCAGGGCAGCCAGAATCACGACCACCAGGCTGGCGGCCAGGAACAGCTCCGGGCTTTTGGTTCGCGCGGCCTGCGCGAAAAGCGGGGGCAGGGCAAAGCGCCCCACCACCAGCAGTCCGCCCACTGCGAAAGTGCCCCAGATCAGGGTGCCGAGCAGATTGCCGACGCCGCCGCTTTCCGCATTAGGGCCAAGAGCGCCGAGCAGGAAGATGATCGGCACCAGCGCTATATCCTCGAACAAGAGCATGGATAGAGCCGCACGGCCGACCGGCGTTGTCGTGCTGGTGATCTTGAGGACTAGTGCCGTTGAGGAAAGGGCCAGCGCCAGCCCCACCGCCAGCGCTGCACCGAAAGCGTGACCGGTGGCGGCAAGGATCAAGGTCAGCAGGATGCCGGTGACGATCAGTTCCAGCGAGCCCAGCCCGAAGACCATCCGCCGCATCTGCCACAAGCGCGCGAACGACAATTCCAGACCGATCGAGAACAACAGCAGGATGATGCCGAACTCGGCAAAGATGTCGAGTTCGCCCGGAGCCGTGATCGTTATGTAATAGAGCCAGTGATGGTTCGGAACATGCCGACCAAGACCGAAAGGCCCCACGAGCAGCCCGATCAGGATAAAGCCGATCACCGGAGTGATGCGGAAACGGTGGAATACGGGAATGACGATGCCTGCTGCACCCAGAATTACGAGCGCGTCGGACATGACGGGGGAATAGAGATCGCTGCTGCCGGCCATGCCTGGCTACTACGGCAGCGGGCGCACGTTTGTCACCTTCGCTTGTCTCTGGCGCCTTGTCGCTACTCGCGATGGGGGACAGCGGACCGATCGCCGCGCAACTTCACTTGGCGTTCAGCATCGCGCTGGCTATAGACCCTCGCCATGCTGGAACGTACGCGCCTGAAGACCGCCCTGATCGCCGCCGCCGCCGGGGCGCTCGTTCTCACCGCCGGTTGCGCCGGACGTGGTGGCAAGAACAAAGACACAGCCTACGTCGCACGGGACGTGGATACGCTTTACGCGGCTGCCCAGCAGCGGCTTAACCAGGGCCAGACCAAGCAGGCCGCGGCCCTGTTCGACGAGGTTGAACGGCAGCATCCCTATTCGCCGTGGGCGCGCCGCGCCCAGTTGATGAGCGCGTTCAGCTATTACGCCGCGCGCGATTATACCAAGGCGGTGCAGTCCGCTCAGCGCTTTCTCTCGATTCATCCGGGCAATAAGGACGCGCCCTACGCTTATTATCTCATCGCCGTTTGTTATTACGAGCAGATCAGCGATGTCACACGCGACCAGAAGACGACGGAACAGGCCAAGCAGGCGCTGACTGATATCGTCCGGCGCTATCCCAACACCAGCTATGCCGCTGACGCCAAGCTCAAGCTGGACCTGGTCAACGATCACTTGGCCGGTAAGGAAATGACGATAGGCCGTTTCTATGAGCATAGCGGCAAATGGCTCGCGGCCACGCTTCGTTTCCGCAACGTGGTGGATAACTTCCAGACGACCAGTCACGCGCCGGAAGCGCTTTACCGCCTGGTCGAAGGCTATCTCTCGCTCGGCATTCCGGAGGAAGCGCAGAAAGCTGCTGCCGTTCTCGAAACGAACTATCCGAACAGCGTGTGGTATCAGCGCGCCTACAAGCTGATGAGGAAGTACGCGCCGGCCAACGTCGCCACGTGACCGTGTTTCCGGCGCGCGAAGCGGGGTGACGGGCGCTTCGCTCTTCGCTAGAACGCTTCGCGAACATGCTGAGCCGGCTTTCCATCCGCAATATTGTCCTGATCGAGGCGCTCGATCTCGATTTCGCCGGTGGGCTTGGCGTCCTTACCGGAGAGACCGGCGCGGGCAAGTCGATCCTGCTGGATGCGTTGGGCCTCGTCCTGGGAAACCGGGCTGACAGCGGCCTGGTCCGGGCAAATGAGGAACGCGCCAGCGTCACCGCCAGCTTCGATTTCGCTGCGCTGCCCGATGGCGTGCGGATGGTGATCGAGCAGGCCGAACTGGAGGTCGAGCCGGGTGAGCCGCTGATGCTAAAACGCCAGTTGCGGGCCGACGGAGGATCGAAGGCGTTCCTCAACGACCAGCCGGTCAGTGTGGCGCTTCTGCGCGAGATAGCGCCGGCGCTGGTGGAGATTCACGGCCAGCATGACGATCGCGGCCTGGTCAATTCACGAGGGCATCGGGCTTTGCTCGATCGTTTCGCTGGCGGCGATGTGGCAGCGGTGGAGGCGGCCTGGAAGGCTTGGCGTACGGCGCTAGATGCGCTTGAGAGCGCGCGTACGATTGTTGAACGGGCTGCGCAGGATCAGGATCTTCTGCTCGCGCACCTGGCCGAATTGAATGCTCTGGCGCCTGATCCGGGAGAGGAAGCGCACCTGGCCCTGGCTCGGGCGGCGATGCAGAAGGGTGAAAAGCTCGCTGATGATCTCGCCGCGCTTCAGCATTTGTGGAGCGGTTCCGATTCGGCGCTGGCAATCTTACGCGGCGCGGCCAGGCGGCTGGATCGCATCGCCGGTGAACACCCCCTGTTGGCAGAAGCGCTTGGCGCGCTAGACCGCGCGGTGATTGAGGGCGGCGAGGCGGAGGACAAACTGGGGCAGGCCGCAGAAGCCCTCGCGTTTGACCCGGCGGAGCTGGATCGTATCGAAACGCGTCTGTTTGACCTACGCGCCGTCGCTCGCAAGCATAGTTGCCAGGTCGATGATCTCCCGGAGAAGATGCGCGAAATGCGCGCCGCGCTGGATGCTATCGAAGGCGGCGGGGAACAAGTGGCGGAGCTGGAAAAGGCGGCCGGCAAGGCGGCGCTGGCTTATCGAGAGCGGGCCGAAGCTCTGCACGATCTGCGCCGCGCCGCTGCGAAGCGACTGGACATGGCGGTGAAGTCCGAATTGGCGCCGCTCAAGCTCGATGCCGCCCGTTTCCAGACTTCGGTGGTGAAGCTTCCCGAAGACCGCTGGGGCCCGCACGGCATTGACACTGTGGAGTTCCTCATCAGCACCAATCCCGGCGCAGACTTTGCCCCGCTGGCCAAGATCGCATCAGGGGGCGAGCTTTCGCGCTTCATTCTCGCGCTCAAGGTGGCGCTCGCTGAAGAGGGCGGGGCCGCGACCGTGATCTTTGACGAGATCGATCGTGGAGTGGGCGGCGCGGTCGCCAGCGCGATTGGGGAACGTCTCGCACGGCTGGCGGGTGGCGGCCAGTTGCTGGCAGTCACGCACTCTCCCCAAGTCGCCGCACGTGGCGGGCGACATTACATGATCGCGAAGTCGAGCCAAGGGACGGTCACGCGCACGTCCGTCGCATTGCTGGACGAAGGGGCTCGCAAGGAAGAGATCGCGCGGATGCTCTCCGGGGCAGAGGTCACTGACGAGGCGCGCGCGCAGGCTGACCGCTTGCTGGAGCGCGCATGACGGTGTGCGGCGAAAGGCTGGCGACGGTGCAGGCGAACGCTTAAGAGTAAGACATGGGAATCTCCGTCTCCGAAGCTGAAGCCGCCAACGAACTGATGCGTCTGGCAAAGGCGATAGCGCGCCATGACCGGCTTTATCACCTGCAGGATGCGCCGGAGATTTCCGATGCGGAGTACGATGCATTGGTGCGCCGCAACGCAGAGTTGGAAGCGGCCTATCCCCATTTGATTCGGCCTGACAGCCCGAGCCGCAATGTCGGGCACGGAGTCGCTGCGTCGCCGCTTGGCAAAGTGACGCACGAGGTTCGCATGATGAGCCTCGACAATGCTTTCACGGATGAGGAAGTGGCGGAGTTTGTGGCCCGCATCCGGCGGTTTCTGGCTCTGTCGGAAAACGCCGAGGTGGCAGTGACGGCGGAGGACAAGATCGACGGTCTGTCATGTTCGCTGCGTTACGAGGGCGGCCGGCTGGTGCGCGCCGCCACGCGGGGCGACGGGCAAGTGGGTGAGGACGTTACTGCCAATGTCGCTCATATCGCTGACATTCCGCAGCAATTGCGCGGCGTCTACATGCCGGAAGTGTTCGAGGTGCGCGGCGAAGTCTATATGGAAAAGGCGGCCTTTCGCGCGCTTAACGTGCAACTCATGGAGGAAGCGCGTGCGCACGCGGAGGCGAAGAGCGAGGCGTTCGACGAAGCCAAGGTTCGCCAGTTCGCCAATCCTCGTAACGCTGCCGCCGGTTCGTTGCGTCAGAAAGATGCCAGCGTCACCGCCAGGCGGCCCTTGCGCTTCTGGGCTCATGGTTGGGGTGCGGCTTCTTGCGTGCCGGGCGATACGCAGCATGAGGTTATCCGCCGTATCGAAACGTGGGGGCTGCCCGTCTCGCCGCAGTTTCGCCTGTGCCGTTCGCTGGACGAGATGCTGGCCGCTTACAGAGCGATTCGCGAGGGCCGGCCCGATCTGCCGTTCGAGATCGATGGGGTGGTTTACAAGGTCGATCGGATTGACTGGCAGCAACGCCTCGGCTTTGTCGCT
Source organism: Novosphingobium sp. (assembly GCF_036733805.1). Lineage (GTDB taxonomy): Bacteria > Pseudomonadota > Alphaproteobacteria > Sphingomonadales > Sphingomonadaceae > Novosphingobium. The sequence continues at coordinate 78,998 of NZ_DAIMZT010000005.1, read as the reverse complement.
AAGGCGCCGCGCTGGGGGCTTGCGCACAAGTTTCCCGCCGAACGGGCCGAGACCACGCTTGAATCCATCGATGTTCAGGTCGGCCGCACTGGCAAGCTGACACCGGTGGGGCGCTTGAAACCAGTGCTGGTGGGCGGCGTCACCGTTACGAACGTTACCTTGCACAATCGCGATGAGATCGCGCGGCTGGGCGTGCGGCCGGGAGACCGCGTGGTGCTGCAACGCGCCGGAGACGTGATCCCGCAAGTGGTCGACAATCTCACCCGCGAAGAAGCGCGTGCGGCCTATGTTTTCCCCGATCACTGCCCGCAATGCGGTTCCGAAGCCGTGGCGGAGGAGGAGGAAGTCGATGTGCGTTGCACCGGCGGTCTGATCTGCCCTGCACAACGTACCGAACGGCTGAAGCATTTCGTCAGTCGCGCCGCTCTCGATATCGAAGGGCTGGGCGAAAAGACGATCGACGAGTTTTTCGCGCAGGGTTGGCTGGAAAGCCCCGCTGACATTTTTCGGTTGAAGAACCGCCGCGAACAGATCCTTCAGCGGGAAGGCTGGAAGGATAAGTCTGTGGATAACCTGTTGGCAGCGGTGGAAAACAAGCGGGTGCCGGATGCGGCGCGGCTACTGTTCGGGCTCGGCATTCGCCATGTCGGTGCAGTGACCGCGCGCGATCTGATGAAGCGGTTCACCAGTCTGCCCGCGCTGCGAGAGGTTGTGGAACGCGCTTTCGCCCTCCCATCTTCGAGTCGTCCCAATGAAGACGCCGGAGAGGAGGCGCGGGCGGAAATGCTGTCCATCGAAGGTATCGGCCCCGTTGTTGTGGAGGCGCTGGGCGATTTCTTCCACGAAGCGCATAACCAGCAGGTCTGGGACGATCTGCTTTCCGAGGTGTCGCCGCCGCCCTATCTCATTGAGAGCAGGGATAGCGCGGTTTCGGGCAAGACGGTCGTATTCACCGGCAAACTGGAAACGATGAGCCGGGACGAGGCGAAGGCTCAGGCGGAGCGGTTGGGCGCAAAGGCCGCGGGATCGGTCTCGCCTAAGACTGATTTGGTGGTTGCCGGGCCGGGCGCCGGTTCGAAGCTTAAGAAGGCGGCCGATCTTGGGATCAAGGTGATTGATGAGGCGGAGTGGGCGGAAATCGTGAAGGCCGCCGGCTGAACAAAGTGCCCCTCAGCCCGGCCCTCCGATTTCCGCCCGACCGCTCCATTCTCGGGAGCGGCTAGAGTTGTTCCGAGCCGATGAACCGTCTCGGCTCGGAAATTATGACAAACAAAGGAAATTCCAGAGTCTATCCGGCTCAACTCCAAACGGACGGCCCTTAGGACCAGCGCCCCTGGCGTTCGTGGACTTGTCGGTAATGCTGAACACGCGTGGCGCGCAGCCCCGGCATCCCTTCCCGTTCGATCGCGCGCTGCCACGACGCCAGTTCTTCCAGCGTCAGGCCGTAACGGTCGCAAGCCTCCCCTATCGAGAGCAGCCCGCCATCGACCGCGGCAACGACTTCCGCCTTGCGCCTCACAACCCATCGCGACGTGTTCGGTGGCGGCAGGCTCTCCCTCTTCATCGCCTCGCCAAGGGGGCCGGTGACCACCTCGGGACGGCTGCGATCAGATTGAAGCATGGTTGGTCTCTCCAAATTGCTAGTACCAACCCCCCGTGCCCGGCGATCTTTGGCCGAAACCATTAAGACGATCTGACTCGAGATAGTTAATTCGAAATTAGCGATTCATAATTAGGGTTCTGCGAAAGGCTTGGAAAACGAGGCGCACGCGTATCGTGGTCGTTTGCGGCCCAATACTTCTCTTAATTGCGATTCCGGGTGAGAACGTAGCCTCCGCGCAACGGAATGTTGCGGCTAAACCTGGCGCCGCCGCATGCGTTGTCGCACAACGAGAAGCGTTTCGGGGCGGGCAGAGGCCCGGTCCCAAGGTCTACGATGGTGATTTAGACCGCTTGCGTAGCCAGAGAATGGACCAGTCGCCGTTGACTATTCGCGCCGCGATCCTGAGGCCGGCCTTGCGGCACGCGGCACGTATTGCCGGTTCCTGCGTTTCCAGGAGCCCGGCCAGCAGAAGGTGGCCTCCTGGCACTAGCGCTGCGCCGAAATCCGGCGCGAGCGATACCAGTGGACCGGCCAGGATATTCGCGATGATGAGATCGTAAGGGCCGCGCGCATTGAGCAAGGGGTGCGCCATACCGTCAGCAATGGTCATCAGCAGTTCGCCGCCTCTTGCGCCCAGGGCGATGCCATTAGCTCGCGCATTGGCTTCGACCACTTCCGCGCAAACCGCATCGATGTCGCTCGCGGTGACCATTGCTCGCGGCCAAAGGGCCAGCGCGGCAAAGGCAAGCAAACCGGTGCCGGTTCCGATGTCAGCGCAGTTGCGCACCACCAGGCCCTGTGCTTTCATATGCGTGAGCATGGCTAGGCAACCGGCGGTGGTGGCGTGCTGGCCGGTCCCGAACGCCTGGCTCGCGGGGATGGCGAAGTCGATCACGCCGGCCTCATCGCTGGCGCAATAGTCGGGTGTGTGAACATAGAAACGGCCTGCGCGAATCGGCGCGAGCCCTTGCTGGCTGACGACAAGCCAATCGGCATCCGGCAGCTTTTCTACTTCGAAAGCAGGAACGGGCCCGGCGAACAGTGCGGCCAGCGCCGCCTCGTCTGCCCGCGTGGGTTTCCGGGAAAGCCAGGCTTCCAGTTGCCAGTCGTCGGGGCGATCCTCAGCAACTTCGCAACCTGAAAGAACGATCTCCGGGTCCCAATCGAATGCGTCTTCGTGCGCAACCAGCGCGGCCTCGATCAATGGGCGCGGGGCGTAGGCGATGATCTTCCAACTCACCGCAATGCTTCTTTCGCCTCGTCACCCGCCGGCTGCTCCCGTTCCCGGTACGCGGTAACGGGCGCGGCGAGGGCGCTCGCGGATGACGTTGCCGGCGGCCGGGCGACGGGCGAGATCGGGAATATGCGAGTCATGCCCGCGATGTAATCACCGCTTTCTCGATAGGCCACCCGCGCCGCGCGATCTTATGCTGGGAACTTGCGCCAGCCCGCGATTTGTCTAAGGGGGCTTCGACGATGGCAGCCAGCGGCGCTGCCGCAGGCAAGGGGATTCGCACGAGCATGGCCACCGCCGGCACCAGGAACCGACCGCTTTCGCCCCACCTCCAGATCTGGCGCTGGGGCCCGCATATGTTCATTTCAATTCTGCACCGCGCGACGGGTGACGGAATGGCTTTCGCCGGGCTCGGGTTGCTGTTGTGGTGGCTGGGCGCTCTCGCGCGCGGGCCTAAGGCATATGATACCTTTTCGTGGGCCGTCACCACGCCGGTGGGCTACGTCGTGCTCGTTGGCGTGTCTTGGGCCTTTTTCAGCCACATGATGAGCGGCCTTCGCCACTTCGTGCTTGATGTCGGCGCCGGTTTTGAACTGAACACAAACAAGACCTGGTCGATCCTCTGCCCTGTTCTGGGCGTAGTGTTCACTGCCGGCTTCTGGGCCCTTCTGCTGCTTCGCTGAGGACAAGGAACATGGGTAACGGAACTTCCATCGGCCGCGTGCGCGGCCTCGGCTCCGCGAAGAGCGGCACGCATCACTGGCTGCTGCAGCGCTTTACCGCGGTCGGCAACCTGCTGCTGGGTCTTTGGCTGGCGGTCTCGATCGTATTGCTGCCTGACCTCAAATACACCTCGGTTGTGGAATGGCTGGCGCGCCCTGTTCCCGCCACCGCCATGGTGCTGCTGATTATTTCCACGTTCTGGCATGCGCGCCTCGGCCTGCAAGTCCTGATCGAGGACTATGTGCATGAGCATGCGAACAAGTTCGCGTGCATCGTTGCGCTTAATCTTGCCGCTTTCGCCGGCGCCGCTTTCGGCGTCTTCTGCGTCGTCCGCCTCGCGCTGGGAGCTCACGTCTGATGTCCGCGCCCGCTTACAAGATCATCGACCATACTTATGACACCGTTGTCGTCGGCGCCGGCGGCTCGGGTCTGCGCGCCACGATGGGATCGGCCGAAGCCGGCCTGAAAACGGCGTGCATCACCAAGGTCTTCCCGACTCGTTCGCATACCGTGGCGGCGCAGGGCGGCATTGCCGCCTCGCTGTGCAACAATACGCCGGACCACTGGACCTGGCACATGTACGACACCGTCAAAGGGTCTGACTGGCTGGGCGATCAGGATGCCATCGAATACATGGTGCGCGAAGCGCCGCAGGCGGTCTACGAACTGGAGCATGCCGGCGTGCCTTTCAGTCGCAATGCTGACGGCACGATCTACCAGCGTCCCTTCGGCGGCCATATGCAGAACATGGGTGAAGGCCCGCCGGTGCAACGCACTTGCGCCGCGGCCGACCGTACCGGCCACGCCATGCTTCACGCGCTCTATCAGCAGTCGCTGAAGTACGACGCGGACTTCTTCATCGAATATTTCGCAATCGACCTCATCATGGAGGATGGCCAGTGCCGCGGCGTGATCGCCCTGTGTCTGGACGACGGTTCGATTCACCGCTTCCGTTCGCAGGCGGTCGTGCTGGCGACCGGCGGCTATGGCCGCTGCTATTTCACGGCAACTTCGGCCCACACATGCACAGGCGACGGTGGCGGCATGGTGCTGCGCGCCGGTCTGCCGCTGCAGGATATGGAGTTCGTGCAGTTCCATCCCACCGGCATTTACGGCGCCGGTGTGCTCATCACGGAAGGCGCACGCGGCGAGGGCGGTTACCTCACTAACTCCGAGGGCGAGCGCTTCATGGAGCGCTATGCCCCCTCTGCCAAGGACCTCGCCTCGCGCGATGTCGTTTCCCGTTCGATGGCCATGGAAATCCGCGAAGGACGCGGCGTGGGTCCGAACAAGGATCATATTTACCTGCACCTCGACCACATCGATCCCAAGGTGCTGGCCGAGCGTCTGCCTGGCATCACCGAGAGCGGCAAGATCTTCGCGGGCGTCGATCTGACCCGTCAGCCTTTGCCCGTGGTCCCGACCGTGCATTACAACATGGGCGGTATCCCGACGAACTATCATGGCGAAGTCATGACCATCGGCGCTGACGGCAATCCGGAAACAGTCGTTCCCGGCCTCTTCGCGGTGGGCGAGGCGGCTTGCGTCTCGGTCCACGGCGCCAATCGTCTGGGTTCGAACTCGTTGATCGACCTCGTGGTCTTCGGCCGCGCCACCGGCCACCGTCTCAAAGAGCTGCTGCAGCCCGGCGCCAAGCAGGCCGAGCTGCCGAAGGATTCGGCCGACCTCGCGCTTACCCGCCTCGATCACTTCCGCAACGCCAAGGGAGGCTCGCCCACCGCGGAAGTCCGCGTTGAGATGCAGCGCACAATGTCGCAGCACGCCGCAGTGTTCCGCACCGACGAGCTCATGGTTGAAGGCAAGGAAAAGCTGGCCAAGACCTATGAGCGCATGCAAGACATCCACGTGTCTGACCGCGGCTTGATCTGGAACTCCGACCTCGTCGAGACGATGGAACTGGACAACCTGATCTCGCAGGCCACCGTCACTCTCCACGGCGCGCAGAACCGCAAGGAATCGCGCGGCGCCCATGCGCATGAAGACTTCCCCAGCCGCGACGATGCGAACTGGATGAAGCACACTGCTGCCTGGTTCAACGGCTGGGGAGGCAAGGGCGGCGAGGTTCGTCTCGACTATCGCCCGGTGCACGAATACACGCTGACGGACGACGTGCAGTACATCAAGCCCAAGGCGCGCGTGTACTAAGCTCGTCTGCACATCGAAAAAAGGGGGCCGGCGAGTATAATCTCCCGGCCCTTTTTTGTGCAGCGATCGCTCGACGGCCGAGCCTACTCTCCCATTCCCTCGTATCCGTACCTGCAGTCGAGCTTGGTAAGCTGACTGGTGAAGCCTTCGACCGACATCCGCGTCCAGCGCGGATCCGGATGGGGGTGCAGAGTGACGATCATCTTCGTGTGATCGCCGTCCTCACGAAAATCGACTTCGATTGAGGTTTCGTAAGGTTCGCTGCCGGAAACGAAGTCGATCATATGTTTGAGTGTCAGCCTCTTGGGCGGATCGAACGTGTCGAACCAACCATTCGTGCCGTGGGAAATGGGCTGACCCATGCTTTTCATGGCCGCGATCGCTTCGGGCGCATCCGCGATCATGTCATAGGAGAGCTTTCCGCCTGCGCGTGCTTCCATGGTATGAACTTCGACACGAAAGCCCTCCGGCCCCCACCACGATTCGAATCCTTCCTTGGTTGTCCAAAGATCCCACAGCTCGTCGATGCTCGCACGGTAACTGCGCTTGACGACAACCGCTGCCTGCTCGGCAGTTGCCGCGGGTGTACTCGTTTCGCTCATCGGGGGGGCTCCTTGTCATCTGCAGCGCGGGCTTTTCGTCGTTCCCCGATCGCGGCGCCAAAACGGTCGAGGCGGGTTTCCCAGAGACTACGATAATCGGCGAGCCACGCATCCAACTCCCGGAAGGGATTTTCGCGAAGTGCATAAAGTCGTCGCTGACCGTCCGCGCGAACGGTCACGAAACCGGCGTCGTGCAGGATACGCAGGTGCCGGGAGACGCCGGACTGGTGAATGCCGGCTTCGCGGACGATATCGTTCACCTGGCGTTCGCCGTTTCGCAACGATGCGATGATGCGGCGGCGGGTCGGGTCCGCAAGGGTCATGAAAGTATCAAATTGCGCAATCATGTATATACATTAATATGTATATACCATTGATGTCAACTCTGGCGATGTTCTCGCGACTGCTTGTCGCCGCAGTGCGCGAAGCGGTCGGCGGGGCACCCTTGTCCTGCTGATGCGTTATCGATGCGATGGCTACGGAAACGGAACGCGACAGCGCGCAGGCACAGGGCAAGCTCGCAAAAAGCGCAACGCGCCTCGCCACCAGCGCGGAAAATCAGGAAGAGAGCGCTGATCGACGTACCCAGCTTGCTGCGGATCGCACGCTGCTGGCCGCTGAGCGGACTTACGCGGCGTGGGTTCGCATGGGCCTTGCAGCGCGGGCGGCGGGGGTCGGCGCGAAGGCATTGCTGGATGACCTGGTCCATCCCTGGCTGATCTTGGCCGCTTCGATCGTGCTGATCCTCTTTTCCGAGTTCTGCTTTGTTGCGGGTGTCTGGCGGGAGTTGCGCGGCGCGGTGCCGCCGCCGCGCACGGACACGCCGCATCTACCTGGCTCGCTTCTGGTCCTATTCAACGGCTTTCTGATCGTGCTGAGTTTGGCTGTGCTGGCCGCCATTGTCGGCCGCTGACGCGGTTCAGCGCCAACGCAGATTGTCGATCGCAAGTTGATCCGCCCGCCTTACGCCCATCAGTTTCATGTCCCGTACGATCTCTTCGCGAAGAATGTCGATGGCTCTCTCGACACCAGGCTGCCCGGCGGCTGCGAGAGCATAGAGATAAAGACGCCCACCTGCCGCGCACGTAGCGCCCGCAGCCAGTGCTTTGAGAACGTGAGTGCCGCGCCGCACGCCGCCGTCGCAGATGATTTCGATCTGTCCGCCCACAGCATCGGCGATCTCGCGAAGCTGATCGAACGGAGCCCTGCTGCCGTCCAGTTGCCGACCGCCGTGATTGGAGACCATGATGGCGTCAGCGCCGATCTCCAGCGCGCGTCGCGCGTCAGCCACGCTCATCACGCCTTTCAGGCAGAAAGTTCCGCCCCATTGCTCGCGGATTTGCGCCGCCGTCTTCCAATCCAGAGACTGGTCCAGCATCTCGGTGAAATAGCTCTGGATGCTCATCGCCTGGCCAGTTCCGGCGATGACGTGCGTGTCCAGGTTGGGAAGGGCGAACTTCTCGCGAAGCAGATAATCCAAGGCCCAGCGCGGCTTGGTCGCATAAGACATCAGCGATGAAGCGGTAAAGCGCGGCGGAGAGGAAAAGCCCGAGCGCAGGCAACGTTCCCGCTTGCCGCCCACGATGGTGTCCACCGTCAGCGCTATGGCGTCGAATCTGGCCGCCTTGCAGCGTTCGATCATGGAGCGATTGAGCCCCTTGTCCTTGTGGACATAAAGCTGGAACATCTTTGGGTTGTCTCCCATCGCTCCGATTTCCTCGATCGCGACGGTGGCGAGGCTGGAGATGCCGAACCACAGCCCAAACTTCTGCGCGGCGCGAGCGACTGCCCGCTCGCCTTGCCAATGGAACACGCGCTGCAGCGCGGTGGGGGACAGGATCAGGGGCAGGGCGCTTTCGCGACCCATGACCGTGATCGAGGTGTCAATTTCAGCGACGCCGGCCAGCACATCAGGCACCAGGTCCGCATGCTCGAACGCGGCTGTGTTGCGAGCCTTGGTCAGTTCGTCGTCGGCCGCTCCATCGATGTAATCGAACACCGGCCAAGGTAGCCGCCGTTTGGCGAGACGGCGAAAATCGGCGATGTTGTGGCAATCGGAAAGGCGCATAAGCCAGCATGTAGCATGCGTCAGTTTGCCCGCAACACGGCTTTGTCGATCTATTGCTTATCCGGTTGTTGCCGCCTGCTGGCTGTTCCCGCTTCGTCGACGAGGTTGCTTTTTGGCGGTGCTTTGTCTTCGTTTCCTTCGTCGGCCTTTTGGTTGCGTCGTTTCTCTTCCTTGGCTTTCATCTCGTCGTAGCGGGCCTGAACGAGGGCGGCCGGAGCAGGCCTGGCGGGATACTTGCAGCCACGCGCGGCGCCCACGCCTTTCAAGAAGCCGCGACGCGCAAGGCCAGCCTGGATGGCCGCGCCGACTTTGCGATCCTGCTCATTGGCGCCGGAAACTTCGCGGATAAGGCCGCGGAAGGGGATGAACGACGTCACCACCCATTGCGCGACTCGACCGCCGCTGATGCGATCGCGCTGTTCCTGCGGGAGGTCGATGTCAGGGCCGAGCACTTTGTCCAGATCGGCGACGGCAATGTTCAGGCGGCGGCATTTGCTGAGGCCGTCAAGGGCATAGGGTTGGTCAACGGCTGCCGTCAGAATCGGCGGAATTTCGCCGTTACGGCCGATATTCAAATCAGTTATCGGCGTCTTGGCGACATCTACGGCATCGGGATTGCGATTAGTGATGGGTCTTTCGCTGTGCCGGGCTGCGGCAGGTGCGGCGACCAGAGCGGCAGCCAGTGCAAAGCACGAGAGCCAAAGAAAGCGCATCCTCTCTCCTCCTGTTCGGTCCTGCTATTCTCGCGCAAGCGCTCGCCTGGCCTATCTTGTCCAACGTGCTGCGCATGCACTCGTTCCCGCTCGCGGCCGAGCAAGTGTTGCCCAAGTGCCATGCCTACTGTGCCTTCTCCGTAAAAACGCACATGCGAAAACCATCGCGCCAGAATTTACCAAGCGCGCGGAATTTTCATCGTATAGAGCGGGTTCGATGATCTGGGGTTTGGTGGTGCGCGTGGCGAAATGGGCGGGGACGACATGCTTGTGCGCCTTGCTGGCGATGTCCGCTCCATTGCTCGCCGCGAGCGACCGCGCCGATCGTGATCTGGAAGCGCGTCTGCGTGCGCATATCGAAGTGCTTGCCAGCGACGATTTCGATGGTCGTGAACCTGGCACTCCCGGTGAAGCGAAGACGCTGCGTTATCTCGGCCGGCAGTGGTACGATATCGGTTTGGTTTCAGGCACCAATGATCCGGGCAACGAATGGTTCGCGCCGGTCGTCTTGGTCGCGCGGGAGCCCGCTTTTTCCAGCGCCCAGTTTTTGCGTAAGGGCTATCGTACTTCGCTTTCCCCGGCGGACATGCTGGTGCTGACTTCCGGCAAACGCAGCCTGGTGCGCAATGCGCCCCTGCTTTTCGTCGGACGCGCGCGGGGCGTCGACTTCTCCCGCGCCGAGCTTGCGGGCCGCGTCGCGGTTATCCTGGATGGCGATACGCCGGACGGTGAGCGACAGAACGTCCTTCTGGCAATGGGCGCTTCAGCCGTCCTGACCGTGCTCGACGGCCCGCGCAGCATAGCGCAAGTGGCCGCGCGACGGGAGCGTTCGGGCTATGCCCTGGCCGATGATTCGCTGGGCGGCGATCTTGAGGCTTTCGTCAGCCGCAAGGCGATCGAAGCGCTGCTGAAAGGAACCTCGCATTCCCTCGATGATCTGGAAGCGGCGGCCGCGAAGCCGGATTTCGCGCCCGTCGCTCTTGATATCACGGCAACGCTGGAGGCGACCACGCGCGAGACGACAATCCACACGCATAACCTAATCGGTAAGCTTCGAGGCCGTCGCCCGGAAGCCGGTGCGGTCCTCTTTCTGGCGCATTGGGACCATTTCGGCGAGTGTGGCGAACCCACTGCGGAAGACAGAATCTGCAACGGTGCGATAGACAATGCGAGCGGAGTCGCCGCCTTGACCGAGGTGGCGCGGCGATTGGCCAGAATGCCGCAGATGGATCGCGATATCTATTTTCTCGCCACGACTGGTGAGGAACTGGGCCTGTTGGGCGCCCACGCCTTCGCCGAAGACCCGCCATTGCCACTGGAGCGGATCGTTGCGGCCTTCAATATCGATTCCGTAGCAATCGCACCCCAAGGCGCCCCATTCGCGATCGTGGGCCGCCGTATGACCAGCCTCGATGCCGACATTGCAAAAGTGGCAAAGGCCGAACATTTCAAGCTGCGTAACAACGACGAAGCAAATGCCTATGTGAAACGGCAGGATGGCTGGGCCTTGCTGCAGCACGATATTCCTGCGGTGATGGTGACAACTGCTTACGGCGATATCGATCGCATGCGCGCATTCTTCGAGAGCGACTATCATCGCCCGAGCGATGATCTTGTCCATCTTTCCCATCCGTTGCAGCTGGGCGGGGAAGTGGAGGATGTGAAGATGCTCACGGCCTTGGGCCGCTGGTTCGCCGATGCGAGAAAGGTGCCTTTGAAGGCGAGGTAAGGCGTTTTATGGCCGATTACGCGTAGCCTTGCGCGTGTAAGGCAAAGTGCCCTCTAGCCCAATCCTCTCGGCTTGATTACATGGGCCGCCACGATTCTCCCCGCAAAGGCATTGGTGGCGCTCATGGATATTCGGCTCGGACTTACTTTCGACGACGTTCTACTGCGTCCGGCCCGGTCCGACATCGTGCCGACCCAGGCCGATACCAGCACGCGCCTGACTCGCGAGATCGGTCTCAATATACCTGTGATCTCTTCCGCCATGGACACCGTGACCGAGGCGGACATGGCGATCGTGATGGCGCAGATGGGCGGCATCGGCGTCCTGCACCGCAACCTTACGATTGAGGAGCAGGTTGCTGCGGTCCGTCAGGTCAAGCGGTTCGAAAGCGGGATGGTGGTGAACCCCATCACGATTACGCCCAAAGCCACGCTTGGCGAGGCGCAGGCGATCATGCAGGCCAACCGGATCAGCGGCATTCCGGTGGTCGAAGCATCGGGTAAGCTCGTGGGCATTCTTACCAACCGCGACGTGCGCTTTGCCGACAATCCCGCTCAGCCCGTGCGCGAGTTGATGACGCACGAGAATCTCGCAACCGTAGGTCTGGGCGTGACGCAAGACGAAGCGCGGCGGCTGTTGCATCAGCGCCGGATCGAGAAGCTGCTGGTGGTGGACGATGCTTTCCGTTGCATCGGCCTCATCACCGTCAAGGACATCGAAAAGGCGGTGACTTATCCCAACGCCACCAAGGATGCCGCCGGTCGCTTGCGCGTGGCTGCCGCGACCACCGTGGGCGACAAGGGCTTCGAACGCACCGAAGCGCTCCTGGCCGCCGAATGCGACGTAGTGGTGATTGATACCGCGCATGGCCACAACAAGGATGTGGCGCTGGCGGTCGAGCGAGTGAAAAAGCTTTCTAATGCTGCACAAGTGATCGCCGGCAACATCGCGACGGCGGAGGCTGCGCGCGCCTTGATTGATGCCGGGGCGGACTGCGTGAAGGTGGGCATCGGGCCGGGCTCGATCTGCACTACGCGTATCGTGGCCGGCGTTGGCGTGCCACAGCTTACGGCGATCATGGACGCCGCGGAAGAGGCGGACAAGGCGGGCGTCCCGGTGATCGGCGATGGCGGACTGCGTACCTCCGGCGATGCAGCCAAAGCGTTGGCGGCAGGGGCTTCCAGCATCATGATCGGATCGATGCTGGCCGGCACTGAAGAAGCACCTGGCGAGACGTTCCTTTATCAGGGGCGCGCTTACAAGTCGTATCGCGGCATGGGTTCGGTCGGCGCTATGGGCCGGGGCTCGGCGGACCGTTATTTCCAGGGCGACATCAAGGATCAGATGAAGCTGGTGCCCGAAGGCATCGAAGGGCAAGTGGCTTACAAGGGGCCCGCCAAGGACGTGATCCATCAACTCGTCGGCGGCATCAAGGCGGCGATGGGCTATACCGGTTCATCCTCGATCGAGGATCTGCGCAAGAACGCTCAATTCGTGCGGATCACTAATGCGGGGCTGCGCGAAAGCCATGTGCACGATGTCACCATCACGCGCGAGGCGCCGAATTATCCGACGCGGTGAAGGCGCTGGCGCCGGAGCTTTGGTTCGATGACGCCTGCCGCACGCGTTCAGGCCGCGATCGACGTGCTCGATTTGGTGATAGAGGCGGCGCGCGCCAATGGCGCTCCGGCCGACCGCATTATTACAGACTGGTTCCGCCCACGCCGCTTTGCCGGCAGTAAGGATCGCAGGGCTGTTCGCGAACTTGCTTATCGAGCGATCCGGGCCTGCGGGGATATGCCTGCAAGCGGCCGCGCGGCCATGCTGCGGCTTGCCGCGGGAGACCCGGAAGTGACCGCATTGTTCGATGGCACTCGTCATGCGCCGCAGCCGATCGATCCAGCGGAACCTGTGGCGACAAGCGGTGTTGCGCCGGCTTGGTTGATGAAAAGGCTTGCAGCCAGCGGCATTGGCGAGATTGAAGCGAGGGCGCTGCTGGATCGCGCGCCGCTCGACATTCGCGTCAATACGCTCAAGGCAGGGTGCCTTTCGCTTCCGGAAGGGGGGGAAAGGACAGTGGCCGCAAACGGTTGGCGTTATCCGCCCGAGACACGCATCGAGGATACCGACGCCTATCTTTCCGGCGCCATCGAAATTCAAGACACGGGCTCGCAGCTTACTTGCGAGGTCTTGGCCGCCAGACCCGGCGAGATCGTCATCGATCTCTGTGCGGGCGCCGGAGGCAAGACCCTGGCGCTCGCCGCCGCGATGGAGGATCAGGGGAGGCTTATCGCGTGTGACAGCGATCGCACTCGGCTGTCCCGTCTTGCACCGCGCGCCCAACGGGCAGGAGTTTCGCGGATCGAAACGGTGCTTCTCGACCCCGGCCGGGAAGCGGGAGAGCTTGCTTCCTTTTCCGGTCAGGCTGACGCGGTTCTTGTTGATGCGCCTTGTTCGGGCACTGGCACCTGGCGGCGCAATCCGGAAGCGCGTTGGCGCCTTACGGAACGGCAATTGGCGCGCTACGTGGAAACGCAAGCCCGGCTGCTCGATATTGCGGCGGGGCTGGTGCGACCGGGCGGACGACTGGTTTTCGTCACGTGTTCATTGATTGATGAAGAGGGTGCCGGCCAGGCGGAAGGGTTTCTCCAGAGACATCCCGGTTGGCTGGTACGGGCGCCGGTCTTGCCGGTTGGAGCACCGCGAGGATCAGGACTGCGGCTGTCTCCGTACCGTGACGGCACTGACGGGTTTTTCGTCGCGCGCTTCGATTTGCTGTGATAGCGTCGCCCTCATGATGAGGACGAAACCCTCGGCCAAGGACCTGCTGATGCGTTACACGCCCATTGCCGTTGCCCTTTCTCTAATTGCCGCCATTTCTTCAAGTGTTAGCTATTCGGCCGCTCCCGAAGCTCTTGATCCTCGGGCGGGCGCGTTGCTGGGCGAGGGGCGCGCTGCTGCCGCCAGCGGCAATTACAACGCTGCGATTGATGCCTATGAAGCCGCCCTTGCAGTGGAACCGGGCAGCGTCACGGTGCTCCTTGCGCTGGCCGATGCCACCCGCAACGAGGGGCTGCAGGGTAAGGCCCTGCATTATTATCGTGTGGCGCTCGCCAGCGATCCGCGCAATCTGACGGCCTTGGCGGGAGAAGGAATGGCGTTGGCGGAGAAAGGCGCGACGGAGAAAGCCAATCGTAATCTGGCCCGCTTGCAGACGCTGTGCGGAAAGGATTGTATCGAGGCAAAGACCCTTGCGGCTGCTATCGCCAAAGGCCCATCTCCACGAATGGTAGCAGCTGACGCGGTCACGGCTAAGTCGGCGGTCAGCGAGAACTGATCCTGCCCGGCACGAATGGGCGCTTAGATCAGTTCGCGAAACTCTTCCAGAACGGCGCGATAGACTCGCTTCTTGAAGGGGACGATGATGTCCGGCAGCAATTCGGATTCCACCCATTTCCACTCGCTAAACTCTGGCGGCCGGTGAGCATTGAGATCGATGTCGGCATCGCTGCCTTCGAAACGCCCAAGGAACCAGTATTGGCGCTGGCCCCGGTATTTGCCGCCCCATAACTTGCCCATCAGTTCCTCGGGCAGATCGTAAAGCAGTTCTTCGCGAGTTTGCGAAATGAAGGTCACGTGGCGTTCCGCCACGCCCGTCTCTTCCCAGAGCTCGCGATGAGCGGCGGCCTTCAGGTCCTCATCGTCGTCGACGCCGCCTTGCGGCATCTGCCACCAGTCGCCTTCGCGATTGTCGATTCGCTTGCCGACGAAGACCTTGCCGTCCGCATTGACCAGCATGATCCCCACGCAAGGGCGATAAGGCAAGTTCGAGAGATCTTTCATCTTCAGAACGGGTTCCTAAGTATGGAGAAGGAGGGGCGCTTTGCGTTCGGTGGGGCGGTAACCGTGGCGCTGTGCATGAAATGGAGAATGGCCCAAGGCATTGCTCTTGACTAGCTGGATTTATGGTATTCAACGCAGAATGTCAGGGTTGTTCCCTTGAGAGATTTTCTAAATTGCTTCGCAAGGCTCCGACGCGCAGGGCGAAGATGACACAATGGTTCCGGCGGTCTTGCCGAAGAGGATTATGATGGCGACAATTTTAGCCGAGCACGAAATCGGGGCATCCGCACAGAACGCCGCTCCCGAAGCGGTGGTGGTGCGTTTTGCCGGGGATTCGGGCGACGGTATGCAGCTTACTGGCGGCCAGTTCACGCTGTCCACCGCGCTTGCGGGCAATGACCTCGCGACGTTCCCGGATTTCCCTGCCGAGATCCGAGCGCCTCAAGGCACGCTGTTCGGCGTTTCGGCTTTCCAGATCAATTTTGGATCCAGCGAGATCACCACGGCTGGCGATGCCCCCGATGTGCTTATCGCGATGAATCCCGCAGCGCTCAAGGTGAACGTGCCGGCGCTGAAGCCTGGCGGGCTCCTGATCGCGGATACAGGGGAGTTCAACAAGCGCAACCTGGAAAAGGCGAAGTACGAAACGAGCCCGCTGGAAGATGGCAGCCTTGCCAAGTGGAACGTGCTGGCCTTCGATATTTCGGCATTGACGCTGGAAGCCGTGAAGCCGTTCAGCCTCGGCAACAAGGAAGCGCTGCGTTGCAAGAACATGTGGACGCTGGGCCTGGCCTTGTGGATGTTCGATCGCGACCGGCAGCCGCTGATCGATTGGCTTAACGCCAAGTTCGCCAAGAACCCGGTGCTGGCTGAGGCCAATATCGCTGCGCTCAATGCCGGCCACGCCTACGGCGAGACGGCGGAATTGGCCGGGCCGCTGAAGAAACAACATATCGATCCGGTGCCGACCGAGCCGGGACTTTACCGCACCATTACCGGCGCGGAGGCGGTATCGCTGGGCCTCGTCGCCGGCGCTCGGCTGGCGGATTTGCCGATGTTCTTTGGCGGCTATCCGATTACTCCAGCCTCCGCGATCCTTCACAACCTCGTGAAGATGAAGGAGTTTGGCGTCACCACCTTCCAGGCGGAGGATGAAATCGCGGCCATCTGTGCGGCGATTGGCGCCAGCTATGCGGGCCAACTGGGCGTAACGTCTTCATCCGGGCCGGGTATCGCGCTCAAGGGTGAGGCGATGGGCCTGGCGATCATGACCGAACTGCCGCTGGTCATCGTCAACTCGCAGCGGGGCGGCCCGTCCACGGGCCTGCCGACCAAGACCGAGCAGTCGGACCTCTATCAGGCGGTCTATGGCCGCAACGGCGATGCGCCGCTGCCTGTTATCGCAGCCCGCTCGCCCGCCGACGCTTTCGAGTGCGCGATAGAGGCATGCCGCATCGCCGTGCAATTCATGACCCCGGTCATGCTGCTGACTGACGGTTATATCGGCAATGCCTCCGAACCGTGGAAGGTGCCTGATCCGGCAAGCTTCACGCCGTTCCCGATAAGTTTCCTCGAGGAAACAAATAATCCGAGCGGTAAAGTGCTGCCCTTCAAGCGCGACGAGCGCGGAGTACGTCCGTGGATCAAACCTGGAACGGCAGGCATGATGCACCGTATCGGCGGCATCGAAAAGGGCATCGACACAGGTGACATCGATTACTCGCCGGTAGTTCACCAGGCCCAGACGGACGCGCGCAAGGCCAAGGTGGACGGTGTGGCGAAAGCCATTCCCGCGCAGGAGGTGTGTCTGGGTGAAGAGACCGGCAAGCTGGCCGTGGTGGGCTGGGGGTCGACCTTCGGCCCGATTCACCAGGCCGTGCGCCGCGCCTGGCGCAAGGGTCTTTCCGTTTCGCACATTCACGTCCGCCACGTCTGGCCATTGCCGGCCAATCTAGGCGAACTGCTCAAGGGCTTTGATAAGGTGCTGGTGCCTGAGATGAACACCGGCCAGTTCAAGACCGTGCTGCGCGATCAGTTCCTGATCGACGCCAAGCCCCTCAACAAGACCAGCGGTCAGCCTTTCACCATCGCCGAGATCGAAACGGCGATTGGGGACATGTTGGCTTAAGGGGACAGATAATGAATGACATGACCCCCATCCAGACCACGCTGAAGGACTGGGAATCGGACCAGGAGGTCCGCTGGTGCCCGGGCTGCGGCGACTATGCGATCCTCAAGGCCGTGCAACGCACTTTGCCGATGGTCGGCGCGGACCCGAAGAATACCGTGTTCGTCTCTGGTATCGGATGTTCCAGTCGCTTCCCCTATTATGTCGAAAGCTATGGCTTTCACACGATTCACGGGCGCGCGCCGGCCTTTGCGACTGGCATCAAGCTGGCCAACCCTGATCTGGATGTCTGGCTGGTGACAGGTGACGGCGATGGCATGTCCATCGGCGGCAATCACACCATGCACGTGCTGCGCCGTAACCTGAACTGCCAGATCATGCTGTTCAACAACGAGATATACGGCCTCACCAAGGGGCAGTATTCGCCGACCAGCCGCGTGGGCACGTCGTCGCCGTCATCGCCGATCGGCTCGGTCGACCGCCCGGCGCTGCCTTGCGCTTTCGCCCTTGGCTCGGGCGCACGCTTTATCGCACGCGGCTATGACGTATCGAAGGAGCTGCCGAACGTTCTGAAGGCCGCTTATGAACATCAAGGCGCGGCTTTCGTCGAGATTTTTCAGAATTGTATCGTCTATAACAAGGACCGTTTCGACGATTTCACTGCGAAGGCCGTGTCTGACGACATGCAGCTGTGGTGCAATGATGGGGAACCTTTGCTCTTCGCCAAGGGCACGAAGGGTCTGTCGCTCGATCATGAGACGCTGACGCTCAAGGTGGTCGATGTGGTTGATGGCGATTGGCAGGCGGCTGATGTCGCCATCCACAACGTCAAGAACCGCGGCTTGGCGCACATGCTGGTGGAAATGCCCTTCGGTCCGTTCCCGATGGCGCTCGGCGTGATCTACAATGATCCTGCGCCGACCTTCGAAAGCGCCATCGTGGCCGAACGCGCCAAGCTGATCGAGGGCAAAACCGCCGATCTCGGCAAGTTACTTGCCAAGGGGCAGACCTGGACAGTGGAAGAGAAGGCGGCCGCGCACGGTCTGATGGAGTGATCTGAGAGCGGATGCGCGCACCTCGAACGATCTGGTTCCAGCCTAATCGACGTGGGTGAGGAGTAGACCGATCACTAGCAGCATACAGGGGTTTGGGCAGCGGCTACGGGTAAGCGCTCAGGATTGCCCGTCCATTCATTCCGGTCCATACCCGCGCCTATGAATGCGCAATCTCCGGGCAGGGGGGAAGAGCTGGTGGCGGGCGGCCGTGCCGTCGGCATTGGCTTGCGCTGGCTTGCGCTACTATGGTCGGGCGGGGTGAACCGGGTCCTGGATCGAATCGATCAGGGCCTTGTAAAAGGATCGATCCAGGCGACGCTGCCCGGTGGGACCATGCGCGTGCTGGGCGGACGGGCGCCAGGCTTCGGGGCGGTGGTCGAGATACGCAGTTGGCGGGCGCTGTTGCGGTTGGCGACGGCGGGCTCAGTCGGCTGGTATCAGGCGTGGGAGGCTGGGGAGTGGTATAGCCCCGATCCGGTTCCGCTTTTCGCGCTGTTCATGGATAACGCACTGACGCTCGGCGATGCGGGCCGAGCCCGCGGCCCGTGGCGACTGATTTCACGCGTCATCCATTGGTTGCACCGCAACACTCGCGCAGGCTCGCTGCGCAATATTCACGCGCATTACGACCTTGGTAATGACTTCTATGAGCAGTGGCTGGGTGAATCGATGATTTACTCCAGCGCCTTGTGGTCTGATGCGGGCGGCGGCCCCAATGCGTTCACTCAGTTCGTCAGCGAGCTGGATGCAGCACAATCCGCGAAGGTCGCGGCTATCGTTGAACGGCTAGATTTGGAGCCAGGTGGCCGGGTCCTGGAGATCGGTTGCGGTTGGGGCACCCTGGCCGCTTTTCTAGCCGAGCAGGCGCGAGTCCATGTCGACGCGATCAGCCTTTCGGACGAACAACTGGCCTTTGCGCGGCAGCGGTGGCGCAGCGCGGCAAGCAGCCTCGATTTCCGCAAGCAGGATTATCGCGACGTTGCCGGGGCTTACGACGCGGTGATCTCAGTCGAGATGGTTGAGGCGGTGGGCCGGCGGTTCTGGCCCGATTTCCTGGATTGCATCGCCCGTAACCTCAAGTCCGGCGGTAGGGCCGCGATCCAGTACATCGCCATGCGCGAGGAGATCTTTGAGAGTTATGCGCGCAGCGCCGATTTCATTCAGACCTTCATATTTCCGGGCGGGATGCTGATTAACGAGGGCGAAATTCGGCGCCTTGCGGCGGAGCGGGGACTCGGCTGGGAAGATCGTCGCGGCTTCGGCGCCGATTATGCTCGCACCCTTCGCGAATGGCGCCGCAATTTCGACCGGGCGGTGGAGGAGGGACGCTTACCGGCCGGTTTCGACGATCGTTTCGTGCGGCTCTGGCGCTTCTACTTGATGTATTGCGAAGGCGGGTTTCTGGGGGGCGGCATCGACGTGGTGCAAGTCACCTTAGTCAAGATGGGCTGACCCGGCTCGTTCAATCGTCGTTCATGCGCCGGAGTGCTCCGTTGCATTCGGGGCGCAGGAGAACGGCATGAAGCAAGTCGCCCTGGTCATCCTCGCCGCCGCACTTATTGCTGCGGCTCCGTCTCCCAATCGTTTCGGTGAGAGTTGCCGAGGTTTCGAAGCGATCAGGATCGGCAACGGCCAGCCCAGGACATTACCCTATCGGCTGGATTTCAGCGTCGATCTGACGTTGAAATCCTATTGTTATGCCTATTGCCGTCCGGATCAGACGTACCCTGTTGCCGATCCGGTCTCCAGTCCGCTCAAGCTCGCCGATCTGGATCAAGGTGGCGAGGTTCGTCGCATCGCTTTCGATCGAAAAACGGCAAGGCTCGTCGACTATCAGGTTTTTGAAACGCCGATCGGAAAGATCGAGCGGCGAGCCAATGCCGATTGTGTACTTACGGCGTTCCATTCGATGGAACAGGCCAGATAACGACCTGCGTTCTCAGATCCCTTTGTCGCGCCAGCGCGTGAGAATATCGTCAAGCACTATAGGGCTGAGCAGATGTTCGAAAGCCCCTCCGATCAGGCCGCTGTCCCACCACACCGTTTTGGCCGCCAGGGATTCCATACCGGGTAAAGTCAACCAGCAATAAGTGCCAGGATGGATTCGAGTGATGGCGGTCGCGGAAAAGCCAGAAAGCGAAAGGTCTCGTACCGTCGTCTGAAACCCTTTTGAGCCCGAGGCCCTTAATGTGGCCGGTATCGAAATCTTGATGCGCGGCGCGCTGCGGTCTTCCTGAGACGCTGCCGCATATCTTTCTTGTTCGGTGTGGACCATCTCGACGCTGAGTCCCAAGCCTTGCAGCGCCTCGGCGCTGCTTTGGCAAAAGATGTCAGCAATGGGTTACCGCGAACTTAACGCGGCGGGTTAACGGATTCGCGGTGTCCGGTAATGAAGGATTCGCCAAGCAGGGCGATAAGCCGTTCCGCGACTACCTCGGGCGGTTTCACGGATTCGGGCGCCTCGCCGGGATAAGCGCGTGCGCGCATCGCCGTGCGGGTTGCGCCAGGATTGACGATGGCGACGCGCACTTTCGAAATGTTGGCGGTTTCCTGTGAATAGCATTCCAGCAGCACCTCGAAGGCCGCCTTGGTCGCTCCGTAAGCGCCCCAGAAGGCCCGCGGCTCCGCCGCCACCGTGGATGTCATGCCGATCACGCGCGGATTTGCGCTTTTGCGTAGAAGTGGATCGAAATTAGCGATCAGCGCCTGCGTGGCTAGGACATTTGTTGTCAGCGCCTTGTTGAACGCCTTTTGGTCGATATCGGCAACGCTGGTCAGTTCCGGTAGGATCGCGGCGTTGATGACAAGGATATCAAGTTTGCGCCAACGGTGCGACAAAGCCGTGGCGAGGCGGGCGATGCCATCCGGCTCGACAAGATCGACCGGGGCAATAGTGGCTGATCCACCCGCCCGGTAAATCTGCTCTTCGACAGTCTCCAGCGCCTTGGTGTCGCGCCCTGTGAGCACTACATGTGCGCCCGCTGCCGCCAGCGCCATGGCGGTCGCAGCGCCGATTCCGCGGCTTGCCCCAGTGACGAGCGCTATTTCGCCGTCGAATGGCTGGTTCGTCACATCAATGCTCACGCCGCGTCGCGTTCGGAGGCGAAGCGTTCGGAAAAGTCAGTCAGCTTGGTGGGATAGTCACCGGTGAAGCAGGCATCGCAGAATTGCGGACATTTGGGGTTGCGCTTTGCTTCGCCCACCGCGCGGTAAAGTCCATCGATCGAAACGAAGGCCAAGCTGTCTGCCTTGATAAAGTCAGCCATCGCCTCGGTATTCATCATCGCTGCGAGCAATTTGGAACGCTCGGGCGTGTCAACACCGTAGAAGCAGGAATGTTCGGTCGGCGGGCTGGCGATGCGCATGTGCACTTCAACCGCGCCGGCATCGCGCATCATTTCGACAATTTTCTTGGAAGTCGTGCCGCGAACAATCGAGTCGTCGATCAAGACAATGCGCTTGCCTTCCACGACGGCGCGGTTGGCGTTGTGCTTGCGTTTGACATCGGCGTGACGGGCTTGCTCGCCTGGCTGGATGAAAGTGCGGCCGACATAATGCGAGCGGATGATGCCGAGTTCGAAGGGAATGCCGGACTGCTGGGCATAACCGATGGCCGCCGGCACACCGCTGTCCGGCACCGGAATCACCACGTCGGCGGGGGTGAAAGCTTCCTTGGCCAGTTCCACGCCGATCTGCTTGCGTACTTGGTAGACTGACCGGCCGTCCATCACAGAGTCGGGGCGGCTGAAATAGACGTGCTCGAAAATGCATGGGCGCGGCGCCAGTTTGCCGAAAGGCCGGTGGCTGGAGATCGTGCCCTTATGATCGACCTGCACCATCTCACCGGGTTCGATCGAGCGGATGAACTCGGCCCCGATCACATCGAAAGCGACGGTTTCGGAAGCGAAGACCGTGGCATCGCCGATGCGGCCCATCACCAGCGGACGGATGCCGAGGGGATCGCGGCAGGCGATCATGCCTTCGGCTGTCATGCAGATCAGCGAATAGGCGCCTTCGACCATCCGCAAGGCGTCGACGAAACGGTCCAGCAGGGTAGGGTAGCGGCTGGTCGCAACGAGATGAATGATGACTTCCGTATCGGAGGTCGACTGGAAGATCGAACCTTTCGATACGAGGTCTCGCTTCAGCGCCATCGCATTGGAGATGTTGCCGTTGTGCGCGATGGCAAATCCGCCTGAAGCGAGATCCGCAAAAAGCGGCTGGACATTACGCAGGCCCGAACCACCAGTGGTGGAATAGCGCACGTGGCCGGACGCCATAGTGCCAGGCAGGGTGTCCAATTCCTTTTGGGAGAACACCTGGGCTACATGGCCAAGGCCCTTATGCGAGTGGAACTCGCTGCCGGAGAAGCTGGTGATGCCAACCGCCTCCTGCCCGCGATGCTGCAGGGAGTGGAGACCGGCAGCGGCGATGTTAGCCGCGTCCTTGGCACCGATAACGCCGAAAATGCCGCATTCTTCACGCAGCTTGTCCCCGTCGGCGTCTCGAAAGGGGTGTGTTATGTTCATGGAATCGTCCGGCCCGCTGGCGCGTCAAAACGCCCGCGCATTTGGAAGCGATTGCATCCAAATGCAAGGGGCGGATGGCGCTTTTCGACCGGAGATGGCCTCGACCTCGTTTCTTGGCTCTCTCATGACTTTATTCTCGGCCTTCGCACCGCTTGCCAGCGCCCCTCCATGATCCTAATGCCGCAGCATCAGCCCGATCACAGACGGACCCGTCGCTTGATCCTATCCCCCTTTGAATGGACCATTGCCAAGCGTTACATGCTTCCCGGCAAAGGCGAGGCGTTTATCACGCTGGTGGCGAGCATCAGTCTGGTTGCGGTCATGCTCGGCGTTTGGGCGCTGGTTGTCGTGATGAGCGTCATGAACGGCTTTCGCGCCGAACTGTTCGACAAGATCGTTGGCCTGAATGGTCATGCGATCATCCAGGCTTACGGCGGCCGCCTGGAAGATTGGCAGGGCGTGCTTAAGGACGTGCGCGCCACGCCCGGCGTGGTGCGTGCTTCCCCTTTGATAGAGCAG
This sequence comes from Novosphingobium sp., assembly GCF_036733805.1. Classification (GTDB taxonomy): domain Bacteria; phylum Pseudomonadota; class Alphaproteobacteria; order Sphingomonadales; family Sphingomonadaceae; genus Novosphingobium. The sequence continues at coordinate 56,086 of NZ_DAIMZT010000005.1, read as the reverse complement.
CCGCTGCTGGCGAGCTTCAATGGCCGGGTGGAAGCGATCCTGGCGCGTGGCAACACGGCGCAGGACATCAATCGCCTTAAGGATAAGGTCAAGGCCGGTTACCTCGACGAATTGCGGGTGGGCAGCAACAATGTCGCCATCGGGTCGCAGCTGGCGCAGAATTTGGGAGCGCGGGTGGGCGACACGATCACCGTCATCAATCCGCAGGGGCGCTCCACGCCGTTCGGCACGGTGCCGCGCCAGATTGCATACAGGATCGCCGCGATCTTCGAGATCGGCGTTTATGACTATGACAGCGCCTTCGTCGTCATGCCCATCCCTGACGCGCAGACCCTGCTGCTGACGGGCGATACGATCGGAATGATCGAGGTGACGACCAATGATCCCGATCATGTCGGCCAGCTTCTTGCTCCGCTCCAGCGTAAACTTGCGGGCCGCGCCATCATCAGCGACTGGAAGACCATCAACGCCTCTTTGTTCGAAGCCCTGGCGGTGGAGCGCGTTGTAATGTTCGTGGTGCTTTCGATTATCGTGCTGGTGGCGGTGTTCAACATTCTGTCATCTCTTATCATGCTGGTGCGGGCCAAGACGCGCGACATCGCAATCCTGCGCACGATGGGGGCGACGCGGCGATCCCTGCTCAAGGTTTTCGTCACCACCGGTTTTTGCATAGGCGCATTGGGCACCGTTTCCGGGCTGCTCCTGGGGCTGGTTTCGCTCTATTTCCGGCAGCCGATCGTTCACACGGTCGAACGGATGACGGGGCAGAACCTGTGGGATCCGTCCATCCGCTTCCTCACCGAACTGCCCAGCCGGCCCGATCCTGTCGAGATTACGGTGATCTGCGTGATGGCGCTGGTATTCAGCTTCCTTGCCACGCTTTATCCGGCCTTCAAGGCTGCAAGCACTGACCCTGTGCAGGTGCTGCGCTATGAGTGATGCGCTCATTGATCCGGTCGTGCGCCTCGCGAATGTGACGCGCAGCTTTGAGCAAGGCGGCGTCACTATCGACGTCCTGCGGGGGGTAAACCTTGCGGTACGCCCTGGTGAGATCGTCGCATTGCTCGGTCCTTCGGGTTCGGGCAAATCAACGATGCTGCAGGCGATTGGCTTGCTGGAAGGCGGTTTTGGCGGGCGCATAGAGATCGCCGGAATCGATGCGAGCAAGCTGGGACGCGATCAGCGCGCGGCAGTCCGGCGCGATCACATCGGCTTTGTTTATCAGTTCCACCACCTCTTGCCGGATTTCACTGCGGTCGAGAACGTGGTGCTGCCGCAACTCATCACTGGCAAGCCGCGATCTGCTTGCGAAGAGCGGGCGAAGGAACTGCTTGATGCCTTGGGCCTAGGCCAGAGGCTGGACCATCCTCCCAGCAAACTCTCCGGAGGCGAGCAGCAACGCGTCGCCGTCGCTCGCGCCCTCGCGAACCGGCCCCATCTGGTCCTGGCGGACGAGCCGACCGGCAATCTCGATGAGGCGACCGCCGACATCGTGCTCAGCCAGTTCCTCACGCTCGTGCGGGGGCAAGGCAGTGCAGCGCTGGTGGCTACGCACAACGAGCGGCTGGCGATGCGGATGGATCGGATTGTGCGGCTGCATGACGGCGTTCTTGCATAAGTGTAACGAAAGAGAGGCCGGCGTTGATTTTTGCGCTTCATCCTCCACATCGATATACGGCAGTGAAGGAAAGGATTTTCCGATGAGCGACAGGCCGTCAACCACGCGCGCCGGTGATGAAACACCGGGGAGCTTCGGCTGGCACGATTCCGCGGAATTGCACAGGTGCGAGGATGGCGGCGGGCTGTTTCATCGCTTCAAGACAATCCGGCGAGGGACGATGGCCGAACTCATTCATTTCGTGCTGGAGCTACCCGAAAACAGGCAGCAGGATTATGCCATTGAGAAGGATGGCGATCGCATGTTCAAGATCGGCGATATCCGCAGCCTCTCCCGCCGGGCCGACTTTCCCCGGCGTGCCGACTGATCCGCGCACGATCGCTGATTTTGCGGCGGTCCTGCCTAGCGGCGAGTCGGTAAGTCTCGCTGATCGGCTGGGCAAAATCGTGCTGGTGGTCAATACCGCCAGCAAATGCGGCTTTACGCCACAATATGGGGGCCTCGAGGCGCTCTGGCGGCGGTATCGGGATCGCGGCTTCGAGGTGATCGCTTTTCCCTGCAACCAGTTTGGGGGTCAGGAACCCGGCAACGCCGAAGAGATAGCCGGCTTCTGCGAGGTGAACTTCGGCCTCTCGTTCCCGCTCATGGGAAAGGTGGAAGTGAATGGCCCCGGCGCGATCCCGCTGTACGATTGGCTTAAGAACGAGGCGCCGGGCATCCTGGGCAGCAAGACGATCAAATGGAATTTCACCAAGTTCCTGATCGGACGCGACGGCAAGGTCGTGCGCCGCTATGCACCTGCGCACAAGCCGGAAAGCATTTCCCAGGATATCGAAACGCTGCTTTAACGGCGGTCGCCTACGTACGATATCTCAGTTTTCCAAGCGGTGAAGAGCACCTTCGGAGATCGTGCCGACCGCTGATTTAAGCTCGTCCACACTGCCGGCCGAGCCTTCGGCCTCAACTAAAAAGCGGTTATCCACCATGCGGCCGAATTTCCCGCTCTTGTTCGCATTGTCCCAGGCTTCTGTCTGCATCTGCCCATCTACCGTGCCGGTCTTTTCGTAGCCGTTCGCATCTTCCTTCGACTGTTCCACGCCCATGGCAGCGCCCATACCCGCCAACGCGCCCATTCCGTGAAGATCGGCGATCCTCACCGTGAAGCTCTTGTCGCCGGAGGCGTACTTCGCCTCGGCCGAGGCCCCCATGGAACCGGCCCCGACAGTCTCCACCGAAGTGCGCGCGTAGGAGCCGATGGACGCGGGCAGCAGGCCCTTGAGGCTGTCAGCGGGAACCGCTTTGGTCCTGCCGCTGGCTGCGTCCTGCATCTGCTTCGTCATCGCATCGATCTTCCCGGTATCGACCGATCCGACGCCGGGAATGCTTACGGTGTCGTCAATGACCTTGTTGTTGGTGGATGAGAACAGCACGGGCCCCGCGAACATGCCCGCCATCGAGGCAGTGACCGTCGCTGCGATAAAGCCAAGTATGATCGCGCAGACCACCGTGACGGCGGTATAACCCAAAGCTTTGTCTTCCGGCACTTGCATCAGCATCGGCGCCCCGGCGTAGAAGAGGTAAAGGCTGTAAAATCCGACGATGCCCAGGACTGAAAGCGCGGGGACCAAGCCGAAAACGCCTGCCACCCAACCGGCCGTCATACTGTAGACCACCAGTTTGAACGCGCCCTTCCAGTTCTCGGCACCGGAGAACTTGGGCGCAAGAAAATTGGCGATCCACGCCAGGACATAGACCATGACGATCGCCATGACATAGCTCACGATAGCGGATGTCAGGCCCGACATAAGGCCAGGCCGGAAACGGACGAACAAGGCGCCGTATCCGAATACCTGCCCACCAATGAAATGGTCCACCGGACCAATCGCCGCCAGGGGCAGGACGTAGTTTTTGAGAATGCTTGCGGGCGAAGCGCTTTCCGCGACGATGACGGGCCATTCCGTCTTCGGTTGCAGAATTATCGCCTTTGCGCGCTCGAAAAGTTGCTTGCCGCCTGCACCAGTGCCACTTTCAGTGTCCATGATAGCCCTCCTCGGATGCCTTCCCGCAAAGGAGAGAAACACATTGTTCTGTCCTTGCATAGCAAGAACCTGTTTTCCCCTATTTGTCGTCTTCGTGCCTTGATCGGACAGGCGGGCGCGTTACCTTAACGACATGTCTTTTGCCCGCTTCGTTCCGCTTCGCATCTTCTCCAGTTTCACCATGCTTGACGGAGCGATCGACCCGAAAGCGGCGGCCAAGCTGGCAAAGGAGCGCAAGTTTCCTGCTGCGGCAATCTGTGATCGTAATGGCCTTTATGGAGCGCCGACTTTCGCAGCCGCTTGCAAGGGCACGGGCGTACAACCGATGGTGGGCGCGTTCCTGGCGGTTGCCCGGCCACACGGGTCGGAACAAGTGCAGGACCCGCCGATCGACTGGCTCGCTCTTTTTGCCCAAAATGAGGCGGGTTGGCTCAATCTTTGCCGGCATGTAAGCCGCGCTCATCTCGATCGGCCGCTGGAACTCGACCCACATGTCGAGCTGGAGAGCCTGCGCGGATATACCGAAGGGCTGATATGCCTCAGTGGCGGCAATGAAGGCGCTCTGGCCCGTCTCTATGCCGAAGGTCGCGGTGAAGCCGCCGCGCGTTATTGCGATGCATTGCAAACGCTGTTCAATGACCGCTTCTATATCGAAATCACTCGCACCGGTGAACCGGAGGAGGACGCGAGCGAGAATGATCTGATTGCGCTTGCCTATGCGCGTGACATTCCATTGGTGGCGACTAATCCCGCGCAGTTCGCGGAAAAGCATTTCCATGCAGCGCATGACGCCATGCTGTGCATTGCCAATTCAACGCATGTGGACGCCGGCGATCGCCCCCGATCCAGTTCCGAACGTTGGGTCAAGCCGGCCGATGTCATGGAGGAATTGTTCTCCGATCTTCCGGAGGCTTTGGCGAATACGCTGGTTGTGGCTCAGCGTTGCGCTTACGCGCCGCCCAAACGCAAGCCTCTGCTACCCAGCCTTGCCGGCGATCGAGAGGGCGAGGCGCGGATGCTCGAGGACGACGCGCGGCTCGGCCTTGCACGGCGCCTGGCGCTTTATTGGCCGGGCGTCACCGAGGCAGACCTGGCCGATGTGCTTGCACGCACCGGCGGTGAACGTGAAGCGGCTTACGAGAGTTTGCGTGAAAAAGGCGTTGGCGAAGACTTCCTCGCTTATGCCGATCGGCTCGACTTCGAGACAAAGATCATCATTGGCATGGGCTTTCCCGGCTATTTCCTGATCGTTGCCGACTTTATCAAGTGGGCCAAGGAGCAGGGCATTCCCGTGGGACCGGGCCGCGGATCAGGGGCGGGCTCGCTGGTCGCATGGGCGCTGACGATTACCGATCTCGACCCGCTTAAGCTGGGTCTGCTGTTCGAACGGTTTCTCAATCCGGAACGCGTGTCGATGCCGGACTTCGACATCGATTTCTGTGAAACCCGGCGCGGAGAGGTGATCCGCTATGTGCAAGCCAAATATGGCGACGATCACGTCGCTCAGATCATCACTTACGGCACAATGAAGGCGCGCGCGGTGCTGCGGGACTGCGGACGTATATTGCAGATGGGATATGGCCGTGTTGATTCGCTGTGCAAGATGGTTCCCAACCATCCCACCGATCCCTGGACGCTCGAACGTACTCTCAATGGCGCGTCGGATTTTCGCCGCGAATACGACACTGATCCCGAGGTGAAACGCCTCGTTGACCTTGCGGTCCAGCTCGAAGGTTTGCCACGCAATTCCTCTACGCACGCTGCGGGTGTGGTGATCGGGGATCGACCGCTGGCAAAGCTGATCCCATTGTATCGCGATCCGCGGTCCGACATGCCGGTTACCCAATTCGACATGAAGTACGTCGAAGATACCGGCCTAGTGAAATTCGATTTTCTGGGCCTCAAGACGCTGTCAGTCCTGCGCAAGGCGTGCGACCTGCTGGAACGCCGGGGGATATCGATCGACCTCGCGACGCTGGGGTGGGAGGATCCAGCTGTTTATGAACTGCTCAAGCGAGGTGATACGGTTGGCGTGTTCCAGCTGGAATCGGAGGGCATGCGTCGCACGCTGGCGGCGGTCAAACCGACTAATTTCGGCGATATCATCGCGCTCGTTTCGCTTTATCGACCCGGCCCGATGGACAATATTCCGCTGTTCGGTCGCCGCAAGAACGGACTGGAGGCGATCGAATATCCGCATGAGAAACTCGCCGGCATTCTCAGTGAGACATACGGGATCTTCGTTTACCAGGAACAGGTTATGCAGGCGGCGCAGATCCTGGCCGGCTATTCGCTCGGCGATGCCGATCTGTTGCGGCGCGCTATGGGCAAAAAGGTGCAGGCGGAAATGGATGCGCAGCGCCAGCGCTTCGTCGACGGTTGCAAGGCGGTGTCCGGTATCGACGCGGCCAAGGCCAACGAGCTTTTCGATTTGATCGACAAGTTCGCCGGATACGGCTTCAACAAATCGCACGCCGCAGCTTATGCCTTGCTCGCTTATCACACCGCCTGGCTGAAGGCGCATTACCCGCATGAGTTTTATGCCGCGGCGATGTGTTTCGACATGCATCAGTCAGAAAAGCTCGCCATCTTCGTGGATGATGCCCGTCGCAACGGGATTGAGATCGCCGCGCCCGACATCAACCGTTCCGAAGCCGAGTTCTGCGTTGAGGAGACGGCGGAAAGCCATGCCGTGCGCTATGCTCTGGCCGGCATCCGCAATGTCGGCGAAAAAGCGATGGAGGCAATTGTCGCCGAGCGTGAAGCGAAAGGACCTTTCGTTGACCTCGACGATGTATTCCGCCGCGCGCCCGCCGGGTCAATGAACCGTCGCCAACTTGAAAGCCTTGCGGCTGTAGGTGCCTTTGACAGCCTTGAGCCGAACCGCGCCAAAGTGCTTGCCAACGCTGATACGCTGCTGGCCGAGGCGGATCGCTCCTCCCGCGAGCGCGCCAGCGACCAACATGGGCTGTTCGGCGGCGGCGATCACACGGAACAGGCATTACGCCTCATCGAATGTGAACCCTGGAGTCGGACGGACCAAATGGCCAAGGAGCGCGAGAACTTCGGCTTCTACTTCGCCGCTCATCCGGTCGAGCAATATCGCACCGTAGCCTCAGCCAATGGCGCACGCACGCACGCCAGCCTGACTGCAAGCGGCGCTGGCGGTCGCACCGGCGCGGTCATGGCCGCGATGGTGGAATCCGTGCAAAAGCGAAAGACGCGTAAAGGCAGGGATTTCGTGATGGCTGATTTCTCGGATCAGTCCGGCAACTTTTCCGCCTCCTGCTTCGAGGAAAGCCTTGTTGATGATTTTGTCAGGTGGGCGAGGGAGGGCGCTTGCGTCCTGCTGACTGTCGAACTCGACAGCCCGAGTGTTGACGAACCGCCGCGTGTCACCGTTCGCGGGGCGAGACCGCTGGCCGAGGTAAAGGCCGATGCACGCATGCTGCTCCGGCTCGATATCGATCGGATTGAGGCGGTGCAGGAATTGGCATTGCTGATGCGCCCCGGCACCAAGGGCTGCGGTGAAGTTATCGCAACCCTTCAGCTCGGAAATGGCCAGCAGCAGAAAGTCAGACTGGGCCGTGATTTTGCATTGGACGGCGACTTCGCGGAACAGCTTGCTTCGATTGATGGCCTCTCCAATATTTCGCTAACGGCAAGCAGGCGTCCGGAACCTCTTCGTCGGGTTGCTTGATGCCCGACACCGTTAGCGGACTTGGTCATTTTTGCGGTTGTGCATTGTCTGCGGTATTGTTCGCGGCATTCTCTGCCGCATTGCCGGCTTTCGTTGCGGCATTGCCGACATTTCGGGCCGCTTCGGCGACGGCGTTGTTCCGGGTATCCTCGCTCGCGGAATTGCGGTTGAATATGTAGATGCCGCCAATGATGGCGATCAGCAGGATCACCGCCAGGAATATTCCCAGGCCGCTGCCGGATGATCCCTCGCGGATGATCGTGGTATGCGCCGTCGGCGTTGGTTCATTCGGGTCAGAGGTTGTGACGGTTTCGTCGGCCATATCTGCCTCCTCTCGTTAATGACGAGTATGGCCAGACAAACGCGCGACGGGTTCCAGAGGTTTCCTCTGCCCTCGCATTGAGAGAATTGAGCACTCTTTGTACGAATGCGCGCGCCTATAGCAGTGGCAGCTGTCCGTTCAGGGATGGACGCCGGAATGCGGTGCAATCGAGCTTTACGTCGGGCTTACCAATTCCCAGCCGCCTTGCGGTTAAGCGAAAGCGTTGGCGGAATAAGTCCGCCCAGACCCCCTCGGGCTTCATTCGGGTGAAGAACTGGGGATCGTTGTCTCGGCCCCCGCGCATCGAACGGATCGTCGCCATAACCTTGGCCGCACGGTCAGGGAAGTGAGTCTCCAGCCATTCTCGAAACAGCGGGGCGACTTCGTGAGGCAGCCGGATCAAAAGCCAGGTTGCCGCGCGGATTCCGTGCCCTGCAGCTTCGGCTAGAATGGCTTCCAGGAAGCTGTCCGTGATCGAAGGAATAACCGGCGCGATCGAGACATAGGCGGGCACCCCGGCGCCCACCAACCGCCCCAACGCGGCGACGCGCTTGGCCGGTGAGGCTGCGCGCGGCTCCAGCAGACGCGAGAGATGCGGATCGAGGCTGGTGATGGAAATGGCGACGAACGTGAGGTTTTGTTGTGCAAGTTTTTCCAGAAGGTCGAGATCGCGCAGCACTCGGTCCGACTTGGTGGTGATCGTCACGGGATGGCGCGTTTCCAGGCAGAGTTCGAGGATCTGCCGGGTTATTCGATAACGATTCTCGATCGGCTGATATGGATCAGTGTTAGTGCCCATAGCGATCGGCGCGGGGGAATACCCCGGCTTGGCAAGCGTTTCTCGCAAGAGCCGTGCGGCGTCAGGCTTGGCGAACAGCTTGGTTTCGAAGTCCAATCCCGGCGAGAGATCGTGATAAGCATGCGTGGGCCGGGCAAAGCAGTAGATGCAGCCATGCTCGCAGCCGCGGTAAGCATTGATAGAACGGTCGAAAGGAACATCAGGCGATTTGTTGAACGACAGGATCGACCGGGGGTGTTCTTCCGTAACAGTCGTGGCGGGATGGCGTTGTTCGCCGTCGATCGCCTCGAGGCCATCCAGCCAATCGCCGTCCGGTTCCTTCGCGGGCAGCTTGAAACGCGCGCTCGCGTTGCTGCTGACTGCTCCTCTGCCTCTGATTGCCGACATTGGAGTAATTGAACATATCAAGAACAAATAGTCAATGCGGCACGCGGGGCGACGCGCTTCGTTGCCAAGTAAAAGCCCCCTCCCGTCGCCGGAAGGGGGCTTTAGAATGCCGTTGAAATCGGTGAAGAGCCTACGCCCAGCTCACCATTTCCTTTTCAAGGTTTTCGACAATCGCCTCAAAGAATTGCTCGGTGGTCATCCAGCTTTGATCCGGGCCGATCAGAAGAGCGAGGTCCTTCGTCATCTTGCCGCTCTCGACCGTTTCCACGCAAACGCGTTCCAAAGTCTCGGCGAACTTCACGACTTCCGGTGTGTTGTCGAACTTGCCACGATACATGAGGCCACGGGTCCAGGCAAAGATCGAGGCGATCGGGTTGGTCGATGTCGATTTACCTTGCTGATGTTGACGGTAGTGGCGAGTCACAGTGCCGTGAGCAGCCTCTGCCTCAACGGTTTTGCCATCAGGCGCCATCAACACCGACGTCATCAGACCCAGCGAGCCGAAGCCCTGTGCCACCGTATCCGACTGTACATCGCCGTCATAGTTCTTGCACGCCCAGACGAACTTGCCCGACCACTTGAGGGCTGAGGCAACCATGTCGTCGATCAGACGGTGCTCATAAGTGATGCCCTTGGCCTTGAACTGCTCCGCAAAGCCTTCATTGTCGAAGACTTCCTGGAACAGATCCTTGAAGCGCCCGTCATAGGCTTTCAAGATCGTGTTCTTGGTTGAAAGATACACGGGCCAGCCCAGCGAAAGGCCGTAATTGAAAGAGGCGCGGGCGAAGTCGCGGATCGATTCGTCCAGGTTGTACATCGCCATGGCGACGCCAGGGGCCGGGAAATCGAATACGTCGAGATCGATCTTCTCACCGTTTTCGCCGTCCCACACCAGGCGCAGCTTGCCCGCGCCGGGGATCAGCGTGTCCGTGGCGCGGTACTGGTCGCCGAAGGCGTGACGGCCGACGACAATCGGATCGGTCCAGCCCGGAACCAGGCGCGGTACGTTAGAGATCACGATCGGCTCGCGAAAGACGACGCCGCCCAGGATGTTGCGAATCGTACCGTTCGGCGACTTCCACATCTTCTTGAGGCTGAACTCTTCGACGCGGGCCTCATCCGGTGTGATCGTCGCACACTTTACGGCCACGCCATATTGCTTCGTGGCGTTGGCGGCATCGACGGTGATCTGATCGTTCGTGTCATCGCGCTTCTGGACCGAGAGATCGTAATATTTCAGATCGATGTCGAGATAAGGGAGTATCAGACGCTCGCGGATCCACTGCCAGATGATCCGCGTCATTTCATCGCCGTCCATCTCGACGATGGGGTTTGCAACCTTGATCTTTGCCATTCGCGAAAGCTCCGCTGAGGGATGAGAATTTGCGCGCCTCCTTAGGCAGGCGAAGGGCGCATAGCAAGGCAAGGATAGGAGGTGGGCGGCGCGTGAGTTCCGGTCGCAAGGACGATCACGTCGCTGAGGAAGCAGGAGGCTGCAAAAAAGCGAAAAGCCCGCCGGTGGTCGCGGCGGGCTTTCAGGGAATGGTGGGCGTAGCAAGGATTGAACTTGCGACCCCTACGATGTCAACATAGTGCTCTACCACTGAGCTATACGCCCATTCCACCGAGCTTCCTTGCAGTGATCCCTAGAGACTGTCCGCTTGGAGGACTGGCCCTTTAGCGTCGGCTTTTTATCGATGCAAGACGCTTTGGCGCGGAAAAATTCCCGGTCAAAGCTGTGCGTGCGCGGAAAGGCCGAATATGCGCTGCACTTCCATCACGATGTCGCGGAGGTGGAAAGGCTTGGAAAGCACTTTAGCGTGCGGCGCTTCCCGGCTCGCGCGCAGAGTCACGGCGGCAAAACCAGTGATGAACATCACTTTCGTCAGTGGCGAAATCTCCGCGCAACGCTGTGCCAGTTCGATGCCGTCCATCTCCGGCATGACGATATCCGAAAGCAACAGGTCAAATTCCTCGCTCTCGAGATAGGGCAGCGCCGCGGACCCTCTGTCGACGGCGACGACATCGTAACCGGCATTTTGAAGAGCGCGCGTAAGATAAGTGCGCATTGCCGGGTCATCTTCGGCAAGGAGGATGCGGATCATCGCTTGATTCCAGATTGTTGAGTGCTTGTGCGACTACAGGTTCTGGTGAGGCGTATAACCCTTTAGCAGTTAATTTTCTCGCCCGGATTCAGGACTGACCGGTAACGGGACGCTTTGACTCGACAAGATGAAAGGGACAGCGTGAGCGGATGATCGAGCAGCCCCCGGAGAGTGATTCGCTGTTGCAATCGGGAGGGCTAATTCCGGGCTCTCCGGGCATTCCTGCCTTCATGCTTCACGGGGGTGAGCCCTCCGCGATCCCGGTGCTGATCGCGGTGCCTCACAGTGGCCGTGCTTATCCGCGCTTGTTGCTGGGCGATATGCGCCATGACAAATCGGTCCTGCTGCGTCTTGAGGACCGCTATGTCGATAGGATCGCCCGCGGCGTCGCACGGGCGACGGGCGCGCATCTGCTGATTGCTAACGCCCCGCGCGCAATGATCGACTTGAACCGGGCGCCGGACGACGTGGATTGGGAGATGTTCGTGCGGCGCGATAGGCCGGCTGACTGGGCAACCGCACCGAGTCGGCGGGCGCGGACAGGGCTGGGGGTGATACCTCGCCGGCTGCCCATGATCGGCGAGCTGTGGCGGCGGCGGCTTGCCCTTGCGGACCTTGCGGACAGGATCGAAGGCATCCACGCCCCTTACCACGCGGCGTTGGAACGGGCGTTACGTGCCTTGCGGGATCGGTGGGGGGCTGCGCTGCTGATCGATCTCCATTCGATGCCGCCATTGCAGGCGCGCGCGGGCGCAGTGGCGGCTGAAGTGGTGGTCGGTGATAGGTTTGGCGCTGCCTGCCACGGTAGTCTGGTGGCGGCAGCGTTCTCTCAACTCGCCAAGTCGGGCCGTGAAGCTGCACATAATCGCCCTTATGCGGGAGGATATGTGCTGGAGCGCCACGCTGACCCGCGTTCCGGACTTCATGCCATTCAACTCGAGATAGATCGCAGCCGATATCTGGACCACGGCCTTGTGGAACCGGGCCGGGGCCTGCCCTCCATGATCGAAGATATGTGCGCGCTTGTCCGCTGTTTGGCGGCGGTCGTCTCCGGGCTCGGACAAGGCGTCGATGGGAAAGGTTGGCCTCTGGCAGCCGAGTAGGCATTAAAAAACCACCTCGTGCATAGCACGAGGTGGCCAAGGTTCAGGGAGGAGGTGCACAATGTGCACCAACCTGACCGGGCCATGAGGGTAGCGCCGATCAGGCATTGCCAACATAAGCAAACCTGCGGCGAGTTTCAAGAGATTCGTTGATGCAAATCAAATGCGGTTTGTCCAGCGCTGCTTTGTGGTGGGGCGAAGAATGGTTGCTTGTGTGACAATTGTGCCATAATTCGCCCGCCCGAAAGCGCTTAGGCATTCAGCGGAGGCTGAGGCATTTTCCCTTGGGCCGCCTGGCGGCCGAAAATGTCGCGGACAAGCTCAAGGGAGAACAGGTGCGCGTATATGAGCGGCAGCATGCCGTTCTGATTCCATTGCCGAAGGATATCGCCGCGCATGTCGCGAAGCTTGTTTTCATCGACCATCTGGAAACCGCGATAGTTGAACGGCCTGCCATCGCCGGTGTCGATGTTAAGCTCTCCATCCATAAGCAGGTTGTGCTTCTTGAGTTCGGCGACGAAGTTACCGGTCTTAGTGCCGGCGATTTCGAAATTCTCGCAGAACTGGAGCATGCTCTTCGTGGCTTCGCTCGGCTGTGCATCCGCGAACAGCGCTTCGCCGTCGTCAAGCTCGCCGACCAGATCGCTCGTCGGGTCGATGCAGAGCGAAAGCTCTTCTGCGTCCGGCCGCAGCCGTGCGAGCATGAACGGATAGCGGCGAGCGTAAGCGGGAATGTATACAGGCGAGATGAGGCTGCCGTCATCTTCGACGAAGACGTTGACGCCTTCATTCATTCCCATCAGCGCAAGCGGAATCGGATTATCTCCACTGGTGAAGATGATCGGGAAATTGCGCTGCGCCTGCGGGAACTCTTCAACCGTGAGCGGTACGGAGTTGACGTTGACAAGCCAGGTGGCCTTGTCCGTCGAGCGGGTTTTCCAATTCGCGTGCTGCTGCGAGTTGAGCGGGATGAGGTCCTTGTAGAACAAGGGCAGTCCGGGATCTTGCGGCGCGGTGGCCATGGCTTACTCTCCGCGAATGGGGCGTGAAATAGCCGCCGCTTTAGAGGCTGGGCTTAGGCGGCGCAAGCGCGCGCCGGCGCTGTCGGGTTTCACATCAACTTGCCGGGATTCAGCAGGTCTTGCGGATCGAGCGCCTTCTTGACTGCGCGCAGCATTGAAAGGGCCACGGGATCGCCCAACCGCGCGAGTTCCTCGCGCTTGAGCTGGCCGATGCCGTGTTCGGCGCTGATAGAGCCGCCCCATTCGGTAACGAGATCATGCACGCGGCGGCTGATCGCCTTGCCTTCGTTTTTCTGCCAGGCGCGCCCATCCGTCACGTGAGGGGCGATCACGTGATAATGAACGTTTCCGTCGCCGAGATGCCCGAAAGCGATAGCTTCCGTGCCAGGCCACTCCGCCTCGATCATGGGGGCGGTTAGTTCGATAAATTCGGGCATCTTCTCGACCGGAACGGAAATATCATGCTGAACTGCGGGGCCCCGCTCGCGTTCCGCCGGTGAAACCGATTCGCGCAGCAACCAGAAGGCTTCCGCCTGCGCCTCGCTTGCGGACATCACCGCGTCTTCAATCAGATTCCGCTCGTAGGCTTCGGCCATCATCGTCTCACAGCGTTCGCGCAAAGAGGCGGCAGAACCATGATCCGCGACAACTTCGATAAGAACATGCCAGGGATGACGATCCGGCAATGGCGCCCGCGCCGTGGGCAAGTGGTCCAATACGGCATCCAGGCATTGCTGCGGCATGACCTCAAAACCTTCCAGCGCTTGCCCAGCCGCATCCTCGCAATACAGAAGCAGGCTGCGCGCAACGGTGGCCGAACGCACGCCGGCCCAGATCACCACCCGCTCCGCCATTGTGGGCAGCAATTTCAAAGTGGCCGCGGTGACGATTCCCATCGTGCCTTCCGAGCCGATCAGCAATTGTTTGAGATCAAACCCCCGGTTATCCTTCTTGAGCGGCGTTAGCATCGAGAACACCCTGCCATCCGCCAGGACGGCTTCCAGCCCCAGCACCAGTTCCCGCATTGACCCATGACGAAGGACTTGCGAGCCGCCCGCGTTAGTCGAAATTAAGCCCCCAATCGTCGCCGATCCTTTTCCCCCCAGTGTCAGGGGAAAGCGCAGGCCCTTCTCTTCGACCGTGTCGTGCAGCGTTTGCAGAACGACACCGGCTTCGCATGTGACGCGCCGCGTTTCCACATCGATCTCGCGGATCGCGTTCATCCGCCGCATCGACAGGAGCAGCGCGTTCCCGGTCTCGTCCGGGGTCGCCCCACCTGACATCCCGCTGTTCCCGCCTTGTGGCACGATCGGCACGCCATGCGTTGCGCAAAGTTGCACCAGACTGACAACTTCCTGCGTATTCGCCGGGGACGCCATAGCGCAGGCTTGCCCGGTGAAACGGCCACGCCAATCGGTGAGCCAGGGCGCGATCAGGTCGCCGTCGCGGGTCAGACCCCGAGGTCCCAGACGGGCGGCTACCTCATCAAGAAAGTCAGTTAGTGTCGTCATCCTCTTGATATGGCACGGCGTCAGTCGGTTTGCACCCTTTGCGAAATGCACAGTTCTCGAAGTTAAGCGCTGGTTCAAGGTCTTGCGATAAGCTCTCCAGCGCGGCATTGCGGTGCCTCGGAGATCCGCCCAAGAATGAACCTCGTTTCCGTTCTGCTCTATCCGATCGTCATGCTGCTTCCGACGGCAGGCGCGATTGAGAGTGATTCGGACGCTGACGCGCCGCCGGTCATAGCCTTGCCGACTGACGCTCGTTCGCCCCATTATGCCGGAGGCGATGCTGTTCCCTCTGTGTTGGCGCCGGATTGGCCTTTTGCGACCATCATGCTGCGGGAGGTCGAACCGGAACCAGGCTGGCAGGTACATATCGAACAGCGTATGGAAATCCGCATCAGCCCGCGCGGAACCATTCCAATATCGCCGCCCATGTTCATCGGCATTCCCGAAGCCGAAAGCGAGGTGCGTTACAAGGAGCGTAAGATCGGCAATTGTCTTTCCATTGCCGGCATTGCGGGCGTGCAACCGGATCGCGGCAATCGCCTGCTGCTATATATGCGCGACCGGCGGCTTGTAGCGGCCGATTTGGAGCGATCCTGCCGGGCGCGCGATTTCTATCTGGGCTTTTATCTTTCGCGAACGGCCGACGGGCAGCTCTGCGTCGATCGCGACACGCTGCTTTCGCGTAGCGGGATGAACTGCAAACTCACCCGCATTCGGCAACTCACGGAAAGCGACCGGTGAGCCGCTGATCTTACTGCGCCGTCGGCGCGGAAATCCTTGACTTTGACGCGCTTTCGCGCAAAGGGCCCGCGCAGTTGCATGATCGGCTTGCGAGGGGATGAATGATCCCGTTCCAGGTCGGCGTCGTGCGTATGCACTCAAGCCTTTCCGGAAAACCAGTCACTTATGAGCTTCGCCGATCTCGGCCTGTCAGACGAATTGCTGCAAGCGGTGGAAGCCGCAGGCTACACGGAGCCGACTCCTATTCAGGCGCAGGCGATTCCGCCGGTTCTGATGATGAAGGATCTGATCGGCATCGCTCAGACCGGCACCGGCAAGACGGCGAGCTTCGTGTTGCCGATGATCGACATTCTTGCTCACGGCCGGCGCCGTGCACTTATGCCGCGCTCGCTGATCCTGGAACCTACGCGCGAACTGGCCGCACAGGTTTCCGAGAATTTCGAGAAGTACGGCAAGAATCACGATCTGAAGATGGCGCTTCTGATCGGCGGCGTGCAGATGGGCGATCAGGTCAAGGCGCTTTCGGAAGGGGTGGACGTGCTGATCGCCACGCCGGGCCGCCTGATGGACCTGTTTGAGCGCGGAAAGATTCTGCTCACCGGCTGTGAACTCCTGGTGATCGATGAGGCAGACCGCATGCTCGACATGGGATTTATCCCCGACATCGAGAATATCTGCGCGAAACTGCCGACAAATCGCCAGACTCTTCTCTTTTCCGCGACCATGCCGCCGCCGATCAAAAAGCTGGCTGACCGCTTCCTCTCAAATCCCAAGTATATAGAGGTCGCGCGGCCGGCGACGACGAATACCAACATCGCGCAGCATAAAGTGGCAGTGCCTGCGAGGAAGAAGCGCGAGGCGCTACGCCATTTGCTCCACGCGGATGACGTTTCGACCGCCATTGTCTTCTGCAACCGCAAGACGGCGGTGCGGGAATTGGCTAAAAGCCTCAAGCGACACGGCTTTGCCGCTGGCGAGATCCATGGTGACATGGACCAACCCGCCCGCCTTGCCGAGCTTGACCGCTTCAAGGCCGGCGAGATCAATATCCTGTGCGCATCCGATGTCGCGGCACGCGGCCTGGACATCAAGGGCGTTTCCCACGTCTTCAACTTCGACACGCCTTGGCATCCGGATGACTATGTCCACCGTATCGGCCGCACTGGCCGAGGTGGGGCGACGGGGCGCGCCTTCACTCTTGTCACGCCGGAAGATGCCGAAGCGATCGAGAGTGTCGAGAAGCTGACCGGAGGCAAAATTCCGATTTATGAACTCCGGCTTGATGAGCCGGAAGAGCGTTTCCAGGAAGCGTCGCCGCGCCAGCGGCGCGAGGGCCAGAGCGGTGGACGCGAAACCAGCCCCCGGGTGAAGCGGGACCAGAGCGCGCGTCAACAGGAACAGAGCGCCGTCAAGCCACGCAAAGCGCGAGGCACGCGTCGTGAGGACCTGGATATCGGTGCGGCTGAGGAAGGTTGGAACGGTCCGGTGCCGGATTTCCTCAGTGTGTCCGCCTTGGTGTAACGCGAGTATAGCGTCACACGATTTGTGAGGTTGATGCGCTATCGGCAGCGACCGGAGGCTGTGCCTTGAACGGCGCGAGCAGGTGCGTGACGAAATCCTCCTCCGGCGGTGCATCTACTCCGAAACGCTTCGGATAGCGTCGTTGAGGATGATAGGCCGTGCCGAACATCCTGTCCCAGATTACGAGCTGTGATCCGAAATTGCTGTCATAGGCATGGGGTTCGTCGGCATGATGCCAGTGATGGATGCGCGGCGGCGTGAAGATCGCTTCCAGCGGGCCGAGTGACATACGGGTGTTGGCATGAAGCAGCACTGCATGAACTTCGTAAACACCAAGATAAATGGCGGTTGCTGCAGGGGAAAAGCCCAGTGTCAGCATCGGCAAGGCGATTGCCGTCGTCATCAGGATTTGCTCGCAGGGGTGGACGCGGGAGGCCGCCAACCAATCAAGGCGCGTGCTGCTGTGATGAATGCGATGAAAGCGCCATAGCAGAGGCATGGCATGGCAGGCACGGTGCACAATCCAGATAATCAAATCACAGATGAGAAGCAGGAGGATCACTTGAAGCCAAATTGGCAGAGATGCGGCCAGCGTCGATTGCGGATGGCCCATCAGGATGAGAGCCAGCAGCACGGTCGCGCCGGTTTTGATGGCCTGACCGCCTAGCGTGGCATGAGCCAAATCGACGATCCAGCTTTTCAATGTTCGACGACCGGCATCCGGCACCGGGAGAAGCCGTTCTAAGGGAACGAACAGCAACGCGCTCACGACAAGCGCCTCAACGATGACGATCAGATCCAGCATTTGTGCTTTTTTATGCCGTTGCCCGTTTCTTTGCGAGATCGAGATTTAGCATCATGTGGTTTCTGAAGACTAAATGGGGGGCTGTCGGATCGTCATAACGGGTTGTTTACCGCGATCCGGTACGGATGATCTGTCGTTAGGGGACGACGTTTTGCGTGATCTGGGGGAGTGCGGTGATGCGTTATCGTCTGATTCACTACACCGAATGCGCGCTGCTCATTGCTCTGGCCTCGTTAGCGGTCAGCCGCATGGCCGCAACAATGACGCATCATCCGCAGGTGATTGTGTTCCTGACAGCCGAAATTCTCGGCGTGTTGCTGGTCGTATTGCAGCGGCCAGGTGAGGTGGCGATGGCGCTGCGTCCGGTGTTGCTAGGCTTCGTTGGAACCGCCTGTCCGCTTCTGATCCTGCCGGTCGGCAAGCAGATACTGCCGGACGCGATTTCTACCACTCTTGTCACCGGCGGCGTCGCGCTGTCGATCCTGGCCAAGCTTTCGTTACGCCGCAGCTTCGGGCTCGTGGCCGCGAACCGTGGCGTAAAGCGGAGCGGGCTTTACCGCTTCGTGCGCCATCCCATGTATTCCGGTTATCTGATTAATCACCTTGGCATTTTGCTGCTGTTTCTTTCGGTCTGGAACGTTGCTGTGATCGCCTTGTGCTGGATCCTGCTCTGGATGCGGGCCGGTGAGGAAGAGAAGGTCTTGCTGCAGGACCCGGCCTATCGCAGCTATGCCAGCGCGGTACGATCGCGGCTAATACCCGGCGTGATTTGAACTTAAGCGGGCCGGGGCGTCTGCTCGACGCCGCCTTCAATCCGGAATCTTTATAAAGCTGTCGATCACCCGCTTGCGGCCCGCTTGTTCGAAATCGATCTCCAGCTTGTTGCCTTCCTGCCCCGCAACCACGCCGTAACCGAACTTTTCGTGAAAGACGCGCGCGCCCACCGCAATGTCCGTGCGCGGTTTGGCGGCGAAACTTGCGGCGCTACGCGTGGTTTCCGCGATCTTGCGCGGCATGGGATCGTATTCCTGACGCGTCGCGCGTTGCCAGCCTGGACCGCGCGTCACCGTGCGGGCAGGATTGGCGCGCGCGACATCGGCGAAGGGATCGGCGTGTTCCGACCATTGCGCTCGCCACAGCGACGCGCCCCCGGAAAGTGTCGTTTCCTGTTCCACATGTTCGTCGGGCAATTCGGCGATGAAGCGCGAGGGTATGGAACTGGTCCACTGGCCATAAATGCGCCGGTTGGCAGCGTGAAGGATCGTGCATTTGCGACGCGCCCGCGTGATGGCGACATAAGCGAGGCGCCGTTCCTCCTCAAGGCTGGCGAGGCCGCCTTCGTCAAGCGCCCGCTGTGACGGAAACACCCCTTCCTCCCAGCCCGGCAGGAAGACGTGATCGAATTCCAGCCCTTTGGCGGCGTGCATGGTCATGATCGTCACCTTTTCCTCATCAGCCGCGGCGTCGTTGTCCATCACCAGGCTGACATGCTCAAGGAAGTCGCCAAGGCCGTCATATTCCTCCATGGCGCGCGCGAGTTCGACGAGGTTCTCCAGCCGCCCAGCCGCCTCTGCCGTCTTTTCGGACTGGAGTGCATCGGTATAGCCGCTTTCGTCGAGTACAGTGCGCAACAGGTTGGCCGGGCTTTCGGAGCCTGACAGGCTGCGCCAGCGCGCAAAATCGCGCATCAGCGAAAGGAAGGTATTGCGGGCGCGCGCGGGCAGTTCGTCCGTATCGGCGATCTCAATCGCGGCGGCGGTAAGCGGGATGGACTGACGGCGGGCCAGCTGGTGCAGTGCTTCGATCGCCTTGGCCCCAAGCCCGCGCTTAGGCGTGTTGTAGATGCGTTCGAAAGCAAGATCGTCAGCCGGCTGCTCAATTACGCGCAGATATGCCAATGCATCACGGATCTCGGCACGCTCATAAAAGCGGAAGCCGCCGATGATGCGGTATCTCAGGCCGATGCTGATAAAGCGGTCTTCGAGTTCGCGCGTCTGATATTGCGCGCGAACGAGAATGGCGACCTGATCGAGCGGCGCGCCTTCGCGTTCAAGCCGTTCGATTTCGTCGCCGATCCGACGCGCTTCTTCGGGGCCATCCCAAACGCCGATCACGCGCAGCTTGTCGCCGGGGTGGCGCTCGGTCCACAGCGTCTTGCCCAGGCGCTGGCTGTTCTCGCTGATAAGGCCGGAGGCGGCGGCCAATATTTGCGGCGTGGAGCGATAATTCTGCTCCAGCCGGATCACTTTGGCGCCGGGAAAATCCTTCTCGAAGCGCAGGATATTCGCCACTTCGGCGCCGCGCCAGGAATAGATCGACTGATCGTCATCGCCCACTACGCAGATGTTCTGCCGGCCTTGTGCGATCAGACGCAGCCAAAGATACTGCACCTGGTTGGTGTCCTGATATTCGTCCACCATCACGTACTTGAACCGTTGCTGGTACTGTTCCAGCACCTCGCGGCGAGTGCGCAGGATATTCAGCATGTGCAGGAGAAGATCGCCGAAATCGCATGCATTGAGCGCTTTCAAACGATCCTGGTAAAGCTGGTAGAACTTTCGGCCCCGGCCATTGCAGTAAGCTTCGTTCTCTCCTGCATCGATGTCTTGCGGATTAAGGCCCCGATTCTTCCAGCGATCTATGCAGCCGGCCAGTTGGCGCGCAGGCCAGCGCTTTTCATCCACCCCTTCCGCTTGGATTAGTTGCTTGAGCAGGCGAAGCTGGTCGTCCGTGTCGATGATCGTGTAATTGGCTTGCAGCCCCACCAGTTCGGCGTGTCGCCTGAGCATCTTCGCAGCGATGGCGTGGAAGGTGCCCAGCCAGGGCATGCCCTCCACCGCCGGGCCGATCAGCCCTCCTACGCGCTGACGCATTTCGCGCGCCGCCTTGTTCGTGAAAGTGACGCAAAGGATCTCGCTGGGCCATGCGAGACGACTGCGGATCAAATGCGCAAGCCGTGCGGTAAGCGCTGCCGTCTTGCCGGTGCCCGCGCCGGCCAACATCAGCACAGGGCCTTCGGTTGTCAGAACAGCCTCACGCTGGGGGGCGTTCAGCCCCACGATCAGCGGGTCTTCAGAGCCGGCGGACAGGGGATATTTCAAATCGTTCACCCGTGAACAACTAGGGAACGGAGTGTCGTGGCGCAAGGCCGCTTCGTCGCAACGAATGGAACAATGGCCAGGCCGGTTCGTGTTTCCCCCACTTGCATCATCGCGACGGAGGGTAAAATCATGCGCAAGTTCTTTCTTGCCGGGGCTGCGGTTATGGCTCTGACGGTCGGACCGATCGTGAGTTCGGTCGCTGACGCCGCCAGCGAAGTTCCCAGTGACGCCGTGCCTCCACCATCCGGTTCGGACCCGGCTGGGTCGTCGCCTTCCTCATCTGAGCCGTCCACACCCGGATCGACACCGCCAGTCGCGTCTGATCCCACGCAGTCAGGACCGGCAGCCACGACGCCTGCCGGGGAGCCTAAGCTGACGGCGCAGCAACAAGCTGCTCACGACGCCTGGCCGCCTGAGCGGCAAGCGGACTATGCTGGCTGGCCGCCCGAGAACAAAGCCTACTTCTGGACTTTGCCGCCGGAGCGGCAGGAAGGCTATTGGGCGCTTACGCCTGAACAACGGGGCCAGATTTACAAAATGAGCCCGCAGCAGCGGGAAATTGCCTGGCAATCCGTTATGCAGCAACTCAAGGGGCAGGCCGCAAGCACGGCGAACACAGTGCAGAAACAGGCCAACCCACCGGGAGGAGGAACGCCGACAAGTGGACCCACCGATCCCCACACGGCCAGCGAGCCTGTGCCCCCAGCCATGCCGGCTGACCAGAGCTATCACGCCGGGCCGTATAAGGGTGCGCTGACACCGCCGCCGGCCACTGAGATGAACAAGACTTATCCGGTTTGCACCAGAAAAATTCAGGACAACTGCCGTAATCCGGGCGGTAAATGAGCCGCCCGTTCTTCGGCAAGATCGTTGGTTCGAGGCTACCTCCCAAGTCTCGTCATTTGTCGCACGTTTGCTGACGGCGGGAACTTCAATCCAGGCGCCGTTTTAGACGCAGCGACAGGGGACCCAGATTGGGAGATCGACCATGATGAAGCAGGTGCTTTCTGTCATCGCCGCGGTAATTGCGACGGCTAGCGCCGCCGCCGCCGGCCCGACACAGGTCATATCCAGGGATAGTCACGGCCGAGCCACGGAAGTGCAGGTTTGACGGTCAGAATTACGCCGTCTGCAACGCTCAAAAGCAGGATGAATGCATCAATCCGGCCAGGCCGGACTGAATTGGGGTAATCAGCCCCTTCAACATTGGGCGCGCGAGCATGAACCCGCCAAAACCAACAGCGCATAAGACCGTGCCAGGAGACGGAAGGTGGGCGCCGGGAAAGTAGGCGTCCCATCTACGTTCACGACTGGCCCTGCCACCGCAGGATATGTAGCCGTGCCTTACCCGTATCCCGCATGGTCTCCGTTTCGAAACCCCTGATCGAGACAGTTTCGTCCCGCGCCGTTTCGAGACTGATCCAGGTCATGTGGCCGATCCAGCCGAGCCTTGCCAGCTTATCGATCGCGACCGCGCCGGCGCCGGTCCCGTAAGGCGGGTCCAGCAAAACGAGATCAAGCGGCTCTCGTGCTGGCCCGAGCGAGAGAACGGAGCAGGCGCGCACCTCGCTGCGGGTCTGTGCTTGCAGGTTTGCGATGTTGCGTCGGATCGCGCGGATCGCCGCTGGATCCTGGTCGATGAAGAGGCAATGCGCGGCACCGCGTGACAAGGCTTCAAGCCCCAACGCGCCCGATCCGGCAAAAAGATCGGCCACCTTCAGGCCCTCGAACGAGCCAAGGCGGCTCGTGAGCATGGAAAACAAAGTCTCGCGGGTGCGATCGGCCGTGGGCCTGGTGGTATCACCCTCAGGGGCGGCCAGCTTGCGTCCGCGCCATTCGCCCGCCACGATGCGCAGCCCGTCTTTCATTCCTTGCCTCCCGGCAAGGTTCGCCGGAAAGCTTCGATGTCACGGGGGGCGACTTCCCCGGCTGTGCCTTTGGGCAAATTGCCGAGCACAAAGGGGCCATATGCCGCCCGGATCAAGCGGCTCACTTTAAGGCCGAGATGTTCGAGCACGCGGCGGACTTCGCGGTTCTTGCCTTCCGACAACGTCATTTCGACCCACTGGTTGCGCCCGGTGCGGCGCTCCATATTCGCGTCGATCCGGCCATAACGTACGCCGTCAATCTCGATCCCGTCGATCAGATCTTCAAGCTGGGCTTGTGTAATATCTCCGAAAGCGCGCGCACGATAAGTGCGTGGCACCCCAGTGGCGGGCAGCTCCAACTGGCGCTTGAACTCGCCGTCGTTAGTCAGCAGCAGCAGCCCCTCGGTGTTGAAGTCCAACCTGCCGATCGGCATGACTCGCCCGGCTCCTGCGGGAAGCGCATTTCTTAGCGCCGCATAGATCGTAGGCCGTCCGGCCGGATCGCGTTCCGCCGTGATAAGGCCGGCGGGTTTGTGGAACACGAACAGACGCGTAGCTTCCGCTTCCTTGACCGGCTTGCCGTCAACCGTCACGCCTTTCAAACTGGTGAGCACGGTCGAGGGTGCATCAATCACCTGTTCTCCCAGTTTGACGCGTCCTTCCGCGATCAGTCGTTCCGCCTCCCGCCGGCTGGCAACTCCGGCGCGGGAAAGCAGCTTGGCGATGCGTTCTCCCTCGCGCGGGGGCAGGGAAGGTGATTTAGGCGTCGGAGCTGCCGCGCGTGGTCTATTCGTTCGCGCCCTTTCGCTGTCGGGCTTGCGCGAGTGCGGCGGCGCGCCGCGGCTGCTGTCGGAATGGCGGCCGCGTGGCGGACCGCCCCCTGGCCCGCTGGTTTTTCTGGGAGGTCTTGGCATGGCAGTGCCTTAGCTGTTGATCGGCAGTTCATCCAGCCTTCCCTTGAGGGCGTCGGGCGTTAAGCTCCGATGTTTGCAGGCAGGAGGCAATATCCAGGCATGACTACCGCAGCAACTACGAAGCCGGAGCGCCCAAAAGGGCTGCGATTGCTGTGGCTGGCCTTGCAGAACCGCAAATCGGCGATGATGCTTGCCTTTGGTTTCTCGTCCGGCCTGCCTTTCGCGCTCCTGGTGGGCACGCTGACCGCCTGGCTGGGGGAAGTTGGCGTGAAGCTGGCGATGATCGGCGTCTTCTCCTGGATCGGCCTGAGCTATTCGTTCAAGTTCATATGGTCGCCGGTAGTTGACCGGGTGCGTTTGCCTGGGCTGGAGCGACTGGGCCGACGCAAGAGCTGGATCGCATTGTGCCAGGCGTTGATCCTCGTTTCCCTCGCCGGCATTTCCTTTACTGATCCCGTAAATTCAATCGGCAGCTTCGTCGGCTTTGCCTTCGTCGGTGCGCTGGCTTCCGCCACGCATGATATCGCGATAGACGGCTGGCGGATCGATGTTGCGGATGATGATGTGCCGATCGAACTGCTCTCGGCCATTTATCAGTTCGGGTATCGCACTGCCTCTATCGTGGGAGGGGCGATCGCGCTGGTTATGGCAAGCCATATGAGCTGGGCGGAGGTCTATCTGGCCATGGCCGCGGTGGTGGCGGTCCTGATCGCGCTGACATTGGCGGCGCCGGACACGCCGCGCCCCCAACGTCAGATCCTGCAGGGAGCGCTCGCGGAGCCCGGCGCACTCAAGCCGCACACACGCGCTGTATGCCTTGGCGTGGTGGGGCTGAGTTGGCTTTGGGCGATCTGGCGCATCGCCAGCTTCGCGGTCTCGATGCTGAATGAAGCCGCGCCGGGCGAAGCGCCACCTTCGGTTGCCGATTTTACACGCATCTGGGGGCCGTGGATTCTGCTCGCAACTGTCTTCCTGCCCCTTGCGGTCGCCGCCTTCAGCAATTGGTTGAAGACCCGGCCGGATCAAGTGCTGGCCCGGCATGATCCAGTGCATTCCACCGCACGGACGGTCGCCAATCACCTTTATTCCGCGTTGGTCGCGCCGCTGGCGGAACTTGCCGGGCGACTGAAGATAGGTGTGTTGATCGTGCTCGGCTTCATCCTGACATATGCGATCTGCTATAATATCTGGGCCAGTTTCGCGTATCCTTTCTACCTTGATGAACTGAAGTATACCAAGGAAGAGGTCGCCTTCGCCTCCAAGATCTTTGGCATCGTGATGACGATGCTGGGGATCAGTCTGGGCGGCTATCTGTTCACCCGGATCGGTCGATTCCCCACGATCATGCTGGGCGCTGTGCTGCCACCACTCGGCAACTTTCTTTATGCTGACCTTGCGGAAGGGGGGCATACGATTGACGCGTTTTCACATCTCTTGCGGCTTGATTCGTTGGCCGCCTCCCTGGGTTCCGACGGACGGATGACGCGGTTGTTGCTGGCGATATGCTATGAGAACGTAGCCACCGGCCTCGCGCTGACGGCCTTTGTGGCCTACGTATCCGGCATCGTCAGCAAGCGTTACGGCGCGATTCAGTATGCGCTGCTTTCATCATTGCTTTCGCTGGTCGGCACCCTCGGACGCGGCGCGGTTGGTGAGGCGTTTGATCTTTACGGCTATGCCCCCGTATTTCGGGTGACCGCGGCGACCGCATTGATATCGGTGCTGTTCGTGTCGCTGGAATGGCTGCGCGTCAGCCGGGAAAAACGGGTCAGTCCGGAATCTGTTGATTAAGTCGCAGCACTTCGCCCGCCAGATAGAGCGAACCTGCGATCAGCACGATTTCCCCTGCGTCTGGATTGATGGGAAGCCGGCGCAGCGCTTCGGCGACGTTAGCCGCCGCGCCAGGCCGGACCTTGTCTGAAACCTGGGCGAAAGCCGCGACGTCGTGTGAAGGATGACCGGGAACCGGAACCGCCGTCACACTCGCCAGCCGGCCTTCCAAAGGGGCGAGCAGCGCAGCCGGATTCTTGTTTGCCAGCATGCCGATGATGAGATGTATTGGCGCGTTCGAGGCGCTGAAATGGCTCGCCAGCGCTCTGCCCGCGTCAGGGTTGTGCCCTCCGTCGAGCCAGCATGGAGCGCGCGAAGGGAGAAGGGCGGTCAGCGGACCTTCTCGCAGTGGTTGGAGACGCGCCGGCCAATGAGTACTGCTGACGGCGCTGGCCAGCGCCGCCTCGGACATCTGGATCGCATCCTGGTGCCGCAGCATGGCCACCGCGAGGCCCGCGTTGCTGATCTGATGAGCGCCAGGCAGGCCAGGTGCGGGAAGCGCTACTTCTCCCTTAGCATCGCGATAGATGAAACCTTCGGTTTGGGGATGAAGGGACCATTCGCGCCCTTGCCGAACGAGCGGCCCGCCCGCCCGCGCGGCCTGGTCGGCAATGGTCTCGTTCATCGCTGGGGTATAATCGAGCGTGACGAGCGGCACGCCGCGTTTGGCGATTCCCGCTTTTTCAAAGGCGATGCGAGAAAAGGGCGCGCTTGGTGCGCCTTCTTCGGCGGCCAGCAGGAACGCCTCGTGATCGATGCCGAGCGAAGCGATGCCGCAGACCGCGGGGCTTTCCAACACGTTGGTTGCATCGAAACGACCGCCCAAACCAACCTCGATCACACAGGCATCGGCCGGGGAGTGGGCGAAGGTCAGAAAGGCGACGGCGGTCGAAATCTCGAAAAAGCTGGCGGCGATCCCTGCTGCTTCGGCCGCATCCAGCACTTCTGCAAGCAGGGCTGCCAGGGCTTCGTCGTCGATCAGTTTTCCGGCGATGCGAATCCGCTCATTAAAGCGCACGAGATGCGGGCTGGTGAAGGCATGGACCTTATGGCCCGCCGCCTCCAGAGCGGCGCGCAGAAAGGCGCAGGTCGATCCTTTGCCGTTGGTCCCGGCAATGTGGAATACGGGCGGCAAGCGTCGCTGCGGGTCGCCAAGACGCTCCAGCAGCGCACCAATCGTTTCGATCCCGATCCGCCCCTGCGGCAAGGACAGCGTTCCGAGCCGATCGAGTTGCGCCTGCACGCGCGGATCGTCTGAAACCGCGAAGTCGCGCATAGTCAGCGCACCGAATGTACCGCGCTGGCAAGAGCGGCCGTCAATTCGCGCAAGGGAGCGGCCGCCGCGTCGCCATGCTGCTTCACAACGTCCACCAGTGCGGAGCCAACCACCACGCCGTCCGCCACTTTGGCGATTGCACTGGCCTGTTCCGGCGTACGGACGCCAAAGCCGACAGCGACGGGGATGTCCGATGCCGCTTTGAGCTTGCTTACCGCCTGCTCGATCGACGCCTGCGCGGCTTGCTGCATCCCGGTGATTCCGGCAACGGAGACGTAATAGAGAAAGCCTGAGGAGCCGCTGAGCACGGCGGGAAGCCGCGCCGCGTCCGTGGTAGGCGTGGCAAGCCGGATCAGAGAGACGCCTGCGGTGCGCAGGGCCGGTCCAAGCTCCGCATCTTCCTCGGGCGGAATGTCGACGCAGATCACTCCATCGACGCCCGCTTTGGCACATTCGATCGCGAACCATTCGGGGCCGCGAATGGTCATCGGATTGGCATAGCCCATCAGTACAAGCGGCACATGCGGATGGCGCTGACGAAATTCGCCCGCCATGCGGAAGATGTCCGCCGTGCGCGTGCCCTTGGCCAGGGAGCGAAGGTTCGCTTCCTGGATCGCCGGGCCATCGGCCATGGGATCAGTGAAGGGCATGCCCAGCTCGATCACATCGGCGCCACCTTCGACAAGGGCGTCCAGATTGGCGGCGGTGTCACCGTCACCGGCGGTGATGAAACAGACGAGGGCGGGGCCCTTTGCGAATGCGGTTTCGAAGCGGGTCATGTCAGAGATCCACTCCCAAGGCGTCCGCCACAGTGAAGATATCCTTGTCCCCCCGGCCGGAGACATTCACGACAAGGATCTTGTCCTCATCCATCTCGGCGGTGAGCTGGGGCAGGGCGGCCAGGGCGTGCGCGCTTTCCAACGCCGGGATGATGCCCTCGAGCGCGCAGCAGAGTTGGAAGGCTTCCAGTGCCTGGTCGTCCGTGATCGGCACATAGCGGACCCTGCCGCTTTCGTGCAGCCAAGAGTGTTCCGGCCCAAGGCCGGGATAATCGAGACCGGCGCTGATCGAGTGAGCTTCCGTGATCTGCCCGTCCTCGTCCTGCAGCAAATACGTCTTGTTGCCGTGAAGGATGCCGGGACGTCCGCCGGTAAGGCTGGCCGCGTGCTGACCGCTTTCGATGCCGTGGCCCGCAGCTTCTATGCCGACCATCGCCACATCGGGATCGTCCAGGAAGGGATGAAACATGCCGATCGCATTGGAGCCGCCGCCCACGGCCGCCACCAGCGTGTCCGGCAGGCGGCGCTCCGCTTCCATGATCTGTTCGCGGGTCTCGTTTCCGATCACGCTTTGGAAATCGCGTACGAGCTCAGGATAGGGGTGCGGCCCCGCCGCCGTACCGATGATGTAGAACGTGTCATGCACATTGGCGACCCAGTCGCGCAGCGCTTCGTTCATCGCATCTTTCAGCGTTTCCGCGCCGCTGGTCACGGGATGCACTTCCGCACCGAGCAGCTTCATGCGGAACACGTTGGGCTTTTGCCGCTCTACATCCTTGGCGCCCATGAAGATCACGCAGGGAAGGCCGAAACGGGCGGCGACCGTAGCGGTCGCGACGCCGTGCTGCCCGGCGCCTGTCTCAGCAATGATCCGCGTCTTGCCCATGCGGCGGGCGAGCAGGATCTGGCCGATGCAATTGTTTATCTTGTGCGCGCCCGTGTGATTCAGGTCTTCGCGCTTGAAATAGATCTTGGGGCCTTTGCCCGCCGGAGCCAGTTCGCGGAAGTGCTCGGTCATGCGCGGCGCATGATAGAGCGGGCTTGGCCGACCGACGAAATGCTTCAGCAGGTCTTCGAACTCAGCTCGAAAGGCCGGATCTTCTTTCGCCTTGCGATACTCCTTATCCAGATCGAGGATCAGCGGCATCAGCGTCTCGGCCACGTAGCGGCCGCCGAACTGACCGAAATGGCCGGTCGCGTCAGGCAGCGAGCGCAGAGAGTTCACGGGCGGTCGGACAGTCATAGAGCGCGCTTGGCAGAGGCTCCCACGCTTGTCCAGAGCAGCCTTGCCGGGCCCTTCCAATCGTCTTGCCGGAGGCGCAGCCCGGGCGGCGGACCGTTGGACCTTGCCCGTGTCCGAATGAATGGCGCAAAGGCGGATGAATGTGAAAAAATAACTTTAGGATTCAGTTATCTCGCGGTTGTTGTGAACTGTCGTTGGCCTGCGACCATTTGCCCTGAAATTGCCCCGATTGGTTCACCTGCGGGCAAGCGCGGCGGGCCTAGCCGGGGTGGGTCCCGGTAAGCCGGGAAGATTATCTGGAGTATCGATTATGCGTATTGCCATCCTTTCGCTTGCCGCGGCCGCCACCGCCGCGCTTGCCGCGCCGGCGTTTGCCAACGAGGCCCGCTTGGAGACTCGTGGCGGCGTTGTCTGGAATCACGGCGATACCGAAGCGACAGCGGGCGTGGCCGGTGGCTATGACTTCGATCTGGGCAGCCGGGCATTTGTCGGCGTCGACGTGTCAGCCGACAAGCTGCTGACTTCCGGTACACGCGTTTCCTGGGGCTTCGGTGGTCGCCTGGGCATGAAGACCGGCAGCGGCGGCAAACTCTATGCCCTGTCCGATTACCAGACCAAGAATTGCGCCACTTGCAATGAGTCGGTCGCGGTCGGCGGCGGTTATCAGCAGGATATTGGCCAAAAGCTCTACGGCAAGGTGGAGTACCGCCATAACATCATCGGCGATCACACGCCCGATACCGATGCCGTGCTTGCCGGTGTGGGCATGAAGTTCTGATCCGATTGCACCGAGGTCGGAAAAGAGGAGGGCGGTCCGCTTCGGGCGGGCCGCCTTTTTCTATGCCCTTTGAACGGCAGCGCAAAAGGCCGCGATCTTACCCTCGTCCTTGATGCCCGGTGCGCTTTCCACGCCTGAGGATGTGTCGACTAGCGGAGCGCCGGTAAGAGCGACCGCCTCGGCCACGTTTTCCGGGGTAAGACCGCCGGCAAGACCCCAGGCCACCGCTCCCTTCCACTGTGCCACCAGGCTCCAATCGAAGCTCAGGCCCATGCCGCCGGGCAGGGCGCCCTTGGGCGTCTTGGCATCGAACAGGATGAGGTCGGCGGCGCCGGCATAGGCATGAGCATGCGCGACATCATCCGCACTGGCCACTGACAGCGCCTTCCACACCGGCAGGCCAAAACGAGCGCGAACCTGAGCTGTGCGCTCAGGACTTTCCGAACCGTGAAGCTGCAGCCCGTCCAGTTGCGTGGCTGCGATGAATTGGGCAAGTGCGTCGTCGTCCGCGTCGACGAACAGCCCAACGCGGCGGACGCGACCCTCTGCACGCTCCGATAGCTCAGCCGCTTGTCCCGGGGATACGAAGCGCGGGCTCTTCGGAAAGAAATTGAGGCCGATATAAGCGGCGCGCGCGCGGATCGCCGCTTCGAGCGCGCCGGGGGTGCTGATTCCGCAAATCTTGATCGCTGGGGCAGGCATAGCCGCCCCTTAGCCTGTCAAACAATCACGGCGCCAGTTCGAATTGCGCCGTGACATTGACGTTCATCTCCAGTTCGCCGGCAGCCACCGGCGCGGGTGCGGCCGCGAAGTCCATGGCCCCTTTACGCATCGCCGTGACCATGATCGGCTGTGGGGCATAACCGCCGCTTTCGCTGATCGAGAGGATGCGGACGACACGCAGGCCCGCCGCCTTGGCATAGAGGTCGGCGCGGGCGCGTGCATCCTTGAGCGCTTTTACACGGGCTTCGTCACGCGCGGCGGCAGGTTCCGCCAGTGTGAAGTCAGGGCCGTTGACCTGATTGGCGCCCGCCTGGACCAGTGCGTCGATCACTTTGCCCATTTCGTCGAGCTTGCGTTGGCGCACCGAAACGGTGTTGTTCGCCTGATACCCGACGATGCGCTGCGGCCCCTCGACATCGCTGCCGTCTGGCAGGCGCTTGGGTTGGGAATAGACGGGGTTGAGATTGAGATTGCTGGTCTGAATGTCCCTGTCTGCGATCCCCGCCTGCTTGAGAGCGGCGATCACGCGGTTCATCTGAGTGGAATTAGCGGACAGAGCTTCGCTTGCTGTGGTGCCTTGCGTGGTCACACCGGCTGAATAGGCTGCCATGTCCGGTGTCCGGGTGGAACTGCCTTCCGCCGTCACTGTCAGCAGGGTGTGCCCCGCTTCTATCGCCGGAATCAGGCTTGCTTGGGCGGCTGCCGGCTGGGCGCTGGCGACACAGGTTCCAAGGATGAGGGCGCTGGCAAGCAGCTTCGGGCGTTTCATTCGACATCTCTCCATTTGTCCAACAACGACAACGGCTTGCCGCAAGGCAGATTGCGCGTGCCTGAACCGATGGAGCGAATTTATGGCGCTAGAGTGTCGCCTCTATGGCACGCGCTGCAGCCAGCGGATCGTCGGCGCGGCTGATCGGGCGGCCGACCACCAGCACGCTGGCACCCGCATCTCTGGCTTCGCGCGGGGTTACGGTGCGCTTCTGGTCACCGTTCTTGCCCCCCTTTTTGCCATTATCCGGACGTAGGCCGGGAACGACGAAGAAGCCGTCCTTCCACTGCCTGTGCACGGCGCTCACCTCATGGCCGGAACAGACGATACCGTCGAGCCCGGCGGCTTTCGCAAGTTCGGCGAGGCGAAGTGCCTGATCGTGGGGGGAAAAAGATACGCCGGTGGCGCATAGGTCATCCCCGTCAAGGCTGGTAAGAACCGTGACGGCCACGACCTTGCAATTTTCTCCCGCTGCGGCCTTGGCGTCTTCCATCATGGCGCGGCCGCCGGCAGCGTGAACGGTGACGATCGATGGTTCCAGCACGTGGATCGCCTGCATCGCGGCGGCGACAGTATTGGGAATATCGTGCAGCTTGAGGTCGAGGAAGATCGGCAGGCCCAGCTTGTGCAATTCATGCACGCCGTGATGACCATGCGCGCAGAAGAACTCCAGGCCCAGCTTGATCCCGCCGATATGGCCCGCAACCTTGCGCGCCAATGCTTCCGCGGCGTCAAGGCGGGGCAGATCGAGCGCAAGGTAGACGGGATTGTGATTCATTGCTCAGATTTCCGGAGAAGGAGTTGGCGGGAGGGCTTCGGAAAACGTCGCCCCCATTGATGGAGCGTCATCGGCGCGCGCGGCGATCGAGGGCAGGGAACTGGCACGCAGCGAATTTTCGAGGTTGGCGATCCGCTTGCCCAGGCGCCAGCGCACGGCCCGCAAGTAAAGCCACAAGGGCGCCATCCCTAACGCGAAGAACACCAGCGCGATGACCCCCACCGGCCATTCGAAATGGAAATAGTTGCCATCGTCCAGCGGCCAGAAATTCACCGGAACCTTTGTCCAGTTCATGGCAATGAAGGCAACCAGGATCGCTGTGACGGCGATCCACCCCACGGTACGGATGATCTGCATTCTTCCTCCTGCGCCCCCGCGTGACAGCGGATGCTAGGCCGGAATCCGGGGCAAGGGAAGAGCGGCAGGCACGTTCAGGCGCCGAACACGCGGGCGAAGATCGTATCGACGTGCTTGAAGTGGTAATCGAGGTTGAACTTCTCCTCGATCACTTCCGCCGGGAGCGCGGCGGCGACCTCCGGATCGGCCTTGAGCAGTTCCATGAGGCTGAGTTGTCCGTCGGACTCCCACACCTTCATCGCGTTGCGCTGAACGAGGCGGTAGCTTTCATCGCGGCTCAGGCCGGCCTGGGTTAGCGCCAGCAGGACGCGCTGGGAATGGACAAGGCCACCCATCCGATCGAGGTTCTTCTTCATCCGTTCGGGATAGACGAGCAGCTTGTCGATGACGCTGGTGAGGCGCGCCAGCGCGAAGTCCAATGTGATGGTAGCGTCCGGGCCGATGAAGCGTTCGACCGAAGAGTGCGAGATGTCGCGTTCGTGCCAGAGCGCCACGTTCTCCATGGCCGGGACGACGGCCGAGCGGACGACGCGGGCAAGGCCGGTCAGATTCTCGGTCAGCACCGGATTGCGCTTATGCGGCATGGCGCTGGAGCCCTTTTGCCCCGGCGAGAAGTATTCCTCTGCCTCCAGCACCTCGGTGCGCTGCAAGTGGCGAACCTCGACGGCAAGGCGTTCGATCGAGCTGGCGATGACACCCAGCGTGGCGAAGAACATCGCGTGGCGATCGCGCGGGATGACCTGGGTGGAAACCGGCTCGACGCTCAGGTCCATCTTTTCGGCGACGTAAGCTTCCACCGCTGGATCGACGTTGGCGAAAGTGCCGACCGCGCCGGAGATGGCGCAAGTGGCCACTTCCTCGCGCGCGGCGACCAGGCGCTTCCTGCAACGCGAAAACTCGGCAAAGGCTTCGGCCAGCTTGAGGCCGAAAGTCACGGGTTCGGCGTGAATGCCGTGGCTGCGTCCGATCGTGGGCGTATACTTGTGCTCTTGCGCGCGGCGCTGGATCGCGGTGAGCAGAGCATCGAGATCCGCGAGCAGGATATCGGCCGCGCGCGTGAGTTGGACATTGAGCGTGGTGTCCAGCACGTCGGAACTGGTCATGCCCTGGTGCATGAAGCGCGCTTCGGGACCGACCTGCTGCGCCACCCAATCAAGGAAGGCGATCACGTCATGCTTGGTCACGGCCTCGATCGCGTCGATCGCCGCCACGTCGATGACGGGGTTGCTGGCCCACCAGTCCCAGAGCGCGGCACCGGCGCTGGCGGGCACGGTGCCCATCTCGCCCATCTTGACGGCGGCGTGAGCCTCGATCTCGAACCAGATGCGATAGCGCGCTTCCGGCTCCCAGATGGCGGTCATCGCGGGGCGGGCGTAGCGGGGGACCATGGTTCGACTCCTACATTCCTGACGCGCGAGCCGCTAGGCGCGGGGGGGCGCAATGGCAAGGGCCGAGGCGGCCCCAATGCACGAAAGGGGCGCAGATGCAGAGGGCCGATACCGACGGTTGACACAGTTGACACGGTCCAGAGCGAAAACTCCGGCGGCTTTCGTAAGCCCGGCTGACGGCCCCGCCTGAGGGAAGGCATAGAATGCTCGTGGGACTGCATCGTGCAGGTATCGCAGATTTGTCCAGTGTAGGAAAATCCACCAAAAAATACGATAAATATATATTATTCAAATATTTAAGTTCAGAATACCTCAGTCCACATGAAAGTTTCAATACGCTCGCCGATCATCGTTCCTTCCGGCGCAAAGCTGCGCTCCATCACGACGCCTTTGCCATTGCGGCCGATGGCCAGAACCGTGCTGCAGCGAGTGCCGTAAGTGGGATTGTGAATGAAGACCGGCGCGAACCTGGGCTCGGGACCGTGATCTGAGCTGGGATCGATGGCCGGCGTTTCATCGCGCAGGGCATCGATCAACGGGGCCAAATTGCCGTGGGCATGTTCGAGCCATTGCACGAGCATGTTCTCGACCTTCAGAGTCTTGGGCCATGGCACATCGAAACCCCCGTTGGACAAGCCATGAATCCCGGGCGAGAGGGGGCGCCGCTCGATTTGCGGATGATTGGTCAGGAACCACGCGCTGCAGTTTTCGACCAGCACCAAGTTGAAAGGATTCATTTCCGCCATGTCGTGCGGCGTCGCACCGGTCAGCAGGTCCGTGACGAGACGCCCGCGTGAAGGACGGCCGGGTCGAGCGCCATCGGACACGCGGTAATTGGTGACGAGCGCGAACCTGCTCATCTCTGTTAGCCCGAGCCAGGTGCCGCCGCCTGTCAGGTCCCGGCCGGCGATAATGCCCGAATCATCCGTCCACCGTGCCAGGGGAGCGGCAGGCCGGGCGTGGAACTCATCCCGATTGCCGGCGCAGACGAGCAGCCAATCGGGATGCGCATCCCAGGCGAGCGCCGCGACACACATCAGATGAGCCCTTTGGCCTTGAGGCTAACATGCCCCTCGCGGCCGATAATCACATGGTCGTATACGGTAACCCCAAGAAGGCGTCCCGCTTCGGCGATCCGATTGGTAATCTCGATATCCGCGCGACTGGGGTTCGGGGCCCCGGAAGGGTGATTGTGCACCAGGATCAGCGCCGTCGCGCCCACGTCCAACGCGCGGCGGATCACTTCACGCGGATGGATGGCGGCCTCGTCGATCGAACCTTCTCCGACCAGATCGTCAAGAATCAGCATGTTCTTGGCGTTAAGGTAAAGCACTCGAACGCGCTCCACCGTCAGGTGCGCCATGTCGATTGTCAGATAGTCGATCAGGGCCTGCCACGATCCCACCACGGGGGCCTCGCGCACTTGCTGGCGCGCCATGCGGGTGGCCGCGACACGAACGAGCTGCAGCGCCACAGTGGTTGCTTCGCCCATGCCAGGGTGCGTGGCCAGCGTGCGCGGATCGGCATGGAGGACGCCGGCCAGCGAACCGAAGCGTTGCAGCAGGCTGCGGGCCAACGGCTTCATGTCTCGCCGCGCCACCGCCTGCGTGAGCAGAAGCTCGATCACCTCATGATCGGCAAGCGCCTCGGTTCCGCCGTCCAGCAAGCGCTTGCGAAGCCGTTTGCGATGACCGGAGGGATCATGAGCCGCATCAACGGAACGGGAAGTCGGCGCGGCGCATTCATCAAAGAGTGGGGCATCGTCAGGCATATGCTGCGCAACCAATTGCCTTTCTCGCGCCGCCAGCGCAAGGGATGGAGCAGATGGTGCAAGAGCAGGACCAGTCCCCTGACGCCGATCTTACGGCGAACGACACGGGCGCACCGTCACTTCGCCGTGCCCGCGGGCGTACCGCATTGTTCGTCGGCGCCGGCGTGCTGACAGTCGCGCTGGGTCTGACCTGGGCGATGCGCAAGGACATCGCTGACAATGTGATTGCCCGGCAGCTCGATTCGCTGGGTCTGCATGCGCGCTACACGATTGTGTCGGTCGGTCCGTCCGAGCAGGTGGTTCGCGATCTGGTGATCGGCGACCCGGCTAAGCCGGATATCACCATCAAGGAACTGCGCGTGGCCACGCGCCTGGATTGGGGCATGCCCGGCATCGGGCGGATAACGGTGGTAAAGCCGCGCCTTTATGGTGACATGCATGGCGGAAAGTTGACTTTGGGCAGTCTCGACAAGGCCCTTTTCAAAGGGAAGGGCGGCCCCTTCGAGATGCCTGACCTCGATCTGGCGGTGGTGGACGGTCGTGCGCTGATTGAGAGCGATTATGGGCGGCTCGGCGCTAGATTGCAGGGCAAGGGCCGGCTGCGGGGGGGATTTTCCGGCGAACTGGCCGCGATCATGCCGACGCTCTCCATCAACGGCTGCAAGACGGGGCAGGTGACACTTTACGGAAAGGTCACCACGGCAGCGCAGAAACCCAGATTCGAAGGGCCGGTGCGGCTTCGGGACCTGGTCTGTCCAGCACAGTCGCTGGCGCTGGCCCGCGCGGGTTTGCAGGCGAAGGTCACTTTCGACAAGGGATTGGACGGAGCCGAAGGGAAGTTCGGTCTTAGCGCCGATCGTGGACGTTATGGGGGCAATGCGCTTCAGGGCGCGTCAGGCACCGGCGGCTTTACTTATCGCAAGCATGCGCTGAACGCTCGCTATCGCGTCGCAGCCCGCGGCGTGGTGACGCCGCAAGCACGCTTCGCCGCACTTTCCTTTGACGGGCGCGCCCGCTCTGCAGAAGGACTTGGCCGTTTCGATGTCGAGGGCGATTTCGACGGCAACGGGATAGCGCTCGGCTCCCTTCCTGACCGGATGCTGCTTCAGACCGAGCGTGCGGGCACGGGAACGTTGCTGGCGCCGATCGCCGCGCAAGTACGCGCGGGCCTGGCGCGCGAAACCCGCAACAGCACACTGGCGGTCAACCTGATCTTGCGTCGTTCTCCCGAGGGGATGAGCATGGTCGTGCCACACGGCGCGCTCAAAGGCGGCAGCGGAGTCTCCTTGCTGACGCTTTCGCGTGTTCAGGCGATGTTCCCCGCCACGGGCAGGCCGCACGTGACCGGGAATTTCGTCACCGGCGGTCGTCAGTTGCCGCAGGTTTCCGGGCGAATGGAAAGCTATGGCGGCGCCTTGGCGATGCATGTCGACATGCCCGAATATAGTGCTGGCAACGCCCGCATCGCTTTGCCCCGATTGGCGCTCGCGGTAAGCGCTGACGGAACCTTGGCATTCAGTGGGCAAACCGCAGTCACAGGCGATCTGCCCGGTGGCCGTGCCGAAAATCTGGTGCTTCCGATTGACGGGCGTTGGGCCGCTAATGGCGACCTCTCGCTTTGGCAGACTTGCACGCAAGTGACGTTCGATCGCCTGACTTTCGCAAGTCTGACGGTTGACCGCCACCGACTGAAACTATGTCCGGCCGGTGGTGGGGCGGTTGTGACCGGGCAGGGTGCGGAATGGCGGATCGCTGCCGGCGTTCCCACACTTGATCTCGCCGGCCACCTCGGGCAGACGCCCATTCGCATTGCCAGCGGTCCGATCAGTTTTGCCCGAGCGGGCTCGCGGCCCGGCGCGATAAAAGCGCAGGCGCTCAAGATCGATCTGGGGCCGGTTGCCAACGCTTCGCATTTCAGCATCAGTGATCTGCAGGCAAGCGTCGGAAAGGATATAGCCGGGACGTTCGATCGCGCCGACATGGGGCTTTACGCGGTGCCGCTTGATCTTCGGAACATGGCTGGCCGCTGGCGCTATTCCAACGGGATGCTGGCAATCGACGGCGCGCGCTTCACACTTGTGGATCGCCAGAAGGACGCTCGCTTCAAGCCGCTGATCGCGCGCGACGCCGTCCTGCATCTGGCGAACGATGTCGTCACGGCACAGGCGGTCCTTCGCGAACCGATGAGTGACCGCGAAGTGGTGCGGGAGGAAATCGTCCACAATCTTGCCACCGCCGCCGGGCACGCGGACCTTACGGTGAAGGGTGTCCGGTTCGATCAAAAGCTGCAGGCCGATACGCTCTCACCATTGGCGCTTGGCGTAGTCTCGAACCTTGAAGGCACCGTCCGCGGCACCGGACGCATCGACTGGAATCCCAAGGGCGTTACGAGCCATGGCCGCTTCGCCACGGATGGGCTCGCCTTCGCCGCGCCTTTCGGCCCGGTTAAGGGCCTTGTCGGTGAGGTGGCGCTCACTGATCTGCTCGGCCTTGTTACGGCTCCTGACCAGACGCTGCGCATCGCCTCGATCAATCCCGGCATCGAAGTGACGGACGGCATCGTCTCGTTCGAGATGAAGCCGGATCATCTTCTCCAGATCAATGGCGCGCACTGGCCCTTCATGGGCGGCACGCTGGCGCTGGAGCCGGCGCGAATGAAAATCGGCATCGCGGAAACCCGCCATTACACGCTGAAGGTCAATGGCCTTTACGCATCTGCGCTGGTTCAGCACCTGCAGCTAGAAAACCTCAGCGCATCGGGTGTTTTCGATGGTGAACTGCCCCTGATCTTTGACGAGAACGGTGGGCGCATCGAAGCGGGCCGCCTCGTCTCGCGCCCACCGGGGGGCAGCGTCGCTTACGTGGGCGAGCTTAGCTACAAGGATTTGTCGGCGATGGGCAATTTCGCCTTCGAGGCGCTCAAGTCGATGAATTACCAACGCATGGAAATCTCGCTGGACGGCACTCTGGCGGGTGAAATCATCACCCGCGTCAGCTTCAACGGCATCAGCCAGGGCGCCGGGGCCAAACGGAATTTCCTGACAAAGCAGGTTGCGAAGCTGCCGATCCATTTCATCGTCAACGTTAAGGCGCCGTTCTTCAGCCTCTTTGCCCCGCTGCGCTCGCTTTACGATCCCACTTATGTAACCGACCCACGCACGCTGGGTCTTATCGGCACGGACGGGCGGCCGCTTCCGAACCGAGGCGCCGAACCGGTCAGCCCCGAACCGACCATTCAGCCTCCAGTCAGTGAGAAAAATCCATGAAGGCACGCGAATTGACCGGAGGCTTTCCGGCTGCGAAGTACCCTCCCAACAAACGGCGGGGCGAAATGAAACTGCAGCGGGAAAATCACGGGTCCGGCAGGCGCGCCGTTCGCGCCGGTGTGATGCTGGTGGTCGGAGGCGCGATCGGAATACTGGGCGGATGCGTGAATGTCGCGGCGCCCGAGAAGCCGATCGTGATCGAACTGAACATCAACATCCGGCAGGAAGTAGTCTATCGTCTGGACGGAGACGCGGCCAAGACGATCGAGCAGAACAGGGACATTTTCTGATGGCCAGATGGACTATCAAAGGTTTCAGAACGTTGGGAATGGCCGGCGCGGCTGCCGTGTTGGCGACCGGCGCTGTCACGGCCCATGCCGAAGGGCGCAGTCCCGAATATGCCGCCGCGCGCGCCGCCGGTCAGGTGGGTGAGCAGCAGGACGGTTATCTCGGTGTCGTGGGCAGCCAACCGGCCTCGGTCACCGCGATGGTGCGCGATCTGAACAACAAGCGCCGCCAAGTCTATACCGAAGGCGCCGCCACGTCGAAAAGCACGGTGCAGGAATACGCCACAGCCTCGGCCTGCCGCCTGCTGGCGGAAACAAGGGCGGGCGAAAAGTACCAGGCGCCTGACGGTTCGTGGCAAACGCGCGGTCCGGCCATGCCTCAGCGCCCGGCGGGCTGCAAATAACCGTGGCACGCCGGTAGTCCGGCACGGACAAAGGCATTCAGCGGCAGAGTTGGCGCTGACTGTTGATGCTTTCTCTGCGGGAGGCGGTCGTATCAGGTCTATCACGTTTTAGGCACTCTATGATTGCTGCGCCGATCCTGAAGTGGAACCATCGCCGGCCAGAGATGGCGCCGGAACACCACGTTGAAATGCGAGAAGGTCAAGCGAGGGCGGCTCCTCCCCGGTCAATATCGAGCAGCAGGCATGCGCTTGCCCGCGATGATGCGTCTGATGGTTGAATAAGTGCTGGAGGATATCCGCGACCCGCTGCTCCTGTGGCTTGCCGCCGATCGTCCGGTAAGCATGAATGCGGTCCAAGGCGGCTTCATCGTAGCTTGAGACAACCGCCAAGATTCGTTCGTCCTCCTCGACGCGGGCGCGCGCTAGATCGTGTCGATCCTTGTGTATGATGGCGTCAAGTCGATCAGGAGGCACACCTTCACCTGTCAGACGACGAAGCCACAGTCGATCGATGGCAAGCAGATGATTTAGCGTGCCATGCAGGCTCTTGAAGAAAACGCCTAAGGGACGCCGATAAGCCTCGTCCGGCAAGGCAAGGGCAGCCGTATAAAGGCGGGCATTTGCCCAACGATTGTAACCGGCGAACTGGTTGAAGACTGTTGCGTTCATGTTTGATCTCCTCCCTGGAAGGTAGCGGCTTTGCGGAAAGAATTGCGTGAGATATATTCACGCGTCGCATCGGGGGCACAGGCGACATGGACTTACCTTCAACCAGAAGCTTGCAGGCTCTTGCCGCCCTGAAAAGCGCACCAAGCCTATCGAGGGCGGCTGAGGCCCTAGGTGTGACGCGTTCGGCGCTCTCGCACAGGATCGCAGAATTGGAACGGCAGCTCGGTGTAACGCTTGTGCGTCAGGTTGGCCGATGCGCCAAATTGACGGATGACGCAGAAGCCCTCTTGATGGTGATGGGAGACGCGCTCGACCGTATAGAGGCCGCTGTGACACCCCTTCGGCGCCGACATGGACAATTACGGATCAGCACAGTTGCAACCTTTGCATCGCGCTGGTTGATACCGCGTCTTTCGGACTGGCAACGTCAAAACCCCGATGTGGAATTGGCTATCTCCACAACGACAAGAACAGTTGATCTGGAAGCTGAAGACTTCGACTGCGCCATTCGGCACGGTCTCGGTGGTTGGGGAGGTCTGATCGCAACCCGGCTATTCCACGAAACGCTGCATCCTGTCGCACACCCTGACATTGCAGAGTTGTGCGACGCCAGCACCGTCATCCGCGCGCGCTCCCGTTTTCGGGATTGGAATCGTTGGTGGAGAGCATTGGGCAAGGTCGGCGATCCGCCTGATCGGAGCATGGTGGTCGAGACCCGGGCGCAGGCGATGGAAGCCGCCTTGGCAGGCGCGGGCGTCGCGATGATGGATCACGCTTATACCGCGCCCTATCTGGCGACCGGCCATCTTTACGCCCTAGGCCCAACGCTCTCTCTTGGGGAGGGCTACTACTTTGTAAGGCCGCGGGCGGGAAAACCACGATTGAATGCGATAACGCGGTTGGAAGCGTGGCTCCTAAGTCATGCGCGGCCTGATCGGCAGTTCACGGCTTCAGGATAGCCCGTTGAGAATCTCGCATCTGATGTTATAACCCTCGTATGAACGCCAGCCTCAAGATCACCAAGATCGGCAATTCCGCCGGTGTCGTCCTGCCCAAGGAATTGCTCGCCAAGCTGCGCGCCGGGGTGGGCGACACGCTATACGTGTCCGAAACGCCCGATGGCATCCGGATCACGGCCGCCGATCCTTCATTCGAAGTTAAAATGGCGTTGGCCGAGCAAATCATGCGTGAGGACAGGGATATCCTGAGGGTTCTGGCCAAGTAAGATGGTCCAAATTGCTGAACCGGTCTGGATTGAGACCGAGCTTGCCTTGGCGATCCACGATCGCCAACTGGCCGAGCATAGTGGCCCGATTGGTTTGCGAGATACTGCGATTCTGGAATCGGCACTGGGCCACCCGCGCAACCAATGGGCCTATGGCGAAACTGATCTGTGTGCTCTGGCGGCGGCCTATGCCTATGGCGTGGCGCGCAACCATCCTTTTACAGATGGCAACAAGCGCACGGCGTGGGTGCTGGCGCGTTTGTTTCTGGCCCTTAACGATGTGCAGATCGGTTTTGTGCCTGAGGAAGCCGTCCATATGGTTCTGGCCCTGGCCAGTGGCACGCTGGCCGAAGCTGAAGTGGCGGATTGGTTCAGAGCAAGGCTATCCTGACCCGCCTGAAAATCCGACATTCTCGGACTCGGAACGGCTCGTTGAAAGCTGCCGTTCGGTTGGCGCCCGAATTTATCCGGGCGAGCGGGTGTAATTCGAAATGACAAGCAAGGCCCGGCGCCCGCCAAGGTTGACTTGGCAAAAGCCGCAACCTAAGGGGGCGGCGCCCTCGGCGGGTAGCCGTTGCACGCGTCAACCGTTCCTGCGCAAAAGGAGCCTGACATGAACGACGAGCCGCCTGCCCGAGACCCTGTTGGCGAGGATGCGCGGATGGACGCGCTCGACGAAAGGCTGAAAGCCCTTCGTGAGCGGGAAGAGAAGCGCAACCGACCGGCGGCGGGCATGGAAACGGACGAGAGCTATCGCGTCGGTAATCGTGTGCTGTCGGAATTGCTGGGGGGAATCGCGGGCGGCTTGTTCCTGGGCTGGGTGATCGATCACTTTGCCGGAACGTCGCCCTGGGGTCTGTTGGTGATGCTGTTCCTTGGGATTGGTGTCGCCTTCAGGAACATAATCCGGATTTCGAACCGGCGCCCGGACTGACCCATCAGGGGTGGAAAGGGCGCTGTCGTTCATTGGCAGCAGGGATATTCGCGTGGCAGCCGAAGGCAAGGTCGACCCGATGCACCAGTTCCAGCTAGAGACGCTGGCTGGAGCGAACTGGAACATCGCG
The DNA here is from genome assembly GCF_036733805.1 of Novosphingobium sp. Taxonomy (GTDB): domain Bacteria; phylum Pseudomonadota; class Alphaproteobacteria; order Sphingomonadales; family Sphingomonadaceae; genus Novosphingobium. The sequence continues at coordinate 13,923 of NZ_DAIMZT010000005.1, read as the reverse complement.
GGCTACCATATTCCTTTTACCAATTCGGCGCTCTGGATGGCGATCGCCGCGGTTGCGCTTATTATCTTCGTGGCCGGCGGCATGAAGCGCCAACTGGTGCCCGGCCGCTGGCAGATGGCGGTGGAAACTTTCACCGGCTTCATCGATGGAATGCTGGCCGCCAACGTCGGGCCGGGGGGCAAGAAATACGTTCCGTACATCTTTTCCCTGTTTATGTTCATTCTCTTCGCCAACTTCCTGGGGCTGATGCCGCTGGGCGTGTTCGGCCTGCACCCGTTCACCTTCACCAGCCATTTCTCGGCCACCGGCGTGCTAGCGATCCTCTCCTTCTCGATCGTGCTGATCGTCGGCTTCGCCAAGCACAAGCTGCACTTCTTCTCGCTGTTCGTGCCGCACGGCACCCCGGTCATCATGATCCCGCTGATCTTCTGCGTGGAACTGATCTCATTCCTGGTGCGCCCGTTCAGCCTTGGCCTGCGGCTTTTCGTGGCGATGATGGCCGGCCACGTCCTACTGGAGGTGCTGTCCAGCTTCGTCATCAGCGGCGGCAATGGCGGGGCGGTGCTCTTCGCGGTTGCGGGCTTGCCAAGCTTCATCCTGATGGTCGGCATCTGCGCGCTGGAACTGCTGGTCGCCGGCATTCAGGCATATGTTTTCGCTCTTCTCACCTGCGTCTACCTTAACGACGCTGAGAACCTTCACTGATTTTATCGCCAATCGGGTTTACCAAAGGAGTTTTTGAAATGGACGCAGAAGCTGCAAAGCTGCTCGGTGCTGGTTTCGCCGCTATCGGCGCTGGCCTCGCCTCGATCGGTGTGGGCAACGTCTTCGCGAAGTTCCTCGAAGGCGCGCTGCGCAATCCGGGCGCCGCTGACGCTCAGCAGGGTCGCCTCTTCATCGGCTTCGCCGGTGCGGAGCTTCTGGGCTTGCTGTCGTTCGTTATCGCAGCGCTGCTGATCTTCAAGTGATAGCCCGTCATTGCCGGATCGAGCGGCCGCCAGCGCCTTTGGGCAGGGTGGTCGGCGATCCGGCAATGACGTTTTTCACAGCCACCTTAAGACAGGGCTGATTCATGCCTCAGATCGCACAGCTAGGCGAATTTTACGCCAGCCAGATCTTCTGGTTGCTGGTTTTCTTCGGACTCACCTTCTTCGTCGTCGGGCGGGGCATGGTGCCGAAGGTGATGGATACCGTCGCTAAGCGCGACAAGCAGATTGCCGATGACCTCCTCGCCGCAGAGCGTGCGCGCAAGCAGGCGGAACAGGAGGAGGCGGACTGGCTCGCTCGCGAGAATGCGAATCGCGCCGAAGCCCACGGGCTGATCGCCGCCGCACGCGACAAGGCCGCATCCGCTGCTGCCGAGCGCTTGAGCGCGGTTCAGGTGGTGATCGATGGCAAGCTGGCGGACGCTGAGAAGCGCATCGCCGAAGCTCGCCGCTCGGCTTCGGCCGAGATTGAGGACGTCGCCGCCGACGCCGCGCGCGAGATCGTGAGCCGCATCGCGGGCATTTCGCTTGACGATGGCGCGGTGCGCTCCGCCGTGAAGGAGAACCTCGTCCATGGCTGAAAATACCGTCACGGCGCAGAACGCCCCCCACGCCGTTGTAGAGCATGAAGCTGAGCCGATGCTGCTCGGATTCGCGCCGCCGGTCGCGATTGTCAGCACATCGATGATCGTATTGCTGGCGATCCTGGTCTGGAAGGGCGCGCCCCGGCTGCTGGCCGGCGGACTGGATGCCAAGATCGCGGAGATCAAGGCCCAGTTGGAGGAGGCCAAGACCCTGCGTGCTGAGGCCGAAGCGTTGCGCAAGGAATATGCTGACAAGATCGCCGGCGCCGAAAAGGACGCCGCCGCCATGCTCGATCACGCTCGCCACGAAGCTGAGGCGATTGTAGCCAAGGCGGAGAAGGACACCGCCGAGGTCATAGCCCGGCGTGAGAAGATGGCGCATGACAAGATCGCCGCTGCTGAACTCGCCGCCGTCACGGACTTGCGCAACCAGGCAGCCGCCGCGGCGGCTGCAGCCGCCAAGGGTTTGATCGCAGCCAATCATTCGGCCGCTGCAGACAAGGCGCTGGTCGATAAGGCGATCGCCGGGATCTGATCTCGCGCCGCTTCGGCTCGATCTGGAACAAGAAAGCCTCCGCGTTTGGGCGGGGGCTTTTTTGCGTGAACAGCTTTCACTGTGACCAGTCTGGCCTTAGGCTCCAGCTTTCCAGCCGAATTGAGCTGGGAAGGAGAGGACGCACATGTTCGTCAAGTTCACCGGAACCGATCGCACTGCCACCGCAATCAACGCTGGCCAGGTCACTTTCATTTCGCAAGTGAGCGAAGGCACGCGCATCCGTTTCGGAGAAGGCCGCAGCGTTACCGTGGTCGAGCCCCTGGAAGAAGTGATGGATCGCCTTAACCGGACCATGGCGTTTCCCAAAACGTAATGGGCGCCTGAGCGAAAGGCGTTATCCTCGCGGACGATTTTCAGCAATTTAATCGTCGATCCGCTTTAATTTCGCCACCGTCATGATAATTCCGGCGGAGAGGCTTCGTTGAGGTTCCATGTGTTTGGAATCAAGGGGGGAATATGAAAGCTATCGCCAAATTCACTATGCTGCTTTCGTTAACGTGCGCGGCAGCTCCCGTGCTGGCAGGTCCGCTTGACAAGACATCGGCCGTCCAATTGACTCAACTGGGACTTGGCGATGATGCGATCATCGCCAAGATCGCAGCAGACAAGGTCGATTTCGATCTTTCCACGGACGACATGATCGCGCTTCGGAGGCAAGGGGTGTCCTCGGCTGTGATCGCTGCGCTGATCGGCAATCGTTACGTAGCCAAGATTGCGCCATCCCTCGATTCGCCCGATCCCATGGTGCCGCATCCTGCCGGATTCTACGCCTTGCAGGAGGAGGGGCGGATTCAACGCATGCAACGGATGGAGCCGACGGTTAGCAATCAGGCAAAGACCGGCGGGCTGTTCGGTTATGCTCTGACAGGCGGCTTGGCGAGCATGAGCATCAAGGCCGCGATCCAGAACGACACGTCGCGCGTGCCGATGGGTACTCAGCCGAAGTTCTATTTTTTTTCGGCCGAGTCCAATGGCGACAGCAGTTCCGCATGGGCGAGCGGCGCTAACACGGTCGTCAATTCGCCGGCCGAATTGACGCTGGTGCGTCTGACGAAAAAGAATGGGCGGCGGGAAGCGCGCGTCGGCAGCGTAAACATTGGCGGCGCAAAGACCGGCGTGATGGACAAGGAGCGGATTGCCTTTACGCATTCGGCGGTTCGGCCAGGGGTATTTGTCGTTCAGCCTCAGGCGCCGTTGCCGGCGGGTGAATATGGCTTCATCTATTCCCTTGCCGGCGCAGGTGCCGGCGGAGCGATGACGGCCCGCATTTTCGATTTCACGGTTCGCTAAAGCATTTTCAAATCAGCTTGAACCGCTGACGGCCGGGAAATGCACAAAAAGGAAATTTCGCGCATGATCTGATTCAATTCGATCGGATCGTGCGCCATCCATGGCGACGTTCCTTAGCGTGGGCTGCGTTGAAGCGGACGCGGGGTGCCTTCTTTCATTCTTTGTTGCCGCATCGTTTTTTGCGAAAGACCGGTTCCCGCCTTTTCGCGCGATCAGAAAGAGTCCTTCGCGCTCCTCAGTGCCGCAAACGTCGCTACGGCATCGCCGCCGCCCCAACGGGCCCGCATTTTGGGATCATCCGCCCGCAGGAACGGGTTTGTCTTGAGTTCGCGTTCGAGCTTGGTGGGCACGGTGGGCAGATCGCGCGCGCGGCGGCGGGTTATTTCCTCGACATAGGCTGCAAGGTCGGCGTTGTCGGGATCAGCGTGCAGTGCGAACTTCGCGTTGGATGCGGTATATTCGTGCGCGCAGTAAAGCATGGTTTCGGGAGGAAGCGCTTTCAGGCGTTTGAGGCTGGTCCAAAACTGCGAAGCCGTGCCTTCGAACATGCGCCCGCAACCCAGCGCGAAAAGCGAATCGCCGACGAAGGCGACGCAGGCACCCGGCAAGTGATAGGCGACATGGCCAAGCGTATGGCCTCCCACATCAATCACCGCAGCCTTGCGATTGCCGATCGCCACAACATCGCCGTGTTTGATGCTACGATCGACGCCGGCGATCTTATCGGCTTCGGCCGCTGGCGCGATGATACGGCAGCCGGTGGCTGCCTTGATCGTAGTGTTGCCGCCGGCATGGTCGGGATGCCAGTGCGTGTTCCAGATCTGCGTGATCTGCCATCCCTTGCGGCCCGCCTGGCGCAGATATTCCTCAGCATCGGGTGTGTCGATGCAGGCGGTTTCCTGACTCTCCGGATCGTGAAGGAGGTAACCGTAATTGTCGGACAGGCACGGGAACTGGTGAATTTCAAGCATCGGATTTCTCCTCGTTCATTAATGTAGCGTTTGTCCGTCAAAGCAAAAGCCCGCCCGGATCGCTCCGGACGGGCTTTTCGTTTCGCGCCCCGGCGAAGCCGGGCCTGCGATCAACGGTTCTTCAGCGCTTCACCAAGGATGTCGCCGAGCGACGCGCCCGAATCGGACGAGCCGTACTGCTCAACAGCTTCCTTCTCTTCGGCAAGCTGGCGCGCCTTGATCGAGAAGTTGGGCTTCTTCGAGCGATCGAAGCCGGTGACCATGGCATCGACCTTCTGGCCAACCTGGAAGCGGTCGGGACGCTGTTCGTCACGGTCGCGGCCAAGGTCGGAGCGCTTGATGAAGCCGGTGGCGCCATCGTCGCCGGCCTGCACTTCGAGCCCGCCGTCGCGCACTTCAAGCACGGTCACGGTGATGACCTCGTTACGACGCAGCGAGCTGCCCGAAGTCGCGCCGCCAGCAGCGGGGGCGCCACGCTCAAGCTGTTTCATGCCAAGGCTGATGCGTTCCTTCTCGACATCGACGTCAAGCACCACCGCCTGGACCATTTCGCCCTTGCGATGCAGCGCCAGCGCATCTTCGCCAGAAATGCCCCAGGCGATATCCGACATGTGGACCATGCCGTCCACATCGCCGTCGAGGCCGATGAACAGGCCGAACTCGGTTGCGTTCTTGACTTCGCCTTCGACCTGCGAGCCGACCGGGTGTTTCTCGGCGAAAGCTTCCCACGGATTCTGCTGGGCCTGCTTGAGGCCAAGCGAGATGCGGCGCTTGTCGCTGTCGACTTCGAGGACCATGACTTCGACTTCCTGCGAGGTCGAGACGATCTTGCCGGGGTGGACGTTCTTCTTGGTCCAGGACATCTCGGACACGTGGACAAGGCCCTCGATGCCCGCCTCCAGTTCCACGAAGGCGCCGTATTCGGTGATGTTGGTGACCGTGCCGGAGAGCTTGGCGCCGACCGGATACTTGACCGCCGCGCCTTCCCAGGGATCGCTCTCAAGCTGCTTCATGCCCAGCGAGATGCGCTGCGTGTCCTGGTTGATGCGGATGATCTGGACCCGCACGGTGTCGCCGATGTTAATGACCTCGTTGGGGTGGTTCACCCGCTTGTAGCTCATGTCGGTGACATGGAGCAGGCCGTCGATGCCGCCGAGGTCAACGAACGCGCCGTAATCGGTGATGTTCTTGACGACGCCGTCGAGGATCTGGCCCTCGGAGAGCTTGTCGATCAGTTCGCTGCGCTGTTCGGCGCGCGTTTCTTCGAGCACGGCGCGGCGTGAAACCACGATGTTGCCGCGGCGGCGATCCATCTTGAGGATCTGGAAGGGCTGCGGCACGTCCATCAGCGGCTGCACGTCGCGGACCGGGCGGATATCGACCTGCGAGCCCGGCAGGAAGGCCACGGCGCCGTCGAGATCGACGGTGAAGCCGCCCTTGACGCGGCCGAAGATCACGCCTTCGACGCGTTTGCCTTCGCCAAATTCGCTTTCCAGCTTGTCCCACGCGGCTTCGCGGCGGGCGCGGTCGCGCGAAAGCATGGCTTCGCCATCGGCGTTCTCGACACGGTCGACATAGACTTCGACTTCGTCGCCGACTTTCAGGCCATGTTCGCCTTCGCCGCGCGCGAACTCGCGCAGCGGCACGCGGCCTTCGCTCTTGAGGCCCACGTCGATGACGGCCTTGTCATTTTCGATGGCGGTAATGGTGCCCTTGACGACGCGGCCCTCAAAGCCATCATCGGCGACGCCGCCGAGCTGTTCGTCAAGCAATTTCGCGAAATCATCGCGAGTGGGGTTGGCGAAAGATGCCATGTAAGATTCTCTCTATTAACGATTTTCCGGCCAGGCGGTTGGTTCCGCCGGTCTTCCTCCGCCATCCGCACCATTGCATCGGCGGGCCAAAAGGGCCGAACTGCCGTGGCGACCGAATGCCGATCACGGCGACCGCCAAGCATCAATAGCCTGACGGACCGGCCGCCCTTATGCCCCTGGGCATGAAAATGCAAAGAAAAACGGGCGCAAATAGAGAGCCGACCGGAAAGTAAGATGCTTGCGCAAGGGCGTAAAACCTTTCATTTTCAGTTGCCGGAACAATTTGAGGACATTTCATTTCATGGCGGACCCGGTTACCGCGCCCATTCCCGATGCTATCGATGCAACATTGCCTCCCAGCAAGGCGCTGGTGCCCAAGGCTTCCCTGCTCATTCGTTTCGGCAAATGGATTCAGCCCAAGACCAATCGCTGGATTTCGCGCAGTTCGCGCGTTCCTGACGTTCCGGTCTATGATGCCGCCGACTTCGCCTGGACTCGCACCCTTGAGGATAATTGGGAGATCATTCGCGATGAGGCGGCCGCCGTGCTGCAGGACCTTGAAGAAGTGCCGCCGCTCGCGACGATTTCGCCGGATCACCGGCGGATCGCACCGGCCGGGCGCTGGCGCTCATTCTTTCTGGTGGGTTACCGATATCGCGATGAAGCGAATTGCCGCGCCTGCCCTCGCACCGCTGAACTGATTTCGAAAGTGCCGGGGCTGAACTCCGCATTCTTTTCGATTCTGGTGCCGGGCACGCATCTGCCGGCGCATACCGGCGTGTCCAAGGCTTTCCTCACCTGCCACCTCGGCATCCAGGTTCCGCGAGAGTCCGCCAAATGCCGGATGCGCGTCGTTGACGAATGGCTGGAATGGCGGGAAGGCAAATGCCTTGTCTTCGATGACGTCTATAATCATGAGGTTGTCAACGACAGCGACGAGACGCGGATCGTCCTGCTGGTGCAATTCAAGCGGCCGGTCGGCCCTGTCGGGTGGATAATCGGCAACTTGTTCCTGGAAGGGGTAAGACGTTCGCGCTTCGTGCAGGACGCGCGAGCGGGCGTCGAACGCTGGCGCAATCGCAAGCGGGATTAGCGCCTCTTGCCCGCAACCGCGATGGCGGCGGCAATCGCCTCATCGCGGTCCAGTTCGGATGTATCGAGGACTATCGCGTCCTCGGCCACGGCCAGTGGGGCTTCCTTGCGGCTAAGGTCGCGGTCGTCGCGGGCCGCCAGATCGGTAGCGACATCCTTTAAGGACACCGCGCGGCCATGTGCCTGCATTTCTAGGAAACGGCGCAGCGCCCGTGCTTCGACCGAAGCGGTGACGAAAAGCTTTATGTCCGCCTCCGGCGCGATCACCGTGCCGATATCGCGCCCGTCGAGCACTGCACCGCCAGGCTGCAGCGCGAAGCTGCGCTGCCTTTCATAAAGGGCGCGGCGAACGGTCGGATGCACTGAGACTTGGCTAGCCAGGCCCCCCGCTTCTTCCGAGCGCAGTTCCGGATCGGCGAGCAGGCTTTCAGGAAAGCTGCAGGCGGCCAACGCCGCGACCGGATCGTTGGGATCGCCTCCGTCAAGCTGGCATTGGCGACCGACCGCTCGATAAAGGAGCCCGGTATCGAGATGCGGCAATCGGAAATGCGCCGCCAGCGCTTTGGCGATCGTGCCTTTGCCTGAGGCGGTTGGTCCATCGACGGCGATAATCATTGTGCCGCCTTTGGCGCGGCTCGCGGGATCAGGCAAGCGCGGCCGTGAGCTATCCCCGTCAATGCCCGCCTCGCCGTGCGCGCATTGCCTTAGTGAGGCCCCATATGGCGATGGCCGCCCAGAAGCCTTCCAGGACAAGCGAGGGCGGGTTGAGGTTCACCAAGAGCGAAACCGTGAGCAGGCAGGCGCCGAGCAGGTTCACGCCGTGCTGAATGAATGGGTTCGCTCGCGCTCGGCCGGTAACATAGGCGTAAGCGAAAATAATGCAGGCCATGCCCGCGAATCCCACGACATTGGCTGCCTGGTGGGACAGGATCATGCGGCGAGGCCGTGAAGCATCGCCTCGAACACCGGGAAGCTGGTGGCGATGGGCCGCGTGTCATCAATCTCGATACCTTCGCGGCTGACGAGACCCGCCACCGCCATCGACATCGCAATGCGGTGATCGAGGTGAGTGGCGATGGTCACCGCGGATCCGCCCAGCGCTTCGCCTCCCGTGCCCGTGATGACAAGGCCATCCTCGCGCTCTTCGATCCGCGCGCCGACGGTCCCGAGAGCAGCCGCCATAACCGCAAGGCGATCCGATTCCTTCACACGCAATTCGTCAAGACCGCTGGTGACCGTGATTCCTTCGGCCAGGGCAGCGGCGACGAAGAGGGCGGGGAACTCGTCGATCATGCTGGGGGCGATCGCCGGATCGACTTCGATGCCCCTGAGTGGGGAGTGTTTCACCAGCAAGTCCGCGACCGGCTCGCCGCCCACTTCGCGCGGGTTCAACTCCTCGATCGACCCGCCCATCCGGCGCAGCACCTCTATAAGTCCGGCGCGCGTGGGATTGAGTCCGACGTTCTCGATCGTCACCTCGCTGCCCGGCACTATCAGCGCGGCGACTATGAAAAAGGCGGCCGAAGAAGGATCACCCGGCACGTCGATGATCTGCGGCTTGAGTTCCGCCTCGCCGCGAATGGTGATGATGCGCGTGCCGTCCGTTTCCGTCTCGACATTCAACTCGGCGCCAAAGCCGCGCAACATGCGCTCGGAATGATCGCGGGTAGGCACCGGCTCTATCACGGTGGTGATGCCCGGCGTGTTGAGCCCTGCCAGCAGGACCGCGCTTTTTACTTGGGCCGAGGCCACGGGCAGGCGGTATGAGATCGGCACCGCTGGCAGAGCGCCGCGCACTATCAGGGGCAGGCGGCCGCCTTCGCTGGCTTCGAAGCTTGCGCCCATCTGTGAGAGCGGATCGATGACCCGGCCCATCGGCCGCTTGGAAAGCGAGGCGTCGCCCGCGAACGAGGCGGTGATCGGATGGCTGGAGACAAGGCCCATGAGCAAGCGCGTCGAGGTGCCCGAATTGCCCATGTCGAGCGGGCCGCGCGGCTGGAGGAGGGCGCCCACGCCCACGCCATGCACGGACCATGTGCCTTCCCCCTGTCGCACCACGCTGGCGCCCATGGCCCGCATGGCGGCTGCCGTAGCCAGCACATCCTCCCCTTCCAAAAGCCCGGTTACACGCGTTTCGCCCAAGGCCAGCGCGCCGAGCATGATGCATCGGTGGCTGATCGACTTGTCGCCGGGAACGCGAATCCGTCCCTTCAACGCTCCGGCAGGACGAAAGCGGCGAGGGCGCATGGCGGCGGAATCGGCGTGGTTCACGGAAAAAACGGCCTCTGCTGTCGGAACGCTGGAAAACGCGCGGCTTTTGACAGCGCGGGCTGCCTATGGCAAGGCGCGCGCCCTGATGCGGCCTGCAGGCTTGATTTTGCGTGCGCGCCTTACCATCAAGACACGGATTTTCACGCCCGGTCCCTTCGGGCGGGCAAGATGAGGACATTTCATGGCCAAGCCTGAGTGGGGCGCCAAGCACGGCTGCCCGAAATGCGGCACCCGCTTTTACGATCTGGGCAATGACGACCCGGTCAAATGCATCGAATGCGGCTACGAATGGCACCCTGAACCGGTGCTGAAATCGAAGCAGCCGATTCCCTTCGAGGAAATCCAGAAGAAGGAAGTCGTCGAGGAGGAAGATGTCGATCTGGCCGAAGAGGTTCTGGATCTCGACGAGGATGGCGATTCGCCGGACAATGACGTCGACCTGGGCGGTGACGACGATCTCGGCATCGGCAGCGGCGACGACGACGAACGCGACGAATAAAGTTTGACTTGAGGCGTCCTGTGAAAAACCCGGCGCCTCCCAAATTCCCTCTTGCCAACCGAGGAGGCCCCCACTAGAGGGCGGCCTCCCAAGCGAAAGCAAGGGGCGGAGCGGACCTCCCAGGGCCGATCCGAACGAAAATGGCACGGGGCCGTAGCTCAGCTGGGAGAGCGCTACAATGGCATTGTAGAGGTCAGGGGTTCGATCCCCCTCGGCTCCACCATTTCCGGGCATGGTGATATTTGCTACAGGCCGGGCTGCAATCCGCGGCCTTCTGTGCTTCCGGTGCTCACGACCGTAAAGGTTGCGTCGCCCCGGTTCCCGAAGACCGCTGCTTTAGCGCCGGCCTGAAGCAAATCTCACCATACTCACAGGCTGGTTTCCCGGTCTCGTGGGGGTGATACATTATACGCTGGCCGACGAGGTTTCGTCCGCCGGCGTTTTTGGCGTTTCGGCGCCGTAGTTGGAGTTGATGCGATGTTCGACAGTCTGTCCGATCGTCTCGGCGGCGTGTTTGACAAGCTGCGTGGGCGTGGCGCGCTCAAGGAACAGGACGTCCGTGACGCCATGCGCGAGGTGCGCATCGCGCTGCTGGAGGCCGATGTCGCGCTTCCTGTCGTCCGCCGGTTTGTCGATCAGGTGACCGAGAAAGCGGTCGGCCAGTCTGTTCTGCGGTCTGTCACGCCCGGCCAACAGGTCGTCAAGATCGTCAATGATGCACTGATCGAGATGCTGGGTGGCGATCACACGCCGGGCCTCGATCTCGATGCTGTCCCGCCGGTGGTCATCATGATGGTCGGCCTCCAGGGTTCAGGCAAGACCACCAGCACCGCTAAGATCGGCAAGCTTCTCAAGGAGAAGCAGGGCAAGAAGGTGATGATGGCCTCGCTGGACGTGAACCGTCCGGCGGCGCAGGAACAGCTCAAGGTGCTGGGCGAGCAGGTGGGTGTGGCGACGCTGCCGATCATCGCCGGCCAGCAACCGACCGAGATCGCCACGCGGGCGCTGCAGGCGGCGAAGCTGCAGGCGGTGGACGTACTGCTGCTTGATACGGCCGGGCGCCTTCACGTCGACAGGCAACTCATGGACGAGATGAAGGCCGTCGCCGAAATCTCCAATCCGCGTGAAACGCTGCTGGTGGTTGATTCGCTGACCGGCCAGGACGCCGTGAACGTGGCGCAAAGCTTTGCCGGCGAGGTTGAGCTGACCGGCGTGGTGCTCACCCGCATGGATGGCGATGCCCGTGGCGGTGCGGCGCTTTCGATGCGCGCGGTTACTGGCAAGCCGATCAAGTTCGCCGGCACCGGCGAGAAGATGGAAGCGATCGAGGTCTTCCATCCCAGCCGCGTCGCCAACCGCATCCTGGGCATGGGCGACATTGTCTCGATCGTCGAAAAGGCGGCTGAGTCCGTCAAGGTCGAGGAAGCCGAGGCGCTGGCCAAGCGTATGGAACAGGGCAAGTTCGATATGAACGACCTGCGCATGCAGCTTCGCCAGATGCAGAGCATGGGCGGCCTGGGCATGCTGGCCGGGATGATGCCAGGCATGAAGAAGGCCAAGGCGGCGATGCAGGCATCTGGGATGGACGACAAGGTGCTGGTGCGCATGGATGCGATCATCGGTTCGATGACGCCCAAGGAGCGCGGCAATCCCGCCCTGCTTAACGCCAAGCGCAAGATCCGCGTCGCCAATGGTTCGGGCACGCAGGTTCAGGATGTCAACAAGCTGCTGAAAATGCACATGGAGATGTCCAAAGCGATGAAGCAGATCAAGAAGATGGGTGGCCTTAAGGGGCTGGCGGCGCTGTTCGGAAAGGGCGGGCTGGATGCCGCGATGCCTGGCCTGGGCGGGCAGGGCCTTGGACCCGGCGCCGGAGGATTGCCGGGTCTCGGCGGTGGCGGGCCCGATCTTAGTAAATTTCTCAAGAAGTAATTCCAAAAATTTGATAGAAAGGTAGAAAAATGTCCGTTTCAATCCGTCTTTCGCGCGGTGGCGCCAAGAAGCGCCCGTATTACAAGATCGTCGTCTCCAACTCGCGCGCGCCGCGTGATGGCAAGTATCTGGAACAGGTCGGCACGTATAACCCGCTGCTTACCAAGGACGACGAAAACCGTGTGCGTCTGGTCGAGGACCGCGTACGCTACTGGCTCGGCGTCGGCGCTCAGCCGACCGACCGCGTTGCCCGTCTGCTTGACAAGGCCGGCGTCAAGGAACGCGCCGCGACTAATAACCCGAACAAGGGCGAACCCGGCCAGAAAGCCAAGGATCGCGCAGAGGAAAAGGCTGAAAAGCTGCGCGAGGCTGAGGAAGCCGCAAAGGCCGCCGCCGAAGCTCCGGTTGAGGAGGTTGTCGCCGAGGAAGCTCCCGCTGAAGAAGCTCCCGCGGCCGAAGCCACTGAGGAAAAGGCCGAGGGCTGAGCCTTGGCCGGGGACAAACCTGTCACGCTGGCCGCCGTCACCGGCGCTCATGGCGTGACGGGCGAAGTTCGCCTCAAGCTGTTCGGAGAAGGCGTGGAAGCGCTGAAGCGCTACCGCGCCTTCAATGATGATGGCTGCGGAGGGGGGCTGACTCTGAAAAAACTGCGTGACGACGGGAAAGGCGGCGCCATCGCGCGCTTCGAGGAAGTGCCCGACCGCACCGCGGCCGAGAAACTACGCGGCACGGCGCTGACCGTTCCCCGCTCGGCCATGCCGGAGCTGGAGGAGGACGAGTATTACCACGCAGACCTGATCGGGTTGCGCGCTGTCTCCACGAGCGGAGAGGACCTGGGCGAGTGCGTGGCGGTCGAGAACTTCGGCGCCGGCGATGTGCTGGAAATCGAACGCCCCGACGGCAAGCGCTTCATGGTGCCGATGAAGGGGGCGGCGGTGCTCGAATGGGACCACGAGCGATTGCTGATTGAAGCGGTCTACGCGGAGTAGTATATACATCGTGTATATACGGAGGCCGTGATGGGCACGGAAGAAAAAATCGATACCGTACGGGATCGGCGTAAGGCCGCCCTGATGCGCGTGTTCGGTTCGGCACCTTGGATGAAAACCAAGGACGTAAAGCACTTCCGTGCCAAGGTATTCAAATCTGGCAATTCGCTTGCGCTTCGTTTACCGGCAGGATTGGGGTTGGAGGCTGGAACCGAGATGGATCTTCGCGTCGAAAACGGCGAGTTCTTCAGTTTCGAGCCTGTTGATCGGCCCCAGCGCAAGTTCAACATCGCCAAGGTAGCGGGATCGGCGACAAACCTTGAGTTCATCAAGCCCGAGGATCGTGTGTTCAAGGAACGTCCGCTGTTATGGGACAGTCTGCTGAACGAGCATGATAAGAGCGGGGACGCGTGAAGTACCTGCTCGATAGCAACGTTATCATCGCCCTTGTCATGAACGCCGATGCCGGCGTGGTTCGGCGTGCAGGCGATTGCGAGGAGGGCGATATCGTCACTTCGGCGGTGGCGTACGCGGAAGTCGTCCACGGCGCTGCGCGTGGTAAACCTCCGGCGATCGAGCAACTGCGCGCTTTCGTAGAGGAAGTGCCTGTGCTTGCCTTCGATTACAAGGCGGCGCAGACATATGCCGAGATTCCTTTCAGGCGCGCCAGTTATGACCGACTGATCGCAGCGCATGCCCTGTCGCATCAACTGATATTGGTGACAGCGAATGTTTCGGATTTCGCCGACCTGCCGGGGTTGAAGGTCGAGAATTGGGCGGCCTGATTTGAACTGGCTGATCTTCTCGGCGATCACCGTGCTTGTGTTGGACAAAAAGAGCAGCCGGACATGACTTTCACTGCCGCTGTCCTCACCCTCTACCCTGAGATGTTCCCCGGCCCGCTCGGCCTGTCGCTGGCGGGCAGGGCGCTGGCCGAGG
>NZ_DAIMZT010000004.1:63379-106212 GCF_036733805.1 Novosphingobium sp. | reverse complement strand
CCAAGCCTGTCCGGTTCAGGCCCCCACACGCCGGCCGCACTGCTGCCTGCCTGCCACCCTCCCGGCACGACCCCCGCACTCGCCAGCGGGCGATTAACTGTGTCCTTCCCCCTCCGCGATCTTGTGTGTGGAGGAGGGGGAAAGCTCTGTCAGGCCGATCAAAGCTCGCCTTCGAGCCAGCCCTTGAGAGCGTTCTTCGGCGCCGCGCCCAGTTTTTGCGCCACCGGCTTGCCGTCCTTGAACAGCACCATGAGCGGGATCGACTTGACGCCGACCTGGCCGGGGACGTCAGTATTGGCCATGATGTCCATCTTGGCGATGGTCACCTTGTCCGCCAGCTCTTCGGCGATTTCCTCAAGGGCCGGGGCGATCATCTTGCACGGGCCGCACCAGTCAGCCCAGAAATCAACCAGCACGGGCTTGTCGGACTTGAGAACGTCAGCCTCGAAGCTGGCATCGGTGACGGCAATAGTGGACATGGACGACTCCTCGGATCTGTGTTTGCCCGCAATCTAGAGACGAAAGCGCGCGGCGCAACGGCGCGCGCCGAAAGCATTACTCGCTGCAGGCCAAGTCCGGCTTGTAAGCGGCCAGGACTTCAGCGGAAAGCACGATCAAGCGGGGAGCGGTGGTGTAAAGCAGCGCCGCTTCCACTATACGGCCGGGGAAAGTCGCTTCGAGCGCGGCGGCATAAGCGCCCATTTGCCGCAGCACACCGGGCGGCACGGTGTCCATCGATCCCGGCGGACGTCGCGCGGTCTTGTAATCGATCAGGCGCACGCGCTCCGGGCCCACGATCAGGCGATCGATCGTGCCGGCGATGACCTGCCCGCCAACCACCGCGGCGATGGGCACCTCGGCAAGACTGCCGGGCGCGAAAAGGTCTGCCCAGTCGGATTGGGAAAGCACGGACAGAGCGCTTCTCAAGACAGCCTCCCGTTCATTGTCCGAAAGGCCCGCCCCGTGACGGGCAAGCCAGGCGCGACCCGCTTCGCCCCGCACATCGGCGGCAACCTCCGGCAATCGTTCAAGCAGCTTGTGCATCAGCGTACCCCGCAAAGCGGCATCCCGTCCAGCGCCGGGCGGAGACGGCGGATCGGCCGCGTCCTCCTCGCCCAGAGAAGAGGGAGCAAGCGGACGCGGCGGACGCGGCTCCGCAGGCGGCGCCCGCTCCAGCCACGAAGGCAGCGGATCGCGCAGCGGCAATGGCGGCGCGGCATTCTCGGGCGGCAAGGGGTCGGACAAGGTTCCATGCTCGCAGCGCGTGCCCCAGATCGGGTCCTCCACTTCCGCGCTGTCTGGGAACAGTTCGCGAAGCCGAGCATACCAGCTCTTAGGCGGCGGCCCCTCCCGATCCCGGCGGCCCAGCGCGCCACCGACGAAGAGCGCCTCCTCGGCGCGCGTCATGGCGACATAGAGCAGGCGCCAGTGCTCCTCCTCATCGGCCCGGCGATTGATCTCGATCCGTTCAGCGATGCGGCCCTGCTTCTCCTCTTTCGAGAGCGGCGGCAGCGGAATCAGGCGCGTCTCGTTCGCGGGATCGGGCAGATCCAGTCCGCGGTCGCGCGCGCCTTCGGGATTGCCGGCGGCATCGGCCAGGATCACGATCGGCGCCTGCAGGCCCTTTGAGCCATGGACTGTCATCACGCGCACAAGACCCGTCGCATGATCGGCCTCTCGCTTCAACTCTCCGTCCCCCGCGTCGAACCAGGCGAGGAAGCCCGCCAGGCTCGCCGTACCGGTGGCGACGTAAGCTCTTGCGGCGTTTATGAGTTCATCGATCGGATCATTCGCCTCCATGCCGAGCCGGGCGACCAGACGGCGACGGCCCTGCCACGGCCCAACCAGAAGCCAGTGCAACAGATCCTGCGGCGGCTCATAATCCGCCAAGGCCAGCAGATCGCCCAATTGCTGCAGCACGGCGGCGACCTCCGGTTCCCGGGAGCGACGTAAGTGCTCCCACAGATGAGTGCGACCCTCCCGCCAGCCATGGCGCAGCAATTGCTCCTGGCTCCAGCCCACCAGCGGCGAAACCAGAAGGCCGGCAAGATTGAGATCATCCAATGGCTGCACCGCGAAGCGCAGCGCCGCGACAAGATCCTTCACCGCCAATGGCGCACCCAGGCGCAGGCGATCGACACCCGCCACCGGCACCCCTGAGGCATGCAGGCGCGCGACGATCAGACCGGCAAGTTCCTTGCGCTGGCGCACCAGCACCATGATATCGCCTGCGCCCGCCCGGCGCGGCTTGCCCTTGACCAGAGTGAAACCGGGACCGTGCGGATCAAGCCAGATTTTGATCTGACGCGCAATATTATCCGCCATTTTGCGGTCCGGACGCGAAAGCCAGGTCTGCGCGGCGCCTTCGTCCTGCTCCTCATCTTCCTCGCCCTCTTCCGGCAATTCACTGGCCGGTCGCCACAACGCCACGTAACCCGGCCGGTCCTGGCCCTCATGCGGTTCAGGCGCACGATCGAGCCCGAAGCTTTCCGGACCGATGCCGGCAATCGCCCGGTCCACGAAATCGAGCACTTGCTGCGCAGTGCGGAAGCTGCGGTCCAGCCCCAGTTCGATCAACCTCTGCGTCCGCGAATTGCTGCGCAGCATTTCGGCATTTTCCGCCGCCTGCAACATTTCGCGCCGCACGCGGTCTGCCGCGCGGCGGAAGTTTTCAGGGCTGGTGCCCTGGAACCGAAAGATCGCCTGCTTGTAATCGCCCACGACAAACAGCGTGCGCATGGTTTCGCCCCGCTGGCCCAGCCCGGCCCAGAACTCTTCGGCCATGGCGAAGATGATGTCCCACTGCGCCGCGTTGGTGTCCTGCGCCTCGTCCACCAGGATGTGATCGAAGCGCCGGTCCAGCTTGTAGCGAATCCAGTCCGCCTGCGCCTTATTGCCAAGGAGATCGGCAGCGCGGCGGATCTGGTCGTCGAAGTCGATCAGTCCTTCGCGCTGCTTCGCCTCGTCCCAGGCGAGCGCAAAGGCCCTGCCCAGTTGCAGGGCCGGAACGAGGCGCCCGGCCAGCGCCAACAATGCCGTCGCCGCGCGCACCCCGGCCAGGCATTCGATGACGCGCGCACAATGATCGGCATAGGCCGGATCGATCTTTTCCAGCGAAGTGCTGGAACGCGGCTCTCCCTTTTGAGTCAGGAAGACGCCGGCCACGGTTTCTATATCCGCCAGACGTTGCGCCCCGTCGCCCAGCAGCCACTGGCTGATCGCGTCGACGGCGGCAAGGCCGGTCCTGCTGCCCCACTCGTGATGGATCTCCATGCACCGCCGCAGCGAACGGACATCGAACTGTATATCGCTGCACATCTCGGCCAGCCAGCCGGCCTCGGCACCGTCCGGCAAGCCGAGCAGGCGCAGCACGTTGGCGCGCATGTCGCCGGCCTGCCATCCCCCTCGCCCGATCCAAGCGTCCCGCGCCGAAGCGCAACGCAGCAGGAATGCGACCACCGCGTCAGCGCCATGGCGCAGCGAAAGTTCCTCCACGGCCTGCAGCAATTGCGGATCGCCCAGCGCGTCGCGCTCGGCATGAACCAATAGATCGGCAAGCACCTGTCGCGCCAGCAGCACACGTTCGCGATCCTCCATCGGGCGACTGCCGGGGATCAGATCGGCTTCCTGCGGAAAAGTCGCCAGCAACCACTGCGAGAAGGCGTGAATGGTGTCGATCCGCAAGCCTCCGCCGGGGCAATCGAGCACTGCCGCGAACAGGGTGCGCGCACGAGCAAGCGTTGCCGGATCGCTCGGCGCACCGATGGCGTCGAGCCGTGCGAACAGCTCGGGTTCGCTCAGCCGCACCCATTGCGCGAGCGTGCCGTTGATCCGCGCGGCCATCTCCGTCGCGCCCGCCTTGGTAAAAGTCAGGCACAGGATCTGCGAGGGCTCTACGTCCGGCTGCAGCAAAAGCCGCAGCACGCGGGAGGAGAGAACCTGCGTCTTGCCGGTGCCGGCAGAGGCGGAAAGCCACACCGTCTCGCGCGGATCAACGGCTTGCCGCTGATTGCCGTGCAGCGGATGAACGGCGGCCCCGCCGCTCATGTCGCATCCCCTCCTTGGTCTCCCAAAGACGTGACCCATTCATCCAACCGCATCAACTGATCGTAATCGGCGTAACTGCCAAGTTCCGGGTTGAGGCGAGCGGTGAAAGGTTCATGGCCCAAAATCCATCGGTCAAGCGCATCGCTAAGGAAAAATTCGGTCAAGGGAAGGAAGGTGTCGGGCTCGATGCCGGTGCGCTTGCGATCCACTTTCAACGGCGTCTCGATATAACCGAGATCGTCCTTCTTCTTGCCGAGCGACCAGTATTCGAAGGCCGTCGCCTTGCCGGCCGCGCTCTTGAAACCACCGGCTTGCGCGATCAATCCGATCAGGCCGAGTTGCAAGGCAAAGCCTTCCTCGACGCGCCGACCTGACGGCGGCTTGCCGGTCTTGTAATCGACCACGCCGAGGGTGCCGTCCGGCATCCGGTCTATGCGGTCAGCGCGTCCGTGAATGCGCACGTCGCGATAAAGCATATCGCCAGATTGCTCGACCGCGATGACGCGGCGTCCCTGCTCTTTTTGCGCAGCAATTTCGGTGTCGATCCAATCAAGCGCCTTAAGCAGGCGCGGCCGCCAGAGCGCGCGCATCAGCGGATGAGCGCTCATCTCGTCCAGCACTTGCTCAGCAATGGCGTGAAGACCGCCAGGCGGGCCGCCCGCCTTGTGCCAGCGTTCCAGAATGGCGTGAACAGCCGTGCCCTGCCAGGCCGGCGTCGGTTCGGCATCGAGAGTGTCAAGCTTTCGCAGACGCAGAATGGCGTTGGCGTAGAACTGGTAAGGATCCCCCCGCAAGCGGTCGAGACCGGTCACGGAGACGGCCACCTTGCGCTGCTCCGCCGAAGGCATCGGTTGCGGCCGGGGATGCGGCGGCACTGGCGCAGCATCGTCCAGCAGCCGCGCAAGCCGCAGCACCTCTGTCTCCACATGCCGCTCTGCCTGATCGCCGAGCATAGCACGCACGCGCAGCACGAAACGCGAGGGGATCACCGGGCCGCCTTCATCCCGCTGCGCCCAGCTCAGCACCACTTCCGGCGCGCCCAGCGCAGCGGCGAGATCGTGCGCGGCAAGGCCGATGCGGAAATCCGCGCCCGGCACTCTAAGCGCGCGCAGGACGGCGGGGGGCAGAAGCGAATCCTGCGCCGCGCCCGCAGGCCAGACGCCCTCGACAAGCCCGCCGCAAATGACCAAGTCCGCCCGGCTCATGCGCGCTTCGAGCAAGCCATAGATGGAAACGCGCGGGTGCCCGCCCCAGGGTGGACGCACGGCGCTGCGGTCCATGGCATCGCGCAGCACGGCATGAAGCTCGCGCGGATCGAGCAGTGTCGCTGCATCTTCCGCCGACCGGCGCAAATCCTCAATGAAAGCACCAAGCGCTCGGCCATCCGGTCCGTTCCAGACGGCCTCGCCGCAAAGTGCTTCCGCGGCATTGACCGTCGCTGCGAGCATCGCGCTAAACGGCTGCGCTCCGTCCCAGGCCATGAGCGGGGCCAGCGTGGCTTCGACACCAGCCCACCATTCGCCAAGCCCTTGCTCACCGGCAATGGTAGCCAACGGCGCGAGGCCGGGCCCCGGACGCGGCCCGCGCAGCGCGAGGTCCAGCTTGCGTGCATGATCCAGCCAACGCGCGCGCGCTTCCCCGCCTCCAGCCAGCGGATGGACCAGCAAGGCGATCACGGGCACCGGCGCGGCCTGCTCTGCGATCACCTCAGTCAGGAGCAGCAGCAAGCGGCCGGCGGCCGTCTGCGGCAAAGGGCGCCCCGCCGTGTCATCAGCCTCGATGCCCCAGCGCCGCAAATGCGAAACGACGCGCGCGGCCAGGCCCCGGTCCGGCGTCACCAGCGCGACGCGCCGTTCAGGCACTTCCAACGCCTGCCGGATCAGTATGGCGACAGCTTGCGCCTCCTCCCCCGGATGCGCGCATTCCAGCAACCGCACGCCGCTCAGGCGCCGATGCTCAGGCTTCAGCTCCGCCCACGCGGCCGAGGCGCGCGGCGGCAGGAACAGATTGGAGATCGCTCTGCTGCGCTCTGGCGGCGCGGCCGACATGCCTGAACGATGCCACGACTGCACTTCCTGGCGCGCGACGCCCATGCGGTGAAGCAGAAGCTTGAGATGGTATTGCGGATGAGTCACCGCGTCGTTTCGGCCGAACGGCGGATCGTCCTTATCAGCCGGTGCGCCGGCGGTGCCAAGCTCCTCCCAGACCTCTTGCGAAAGCGAGAGGTCAAGGTCCGGCAGGATCACGCTTCCGCGTTCCAGTTCGCTCACCACGCGGAGCAAACCGGCGAGCGCGGGCGAGGCGCTGGTCACGCCGGCCGCGACGATAGGATGAGGCGGCGGGGCATCGCGCCAGCGGCGAGCGGCATGTTCGAACAGCCGGTTGCGCCGTTCCGGTGCGTCCACTTCCCCTTGACGCGCAAGTTCGGCGAGCCAGTGTTGCTGCACTGTCAGGAAAGTGCGGGTATTGTCCGTCCAGTGACCGGCAAGCTCGCCCACGATGCCGATCACCTTTTCCGAGATCAGGTCGATCGGGGCGATGCCTTCCACGAGGAGCCGATCCATGGTGCGCCCGATTTCCCACGCGCGGCGCAACAGGGCAGCGTCCTTGCCGGCCTTGCCTCCTTCCGCTTCGCGCAAGTAGTGGGCAAGGCGCAGCCAGCGCCGGGTCGGGTCAGCGGCGGGCGGAATACCCGCGACGCCCAGAGGATCGAGCAATGGCCCCAGCGTCTCGTCCAGATCGAGGTCGCCCACCACCACCATGCGCGGCAGCAAGAGGCCCGGCGTGGAATTGGCCCCCGAATACCTGACGAATGCCTCGATGACTGTCCGCTCGACGCGGCGGCTCGGCAACAGCAAGGTCAGCCTGGCTAGGCCGAGGTCCGCCTGCGCATAACGCGGCGCCAGGCCCGCCACCAGGGCATCCGCGAAACCGCGGTGAGCGGCGATCGAGAAAACTTTCGGACCGGCCCTTTCAGGCACGGGTCATCCATTCCTCCGTCGGCCTGATCGCCGCCGGCTCTCCCACTTCGAACCACAGGCCCATATGCGAGATGCCGTAAAGCCGGCCTTCCTCGATCGCCCGGCTCCACAAGAGATTGGTGGAGAACGGCTCTTGTGGCGCGTCTCTCAGCAGGCGATGCGAAACGAGCTGGATGCCGGTGTAAATGAACGGGGCCACATGCCCGCGCCTGCGCCGCGTCACCCGTCCTTCCGGATCGAGATGGAAATCGCCCTCGCCCCGGTAATTCAGCGCGCGCGTATGCGGCACGACCAAGAGCAGCGCATCCATCCGCTGCGGATCCCATACCTGCGAAAGTTCGCTGAAAACGTCGTTCGGGCCGTCCAGCCAAATATTGTCGCTGTTGAGGCAGAAGAACGGGTCAGGCAGCAGCGCCGCCGCCTTGAGCATGCCGCCACCCGTCTCAAGCAACTGGTCACGCTCATCCGATACGCTGATCCGTGGCGCCCGGCCGCGCACTTTCAGATGCCCTTCTAACGCATCGGCCAGATAGTGGACGTTCACCACGGCGTGATCGACGCCTGCGCTCTCCAGCTTGTCCAGCGCATGGTCGATCAGCGATTTGCCCGCGACACGCACAAGCGGCTTTGGCTGCGTGGCGGTGAGCGGGCGCATCCGCTTGCCCAGGCCCGCGGCCAGGATCATCGCGGTATCGCTAGCGAGCGGTTTCCCAGTCATGCCTCGAAACGTCCCCCCAGGCTCTCGCGCAGGGCGGTCGGGACATTGGCGTCGAACCAGGCCGCCACGGGCGCCAGCGCCGGATGAGCGAGGTCGCGTTCTAAAAGCGCCCAGACGCGCGGGATCAGCTCCAGGTAACGCGGCTTGCCGTCGCGACGCCAGAGGCGCACGAAAATACCGACGATCTTGGCATTACGTTGCGCGCCAAGCCGGGCGTAGTCAGCAAGGAAAGTATCCTTGTCCACTCCGGCGGCGCGCACGTAATGATCGATCATCCTCGCTTCCAGTTCCGGCGGAACGTCGCGGCGGGCGTCCTGAAGCAAGGAAACCATGTCGTAGGCGGGATGCCCCACCAGCGCGTCCTGAAAATCAAGGAGGCCCTGCTTCTCGAGCGCGCCCAGCAGCATGATGTTTTCCGCGTGATAATCGCGCAGCACGGTCACGCCCGGACGCTGACGGGGCAGCAGGTCGCCCAGTACCGCTTCCCACGCCGCGCTGAAGCCGCCGGCATCCACATAGAGGTCACGTGCGGTACAGTACCAATCGGTGAACAGCCGCGCCTCGCGCTGATACTCGCTCATCGAATAATTGAGGAAAGGCCCCGGCGGCAGATCGTGCAGGCGCACCAGCGCATCCACGGCGGCAGTGTAGATCGCCGTTTCATCGTCAGGCCACTGGTCAAGGTAGTCGCGCATGCGCGCCGTTCCGAAGTCTTCCAGAAGCACCAGGCCGCGCGCGGCATCGTCGGCCAGAATGTGCGGCGCGCGCATGCCGTTGGCATCCAGCCAGCGCGCGGCGCGCAGGAACGGGCCGGGGTCCTCATTCGGAGGCGGCGCGTCCATCAGCATGGCGGTTTTGTCGCCCGGCTTGCGAACGCGAAAGTAGCGGCGGAACGAGGCGTCGCCCTGCAGCGGCTCGACCGTGGCGCCCGCCCAGCCGGCAGCGGCGAGGAATACGTCCAGATCGGCGGGAAGATCATGCGGAGTCGGCGTCATCGTGGCATCCGCCCTAGCCAATCGGCCCCGCCTTCGACAATGGCGATCCTGCCGTCGTCCGCAATTTCCAACGTTATCGAGAGGCAGCCCGGCTCATGCGCGAAACCGCCCGCGTGATCGGGCCATTCGGCGATCAGCACGGCCCCTTGCCGATAATCGTCAAGCCCGATCTCCTCCGCCTCTTCCGGACGCGCAAGCCGATAGAAATCCGCGTGAGCCAGCGGCAGTCGTACAGCGGGCGGCGCATAAGGTTCGACGATCGAGAAACTGGGCGATGGAACTTCTCCGGAAAATCCCAGGGCCGCAATGATCGCGCGGGCCAGCGTGGTCTTGCCCGCACCGAGTCCGCCGGACAAGGCCACGACATCCCCCAGTCGCAAGGCCCCGGCGATAGAGGCGCCGAAGCGCTCCATCGCGGCAAGGTCGCTCAGAGCAATCCTCACGGCAGCTCAACGAATGCGCTGGTGCCCTTGCCAGGCTCTGATTCGAGCCTGAGCGAGCCGCCGTGCGCCTCGATCAACTGGCGCGCGAGCGGCAGGCCAAGGCCCTGACGGCGCTCCACGCTCTTGCCGTCCGCGCTGACCTTCATCCCGTCCAGCGCCAGCGCCAGGCTGCGGCTGTTCATACCCGCTCCATTATCCTGGACGAGAATCTCGACCAGATCGCCGTCTCCGGCTTTGCGCCGGGCCATGCGCACGAGAATGCGCCCGCCGCGCGGACTCGCGGCAATGGCGTTATCGACTAGGTGCCCGATGGCCCGCGCGAGGCGGCGCCGGTCCGCCTGCAGCGGGCGAAGCAGTCCGTCGGCCCGCAGGTCCAGCGTCAAGCCGGCCTTTTCAAGCCGCGCGGCGCGTTCCTCCACCACGCCGCGCACAAACGGCATGACATCGATCTCTTCCTTCTTGAGCGGAAGCAGACCGGCCTCGCTCTGCGAAAGATCCAACAGGCTGTCGATGTGCTCGCCCAGTTCTCCGGAGGCTTCGAGGATCGAGCTGATATAGTCCCTGCCCGCGTCATTAAAGTCGCCGCCAAGGCCCGCCTGCAGCATTTCCGCGAAGCCGCCGATCGAATTGAGCGGATTGCGAAGCTCGTAACTCATGTTGGCCAGAAAACGGGTCTTGATGGCGTCGGCTTCGATCAACGCGGCATTGCTCTCGCGTAGCGCGTCCTCAACCTTCTGAGAATCGGTTATATCCAGCACCGCCAGAAGACCATTGCCGTCCGGCAAAGGCACGCCTGCAAATTCCAGCATCCGTCCATCGGCAAGAGCAATGCGCCCGCCGCGCTCCGTACGATCCAGCGTTGCCGCTTTCACCACATTGCCCACCAGTTCCGCCTCGTCCGGCTTTTTGAGACGGGGAGCGATCTTGCCGAGCAGATTTTCGATGTGGGGATGCGTGTCGAGGAACTCGCTCTCCAGCCCCCAGTCAGCGGCGAACCGCCGGTTCCAGAGCTGCATTCTGCCATCCGGCGCAAAGACCGCAATCGATTCGAACAGGCTGTCGAAAGTCGCCGTGCGCGTGCGCAGCAAGGTATCGCGAATGGCCGACAGGCGAAGCTGCTCGGTCCGGTCTTCGACGATAAGCAACAAACCCCCGTCCGGGACGGGCTGCGCAACGATACGCAAATGTGTGCCGTTCGGCAGCGACCATGCCTCTTCCTGCGTATCTTCCGAAGAGAACCACGCCGCCTTCTCCCTTCGCCACACCGGAAAGTCGCGTACTTCAGGCACGCGGCCGGCGTCCCGCGCTGCGTCAAGCAAACGCTCCAGCGCCGGCTGATCCTGCATGTTGCGCGCGGAAAGGCGGAACAAGCGCTGGAACGGCTGGTTGGCGAAAGTCAGTCGCCGCTTCGCATCGAACTGCGCCACCCCTGCGGAAAGTTGATCCAGCAACGCCCGCTGAGCATCGCGGAACGCGCGGAAGGAGCGGGACATCTCCTCCATATCCTCGATATCGACCGCGTAACCGGCGATCCCGTCTTCGCCGAGCGGCAGATCGCTGACACGCAGCGCGCGGCGCTGGCCACCAATCGTCGTGTGGACGACGCGTTCGATCGGCGCGTTCTTGGCTGATGCCTGCCGGGCGACTTGCGCGGGGGTAAGCCCCTCGACCGTTTCGATCAGTTCCACCCGGCCAGCCACCACCGCTTCGGCGCTGGCTGCGCCCACAGCGGTCACATAAGCGGAGTTGACCAGTTGCAGTTCGCCGTCGGCGCGGCGGAACCACATCGGCATCGGCGCGGCTTCGATCAGTGAGACCAGGGCATGGAAATCCCCCCTCGCCCGCGCCGCTTCCTCACGCAGGCGGTTGAGTTCGCTTTCGCTGTCGCTGAAATCGAAAACCCATACCAAGGCCGCGCCACCGGGCGAAACCTGCGGGTCGGCAAGATGTCCGCGCAGAGCCAGGCTGCGCGTCGATCCGTGAGGCGTGGCCACCATGCGGAACGGCGCCGCCGTCTTCTGGCAACGACGCACCGCTTCGGTCAGTTCCTCCAGCTTTTCCTTCGGCAGACCGCGACCCTTGCCATCCAGTTCGGAAAGGTATTGGGGGACCGCGTCCAGGCCAAGCCATTGCGCCAGCCGGAGGCTTGCCTCGATTCGTCCGTCAGAGCGCACCAGCAAGGGCAGCGCCGGCGATTCCTCCACCATGCGGCCGAGGCGTCGGGCGGAGCGAAGCTGGTTTTCCGTGCGCCTTTCCCGCGCGCGCGCCGACAGTACGGCCCACGCCGCCGCGACCGTCCAGGCAGCCAGCAGCAAGCCGATCAACAGCGGCAGGAAACGCGCAACAATCATGACAACCGGCTATGGTGCCGACTGCGTGCCATGACAATGGGGGGAAGGCACCGTCAACGGTGCAATCCCCCAAACTGTCGTCAATAGCGATAATGTTCGGGCTTGAACGGGCCCGCTTCCGGCACACCGATGTAGCTCGCCTGCTTTTCCGAAAGCCTGGTGAGCTTCACGCCCAACTTCTCGAGATGCAGCGCCGCCACCTTTTCATCGAGATGCTTGGGCAACACATAAACGCGATTCTCATACTGGTCAGACTTGGTGAACAGCTCTATCTGCGCCAGCACCTGGTTCGTGAAGCTGGAACTCATCACGAAGCTGGGGTGGCCGGTCGCGCAACCCAGGTTCACCAGGCGTCCCTTGGCCAGAATGATGATTTGCTTGCCATCGGGGAAAGTCACCAGATCAGTTCCCGACTTCACTTCGAACCAGTCATAATTGCTGAGCGCGGAAACCTGAATCTCGCTGTCGAAGTGGCCGATGTTGCAAACGATCGCCTTGTCCTTCATCGCCGCCATGTGCTCGCCGGTGATGACGTCAACGTTGCCGGTCGCAGTCACGAAGATGTCGCAGCGCTTCACCGCTTCTTCCATGGTGACGACTTCATAGCCTTCCATGGCGGCCTGCAGCGCGCAGATCGGGTCGATTTCCGTGACCATCACGCGCGCGCCGCCCTGGCGCAGAGATGCGGCCGATCCCTTGCCGACATCGCCGAAGCCGGCCACGCAGGCAACCTTGCCGGCCAGCATCACGTCTGTCGCGCGGCGGATCGCATCCACCAACGATTCCCGGCAGCCGTAGAGGTTGTCGAACTTCGACTTGGTGACCGAATCGTTCACATTGATGGCGGGGAACGGCAGCTTGCCGTCCTTAGCGATCTGGTACAGGCGGTGAACGCCAGTGGTGGTCTCTTCCGAAACACCCTTGATCGCCAGGACCGAGCGCGAAAGATAGCCGGGACGCGCCTTCACGAACGCCTTGAGCGCGCGACAGAACTCGATCTCTTCGGCATTCGTCGGCTCGAACAGGGCATCGCCGGCTTCGATCCGCGCGCCCCACAACGCGAACATCGTAGCGTCGCCGCCATCGTCCAGGATCATGTTGGCGGTCTGCCCGTCACCCCATTCAAAGATACGGCCGACATAGTCCCAGTAATCGGTGAGGCTTTCACCCTTGATCGCGTAGACCGGAATACCCTTGGCGGCGATCGCAGCTGCGGCGTGGTCCTGAGTCGAGAAGATATTGCAGGTGGCCCAGCGCACTTCTGCGCCCAGAGCAACCAATGTTTCGATCAGCACCGCGGTTTGGATCGTCATGTGCAGCGATCCGGTGATGCGCGCGCCTTTCAGCGGCTTTGCCTCCCCGAACTCCTGACGCAGGGCCATCAGGCCGGGCATTTCCGTTTCGGCAATGGCGATCTCGGCGCGGCCGTATTCGGCCAGCGAGATATCGGCAATCGCATAATCGTGAGCGGCGATCTGGGCTGTGGCCACGGGGGAACTCCTGGACAGTGACAAAAACGGTGCCGCGCGCCCAATCGGGATCGCACGGCACCCGCAATGCGCCGTCCCTAGCCGTTCAGCCGTCTGGAAGCAAATATAAAGCTATCTTTATATCGTAGATCGCACCCATCGCGATATGATGGAACCAGTATCTCCGCCCGCTTAATGCACCGCCAGCGCCAGCAGCGGATGAGGTTGCCGGTCAAGCAACTGGTCAGCGGCTTCGGCCAACGTCGCCCTTCCCTGAACCACGGCCAGGCTCTTGGCGATCTGGTGCAGTTCCGCGCAACTCAGCCACGGATGGCCGCCGCCATATTCGTTCGCCATCATCACGCTCAGACGGTCAAGTTCCTTGGCTGCGCCGGCAGTGCCATAACGAGCCGATAGCTGGGCCTGCAAGTCCCTGGCGGCCTGATTGAGATCGCTCAGATGATTGGAGGTAAATCGGCCGTAATCTTCCGTGAAATTGTCGGCCGTGGTGCGGCAACGCAGGCCAGTGACCATCAGCATGATGTCAAGCTTGCGCAGCTTTTCCGCCTCGCTGCCGACTGCCTCGCCGCCCGGCTCTGCCAACGCCGGTTGTGCCGGAACCAGTGTGAGCGCAAACACCGCGCCGGCAATCCAGCCTGCCGCCAGACGACGCGCGCCGCCCTTTACGCTCCGCAACGGCCGAGCGCCCCGTGCAAAATATCTCGTGATGTGCATTTCCCGTCCCCTTCGCGCCAGAACGCGCGATGGAGCGAGAATCCGCCAGAGAGTTTACGGCAGCTTAAAGGGGCGCTGTAAACGGAAATTCACCATGTTGGATCGTTGCCCTGATGCGACGGCACCCTATATCTGCGCCGACTGCGGTTCACTTTCAGAAAGGACTAATGCCATGACCATCGCCGTTGGAGAGAAGCTGCCGGACGTCAAGCTGATGAAGGCGGGTGAGAATGGGCCGGAGCCTGTCCAGAGCGCCGATTATTTCGCGGGAAAGAAAGTGGCGCTGTTCTCGGTCCCCGGAGCATTCACCCCCACTTGCTCCGCCAAACATCTGCCCGGCTTCGTTGAGAAGGCCGAAGACCTCAAAAGCAAAGGCATCGACGAGATCGCCTGCACAGCCGTGAACGACGCCTTCGTCATGGGCGCTTGGGGCAAGGCAGCCGGCTCTGCGGAGATCACGATGCTGGCGGACGGCAATGGCGATTTCGCCAAAGCGGTGGGCCTGGTGATGGATGGCTCGGGCTTTGGCATGGGCAGCCGCGGCCAGCGTTATTCGATGGTCGTGAACGACGGCGTGGTGGAACAGCTTAACGTCGAGGCTCCCGGCACGTTCGAGGTCAGCTCGGCTGAATACCTGCTCAATCGGATCTGAACGCGCGACAGTGCGATTCGCTGACGGGGGCGGCCCTTTCCAAAGGAGGGGCCGCCCTGCTGCGTTCTGCGGTATGATTGGGGCCCGCACGCCTGCCGCCTTTCCTTGGCCTAAGACAGCTCTGTGCGAAACGAGGGAGTTCATATGGCACGTTCGGTTATCGTCACGGGTGGCTTCGGCATTCTTGGCCAGGCGGTGGCGGAAAGGTTCGCTGCCTTGGGGGACCAGGTGGCACGCATCGACTTTGCGCCTGCGGGCCGAACGGCGCCTTCCGGCGCGTTCGACATCGGCGGCGTGGACCTGACCGACGCTGCCGCGACTAAGACGGCGCTGGATAAGGTCCTGGCGAGGGCCGGCGGCATTGACGTGTTGGTCAACGTCGCCGGCGGCTTCACATGGGAAACCCTGGAAGGCGGCGCCATCGCATCATGGAGCAGGATGCAATCCATGAATCTGATAACCGCCGCCACGATAACGCAGCTCGCCCTGCCGGAACTCAAGAAATCCGCAGTTGGCCGTATCGTCAACATTGGCGCCGGCGCGGCAATCAAGGCCGGCATGGGCATGGGCGCCTATGCCGCCTCGAAATCCGGCGTGCACCGCCTGACGGAGGCGCTGGCCGAGGAACTAACCGGAACCTCAGTGACAGTGAACGCGATCCTGCCCAGCATCATCGATACGCCCGCCAACCGGGCGGACATGCCTGACGCCGATTTTTCGCAATGGGTCCAACCCGCCGCAATCGCCGATGTGATCGCCTTTTTGGCATCGGGCGAAGCCCGCTCCATAAGCGGCGCGCTGATTCCAGTGATGCGCGGAGGCTAGGACCGCTTCGGCACGTAAACGACGATCCCTTCACGCGCATAAATGCAACGCCACTGCCGACTGCTCGCCAGTTGGCCAGCTAACGGCGCATTATGCTCTGCGTTGAGCACAAAGGCGGCTGGCCGCCATTTGCTCAGGACATCGACCAGCGGGACAAAGCCGTTCTCGATGCCCCCGTTGTATTTCCACTCATCGCTGGAATAGCGGTAATAGCGTCCGTCGTAAGCGACCCGCCAGTCCGGGTAGCCGCCGTCAATGATGGCCCCACCGAAGGGAAAATCGCCGTAGATCGTGCCCCGCACATGCTCACGCTTCAGGCGCTCTATCGCGGCGAGCGGTATGCTCGGTTCAAACCGGGTCGGCAGCAGGAATGGGCCGAGCGCGGCCACCAGCAAGACCGGAACCGCAATCGCGCCCCGCGGCAATCGCTCGCCCCGGTCCGACGCATCAGACGCCGCTGCGCGAACGAGGACCGGAACCATGGCCACCGCCCAGAACAGAACGAAGCGGTATGCGGTGACAGTCAATGCCAGCAGGAGAAGCGCCACCGCCAGTTCAGCCGCATCCGCGCGCGCGCCGCGCCGCCATAGGAGCCAGCAGCCAAACAGCGCCACCGTGAGGATCGGCGCCGCATTGAGATGATTGGCGGGAATCCATAGCGGCAGCCATTCACTCGCCCCGATCATCATGCTGGAGCGCGCATTGCGCGTCGCTTCGGCAAGTATGGAGAGACCGTCAGGCGTTGTGAACACCGCCGCGCAGCCGATGAGGGCAAGCGCGGTTGCAGCCAGGGGCGGCGCGGCGGCGCGGTAGCGCAGCCACTGATACCAGCCGGGGGCGGAATATACCGCCAAGGCGGCGACGCCGACCGTGACGGAAGGATGAAGATTCTGCCACAGCAGCAGCAACGGCGCACCGATCGCCAGCGTTGTCCACGGCGTCAACCTCAGCCGCAGCAGCGCAAGCAGAAAGCCAAAGCAGAGCGCGGCAAAGCTTTGCGGCCTGATGCTGGCTGTGGGCAATGCCGCTACGAAAGCAAGGCCCAGTCCCAGCATGACCGCGCGCAGCGGCGCCCCGCGCGCGCGACATGCGGCAGCCGGCGCCCAGAACCCCCCGAGCCAGCACAGCGCGTCGAATACCCGCAGCGCGCTCCATCCGCCCATGTGACGCACGGCCGCCATGGCGGCCTGCCCCAGCCACGCGAAGCCGGGGAGCGGCTCACCCACATGCAGCGCGGAGAACGGCTCTGCGCGTATGGGGCCGTGATGCGCCAGAATCAGCTCGCCAAGCTTGAGCTGCCAAAAGATGTCGACGTCCCATATTCGCCGGGACAACAGGATAAGAAGAAGGACGGCCGGTGTCAGCGCAAGCAGATATTGCCGCCGCCAGCTGCTACGCACCGTCACTATGCCGGTTCTGTACTGTTCCTGCCCGTCCATTGCACCACCGCACAATCCAGGGCTTTGTCGCTGGGGACATCGGTTCGATCAAGCCCCTCGCGCTTGGAATTGCAGTTAGGCTCTATCAATAACCCATCAGGCTCAACACTTCCTTGCGACTGCGCTCATCTTCAAGGAATGTACCCATCATCCGGCTGGTTATCATTCCGACCCCCGGCGTACGCACGCCGCGCGCATTCATGCAGGCATGGCTGGCCTCTATCACCACGGCGACGCCGTGCGGCTTTAAATTGTCCCATATGCACTGGGCAACCTCCGCGGTGAGCCGTTCCTGTATCTGCAGCCGGCGCGCATAACCCTGAAGCACGCGTGCAAGCTTGGAAATGCCCACGACATGGTCACGCGGCAAATAAGCGATCGCCGCCTTGCCGATGATCGGCGCCATGTGATGTTCGCAGTGCGACTGAAACGGGATCTCTTTCAGGAGCACCACTTCATCATAGCCGCCCACTTCCTGAAATATCCGCGAAAGGTGGATCGCCGGATCTTCCTGATAGCCCTGACAGTATTCCTGCCAGGCGCGAGCGACGCGCTGGGGTGTGTCCAGCAAACCTTCGCGGGTAGGATCATCGCCGGCCCAGCGGATCAATGTCCGTATCGCGTCTTGCACATCATCGGGTACAGGCGGCTTGCCGAGCGGGTTGTCTTCATCGGGCCCAACCAAGCTACTCATCGCTCGATACTCCTTCTCAACCGTTTCATCAGGCGCATGCGCATGAGTTGCCCCTTGCGCCTGAACAATCCGCGCCTTTCGATCGGCTCGAACATTTCGCCAGGGCGTTCCGGATCAAGTATGCCGCTGGCGCCGAGCGCTCTTTCAGTTTCCGAGAGATGTTTCAAGGGCAAGGGTTCAAGATGCTTGTCAGAAATAGACAGCGCCTCGATCATCGCTGCCATGTTGCCATAATATTCGAGGCCGCCCGCCACCGCTTCTTCGGCCAGCCCGCAATGTTCGGCAAGCAGCCGCAGGCGCAGCGCCCTGATGGTCGGGCCGACGTGTGCATTTGCCGGCCGTGCCGTGTCAATGAAGACATCGCACTCGCTGTCCAGCCCCATAGAGCGGTTGTTCATATTGGCCGAGCCGACCCGCAGGATCTCGTCATCAACGATCGTCAGCTTGGCGTGAACATAGATCGGCGTGCCATCGGAAGCGACAGGATGATAAATCCGAAAGCGCCCGGCATGGTCTGCCTGCTGCAGCGCTTGCAACAACTCCACCCGCGCCGTGTCCATCGCTACTTGTTCCAGCCAGCCATGGGCAGTGAGCGAACTGATAACGAGAAATTCCGGCGGATCGGGTTCCAGGAGGCGCTGGCAGATGACTTCGGCGATCGCTCGCGACGCGAAATACTGCGTCTCTGCATAAACAAAGCGCCGAGCCCGCCGGATCTGCTCGATGAACAGATGCTCGATCTCGCTGATCTGGGGCGAATCGCCGTATTTGGCCGCCGTTCGCGCTATGCCGATTTCTACGTTCTCGAACTCTGCTTCAAGGTTCTTGGGCCAGGGGCTGGCGTCCTGGACCCGACAGGGTAAAAGTTCCTTGCCTCCCGCTGCCCGCCAGCGGGCCCGCCCCAACTCGCCCAGCGCCACCGCCACTTCGCCCTCCATCACCATGGTGACGTCGTGCCAGGGCCCATAGAGACGGCCTGTCGGACGCCTGCGTCGAGGATCGCGGGGTCGGTGTTCGGGTGTGTCCCAGCGGTCGGAAGTCATGTCGATCCCGCCGCAGGCGGCAAATATGTCATCGATCACGACGATCTTCTGATGGTGGCTGCAGCCCACCGGATGAGCGGAATCGAACTTGAAGTCGATCTGCCGTCGCAGCGCCCAGCGTACCAAGTCGAACAGCATGGTGCCTCGGAAGAGGTACTTCACCATGGCGAAATTCCACTTGAGCAGCAGGACTTCCAGCCGGGGATTCCGCTTCACCAACCACAGGATATAAGAACCCAGCCTGGCGGGAAATCGCGCCTTGCGATGCCCTTGCCACCAGCGCCGCCCGGACGGCAGAAGAATGCGCGAATCGAAATCCCAGCCGATCAGGAAAATCCGCTGGCGAGCCCGGTCCATCGTCTCGCGGATCACCGCGAAGTAATCGGCCGCATCGATCGCCAGGTGCGCCCGGCGCGCGTGAGCGTACCGCCAAACGGATGCCGGTGTTTGCCCGCCAACCGCGGCTCCCTTGCCGGGCTCTTCTTTCATCATCTGCATTGCTGGATCAGACGCTTCTTCGGATCAAGCCCTGAACCCGTAGCTTGTTCCGGCCTGCGCTTTTTGCGACCAGCCTCGGAAAGACCTGCGCCAGCCCATCCAACGCTAAAAACCGTCGCTTCACCGGGAGCGCAAGCAGCCGTTCAGCGGCCATTCGGTTTATGATGGCGACGCTCGTTCCGCTTGCCTTAGTGCATTTGATATCGGTGAGCTTGTTCTGATCTATTGGGTCAGGACGACTATCCGGCGTCGTGCCGGACCTCTTTCCGGCCTTGTCGGATCGGAGGCTTTCCGGGGCATCCTTCGGCCCCACAGCAAAGGAGTGCAACATGAAAAGAACCCTCATCGCCGCCGCGATCGCTGCAGCGAGCCTTGCCCCTGTGGCCGCACTGGCACAGGCCGGCGCAGCTTCCGCGGCGCCCGCCCCGACGGTGGGAGCGAAGGTCTATGACCCGCAAGGAGGCGAGGTCGGCACAGTGGAGTCCGTGCAAGACGGCGTCGTCACCGTCAACACCGGCACCGCGCGCGCGGGCCTTCCGACCAGTGCCTTCGCTTCGCGTGAAAAGGGCCTCACCATCGGCATGAACAAGGCTCAGATCGAAGCCGCCGTCACCGGCGCCGCTGCGCAGACCAGCGCGGCGAAGGATGCGGCCCTGGCCGTCAACGCTCAAGTAAAAAGCAGCGATGGCGTCGTGCTTGGCACGATTTCCAAGATCGAAGGCGATGACGTGACGGTGCAGCTGAGCAACGGTTCGTCAGTCGTGCTCAAGAAGTCGTATCTGGGTCTCGTCAACAATGCCTTAACGCTTGGCATGACCGCCGATGCTTTCAGCAAACAGGCTCAGGCAAGCGCCACGGCGCAAGCCGGCAATGACGCGGCCGCTCCGGCTTCGGGCCAGACGGCCGCCACGCAAGGCGCCGGCCAAGCTCAGGAACCCGGCCAGTAAGCGACTGACGATCGCGGCAAACGAAGTGGAGCCGGAGCGGTCACGCTGTTCCGGCTCCATGTCTCGAAACGCGTGGCTTGGAACGGCGATGGCGCGCCCGGAACGATTCGAACGTCCGACCCTCAGATT
Source organism: Novosphingobium sp. (assembly GCF_036733805.1). Lineage (GTDB taxonomy): Bacteria > Pseudomonadota > Alphaproteobacteria > Sphingomonadales > Sphingomonadaceae > Novosphingobium. The sequence continues at coordinate 86,246 of NZ_DAIMZT010000004.1, read as the reverse complement.
CGTAGTCTGATGCTCTATCCAGCTGAGCTACGGGCGCAGGAGGCCATCCTCACTCCTCTCAAGCTTGCAGCAAGCCGAGAGAAATTGGCGCGCCCGGAACGATTCGAACGTCCGACCCTCAGATTCGTAGTCTGATGCTCTATCCAGCTGAGCTACGGGCGCGTTGGAGGTGCGCCAATAGAAAGGGATTCGGCCTGGGTCAACGCCTATATGGTCCCTCAGGAAGAATGTACGCCCAGATAACGGCATAAAGCGTCCGCCAGCGGATAATCGAGCGGGGGCATCGACAAATGCCGGATCGCATCGGGCCTGCACCACGCGATGGCCTCTGCATCACGGACATGAGGAACACCGCTCCATTCGCGGGCGGCGTAAAGATGAATGACAAGTGGTCTTTGCGGCTCCATCCCGCCTTCATCGGCTGCGGCGGTAAGTCCCTCGGCGATCCCGATCGGCTTCAGAACCCCTGCCTTCAGACCGATGCCGAGTTCCTCGTCCAGCTCGCGCGCAGCCGCAAACTCAGGCGTTTCGCCCGGTTCGATCTTACCTCCGGGAAATTCCCATAATCCGCCATGCGCGGCGGATAAATGCCGTTGTTGCATAAGGATAAATCCGTCGGCGTCGATCAGGGCCACGGCGACAACAACGACAGGTGTCAGGATTTTTTCCAGTTTCAGCCGCCATCTTAAAGACAAATTAACACCGGGATGAGATTCCAGACATCAACTCGAGCGAACTGCAAGGCCGCCATGACAAAGCTCATTACCGTCAGGAAAGTCCTTCGTGACCAGAAGGGCGCATCTTCCGTGGAGTATGGCCTGATCCTGGCGATGATTGTCCTGGTGATGCTCATCGCGATGCAAGGGGTCGCTAACCAAACAATTTCTTATTGGCAAAACATTTCCACAACCTCTGCCAACGCGATCAGCGGCTCGTGAATACCTCTGCATTTAAACCTTTCTCAAGGAATATCCTTTAGTCCACGGGAAGTCCAAAGCATCGCGGAACGGCTGTTGCGAGAGGACCGGGTACAGAAGACTGCTTTTTCAGGAGACAGATGATGAAGTTTCTCGCCAAGCTGCGCCGCAATGAGGAAGGCGCGACCGCCATCGAATACGGCTTGATCGCCGCTCTCATCGCCGTCGCGGCGATTGCCGCCATGCAGGGTCTGGGCTCGCAGCTCAAGACGACTTTCAACACGACTTCTTCGGCCATGGTCGTCCCCAGCTCGTAACAGCTGCCTGGTCGATTTCAACCGATTGGGGCGGCGGGGAAACCCGCCGCCCTTTTCGTTTTGGAGGTTCTCTTGCATCAATGCCTGGCTGTTCAGGAGTCGATCCGCTTTACACTTGCGGCGGACAGCCCTTTCACAACTTCGGCTCTTCCACCTTTTGCTTTCGGGCTAGCGGATGGCGAGCATTGACGAGGGCCACCAGCCGCGCGCCGTCAACGTGCGTATAGATCTGGGTCGTGGATATATCGGCGTGGCCCAGCAACATCTGCAGCACGCGTAGATCAGCCCCACCCTCCAGCAAATGCGTGGCAAACGCATGGCGCAGCACGTGCGGCGATACCCGCGCCGGGTCCAGTCCGGCCCGAACCGCAAGCTCGCGCAAGAGCTGAAACAGCCGAACGCGCGTAAGATGGCCATCCGCGCCGCGCGAGGGGAACAGGAATTTCGAGCTGCCGGTTCGTAAAGCCATCCAACGCGACAGGACAGCGCGCGCGCGGGTACTTACCGGAATCATGCGCTGTTGCCCGCCCTTGCCGGTGACATGAAGAAACGGAGCATCACGGGGAACCGCCGCAACAGGCAACGAGACCAACTCACTCGCACGCAGCCCGGAGCCATAGAGCAGCTCCAGCAAGGTCAGCAGGCGAACGGCATCAGGCCGCTCTCCGCCAGCCTCTTCCTCGGCAAGCAGGAGGAACTCCTCGACTTCCGTACGGCCGAGCAATCGCGGCAATGGCCGCCGCGTGCGCGGCCTGGGTAGCGCTCCGGAAGGATCGTCGTCCCGCAGACCTTCATCCGCGAGAAAACCATAGAATTGTCTCAGCGCCGAGCATCTGCGGGCGAGACTGGACGCCGCAAGCCCGCTCCACGCTTCACTCAGCGAAGCAAGCGCGCGCGCATCAACTGCAGCCAGATCGCCCAGGACTTCGCGGGCCGCTTCAAGATCGCGTCGATAGGCCGCAAGCGTGTTCGCAGCCGCGCCGCGTTCCACCGCAAGTGTTGCAAGAAAACGTTCGGCGAGGTCTTCTCCCGCCATCTCCCTATCAGACCCTGGCCACCGCTTCCGCCGCGATCATGCGTGCGTCCGCCTCCAGCCCGACCTGGCGCAGAGCCGAAATGATGTGAAACAGATAGCGCGGCGTCATCCGGTGCCAGTCTGCACCCTGCATGCCGAACCCCGCCAGCAGGATCACGCTTGCTTGATCTCCACGCCGAGCCGCGCTGTCAATCGCTTCGGTCCAGCGCGTGGCGATGTTGAGACGTAGTGCCATGTCATTCGAATAGCGCCCGGCCTGGCTCGACCCGAGCCTGTCCAGCGCCGCAAGGCCCGCGATCAGAAACGCAGCCTTGCGCTTGCCGGCGCTGCCGTCACCTTTGATGAACTTGTCCAGCGTACCCGTATCGACCGGGGTGGTGCGCCCTGGCGCGGCCAGCGCGAGCAAGGCCCAGCTTTCGCTGCCGGCGGGGACGACAGAGGCCCAGCGCACGGCGTTGGCGTCGTAACCGGCGGAGAGCATGGAAGCGATCAACAGCGCGGCCTGATCGGCCATCTCCTGGCTTGCCGGCATACGCGCCGCAGCCGCGGCGGTCAGCACTTGACGCGCGTAGCGGGCCGAACTGTCCGCAGCGCCATTCCAGAGGGCCTGCATCGCCGACAACCGCGCCGCCGCGTCCTGTTGCGTATAAGCATCGCGCAGACTTTCGGCGCGGTCCTGCCAATCACCCGTCACGCTGGAATCAACATAGATCTGCGAATAAAGATCCACCATCGCGGCGTTGGACAGCACGCCGGAAGCGCCCGCCCAATCGGCGGCAGCGGCGCGCCGCTCCAATCCGACCATCGGGGCCAGAGCGGCGACATAATTGTATTGCGGCCCGGCCGCCGCCATCAGCTTTGCCGGTGGCTCAAGGCCCACGCCAAGGGCAAGGCCATAGCGCCACGGCGTCATATCCTTCACCTGGTCCCATTCGATCGTCACCGCCTTGCGCGACTTGCCTGCTGCGCCCGTATATTTCTGCGCCAGCAGCATGTCGATCTTCGGCATCGTTCCGCGCGACATGTCACGGTCCAGTTCCGCGATCGCGGCGGCGCTGTTGCCGCGAAACGCCTGACACATCGTCTTGGCGACATTCCATGTCGGATCGTCCCGCAAGTCCCCCTGAGTGGCGATGATCGGACACAAACCAGTGAAATCCGCCGTCCCTTGGTAGACGTCAAGCGCCACGTTGCCCACGGCGGGCGTATAATCGGCGATGTCGATATCTTGCAGCAAGGCCCGCGCCGCATCGGTTTCACCCATGCGTAGGAGCAAACCGACGCGAAGCGCCAGAAAGTCCTGCGGGCTCATACCCTGAGGCGCCCGCAACCGAGACACCAATGCACGCCGCACCAGGATGTGCCCCCAGCGCGAGACGAGAGAGCCCTTATTCGCGGAAAGCAGAAGTTCGATCAGCCTGCCGTTCTGTACGGAGAGCGAATCCGGTCGCAAACCGCCTTCGCTTTCATCAAGAAGCCCTGCCGTATCCATGGAGCGGCGGGCTTGCGGCGGCGTGTCGAAAACAACGTCGGTTCCCAAAAGGGCTTCGAAATCGTCCGGCGTCATTTTCGCCAGCTCTTCAAGGCTGGGAACGCGGCTGAGAACATTGTCGCTCCCCTCCTGCGCGTTTACATTGCCGGAAGCAATATTTCCCGGCCCGGACAGAGGTTGAACGACCGGGGTGGAGACGGATCGAGTCCCTTCCCGATTCGCCGAACCAGGCGGCACCGCCGGTTTGGCAGTGGAAGGCTTGGGGGCCGCGGGCGTGGAATCCTCGAACATTTTCGGCAACAGGGATTCGGGCGCGTCTTGGGCGACCGCCCACGCCGAAGTGAGCGCCAGGGCGGCAACAGCGGCCAGATACACCGCCCTCACCGCGGCAGCTCCGGCACCGGCACCGCCACCACTACATCCCGGACCGGCCGGCGGCCTGCGTCAACCCAAGCAAACGCGCAAAGCGCAATGATGCCAAGCGGAACGGCCAGGACGATCACTCTTTGCAGCCATCGCCCGCGCATTTCGATCGTCACTCGCCTTCCTTCACCGATGCTTGCGCTGCGACCTAGCGCAACTATAGGCGGTGGGGCAATGGACGTTCAACAAACCCGCTTTTCCGCACAGGAGATCGCGGCCCTGGCGCGGCGCATAGACCGCCCGATCGTGCTAGTGGGCATGATGGGGGTCGGCAAGTCCAGCCTGGGCAAAAAGCTGGCTGTCTTGCTGGATTGCCCGTTCGTTGACGCCGACGAGGAAATCGAGCGTTCTGCCCACATGACTATCCCGGAAATCTTCGAAACATTTGGAGAGGCTTATTTTCGCGACGGTGAGCGACGGGTGATCGCGCGGCTGATGCAGGAAAGCGCGGAGCAGCCGGGTTGCCGCACTGTCATCGCCACAGGCGGCGGCGCGTTCTGCAATGCAGAGACTCGCGCGCTGATCCTCGACAAGGCCATAGCCGTCTGGCTTGACAGCGATGTCGATACGCTGATCGATCGCACCGCCCGGAAAGACAATCGCCCGCTGCTGAAACAAGGGGATCCGCGCGAAATTCTCACGCGTCTGCGCGCGGAGCGTGAACCGTATTATTCGCAAGCGCCGATTCACGTGCTCAGCGGCAACGGTCCGCATGTGCAGACCATCAACAAGGTGCTTGAGGAAATTTCGCAATGGCTGTGATCCCAGTGAATATCGCCGGCCGGCCCTACGAAGTCCGCGTGGGCGCCGGACTTCTGGCGGAACTCGTGCCTTACTGCCGCGGGCGGCTGCGCAAGCGCGGGGTGCCCATCATCACAGACGCCGATGTCTACGCGGCCTGGGGCGGAATAGTGGAAGCCAGCCTGCGCGACCACGGCCATGAGCCGCACTGGCGCATCCTTGCGCCGGGCGAGCAGACAAAATCGTGGGATGAACTCTCCGCCACCGTAAACTGGCTGCTGGAACTTGAGGTTGAGCGGGGCGATCACATCGTCGCGCTCGGCGGCGGCGTGATCGGCGATCTGACCGGCTTCTGCGCGGCTATCCTCAAGCGCGGCTGCAAGTTCATCCAGTTGCCCACCACGCTGCTGGCGCAAGTCGATTCAAGCGTTGGCGGCAAGACAGCGATCAACACGCCGGCCGGCAAAAACCTCGTCGGCGCTTTTCACCAACCATCGCTCGTTCTCGCCGACCTTTCAGCGCTGGAAACACTCCCACAGCGCGAGATGCTGGCAGGGTATGCTGAAGTAGTAAAATATGGCCTCATCGATGATGCCGACTTCTTCGCCTGGTGCGATGCCAACGGCGCCGCGATGATCGCGGGCGACAGCGCGCTGCGCGAATATGCGGTGGCCCATGCGGTCGCCGCGAAGGCGCGGATCGTGGCCGAAGATGAGTTCGAGACCACCGGCCAACGTGCGCTGCTGAACCTGGGCCATACTTTCGGCCATGCGCTGGAAGCGGAGACCGGCTTCTCCGCACGGCTGCTTCACGGAGAAGCGGTAGCTCTGGGCATGGTGCTGGCCGCGCGATATTCCGCCCATCTGGGCCTGATGCCGCGAGCCAGTGCCGAACATGTGGCGCAACATATCGGCCAAATCGGCTTGCCTGCGGCCCTGGCCGCGCTCGATCTGGATTGCAGCGGCGCTGATCTTGTTCGTCACATGTTGCACGACAAGAAGATGGACGCCGGCACCCTGCCGTTCCTGCTGATGAAGGGCATCGGCCAGACTTACCTGGCCAAGGACGTATCGCTGGACGACGTAGGGACCTTTCTTGACGCGGAACTGGCGCGCGGCGGGTAAACATAACCGGTCTGTCTCGCACCAATCAGACACCAACCTCGATATCCCGTTTCCTGGCCACGCCGGGCCGCTGCAGAGGCTGGAACAAAACTTTCCGGCGGATGTTTCCCGTTTGCGTTCCTCGTCGTCCATTGCGGAAGCGGGGGGCCGGTGTGCCGACGGTTAAGCCGGGCACAGCGGAGGCGGCAGGCGGATCGGGCCTGCCGCCTTTTTCTTTGGTCCTTCACCTCGCATTTGACCTTCTCCCGGCGACGTGACATTGCGTCAACACGCACCCCTGTTACGCGGGCGGATAAGATAATTACGGAAAGCGATTGCCATGACCGTAGCCGAAGCGACTCCGGAACTCGATCTAGCTGATCCGACCGGATATGATGACCGGGCTTTTCTCGGCCATCCCAAAGGGCTTGGCTATCTTGGCCTGGTGGAGGGATGCGAGCGGTTCTCCTATTACTCCATGCAGACACTGCTGACACTGTACATGGTCAATTACCTGCTGCACCCCGATCATCAGGAAGCGGTGCTCGGGCTTGACTGGGTCAAGGCGCATATCTGGTCCGGCCTGGAAGGCCAGCCCCTCGCCTCCCGCATTTTCGGCGCTTATACGGCCGCCGTCTACCTCACGCCGATCCTGGGGGGTATCCTTGCCGATCTTTTTCTGGGGAGGCGGGCAGCGCTGATCGCGGGCGGTATAGTCATGTCGCTTGGCCATTTCCTGATGGCTTTCGAAAGCGCGTTCCTTTTCGCCCTGGTTACGCTGGTAATCGGCGTCGGCCTGTTCAAGGGCAACATCGCCAGCCAAGTGGGCGAACTTTACGGGCCCAACGACAGCCGCCGCGCCATGGCCTTCCAGATCTTCTACATCTTCATCAACGTGTCCGTAATCGCGGCGCCGCTGATCTCCGGTTCGTTGGGAGAGGATGTGGGTTGGCATTGGGGCTTTGGCTGTGCCGGCGTCGTGATGGTGCTTGGCCTGCTTCTCTATCTAGCCGCCCGCCCTTACCTTCCCGCCGAAACGCAGGGGAACAGCCGGACTGAACAACCGCGCGCAAAGTTCGCGCGTGGCGATGGCCCTCGCCTGATCGCGGTGCTGTTGCTGGTGCCGGTCATGGCGATTGCCCTGCTGACCAACCAGGAGATCTTCAATGCCTATCTCGTCTGGGCCGATCAGCATTTCCAGCTGACCTTTTTCGGCAAGACACTGCCGACTAGCTGGATGATTACCATCGACGCCACCCTCAGCTTTTCCATGCTCGTCGCGGTCGCGGCGTTCTGGAACTGGATCGGCCGCAAGACCGGACGCGAACCGGATGAACTGGGGAAAATGATTATCGGCAGCTTCTTCACCATCGGCGGCGGCCTTTGCTTATGGTTCGCAGCGGCGACGCAAGGCGCCGGCAAGATAGGGCTGTTCTGGCCAGTGATGTTCCACCTAGTCAACTCGATCGGCTTCGCCCATGTCCTGCCGGTCAGTCTGGCGCTCTTCACCCGCCTCGCCCCGCGTGCGCTGAATGCTTCGATCGTGGGAATTTATTATCTCGCGTTCTTTATCGCGAACTACACGGTGGGCGTAATCGGGGGCTGGTATTCGACCATGTCAACGCCGCAGTTCTGGCTGCTCCACGCCGCCAGCGCGGCGGTCGGGCTGATCGCGTTCAGCGCCTTCAAGCTATTCCTGGCGAATCGGCTGATGAGCGAGGCCGATCCGCTGCCAACCTGATTTCACCCTCTCCGCCGGAAGAGGGGAAGAGGGCGTCGCTCGCGAGCGAACGCAAATCATTCCATTTCGAGAATGATCGCGTCCACGGCCAAGCTCTCTCCAGGCTGGGCGTTGACGGATTTGACCACCCCCGCCTTTTCTGCACGCAGGATGTTCTCCATCTTCATCGCCTCCACCACTGCAAGCGGCTGGCCCACCTCAACCCTATCACCCTCGTTCACATGCAGCGCGACGAGCAGCCCCGGCATCGGACAGATCAGGTAGCGCGAAAGGTCCGGCGGGATCTTTTCGATCATATGCCTGGAAAGGTCGGCGATGCGTGTGGGGAGGCAATCCACCTTGTGCACCGCGCCGCGGGTGCTGATCCTGAAACCGGTGCGCGTAACGTCAAGCTTGATGCCGATGTCCTCCCCACCGATCTCGGCAGCGATGAAGCGGTCACCTGGAGTATATTCCAGCGTCAGTTCCACCTCGACACCATTGACGGTGACCGCATCCTCATCAATCTGAACCTCGTAAGGCGTTTTCTCGATGGTTACCGTCCAATGCGAAGGCGGATCGAGAGGGTGAGCAAGCTGGCCATCGACCCGCCGCGCGCGGTCCGCGCGGGCGGTAGCCACAAAAGCTGCCACAGCGGCGAGCTTCACCTTGAGTTCCTCCGAAGCGGGCGCGCCCTGGAAACCTTCGGGATACTCTTCGGCGATAAAGCCGGTGGTCAGGTCCCCGGAGCGGAAGCGGGGATGCTGCATGATGGCGGAGACGAAATCTATATTATGACCCAATCCCTCGATCTCGAAGGCATCGAGCGCGGCAATCTGCCGATCCGCCGCCTCGCCGCGGGTCTGAGCCCAGGTAATGAGCTTGGCGATCATCGGATCATAGAACATCGAAACTTCGCCGCCTTCGTAGACGCCATCGTCCACGCGCACCCCATCCACGCCCCTGCGGCCATTCGCCGCGCCGTCATCAGTCCAGCCATCGACGGGAGGCCGATATCGCACCAAGCGCCCGGTGGAGGGCAGGAAGCCGCGATAAGGGTCTTCGGCATAGACGCGGTTCTCGATCGCCCAGCCGTCGATCTTCACGTCCGCCTGCGTCATCGCCAGCTTCTCGCCGGCGGCGACGCGGATCATTTGCTCGACAAGGTCGATGCAGGTGATGCACTCAGTGACGGGGTGTTCCACCTGCAGGCGCGTGTTCATTTCAAGGAAGTAGAAGCTCTCACCTGTCGGGTCCGCGCCTGAAACGATCAGTTCGACAGTGCCGGCCGAATAGTAGCCCACCGCGCGAGCCAGCGCGACGCATTGCTCGCCCATGGCCTTGCGCATCTTCTCAGTGACGAACGGCGACGGCGCTTCCTCGACCACCTTCTGGTGGCGACGCTGGATCGAGCATTCACGCTCGTTCAGGTAAAGAATGTTGCCGTGCTTGTCGCCAAGGATCTGGATCTCGATGTGGCGTGGATTGAGGATGAACTTCTCGATGAAGACGCGATCATCGCCGAAGGAGTTCAGGCCCTCGCGCTTCACGCTCTCGAAGCCCTCGCGCACATCCTGCTCGGTATAAGCCAAGCGCATGCCCTTGCCGCCACCGCCGGCCGAAGCCTTCATCATTACCGGGTAACCGATCTCGTTCGAGATGCGCACGGCGTGCTCCGTATCCTCGATCTCGCCGACATAACCGGGCACGACGTTGACGCCGGCCTGCTTGGCGAGTTTCTTGGACTCGATCTTGTCCCCCATCGCCGCGATCGCGCCCACCGGGGGCCCGATGAACGCGATGCCTTCCGCCGCCAGCGCCTCGGCAAAGGAAGTGCGTTCGGACAGGAAGCCGTATCCGGGGTGGACAGCTTCAGCCCCGGTCTGCTTGCAAGCGGCGATGATCTTGTCAGCGATGAGGTACGACTGGGCAGCGGGGGCCGGACCGATATGCACCGCTTCATCAGCCATCCGCACAAATGGCGCGCGCGCATCAGCGTCGGAATAGACGGCCACAGTCTGGATACCCATGCGATGCGCAGTCTTGATGACGCGGCAAGCGATCTCGCCCCTGTTTGCGATGAGGATCTTTTTGAACACCTCGTAGTACCTCCCGCCTCAATCGCCGTGTATGAAAATGCCGGCGTTAAACATCAAAAACAGCAAAGCCAGGTAGCGACGATCGCGGTCGCTCACAGGTGTCGGCCGCCGTTCCCTCCATCGTCATACTGCACTTGCTCAAAGGCTGTCACGCTGCGTTGACAGAGCGCTCGGGGTATCTCCGATGCGAACGGCGTGACCGGACCGTCCGGCCCCTCGACCACCCGCTAAGGGGACGGTTCCCGTTTCCATAGCGGGGAGGATTTTGAGAGCCATCTTCACCCGGCCGCCTCCAGCCTTGCGCACCCCTTCGGCATCCGCTGAGCGTCCACCTCGGCTTGCGTCTGCTCGATGGCCATCGCCTTCAACCCCAGCCGCGCGAACATCGCCGCGTCGCTGTCATCACCCGCGTTGGGCGCAGTCAGCAGTTTGTCGCCGGTGAAGATCGAGTTCGCGCCGGCCAGGAAGCACATTGCCTGCGTCATCTCGGACATCGACTCTCGGCCCGCAGACAGCCGCACCATCGAAAGCGGCATGGTGATGCGTGCAACGGCCACCGTGCGCACAAATTCCACATCGTCGATCTTGGCCATCGGCGTGTCGGCCAGCATGTCGCCCAGCACCGTGCCCTTGACCGGGACCAGAGCGTTGACGGGCACGGACTGCGGGTGATCGGGCAATGTCGCCAGCGTGTGAATGAAGCCCACGCGATCCCCCCGCGTCTCACCCATGCCAACGATGCCCCCCGAGCAGACATTGATCCCCGCCATGCGCACGTTCGACAACGTGTCGAGGCGGTCGTCCATCGTGCGCGTGGTGATGACTTCGCCATAGCGCTCAGGCGAAGTGTCGATGTTGTGGTTGTAGTAGTCGAGGCCCGCCTCGGAGAGCATGTCCGCCTGCTCTGGTGTGAGCATGCCCAGCGTCATGCAGGTTTCAAGCCCCATGGAGCGCACGCCCTTCACCATCTCGATAATGGCGGGCATGTCGCGATCCTTGGGGTTGCGCCAGGCGGCGCCCATGCAAAAGCGCGTCGAACCGTTGTCCCGTGCCTGCGCCGCGCGCTGGAGGACCTGCTGCACTTCCATCAGCTTGGTCGCCTTGACCCCGCTGTTTGCTGAGACCGACTGCGAACAATAGCCGCAGTCCTCCTGGCAACCACCCGTCTTGATCGAAAGCAGCGTGGAAAGCTGCACTTCGTTGTGCGGATGATGAGCCCGGTGGACCTCCGCTGCCCGGAACACCAGTTCGGTGAACGGCAGGTCGAAGAGCGCGGCAATCTCCTCGCGAGTCCAGTCATTGCGGGGAGTTGTGGCGGGCGTGTAGGTCATAATCATTCCTCAGGCAGCCGGAACGCACTTCGCGGCCAACGCTCGGCCATAGGCCGAACCGCGCCGTCGATCCAGCATCCTGCCCGCTCCCCTACTCCGCCGCGGCCAACCCGTCGACCGGCGGCATGTTGTGGCCAAGCAGGCGCAGCATGTCAGCCGCACATTCCACCACGTTCGAACCGGGGCCATAAATACCTTGCACGCCGGCCGCGCGCAGGAACTCATAGTCCTGCGGCGGGATCACGCCGCCGGCGACGACTTTGACATCCGGCCGCCCCGCATCGCGCAAATGGCCTATCAGCTCGGGAATCAGCGTCTTATGGCCCGCTGCGAGCGAACTGGCGCCCACAGCGTCCACGCCCTTTTCCACCGCCAATTGGCAAGCTTCCTCGGGTGTCTGGAACAAGGGGCCGCTGGTCACGTCGAAACCCATGTCCGAAAAGGCGGAGGCGATGACATTAGCTCCGCGATCATGGCCGTCCTGGCCCATTTTGGCGATAAGGACGCGGGGTTTGCGATCGAGACGCCGAGTAACTGCCTCGACCCCGTCAAGCACCTGTTGATAGCGGCTGTCGCCCGCATAAGCGGAGCCGTAAACGCCTTTCACAGGAGTGGGAAGCGTACCATGACGACCGAACACGGCTTCCATGGCGTCCGAAATCTCGCCCAGCGTGGCGCGATGGCGTGCAGCCTCGACGGCCAGCTCGAGGAGGTTGGCGTTGCCACGCGCGCCTTCGGTAAGCGCCCGGAGCGCCGCCCGACACTTGGACTCGTCACGGCTCGCCCGCACTTTGTTGATTCGGGCGATCTGCGCTTCGCGCACCACGTGATTGTCGACCTCCAGTGTTTCCAGATGGTCTTCCTCGGCGAGCCGGTATTTGTTGACGCCGACGATCACGTCATCGCCCTTGTCCACTCGCGCCTGGCGGGCTGCGGCCGCTTCCTCGATCATCGCCTTGGGCCAGCCCGCCGCCACGGCCTTCGCCATGCCGCCTTCGGTCTCGACACGCTCTATGATCTCCCAGGCCCGATCGACCAGTTCCTGCGTCAGCGCCTCGATGTAGTAGGAGCCGCCCAGGGGATCGACGACATTGCACATGCCGGTCTCCTCCTGAATGACGATCTGAGTGTTGCGCGCGATGCGGGCCGAGAAGTCGGTCGGGAGCGCGATCGCTTCGTCCAGCGCGTTGGTATGGAGCGATTGAGTGCCGCCCAACATCGCCGCCATAGCCTCGATCGTGGTGCGGATCACATTGTTGTAGGGATCCTGCTCCTGAAGCGACACGCCCGAGGTCTGGCAGTGAGTACGCAGCATCTTGGAGCGTTCCGACTTGGCGCCCAGCTTGGTCATCACCCGGTGCCACAGCACGCGCGCGGCGCGCAGCTTGGCCACTTCCATGAAGAAGTTCATGCCGATCGCGAAGAAGAACGAGAGGCGCCCGGCAAATTTGTCGATGTCAAGCCCGCTGGCGACGCCGTACTTCACATATTCCATGCCGTCAGCGATGGTGAAGGCCAGTTCCTGCACCTGCGTCGCCCCGGCTTCCTGCATATGATAGCCGGAGATCGAGATGCTGTTGAATTTCGGCATGTTGGCCGAAGTATATGCGAAGATGTCCGAGATGATCCGCATCGAGGGCTCGGGCGGATAAATGTAAGTGTTGCGGACCATGAACTCCTTGAGGATGTCGTTCTGAATGGTCCCGTCGAGCTGTTCGGTGGCGACGCCCTGCTCCTGACCGGCAACGATGAAGAAGGCAAGGATCGGAATCACCGCGCCGTTCATCGTCATCGAGACTGACATCTGATCTAGCGGAATCCCGTCGAACAGGATCTTCATGTCCTCCACGCTGTCAATCGCCACGCCGGCTTTACCGACATCGCCGACGACGCGAGGATGATCCGAGTCATAGCCGCGGTGCGTGGCGAGGTCGAAGGCCACAGACAGCCCCTTCTGCCCTGCCGCCAGATTGCGGCGGTAAAAGGCGTTCGATTCCTCCGCGGTGGAAAAGCCGGCGTACTGGCGGATCGTCCAGGGGCGGCCCGCATACATCGAAGCGCGCACGCCGCGCGTGAAGGGGGCGAAGCCCGGCAGGCCCGGATCGGTCTTCACGTCTTGCGCGGTGTAAAGCGGCTTGACCGCGATACCCTCAGGCGTGTGCCAGGTCAGGTCCTTGCCCTTGACCTCCTTGTCCGCCGCTGCCTTCCACGTTTCGATCGTCGGCTTGTCAGTCACCTTGCCATCTCCGTTCGTCTCGAGCGAAGTCGAGAGACGATTTGTGAGGCCGGACGTGTCTCGACTTCGCTCGACACGAACGGCGCGTGAATCAATGCGCGCCCTTGGGCGTTTCCATGATCTCAGTAAGCTGGCCACCCATGTCTTTTGGATGGACAAAGAAAATCAGCGTTCCGTGAGCACCGATGCGCGGCTCGCCAAGCACTCGCTTGCCTAGACTTTCAAACCACTCTTTTGCCAGATGGATATCGGGCACTTCATAGCAGATGTGGTGCTGCCCCCCGAGCGGGTTCTTTTCCAGCCACTTACCGACCGCCGAGTCCGGCGACGTCGGCTGGAGCAGTTCCACCTGGGTGCCGACCGTGCCGTTCTCTCCCGGCGTATTGACGAAACAGACGCGTACCTGCTGGCTTTCGAGCACGAAAGGCTCGGTTATGTCGGTAGCGCCCATCACATCGCGATAAAATGCGATCGCGACATCAAGGTCCGGTGTGGCGACGCCGATATGGTTCATCCGGCCTAGCTTCATGGATATCTCTTCCTTCAGGAGCAGCCGCCCTTCACCCGCAGTTCTCGATGACCATGGCGATGCCCTGGCCGCCCCCGATGCACATGGTAATCAGGCCATATCTGCCTCCGATGCGCTTCAACTCATAAGCCGTCTTGACGGTAAGGATCACGCCGGTCGCACCGATCGGATGCCCCAGAGAAACACCCGAACCGTTGGGATTGGTCTTGACCGGATCAAAGCCCAGTTCTTTGGCAACGCCGCAAGCCTGAGCGGCGAAAGCCTCGTTGCTTTCGATCACGTCGATCTGGTCCAGCGTCAACCCTGCGCGCTTAAGCGCCACGGGCACCGCCTTGACCGGCCCAAGGCCCATTACGCTCGGCTCCACGCCGGCATGACCCCACGCCAGGATCTTTGCCATCGGTTTGAGGCCCTTTTCAGCGACCGCCTTGCCGCTGGCGAGTATCACTGCACCGGCGCCGTCATTAAGACCCGAAGCATTACCGGCCGTGACCGTGCCGTCCTTCTCGAACACGGGTTTCAGGCTTGCCATGCTCTCCATGGAGACATCGGCGCGTGCATGTTCGTCGGTATCAACGACAACTGTGCCCTTGCGGGATTTCACTTCAACCGGGACGATCTGTTCCTTGAAATAACCGTTGGCAATGGCGCGAGCCGCTCGCCGGTGGCTTTCAACTGCGAGCGCATCCTGCTCTTCGCGGGTGATCTGGTATTGCCGCGCCACGTTCTCCGCAGTTACGCCCATGTGGAAGCCCTCGAAGGGATCATGCAAAGCACCCAGCATGGCATCTTCGAACACCACATTGCCCATACGCACGCCGTTACGTGTGCTGCTGGCCATGTGCGGCGCGTTGGACATGGATTCGGCGCCGGCGCCGATGGCAACATCGTGCTCACCCAAAGCAATGGCCTGCGCGGCCGAGATGATGGCCTGCAAACCCGATCCGCAAAGACGGTTGACGTTCATCGCCTGGGATTCGATGGGCACACCCGCATTCACGGACGCCACACGGGAAATGTACGCGTCCTTGGGTTGAGTCGAGATGACGTTGCCGACCACCACGTTCTGCACGTCAGACGCTGCTATTCCGGCGCGCGCGATCGCCTCTTTCATGACGATCGCGCCCAAATCAGCCGGTCGAAACGAAGCCAGCGAGCCGCCGAACGAACCGATTGCAGTGCGCGCACCGCTGACAATGTAAATGTCTTCCATAACGTTCCTCTTGGATCAACTCGCTCAGAGTGGGATGTTGTCGTGCTTCTTCCAGGGGTTTTCGAGCTGTTTGTTGCGCAGCTTGCGAAGCCCCAGGGCGATGCGGCGCCGGGTGGAGTGCGGATAGATAACTTCGTCGATGTAGCCTCGGCTGGCGGCCACGAAGGGGTTGGCGAAGCGGTCCTCGTATTCCTTGGTCTTCGCGGCAATGCCCGCCGCATCCAGGCCGCGGAAGATGATCTCCACCGCACCCTTGGCGCCCATCACGGCGATTTCAGCGGTCGGCCAGGCATAATTGAGGTCCCCGCGCAAATGCTTGGAACTCATGACATCGTAAGCGCCGCCATAAGCTTTGCGGGTAATGACGGTGATCTTCGGCACAGTCGCCTCGGCATAAGCGAACAGGAGCTTGGCTCCATGCTTGATGATGCCGTTATGTTCCTGGTCCGTGCCGGGAAGGAAGCCGGGCACGTCAACGAAAGTCAGGATGGGAATATTGAAGGCATCGCAGAAACGCACGAAGCGCGCGGCTTTTTTCGAGGCATTGATGTCCAGCACGCCAGCCAGCACCATCGGCTGATTCGCCACCACGCCCACCGTCCTCCCCTCGATACGGCCGAAGCCGCAAAGGATATTGCCGGCGTGCATCGGCTGAACCTCGAAAAACTCGCCCTCGTCCAGAGTCTTACGGATCACTTCATGCATGTCGTAAGGCTGGTTGGCGGAGGGTGGAACGATCGAGTCGAGGCTCTGCTCCATGCGATCCCACGGGTCGGCGCAAGGTCGTTCAGGCACCGCCTCACGGTTCGAACTCGGCAGGAAATCGATGAAATCGCGCGCCGCCAACAGCGCTTCGATATCGTTCTCAAGCGCGAGGTCGGAGACGGAGGTCTTGCTTGAATGCGTGACCGCGCCGCCCAGTTCCTCTTGAGTCACGATCTCGTTCGTGACAGTCTTGACCACATCGGGGCCAGTGACGAACATATAGGAGCTGTCCTTCACCATGAAGATGAAGTCCGTCATCGCCGGCGAATAGACAGCGCCGCCGGCACATGGGCCCATGATGAGCGAAAGCTGAGGAACGACGCCTGATGCCAGCACATTGCGCTGGAACACATCGGCATATCCTCCGAGCGAGGCGACGCCTTCCTGAATCCGCGCTCCGCCGGAGTCGTTCAGGCCGATAACCGGCGCGCCCACCTTCAGCGCTGCATCCATAACCTTGCAGATCTTCTGCGCATGGCGGGCCGAAAGGGAGCCGCCAAACACCGTGAAGTCCTGGCTGAAGACATAAACGAGGCGGCCGTTGATCGTGCCCGATCCGGTGACCACTCCGTCTCCGGGGATCCTCTGTTCCTGCATGCCGAAATCGATGCAGTCATGCTCGACGTAGAGGTCCATCTCCTCAAAGCTGCCCTCGTCGAGCAGAACCTCAAGCCGCTCACGCGCGGTTAGCTTGCCCTTCGCATGCTGCGCATCGATGCGCTTCGTGCCGCCACCCATCTTGGCGGCAGAGCGGCGCTTTTCCATCTCGGCGATGTTTGCTGACATCCGGCTTCCCTCGTCCGCAGTGGTTCCAGCATCGAATGCTGCGTCCGCTAAGGCAGGATGGAGCCTTCGGTCAACAATTTTAAGCGCGCGATTAAACTATCAAGGTGTCTCCGCCGTGTCACAAGGCGGAAAACGTACTTTCCCTGGGGCTGTGAAAAGCAGCAAGGCGGCCACTTACTTCAATAGCACAAGCTCTTCTGCCATGGTCGGATGAATAGCAACGGTCGCGTCGAAATCGGCTTTGGTCAGCCCGGCTTTCACCGCCACCGCCGCTGCCTGCATGATCTCCGGCGCGTCCGGTCCGATCATGTGAATCCCGACGACACGGCCAGTCGATGCCTCGCAGACCATCTTGTAAAGCGCCCGCTCGTTGCGATGCGCGACGACATTCTTCATCGGCCTGAAGTCGCTGGTGTAGACCTTGATGGCCCCAAGACGATCGCGCGCCTGCGCTTCGGTCATGCCGACGCCCGCGATCGGCGGATGACTGAACACCGCCGATGGAATGCATGAATAATCAATCGTCGTTGGTGTATCGCCGAAAACGGTGTCGGCAAAAGCCTGACCCTCTCGAATGGCGACTGGCGTGAGTTGCACCCGATCCGTGACGTCGCCCAGAGCATAGATATGATCCACGCTGGTCTTTGAATACTCGTCGACCTTGATGGCGCCCTTGTGATCCGTTTCGACGCCGACGTCTTCCAGGCCCAGCCCGTCGATATTAGGCAAGCGCCCCGTAGCGAACATCACGCAATCGACTTCGAGCGGTTCGTGATTGGTCATGTGAACCACCAACGAGCCGTCCGCGTTCTTCTCGATCCTGCGAAATTCGGCGTTGAATCGGAAATCGATGCCCTTGGTGATCGATATTTGCAGCAGCCGATCGCGCAGACTTTCGTCATAGCCGCGCAGCAGTTGATCCGATCGATTGATGAGCGTCACTTTCGCTCCGAACTCGTTGAATATCCCGGCGAACTCGTTGGCGATATAACCCGCGCCGGCAATCAGGATGCGCTTGGGGATGGAATCGAGGTGGAACGCCTCGTTTGATGTGATTCCCAATTCGTGTCCGGGGCATGACGGCACATGGGGCCGCGCCCCGGTGGCGATCAGGATATAACGCGCCGTTTTCTTTTCGCCGCTCGACAGAGTGATTTCGTGCGGCCCGGTGATCGTGGCTCGTTCATGAATGATCTCGACGCCGTGATTCTCCAGCGTCTGCGTGTAAAGGCCGTTCAGGCGGTCCACATCGCCCAGCACATTGTCGCGCAGCTTGATCCAGTCAAACCGGCACTCTGGAATATCCCAGCCGAAATGTTTCGCATCTTCCAGATCTTCAGCGAAATGGGCGCCATAGACGAGCATCTTCTTGGGCACGCAGCCGCGGATCACGCATGTGCCGCCGACCCGGTACTCTTCCGCCACCGCAACTTTGGCGCCATGCGCCGCCGCCACGCGGCTGGCACGCACGCCGCCGGACCCAGCGCCGATGGTGAAGAGATCGTAATCGTAGTCGGCCATGCGAATGCTCCTGTTACGCGCTTCAGCGGTCCGCGCGCATATGGGGCATGGACGAACGGATTGCCAACCGGCTTCCAGCAGCATCCCGAACGCGGATCGCCGCGCGAAGCGGTCTCATCATCGCATTTTGCATTGTCTATCTTTATAATTGAGAATAGATGGAGCAAGTCGCTGCCATCGGACAGCGGAAGCAGGCCGGAGAAACAGGATGGCTCGATCGAATCCCCATTTAGCCGAGGCGCAAAATCCTCTCGTTCTGCTTGTTCCGGGGCTCGACGGCAGCGGCCCCGGCCATTGGCAACGACGCTGGGCCGAGGAGATGGACGATTGCCGCCTCGTCGATCTGGGCCAGTGGGCGACTCCTCACAGAAATACCTGGATCAATCGCCTGAACCTCGCGGTTCATCGGGCAGGTCGCCCGGTAGTCCTGGTCGCGCACAGCCTCGGCTGTCTGCTCACCGCCTGGTGGGCCAAGTTCGAGCAGCCCAGCTTGTCTGCGCAAGTCAAAGGCGCCCTTCTTGTCGCGCCTCCGGAAGTGGATTTCTTTCCCCGCGACGACCGGCTTACCGGCTTCTCTCCGACGCCAGACGGCCCGCTGCCGTTTCCGACAATCCTTGTCGCCAGCCGCAACGACCCCTGGATCGGCTTTGACACCGCGAAACTGCTGGCGCGCCGCTGGGGCAGCCGCTTCGTGGACGCCGGCAATGCCGGGCATATCAACGCCGATTCCGGTCTTGGCAGCTGGGATGACGGGAAGCACTTGCTCGCGGATCTGCTGGGGCGTCCCGTTGCGGCTGCGACAAGAGATGGCATGCGTCATCGCAGCGAAACGCCGGATGGCCTTGAAGGTCGTCCCTGAACCAAACTGTGCGCCTAAACAGCAATCAAGGCAGGAAAAGCCGCCAACTTCCCAGCGCGCGGACGTTGCCGGCGCCCAGGGTGCCGGCCAGTCCCAGGCGCAACTGCGAACGAGGCCCGCCGCGTTCGTAACCGAAGGTCAGGAGCGGGTTGACATGTCCGGAGAAATTGACCCGCCGATTATCGAATAGCAATGAACGGCTGGCAAGGTCATAGCTCGACCCAACCGTATAAGTGCCCTTGCCGGCGATAACAGTCAGCGGTTGCACAAGGCCGAGGCTTATCCGGCCGCCCATCCCAGCACGGCTTGCGGTCATCCCGAACCGATTGGTCAGCATCACGTCGGCATGCGTCAACAGCATGTCCTCCGCTATTTTGAGCCGCGTTGCACCGATGCTCGCATAGCTGCCCAATCTCCATCGGCCGAGAACCACATCCTGCGCGGCTTCGAGAAACAACGTTCGCGCGCCGTCGCCGAAGCGCAACGCACCGCTGCCAGTGGGCGTGCCGAAGACCGTGCCTTGTTCGTCCAATACCCCCGCCTTGAGCACGGTGCCCTTGCCCCGCCAGGACGCCACCGCGCCGTTGGCCGATCCGTAACTTGCCCTGCCGCCCACAGCCTCAAGGCCCAGCAGGCCGCCGGCAAGAGGATAGCGTGCCCCAATGGCGAGGTTGGCGACTGCCGAATAGGCGAAGACCGCGTCCGAGCTGGGCGCAAGGCCCACGAACTCATCAGCGACCGAATCGCTGGAGTTGAGCGATGCGATGAACCATGCCTTGCCGCTGCGAGCCGCCACGCTGGCGTTGGTAAGCACCGTGCCCACCTCATCCGCGCCAGGACCCGCGCGCAGCCGTGTGTAGCCGGCCTGGGCCTGCAGCGTCGGTGTGTCGATCGAGGCGCTGCCGGCGTTTGCCTGCACTTGCATGCGCCGATCGAGCCAGACCCGATCACTGCCGGGCTGAACCACCCGCCCTGACAGATCACCACGGAAATCGCGGCCATAGGCATCCAACACCGTGATCTGCTTCAACGCCGTATTCCTGATTCCGGCAACGCCTATCGGCCCCGGCACGACCATGACGGAGGATCCGGCCGAAGTCTGCGCAACCCCGTTCGAGAGCGTGGGATTTACCGGCGACAGCGCCGCCTGCACGTCGATCAGGCCATGCCCGAAAACCGGATCGACCCCAGGCGCTCCGATATCGCGAGCGGTGTTGACAATGATTTGCCCCGCTTGGATCCCGGTGAGCTGCGGCCATTTGCTTAGGATCAGCGCCGCAAGCCCGCTGACCTGCGGCGTGGCGGAACTGGTGCCGCTGAACCAGACGTAGGAACCGTCGACGGCCTGGGTCGCGTTGGTGCCCATGGCCGCCACGCAGTTGTTCATCGCGGCGCTGCCGCACTGGTTGGAATAACTGGCCAATTGATAGCTCGTCTGCGTGCCTTCCAGGGCAACGACGAAGAGCCAGCTTTGCGCATTGCCGGAATTGAGATCGAGGTAGCCAACCGCATTGGCGGCGCTCTCATTGCCCGCGGCGTTCACGAACAGACCACCGGTTTTCTGGTAATTGGCAACGGCCTGCGACCATCCGGGGCTGGGCGTTTGCGCATCGAGCTTGGCGACGGAGGCGTTGATGACCTTGATGCCAAGGCTGCCCGCATAGTCAACCGCCTGGGTAAAGCCGACACCCAGCGTCTCCTGGTCACTCGGATTAGTGGCGTCAAGGTTCGTGGCGCTGATCCGCAAGGCGACGATCTGCGCCCCCGGCGCCATGCCTTGAACGCCGACTCCGTTATTAGCGGCAGCGATGACACCCGCAACCATCGTTCCATGGTCCGAATAATTATCGCCAATGACATTGCGCTGGGTGGTCACCCCGTTCTGAGTGACTGTTCCGAAGTCCCGGCTCAGACTGGAAATCTTGCCGTGAAGTTCGGAGACTTCCTTGACCCCGTCGTCAAGGACCGCGACGTTGACACCTTGCCCCGTCCAGCCATGATCCAGCGCATACAGCTCGTTAACGTATTCGAACGAGACGTAATTTTGGCGATATTCGGTATCGTCCTGACTGGAACGGACCGGCTGTTGATTTTCCGGTGTGATAACGTAACCGGGCGGCGGGGTTGAGGTTGGCGTGGGGGTGGGGGTCGGAGCAGGTGCGGGAGCGGGCGTCGAATTGATGCTTCCACCTCCGCCGCCGCATCCCGCCAGCATCATCGCCAGCGCACCGGCAATCGCTGCATTGCGCCCCCGCACCATCAATCGTCCCCCGGAAGCTGAGCCTCACGCTCATGTGCAAAACCAAATGGTCTCGCAATATTTGCCGCACAATCCCTTCGAAGTCACTAAGCCGGCCGGCCAGCGCGGTCGCCGGTCAGCTTATTCCCGCCAACTTGAGAAGCGCCTCCGTTGACGGATCGAAACAGGCGCCTCCGCTCTCGATCTGCTTGGCGATCTCCTTGCCTAGTTCGACGCCGAACTGGTCAAAAGGGTTGATGCCCATAAGCACTGCATTGGCGAAAGTGCGATGTTCGTGAAAGGCGATCAACGCGCCGAACGTGGCCGGACTGACTTCGTCCAGCAGGATCGTCGTGGAAGGACGATCGCCGGGATAAGCGCGCGCCGGATCCTCGCTCGCCTTGCCCGCCATCAGCGCAGCCCCTTGCGCGAAACAGTTGGAAAGCAGAATGTGATGATGCGCCGGTGCCAAATCGTGGCCGGGAGCGATAGAGGCGATGAAATCCACTGGAACCAGGTGGGTCCCTTGATGGAGCAGTTGAAACACCGCGTGCTGAGCGTCAGTGCCCACCCCGCCCCAGGTGATCGGCGCGGTCGGCCCACCAACCGGTGAACCGTCTACCTTTACCCGCTTTCCGTTCGATTCCATCTCCAGTTGCTGAAGATAATCCGGCAGCAATGCCAAGCGTTCGTCATATGCAAAGACAGCGCGCGTCTGGCAACCGCGCAGGCGCGTGTAATACTGGTCGGCAAAGGCCGCGCGCAACGGCAGGTTAGCCACACCGTCAGTGTCGCGAAAATGCCGGTCCATCGCCGCGGCGCCTTCCAGCAATTCGGCGAAATCCGGCCAACCCAGCGCCATCGCGACCGGAAAGCCGATTGATGACCAAAGCGAGTAACGTCCCCCCACACTTTCTGAAAAAGGCAGGATGCGCGTCTCGTCCACACCCCAGGCTATCGCCTTTTCGGGCGCCGCCGTCAGGGCCACGACGCGACCATAAGCATCCTCCACGCCATTTTCGCGCAGCCAAGCGATCGCGCTTTCGGCGTTCGTCATGGTCTCTATGGTCGTGAATGTCTTGGAGGCGATCGCCAGCATCGTCTTGGTCGGGTCGCAGGCCGCGAATGCCTGCTCCAAAGCGCAACCATCGATGTTCGAAATGACATGAACGTGCACCATGGCGCCATCCCGCGCCAAGGCGCTGACGGCGAGAGCGGGGCCCAGCGCCGAACCGCCTATGCCGATGTGAATGAGGTGCTTCACCTCTCCCATCGCACCCCGGTGAATGGCCTCGACTATGGCCGCCATGCGATGATGATATTCGGCCGCCTGCCTTACGCTCTCATCCTTGCCGACGCCGCGCTGAGCGGTGTGCTCGGCAGCGCGGCCTTCGGTGGGATTGACGATGTCACCGGCGAAAAGAGCCTTTCGGCGCCCGACGAAATCCGTCAACCGGGCCAGCTCCTCGAACGCCGCGACGTGCGCCGCATCCAGATGGGTTTTCGACCAGTCAAAGCGAATGGCGCAGGAGTTTTCCTC
>NZ_DAIMZT010000004.1:0-63279 GCF_036733805.1 Novosphingobium sp. | reverse complement strand
GGATCGCACTTGACGCCGGACGTTGCTGGCAACAAGGGTTCGCGCATGAACGAAACGCCAAGCGCAAGCAATCTCGACGCTGGACCACCGGCAACCGGAGCCGACGTTCCGGCCAAGAAGGACGAAAACTTCTTCTCGTTCCTGCTGTGGCTGGCGCTGGGCGTAATTGTGCTGCGCAGTTTCATCGTCTCACCTTTCAATATCCCAAGCGAATCCATGCTGCCCCGCCTGCTCGATGGCGACTATCTGTTCGCGACGAAGTGGTCTTACGGCTATTCGAAATATTCCCTGCCGTTCAGCGTGCCGCTGATCCCCGGCCGCCTGTTTGCGCGCCAGCCCGAGCGCGGCGATGTCGTCATATTCAAGGCCCCCCCTGGCAATGATGTCGACTACATCAAGCGCGTGATCGGCCTCCCTGGTGATGAAGTGCAGGTTAAGGGTGGCCAGGTATGGCTTAACGGCAAGCCGGTTCCGAAAGTGCGGATCGCCGATTTCGTGCTGCCGGTTACACCCAACACGCATTGCTACGGGCCCGAATTCGAAGGCACTGGCAAGGATGGGCGAAAGGTCTGTAATTACCCACAGTTCCAGGAGACGCTGCCTAACGGCAAAAGTTACAATGTGCTCGACCTGGGACAGACGCCGCAGGATGATACCGGCGTCTACGTGGTGCCGGAGGGCCAGATGTTCCTGATGGGCGACAACCGCGACAATTCGCTCGATAGCCGGTTTCCCGCCGTCGAGGGCGAAGGCATCGGCATCGTCCCTCAGGCCAACCTCGTCGGCAAGGCGGCCGTGATGATGTTCTCCACGAACGGTTCCGCCGAATGGCTTAAGCCATGGACCTGGTTCACTGCAGCCCGCTGGAGCCGCATCGGAGGCACGTTCTGAGTGCCTGATGCTCATGCTTGACGGCGAAACGCGCACTTTTCTTACTCGACATGCCGGACATACGCCCGAAGATGAGGCGCTCTGGCTCGCGGCGCTCACCCATGGCTCGACAGGGGACAAGCGCAATTACGAGCGACTGGAGTTTCTGGGCGATCGCGTACTTGGCCTTGCGATCGCCGAATGGCTCTATCGTGAGAGCGATGAGCCGGAAGGACGGCTCTCGCAGCGCCTGAACGCTCTTGTCAGCCGCGCCACCTGCGCCGGCATCGCGCGCGAGATCGGACTGGGACCGCACATGCGCCTGGGCAAGCAGGCGCGCGATGACGGCGGCGAGGATTCCGACAATATCCTGGGTGATGTGATGGAAGCGATGATCGGCGCCTGCTTCACCGAACGCGGCTTCCCCGCCGCGCGCGACATGGTGCGCAAGCTCTGGGCCGATACGCTGGCGGGCAAGACGGGCAAACGCAAGCATCCCAAATCGGCATTGCAGGAATGGGCCGCCGGCAGCCGTCGCCGCATGCCGGAATATCGTCTGGTCGACCGCGCCGGACCCGACCACGCGCTGCGTTTCACCGTAGAGGTCCATGTTCACAATGTCGGATCGGCGCAGGCGACGGCCGGTTCCAAGCAGGAAGCCGAAACGCTGGCCGCGGAAGAATTCATGAGGAAGTTCGCATGACGGAGAGATGCGGCCTCGTCGCCGTGATCGGCGCGCCGAATGCAGGCAAGTCTACATTGGTCAATGCTTTGGTGGGGCAGAAAGTCGCCATCACCTCAGCCAAGGCGCAGACCACGCGGGCGCGCCTGCTCGGGATCGCTCTGGAAGGCGAGGTGCAGATCATTCTGGCCGACACACCGGGCATTTTCGCGCCCAGGCGTCGCCTGGACCGCGCGATGGTGGCCGCCGCCTGGGAAGGCGCGCAGGAGGCCGACGCCATTCTGCTGGTCGTGGATGCGATCAAGCAACGCCGGCACGAGCTTGAGCCCCTGCTGGAAACGCTAAAGGATCGGCCGGAGCGTAAACTGCTGGTGCTCAACAAGGTGGACGCCAGCCCGAAGGAGCCGCTCCTTACCCTCGCGCAGGACCTGACGGGCAAAGCGCCCTTTGACGAGGTGTTCTACATCTCCGCTCTTTCCGGCGACGGTGTGCCGCAACTCAAGGCCCGCCTAGCGGAACTGATGCCTGACGGCCCCTGGCATTACCCCGAAGACCAGGTGTCTGATGCGTCGGAGCGGCTCCTGGCGTGTGAAATCACGCGCGAGCAATTGTACCAGCAACTGCATGACGAGTTGCCTTACGATGCTGCCGTCCGCCCCGAAAGCTATGTTCAGCGTCGCGATGGATCGGTGGAGGTCCGGCAGCAGATCGTCGTTGCGCGAGACAGCCAGAAAGCCATCGTGCTGGGCAAGCGCGGAGCAAAGATCCGTGCCATCG
This sequence comes from Novosphingobium sp., assembly GCF_036733805.1. GTDB lineage: Bacteria > Pseudomonadota > Alphaproteobacteria > Sphingomonadales > Sphingomonadaceae > Novosphingobium. The sequence continues at coordinate 60,950 of NZ_DAIMZT010000004.1, read as the reverse complement.
GCGAAGCGGCGCGCAAGGAACTGGCCGAGGTGCTCGGACAGAAAGTCCATCTTTTCCTCCATGTGAAAGTGGAAGAAAACTGGGCGGAGGCCCGCGACATCTACGAGGAAATCGGGCTGGACTGGGTCAAGTGATGAAGCCGATCGTCATGCTGGCTCTGGCTATTGCCGCACTCTCGCCGGGGATGGGCGAACCCGCCCGCGCCGCGGAAAGTGCGCCTTCCGAAACTGTGGTCGAGGAAAGCCTGGAGGGGCAGCGTTATGTGGCGATCGGCTCCTCTTACGCCGCGGGCCCGATGCTGCCGCCGCCCAAGCCCGGTGGCCCGGCCCGCTGTGGGCAAAGCCTCAGCAATTATCCCACTCTGCTTGCAGAGCGGTTCGGCATGACGTTGATCGATCGTTCATGTTCAGGCGCGACGACCGACCACGTGCTTGGCCCCTGGGGAGATATCCCGCCGCAGATCGCGAGCATCACCCCGGCCACGCGGCTGGTGACGCTCACCATCGGCGGAAACGACCTTTCCTACATCGGCAACCTCTTTTCGGCCACCTGTGCGTTCCGGGCCCGCGCTCTGGAAACATCAGTCGCAAAACCCGTGGCCTGCGGCGGCGTGAAAGTACCGACGGAAGCCGACTATGCGCGCGACGAAGCGCAGCTCGACGAGATCGCCCGGCGTATCCGCGCCGCCGCGCCGCAAGCACGTCTGGTCTTCGTCCAATATCTCACGCCGCTGCCGCCCGCTGGCGCGCTTTGCCCGGCGACGCCGGTGAGCGAGCAGGACGCCGCGATCGTGCGTGAGATCGGCCACCGGCTGGCCCGGATAACCGCCCAGGTCGCACAGGTGAACAACGCCCTCGTGGTGGAGATGAACCAAGCCTCTGCCAATCACACACCTTGCGATCCGGAACCCTGGATGATCGGCGCCCCGCCAGGCTATGACGGGCGGCACGGCCTGCAATGGCACCTCAACAAGGCCGGCATGCAGGCCACGGCGGACACCATAGCCTACTGGCTGGTCAAGTCCGGCGTAAAGCCGGCCCAGCCGAACATGCCGGTAAGGTTGACCTTGCCCGCTCCTGCGCCGGTATTGCTCTCTCCGCCGAAACCGGCTCCAACCGGCACCGCCAAGAAGGCATATCGAAACCTCAGCCCACGGGCCGCCGCGCCCTGATCGCCTGCGCCAGCGTACCCTCGTCAAGATAATCCAGTTCGCCGCCGACCGGCAGCCCATGGGCGAGTTGCGTCACCCGCACCGGATAGCGCTCCAGCCGCTCGGCGATATAATGGGCTGTGGTCTGCCCTTCGAGAGTGGCGTTCATCGCCAGCAGCACTTCGTCGATCCCGCCTTCGGCGATCCGCTGCAGCAAGCGATCGATCGTCAAATCCTCCGGCCGCACACCGTCCAGCGCGGACAGCCGCCCCCCTAACACGTGATAACATCCAGTGAACAGCCGCGCCCGATCCAGCGCCCAGAGATCGGCGACTTCCTCCACCACGCAGAGCGAACGCGGATCGCGGCGAGGATCAACGCAAATCCCGCAAGGATCGGTGGTGTCGACATTGCCGCAGATATGGCACTCGACAAGGGTTTCCTTGACGGCGGTAAGCGCATCCAGCAGTTGCACCAACGCCGTCTCTCGCCTCTTTATCAGCCACAGCACCGCGCGCCGGGCCGAGCGAGGGCCAAGGCCGGGCAGGCGCGACAGGACGGTGGTCAACGTCTCGATCTCTTGCGATGCCATGGGCATTTCCCTAACCGCTCTGCCAGGTCTTGTCGAAGGACGGAGCAGGATTTTTGCGCATCATCTTCATGGGAACACCGGAATTTGCCGTACCCGCGCTCGTCGCGTTGGTGGAAGCGGATCATGAGGTCGTGTCCGCTTACACGCAGCCTCCCCGTCCCGGTGGGCGGCGGGGCAAGGAATTGACGCCCTCCCCCGTCCACCAGGAAGCCGAGGCGCGCGGAATCGAGGTCCGACACCCGGTGTCGCTGAAAGGTGCCGGCGACCAGGCGGCATTCGCAGCCCTTCAAGCGGATATCGCGATTGTGGCGGCTTATGGTCTGATCCTCCCGCAGGCCGTGCTGGACGCGCCGGTTCTAGGCTGCCTCAACATCCATGCATCGATTCTCCCACGTTGGAGAGGGGCTGCCCCCGTCCAGCGTGCGATCCTGGCTGGCGATCCGACCACTGGGGTCACCATCATGCGGATGGAAGCAGGGCTCGATACCGGGCCGATGCTGGCAACGCTGCGCACAACGATAGATCGCAAGACTGCGGGCGAATTGACCGCCGAGCTGGCTGAAAAAGGTGCGCGTTTGATGATCGATACGCTGCGCGAACTCGACAAGCATCGTCCGGTAGTCCAACCCGAGGTCGGGGTGACTTACGCAAAGAAGATCGACAAGACGGAAGCTCGTCTCGACTTCACGCAAGCAGCAGAACAAGTGGAGCGACAGATCCGCGCCTTCGCTCCGACGCCGGGAGCCTTCTTCGAACTGGAGGGCGAACGGTACAAGGTCCTGGCCGCCGACCTTACCGACGGCGCGGGAGAGCCGGGCGAGACGCTGGACGATGCGCTGGCGATGGCTTGCGGCGCGGGAGCTGTCCGGATCACCCGGATTCAGCGCGCGGGAAAGCCGGCCATGACTAGCGCGGATCTGTTGCGTGGCCGCCCGATCCCGGCGGGAACGAGGCTGGCTTGACCCGGTTTGCCCTCACCCTTGAGTTCGACGGCGGCCCCTTCATGGGCCTGCAGCGCCAGGCGCATGGCCCGTCAGTGCAGCAAGCGCTGGAAGAAGCAGTCATGGCGGTGACCGGCGAAACAGTGGTTATGCATGCGGCGGGACGGACCGACGCCGGCGTTCACGCGTTGGCCATGAAAGTCCACGTCGATATCACCAAGCCCTTTACCCCTTTCCGGCTGATGGAAGCGCTGAACGCCCGGCTGCGCCCAGCTCCCATTGCGGTACTTGCTTGCCGTGCGGCGCCGGACGACTGGCATGCGCGGTTCTCCTGCGTCGGCCGCGCTTACCTTTACCGCATTGTCAACCGGCGCGCGCCGCTGACGCTGGAGCGTGGCCGGGCGTGGCAAGTGGCAAAGCTGCTCGACGAAGCCGCAATGCATCGCGCGGCGCAGGCGCTCGTGGGGCGGCATGACTTCACGACGTTCCGATCTGCCCATTGCCAGGCGCAGTCACCCGTCAAAACGCTCGATCGGCTCAGCGTCGAACGCGAAGGTGACATGGTTCTGATCGAGGCCGAGGCCCGCAGCTTCCTGCATCACCAGGTCCGTTCGATGGTCGGCTGCCTGGCGATGGTGGGGCTCGGCCGATGGCGGGAGGAACAACTGCGCGAAGCGTTGGAAGCACGCGACCGCCAGGCGCTGGGCCTTAACGCGCCGCCGGACGGGCTCTATTTCGTGCGGGCGGTGTACCCGGACGAATGAACGGCGGCGTTCTTCAGGCTTTGCTCACTACGCTTTCCGGCAGCTCGGTTCCGAACACACGCTGGTAGTATTCGGCCACCAGCATACGCTCCGTCTCGTCGCACTTGTTGAGAAAAGAGAGGCGGAATGCGAAGCCCACGTCCTTGAAGATGCCGGCGTTCTGCGCCCACGTTATCACCGTACGGGGGCTCATGACGGTGGAAATGTCGCCGTTGATGAAACCCTGGCGAGTGAAGTCGGCCACCTTGACCATCTGTGCGATAGTGCCGGCGTCGATCTGCGGCACCTTCTTGCTGACGATCGCCGTCTCCGTCTCCGCGGGGAGGTAATTGAGGCCAACGACAAGGTTCCAGCGGTCCATCTGGCCCTGGTTGATCTGCTGCGTGCCGTGATAAAGGCCCGAGGTATCGCCAAGACCCACCGTGTTGGCCGTGGAGAAGAGCCGGAAGAACTTGTTCGGACGGATGACCCGGTTCTGATCCAGCAAAGTCAGCTTGCCTTCGGTTTCCAGCACGCGCTGAATCACGAACATCACATCCGGCCGGCCCGCGTCGTATTCGTCGAAGACCAGCGCCACCGGGTGCTGCAGCGCCCAGGGCAGCAAGCCCTCGCGAAACTCCGTAACCTGCAGCCCGTCGCGCAGGACGATCGCGTCGCGGCCGATCAAGTCGATGCGACTGATGTGCGCGTCAAGGTTGATGCGGATGCACGGCCATTTGAGCCGGGCAGCGACCTGTTCGATATGCGTGGACTTGCCAGTGCCGTGATACCCCTGGACCATCACGCGGCGATTGAAGGCAAAACCTGCCAGGATCGCAAGGGTAGTGTCCGGGTCGAAGACGTAAGTATCATCGAAATCGGGCACGCGCTCATCCGCCACCGAGAAGGCGGGAACCTTCATGTCTATGTCGATCCCGAAGGTTTCGCGCACGTCGAGTTCGATATCAGGCGCGGCCAGCGCGGTGGCGTCGCGGTTCTCGGTCTTGATGTTCGCAGAGTCAGTCATCGCGGGAATCGCCTAAAGGAGGCAGCGTTGCACCGCAATAAGCTTTCCTTGCCCTCTGCCGTTCATGAGCCGCACTTTGGCGGCAACGCGAACAGATCGATGAAGCGTTGCGCCAACGCGGGATCGCCGGCAATCGCCAGCCGGTTCCCCGCCTCTTCGGGCTTCTGCTTGCCATAAAACACCGGCAGGAAATCCGAGGCGCTGGGCGCGCTGAAGCGTAAATCGGGAGACATTTCCGCCTCGCCCGCCGGATGAATACTCAGCTCTTCGCCGCGGAGCCGCCCGGCGAACCGATCGCCGCCCACATCGAAGGCAACCCACAGTTCAAGATCGCCGATCCTACCGGGATCAAGCATGGTGCGCAGCGAGAGCATGAGCGCCACCGGCGTCAGCGGCAGCGCCGGATCGTGCAGCGGCGAGCGCACGGCCCAGCGCCCCAATTCCTGCAGTACCGGCTCCAGCGCCCGCCCCCATTCCGTCAACTGATAGACTTGCGCCGAAGCGGGCGGCGGCAGATGCGTGCGTTCGACAATGCCCAGCTCGCGCAGCGTCTCCAGACGCTCGGTCAGCGTCTTGGCGCTTAGGGCGGGCAGACTGGCGCGAATGTCGCTGAAACGTCGCCCGCCTAGCATAAGCTCGCGAATCACGAGAAGTGTCCAGCGTTCGCCGACAAGTTCCATCGCGAACGCAGCCCCGCAGGCATCGTCATACCATTTGCCGTGCACGACCCGACCCGGATAAGTTTCTTTTTTAAACTTCATAGTTGCTTTTTGTAACTCAAGTGGCACCCTAAGGCAATATCGATTCGCAGATAAACAAATGGGAGAAGCCTGATGAGTCGCATGATTTTCGTGAATCTGCCCGTTGCCGATCTTGCCCGTTCCAAGTCCTTCTACGAGGCGCTTGGCTTTGTGAACAATCCCCAGTTCACAGACGACACGGCCGCCTGCATGGTCTGGTCGGAGACGATCTTCGTGATGATCCTCACACATGAAAAATGGGCGCAGTTCACCGCGCGGCCGATCCCTGATCGGAACTCCAGCGAGGTGATGCTGTGTCTTTCCTGCGAAAGCCGCGCGGAAGTGGACAGCCTGAACGCTAAGGCGGATGGCACCGGCGGTATTGCAGACGTCAATCCCGCGCAGGATCACGGCTTCATGGCAAGCCGTGCCTTCGCCGATCCGGACGGGCACGTCTGGGAGGTCATGTGGATGGACCCAACGGCCATTTCCGGAGAAACCGCCGCCGAACCGGCCATCTGAACGATTTTCGGGAGAAAAGAAGATGCCTGTCAATGAAGCTGCAAAAACCCTGGTCACCGCGTTCGACAACGTGCCGCCGTTCGCGCGCGGCTATGTGCGGGACTTGCGCGTGCGCTGGGCGCTGGAGGAAATTGGGCGCGACTATTGCCCGCAGTATTTCGACGCCATGCAACCGAAGCCGGACGAATATCGCGACTGGCAGCCTTACGCCCAGGTTCCCGCCTTTGCGGACGGCGACTTGCGCCTGTTCGAAAGCGGCGCAATCCTGCTTTATCTGGGCGAACAGGACGAGCGGCTCCTGCCGCGCGATCCGGCGCAGCGTTGGGCGGCCGCGAGTTGGCTGATCGCGGCGCTCAACAGCGTCGAGCCGATCCTGATGCAGATCGTCAATCTGGATGTGTTTCAGGCCGGCCAGCCTTGGACGCGGGAAGCCCGTCCTTCCGCTCTCGAACTCGCTCGCGCTCGCCTGGCGAGCACGGCGCGCGGACTGGGGGATCGGGAGTGGTTCGCCGGTCCGTTTTCGATCGCCGACATCATGATGGTCACGGTGCTGCGCAACGTGGATCACACCGATCTCGTTGCCGAGTTCCCAACCCTCTCGGCCCTTAAGGCACGGGGAGAGGCGCGGCCGGCTTTTCAACGCGCTCTTGCCGACCAATGCGCCGGTTATCGCGAACCGGCCTAACATGGGAGATATGCCATGTCCTACATCGAAGGATTCGTGTTGGCAGTCCCGACCGCCAACAAAGAGAAGTTCATCGCTCACGCGGAAGAAATCGATCCGCTGTTCTTGAAATTCGGGGCTCGCCGCGTGCTGGAGGGCTGGGGGGAAGACATTCCCTCCGGCAAGCAGACCGACTTTTTCCGGGCCGTGGAAGCGAAGGATGACGAAACGGTGTGCTTCAGCTGGATCGAATGGCCCGACAAGGCCGCACGCGAGCAAGGCATGGGCAAGATCATGGAGATGATGAAAGCCGAGGCGCGTTTCGATCCGGCGAAGAATCCGATGCCCTTCGATGGCAAGCGGATGATCTTTGGCGGCTTTGAGCCGATCGTGGACGAAGGGAAGCCAACGCCGGGCGCCTATGTCCAGGGCTTCGTTCTCGCCGTTCCCGAAGCGAACAAGGAAGCTTACCGCAAAATGGCGACAAAGGCCTGGGATATGTTCGGGGGATACGGCGCGCTGCGCCTGGTCGAGGCGTGGCAGGAAGAAGTGCCGGAAGGCAAGCAGACCGACTTCTTTCGCAGCGTGCAAGCTCGGCCGGATGAGAAAGTGGTGTTCTCATTCGTCGAATGGCCCTCTCGCGAAGCTTGCGACGCCGCTTCGGCGAAAATGCAGGCGGAAGTGCAACCGCCTTCGCCGGACGAGTTGCCCTTCGATGGCAAGCGCATGATTTACGGCGGCTTTCAACCGGTCGTGGAGCGAATCCGCCAAACCGCAGGAGCATGACCCATGAGCAACCCGACAGGAAGTTTCATCTGGTACGAATTGATGACCACCGATCCGCAGGGAGCCACGGCGTTTTACGGCGATGTGGTCGGCTGGAAGGTGATCGGCGGCGGACCGCAACCGAGCGGCGTCGATTATCGGCAGATCGTACGCAGCGACGGCGCCGCCGCCGGAGGCATGCTGGCTCTCAGCGAACAGATGCAGGCCGGCGGTGCGCGGCCCTGCTGGCTGGGCTACATCCACGTCGCGGACGTGGACAGCACAGTCGAAGGAATCGTTGCTGACGGCGGCAAGGTGCTCATGCCCAAGACATCGATCGGCGTGGGCAGCTTCGCCCTTGTGACGGATCCCCAAGGCGTGCCCTTTTACGTGATGTCGCCGATCCCTCCGGCGCATGATCCGGACGCCACTAGCGATGTCTTCTCGCCCACCAAAGCTCAACACGTTCGGTGGAACGAGCTGATGACCACCGATGCCGATGCGGCTCTCGCCTTTTACCAGCGGCATTTCGGCTGGGGCCAGGAAGGCGCCATGGACATGGGATCCCTCGGCTCTTATCGCTTCCTTCAATGTGGCGGCGTCACCATCGGCGCGTTGATGCAGAAGACGCCGCAGGCCCCCTTCCCGTTCTGGACCTATTACATCGGCGTGGACGACATCGGTCGCGCGGCGGCCGCCATTGAGGCCGGGGGCGGCAAGATCATTCACGGACCGCACGAAATTCCCGGCGGGGAATTTTCGCTGAGCGGAATCGATCCCCAGGGCGCTCCTTTCGGACTGGTAGGACCAAAACTGTCATAGGAAACGAAAATTCCTTGACATTTTTCATTTTGTTCTCTATTTGTTCATATACCTCAGGGAGGATCCGCCGATGGCCGATTACACGTTCTACACCCATCCGATGTCTCGTGGACAAATCGCCCGCTGGGCGCTTCACGAAGCGGGTGCGGATTACGAACAGGCGCTAGTGCCGTGGCAGGACAAGCCTGCCGGTTTCCTCTCCGCCAATCCGATGGGCAAGGTGCCCACCCTTGTCCATCATGCGGAAGATGGGGACAGGGTGGTGACGGAAGCCGCCGCGATTTGCCTCTACCTTGCCGAAATGCATCCCGAGGCGGGCCTGCTGCCCAATGATGCGGAAATGGCGGATTACTATCGGTGGACGTTCTTCGCGGCGGGTCCGGTGGAACAGGCGATCACATCGCGCAACCTGAAGTTCGAGCCTTCGCCGGAGCAGGAGCCAATAGCCGGCTGGGGCAGCTTCGATCGCACGATCAAGACTCTCGACAGCCATCTGGCCGACGCTGTCTGGATTTGCGGCGATCGCTTCACCATGGCGGACGTCTATGTCGGCAGCGCTGTCGACTGGGGTTTGAACTTCGGCATTCTCCCTCCCCTGCCTTCCTTCGCCGCCTATGCCGAACGCTGCCAGGGCCGCGCCCCTTACAAGGCCGCCAAAGCCATCGACAATGCCTTGATCGCGGAGATGAAGAAATGAACAGCACCATCAAGAACCGCATCTGCCTATGGTTCAATCAGAACGCTGAAGAGGCCGTAAACTTTTACGCCGAAACTTTTCCCGACACCCGCGTCGAAGGCATTACGCGCGCGCCCGGCGATTATCCCGACGGCGTGGAAGGTGCGGTGCTCGTCGTCGAGTTTACCTGCATGGGCATTCCGGTGATCGGCCTCAACGGTGGCCCCCAATTTTCGCATAGCGAAGCCTTCTCGTTCCAGGTCGTCACTAACGACCAGGAGGAAACGGACCGCTACTGGAATGCGATCGTCGGCAATGGCGGGCAGGAAAGTATGTGCGGCTGGTGCAAGGACAAATGGGGTGTTTCCTGGCAGATCACGCCGCGTCAACTTCTGGAGAGCTATAGCGATCCCGATCCAGCAGCGACCCAGCGCGCGTTCAACGCGATGATGACGATGCGCAAGATCGATGTCGCCGCCATCGAGGCCGCACGTGCGGGCGTCGAGGCATAAACGCCCCGCCGAAACGCGCATATGTTGACCCTTTGCGGAGATTGGAAGTCATGACCCTGGCGCTCTATGGCCATCCCTTTTCGTCATACACGTGGAAGACACTGATCGCGCTTTATGCGGCCGAGGTGAAGTTCGTGTTCCGCATGGTCGATCCCGACCATCCGGAGAACGTGGCGGCGGTCCTGTCAGCCGGGCCGCTCGGCAAATTCCCGGTCCTGCAGGATGGGGAAAACTTGGTGTTCGAGGCGACCTCCATCGTCGAACACATCGCGAACCGCCACGGCGCCGTGAATACCCTGGTGCCGCGCGATCCCGACGCAGCGATCCGCATCAGGATGCTGGACCGGGTATTCGACAATTACGTCATGACTCCCATGCAGGAGGTGGTCGGCGAATATCTACGAAACCCCGAAAACCCGGATATGATGCGGGTCGGAGAGGCGCAGGCACGGCTTGAACGGACTTACGCCTGGCTGGAAGGGTGGCTGGAATCCTATGCCGTGACGGACCGTATCACTCTTGTCGAATGCGCCGCCGCCCCCTCGCTGTTCTATGCCGACTGGGTGCATCCGATTGCGGAGCAATTTTCCTCTCTCAGGCGCTGGCGTGCGCATCTTCTGCAATTGCCTCCGATCGCACGATGCGTGGACGAAGCCCGTCCCTATCGCGCGTTTTTTCCACTTGGCGCGCCGGATCGCGATTGATTGCCCACCCGCGCAAAAAACCCATGGAGAGAGCCACGTGCCCGATACAGCCAACGAACTGTCAGTAACCCGCTTCATCGCGGCCACGCCGGAAAAAGTCTGGGAAGTCATGACTGATCGCCAGGAGGAATGGTGGTGCCCCGCCCCCTGGCGCGCGCAAGTCGATCGGCAGGACCGGCGCCCGGGCGGTGCCTGCGAGATGACCTTCTATGGGCCGGACGGTGAAGTGATGCCTCAGAATGGTATCTATCTCGCCTTTGAGGAAGGCCGCCGGTTCGTGACCACGGACGCGATCGTGGATGATTGCCAGCCTGCCGGTCCCTTCATGATCGGTATCTGGGAAATCGAACCGGAGTCGGACGGCACCCGCTACACCGCCCGCGCCCGCCACTGGAATGAGGAAACCCGCAAACAGCATGAGGAAATGGGCTTCCGCGAAGGCTGGGGCGCCTGCGCCGATCAGCTTAAGGCGCTATGTGAGGCGGAATAGGAGAACTGCGGCAAGCGGATGAGACCATACTGCCCGGCTTCAGCGCCCCGCTTCAGTACGATGGCTTAAGCGAAAGCGGTCGCCTTGCGCAGCAGTTGATATGCCTCAACCACGCCTTGCAGGCGGGCGGAATGGCTGTGATCTCCGCCATTGTGATCCGGGTGATACTGGCGCAACAATCGTGTGTAACGCTGCCGCAACGCCTTGCGATCAACGTCACCGCCAAGGCCCAACACATCAAGCGCGCGTCTTTCCTGCGGCGTGAAACGCGCATTTTCGGGTTTCAGTTCAGCATTGCGCCGATCAACGTGAACGCGCGCGCGGGCGCTGATGGCCTCCAACGGATCGGCGAAATCAGCCCAGCGCGGTATTCCGCCGATCCCGGCGTCGGGGCGGAACGCGCGACTCTGCGCTTCCCAACCATGAAGGGGCGACTGGGCGCGAAGGATTTCCTCGGTGTTCATGCCTTCGAAATAATCGTAGCCCGCATTGAACTGGCGCACGTGGTCCAGGCAAAACCAACGGTACTCGCCCGGCCCGTCGAAACCGGACGGCCGAACCCCCGGCGCGCGGAACTCGCCCGCGCCTTCGCATCCGGGCCAGTTGCACGCCTGCCCGCCCATTTCGTACCTGCCATGAAATCTCTGGTGTCTCACTGGCTTCAAGATGGGGGATGAAGCGCTTAAATGGAACCCATGAACGGACCACTCACACAGGAAATGCGGCAACTCCTCACCGCCGCTTTCGAGCCATCTAGCCTCGATATCATCAACGATTCCGCCAATCATCACGGGCATACGGGTGATGATGGGAGCGGCGAATCGCATTTCACCATCGTCATCGAAAGCGCCTGCTTCACCGGCCTCTCCCGCCTGCAGCGCCAACGCCTCGTGAATGCCGCGCTCGGCGATATTCCCGGCAACCGAGTACACGCCGTCGCTATCAAGGCGCGCGCGCCGGGGGAATAGGCGCCGGTCAGGCGCCACCCAGCCATTCGATCCACGCTCCATGAGCATGTGCCCGTGCAAGCAGGCGCCATTCCTTGCCGCCGGGCCAGTACCGCATGTTCACCACGTGCCCCAGAAAGGTCCGGTCGGCCTCGACGGAAATCCAGGCAAGCGCGCTGTCAGGGCCGGCTTTTGCCCCCGTCAATTCCATGGCCTCGTCAATCCGTCGGCGCTGATCCTCGGGCACATACTGCATAACGATGGAATGCATCAGGACGCGCGTGGTCCCGGTCGCTCGCGGGCGCGCCAGTTCCTGTTCGACGAAATCGGCCGCGTTCATCCGGACAAGATCGGGCGGCGAGGCGTGCGCGGCGGCGATGGCGGCATCAAGGCGGGCAAAACGCGCCGTGTGTTCGGGCCAGATATAGGCGCGCAGGCGCAGGGCCTGCTCCGGATCGGCAAGATCGATCGGCGCGACATCGCAGCCCTTCAGCGAAGCGAATGCAATCGGCAGGTCCGGTGGCGGCGCGCCTCGCCATTCGGGCGTGAAGGCCATCACGCCTGAGGCGGGCCCGATCTTCACCCCGCCCAGATCATAGCGATAGCGATCGATCATCAGGTTGATCCCGGCGCTCGATCCCACTTCCAGACATTCGAAGCGCGTGGGCAGCCCTTGCGATGCCAGCCACAGCATGCCGGCGATGAAATTGGACGAGCGCCCCGCTTCATTGGTCTGCGGTGGCCCGTCAAGCCAGGGCAGCAGATATTGAGCATGCTCAAGCGCAACATTGCTGACGATCGCCACGTCGTCCGCCCTCGCTCCGGCATAGATTGGCGCCAGCGACGGGGCGCGGCCAGACTGGAACAGCGCATGAAGCCCACCCGCCACACGCAAAGGCAAGGCGTCCGCAAGCGGCTTGCCCTTCCAGCCACGGATATGAGCGACGAAGGGGCCGGCGCGCGGATCGTCCAACAAGGCGGCGATTGCCGCGACGACGCGCGCGGTGATCGGCGCATTATTGTTTCGGCAATAGGCCACCTGGTTGGCGAAAGCTTCAGTGACATCGCCGCCAAATCCCTGCCCGAAATCTTTCTGTTCCTGCGCCATGTTGCCCTTTCGCCGGTTGCGCCCTAAATGCGCGCACCATGCCGAAACCGCTGACCTTTGCCGTGCCCAAGGGCCGAATCCTCGACGAGGCGCTGCCGCTGATGGCCCGTGCCGGTGTAGCGCCTGAGGCGGAGTTTCACGACAAGAAGTCTCGCGCGCTGTCCTTCGCCTGCGAAAACAGCGACATGCGCCTGATCCGCGTGCGCGCATTCGACGTGGCCACGTTCGTGGCGCACGGCGCCGCGCAAGTCGGCATCGTCGGTTCAGACGTGGTGGAAGAATTTGCTTATCCCGATCTCTATGCTCCGGTCGATCTCGATATCGGTCATTGCCGCCTGTCCGTAGCCGAACCGGAAGGGCAGATGGGCGCCGCCCTGCCCTCGCACCTGCGCATCGCCAGCAAATATCCCAATCTGACGCGGCGTCACTTCGAGAAGCTGGGGGTTCAGGCCGAAGTGGTGAAGCTGAACGGTGCGATGGAACTGGCCCCCTCGCTCGGCCTCTCGAACCGGATCGTCGATCTCGTCTCCACCGGGCGGACGCTCAAGGAGAACGGCCTGGTCGAAACCAGCCGCATCCTGGATATTTCCGCGCGCCTCATCGTCAATCGCGCCGCGCTCAAGACGGACGACCGGGTCGCCGCACTGGTGGAGCGCTTCCGCGCGCTAGTGGCTGAGAAGGCCGTCTCCTGATGTTGCGCCTGTCATCCCGCGCGCGCGGCTTTGCCGAGGCATTCACAGGCGTGGTGGCCGATCGGCGCGAAAGCGCTGTCGATGTCGCGGCTGACGTTTCCGCCATCCTAAAGGACGTGCATGAGCGCGGCGATGCGGCCTTGGCGGAACTGACCGCCAGGTTCGATGGGCATGACCTCGACAAAAGTGGCTGGAACATCGATGCAGCCACATGCCGGGCCGCTTTTCACGCGCTGGATGCCGGGCTGCGCGCCGCCCTGGAACTGGCTGCCGAACGCATCCGCGCTTATCACGCAGCACAGCTTCCCGAAGATCGCGACTATACCGATGATGCTGGTGTGCGCCTGGGCGCAACCTGGCGCGCGGTCGACGCCGCCGGTCTCTATGTGCCGGGTGGGCGGGCGGCTTATCCTTCATCGCTGCTGATGAACGCCATTCCCGCCAAGGTCGCGGGGGTTGAGCGGCTAGTGGTCGTCACGCCCACACCGAAGGGCGAAGTTAACCCGCTGGTGCTGGCTGCCGCCCATCTGGCCGGCGTGAACGAAGTCTGGCGCATCGGCGGCGCCCAGGCGGTGGGAGCACTGGCTTATGGCACCTCGCGCATTTCCCCGGTAGACGTCGTTACCGGCCCCGGCAACGCCTGGGTCGCCGAAGCGAAGCGCCAGCTTTACGGCGTAGTCGGCATTGACATGGTGGCCGGACCTAGCGAGATCCTGGTCATCGCTGACGCACGGAACGATCCGCGGCGCATCGCGGCCGACCTGCTCAGCCAGGCCGAACATGATCCGACATCTCAGTCGATCCTGATTACCGACGATGCGGCTTTCGCCGACGCCGTTTCCCAGGCCGTGCAAGGCGAACTCGCCGGCCTTGCGACGCAGACGGTGGCGCGAGCCAGTTGGGAGGCGAACGGCGTCATCATCGACGTTGCCGACTTTGAAGAGGCGCCCGCGCTTGCCAATGCTCTCGCAGCCGAACATGTGGAAATCGCCACTGACGATCCCGAGCAGTTGATGCGCCGAATCCGCCATGCCGGATCGGTGTTCCTGGGCCGGATGACGCCTGAAGCGGTGGGCGATTATGTCGCCGGTCCCAATCACGTGCTGCCCACCGGGCGGCGGGCGCGGTTCTCCTCCGGGCTTTCCGTGCTCGATTTCATGAAGCGCACCAGTTTCATCCAACTCGATCAGGCGGCGTTGCAGGCGATCGGCCCAGCCGCCGTGGCCCTGGCCGATGCCGAGGGACTTCCCGCGCATGCGCGCTCCATTTCTGTAAGGCTTGGCCAATGACCGGTTCCAAAAAGGCTCGCGCGGCCGCACGTCTCGCCGCTGTTCAAGCACTCTACCAGTTCGAAATGGAAGCAACGCCGCTGCCATCGCTGCTTGACGAGTTCCATCGCCACCGGTTGGGCATGGAGATCGACGAGGATCGGTATGCTCAGGCCGAAGTGGCGTTCTTCGATGACGTGGTGAAAGGCACGATTGCGCGCTGCGAAGAGATCGATGAGCTGCTGACCGGCAAGCTTGCGCAGGGGTGGTCGCTCACGCGCCTGGACAAGACCATGCTGCAGATCCTGCGCGCCGGTGCATATGAACTGCTCGCCCGTGCGGATGTGCCCGCCCCAGCGGCCATCTCCGAATACGTCGATGTGGCGCACGCCTTTTTCGAACCGCGCGAGGCGAAGTTCGTCAATGGCGTGCTGGATGCCGTGGGCAAGGCGGTCCGGTAAATCCCCGGCCGCCCATTCTTGGCTGTAAGCCGGCTCTCGACAGGAAGGGACCGGCTGGGCATGAACATGGGGTGACCACAGAGTTCGCCCTGATTGACGCGCTGCGTCGCATTGCCACATCCTCCGCTGCGCGTGGCTTGCTGGATGACGCCGCAGTCATTCAGATCGGCGATGAAAAGCTGGTGCTCACGCTCGATACGCTCGTGGAAGGCGTACATTACCTGCCCGATGACCCGCCGGATACGGTGGCGTGGAAACTGGTCGCAGTCAACGCATCCGATCTTTCGGCCAAAGGTGCCGAGCCGCTGGCTTGCCTCTATTCCCACGCGCTTGGTGAAGACTCGTGGGACCGGGCCTTTCTTGACGGACTGGCGCGCGCCTGCACGCATTTCAGTCTGCCCCTTCTGGGCGGTGACACGGTGCGCATGCCCGAGGGCGCGCCGCGCAGTTTCTCGCTGACGGCGCTGGGCCGTGCGAAGAGGGATCAACCTGTCCCGTCACGCGGCGGCGCCAGGGTCGGAGACCGCCTTTGGGTCAGCGGCACGATCGGCGACGCGGGGCTTGGCCTGGCCGTGCTTCGCGGCCGCAAAGCGAAACAATCGGCCGCGCAATGGTTGGTCGCGCGTTATCGCACGCCGTCACCTGACACTCGCCTCGGCCCCGCCCTGGCTCCCTTTGCATCAGCCATGATGGACATATCGGATGGACTTCTGATCGATGTTCAACGCATGGCGGAAGCCAGCGGCGTCGCTATCGGCATAGGCATCGAAAGCGTCCCCCTATCCCCCGCGTTTCGGGCAGCCGCCGGAGATGATTTCGACGCTCGGCTCATGGCCGCGACAGCGGGTGACGATTATTGCCTGCTGTTCGCCGCCCCACCGGAGCATACCGCGCGCATCCGCGAAACAGCCGCCGCGCTTGACCGCCAGGTCAGCGCGATCGGTGCGGTTTCGGACGGCGGCGGACTGGTGCTTTTCCACCAGGGCCAACCTGTCCCGCTGCCCGATCACGTGGGTTATCGCCACTGACCATACCGTCGCCGCAATGATTTGACCGGCCGCGAGCATGTAGCGCCGCCGCGGATAAGCCGCTTGCCAGCCTCCCAGCTTGTCTGTAGCCCTTTCGCCTTCGAACAGGAAAACCTGTCGAAACAACGAAAAACAAATGGGAAGGGGGCGTTACGTGAACTTAGTCACGATCGCAATTGTCCTGGGGCTTCTAGCCATCGTCTATGGCTTCGTCACCAGTCGTCAGGTGCTAGGCTCTCCGGCCGGCAGCGCAAAGATGCAGGAAATCGCAGCAGCCATTCAGGAAGGCGCTCAAGCTTACCTGAAGCGGCAATATTCCACGATCGCCGTGGTCGGCGTGATTGTCGCCGTCATCATCGCCGTAACGCTGGGCTCGCTCTCCGCCACCGGCTTTGTCATCGGCGCGATCCTTTCCGGCGTCGCCGGTTTCATCGGCATGAACATATCCGTGCGTTCCAACGTACGCACGGCGGCGGCGGCTCAACATGGCCTGCAGCCGGGCCTGACCCTCGCATTTCGCGCCGGCGCCATCACGGGGATGCTGGTCGCCGGCCTCGCGCTTCTCGCGATCGCTGTGTTCTATTGGTACTTGACCGGCCCCGCCGGCCATACCGTGGGTGGAGAAGACCGCACCGTGGTGCAAGCGCTCACCGCGCTGGCCTTCGGCGCCTCGCTGATCTCCATCTTCGCGCGCCTCGGCGGCGGCATCTTCACCAAGGCGGCGGACGTCGGCGCCGATCTCGTCGGCAAGGTGGAAGCGGGCATTCCCGAAGACGATCCCCGCAATCCGGCCGTGATCGCTGACAATGTGGGCGATAACGTGGGCGACTGCGCCGGTATGGCCGCCGACCTGTTCGAAACTTACGTCGTCACCGTCGGCGCCACCATGGTGCTGACAGCGCTGTTGCTGAAGGGCTTGCCCAACCTGAACGCGCTAATGGCATTGCCCCTTTTGATCGGCGGCGTGTGCATCGTCACCTCCATCATCGGCACATATTTCGTGCGCCTGGGCAGTTCGGGCAACATCATGAACGCGATGTACAAGGGCTTCCTGGTGACGGCCGTGCTGTCGGTTCCCGCTATCTGGTTTGCCATTCGTTACGCGCTGGGCGACATGGAAACACCGATCGATGACGGCCAGATTACCGGCCGCGTCCTGTTCTATTGCTCGCTGGTCGGCCTGATCATCACTGGGTTCATCATCTGGATCACCGAGTATTACACGGGCACCGCCTATCGGCCGGTTCGCTCGATCGCCAAAGCATCGATCACCGGCCATGGCACTAACGTGATCCAAGGTCTGGCGGTCTCGCTCGAAGCAACGGCGCTGCCGACCCTGGTGATCGTCACCGGCATAATCGTCGCTTACCAACTCGCCGGACTCCTCGGCATTGCCTATGCGGCGACCGCGATGCTGGCGCTTGCTGGCATGGTCGTTGCGCTCGACGCCTATGGCCCGGTTACGGACAATGCCGGCGGCATTGCCGAAATGGCCGGCCTGGACGACAGCGTGCGCGAGAAGACTGACGCGCTCGATGCGGTGGGCAATACCACCAAGGCCGTTACAAAGGGCTATGCGATCTGCTCGGCGGGCCTTGCCGCGTTGGTGCTGTTCGCCGCCTATACCACTGACCTTCGCGAGTTCTTCCCGACCCTGGAGGTCGATTTCAGCCTGGAGAACCCGTATGTGATCGTCGGGTTGCTGCTCGGTGCGCTGCTGCCGTATCTGTTCGGCGCGCTCGGCCTGACGGCGGTGGGCCGTGCCGCCGGCGATGTCGTGGTCGACGTGCGGGACCAGTTCCACAACGATCCCGGCATCATGGCCGGCACGTCCAAGCCAAACTATGCCAAGACGGTGGACCTGGTCACCAAGGCGGCGATCAAGGAGATGATCCTGCCCTCGCTGCTGCCGGTGCTGGCGCCCATCGTTGTGTTCTTCGCAATCAAGACCGTGGCCGGCGCTGAAAACGGTTTCGCCGCGCTTGGGGCTCTGCTCCTCGGCGTGATCGTCGGCGGCCTGTTCGTCGCGCTCTCAATGACATCAGGCGGCGGCGCGTGGGACAATGCCAAGAAATTCATCGAAGACGGCAATCACGGCGGCAAAGGCTCCGAGGCTCACAAGGCTGCGGTGACCGGTGATACCGTGGGCGATCCCTATAAGGACACCGCGGGCCCGGCCGTAAACCCGATGATAAAGATCACCAACATCGTCGCCCTGCTACTTCTGGCGGCGATAGCGGCTCATTGATAGGCTTTACCTGATCTTTAAAAACGAAGGCCCGCCGGGACGATCCGGTGGGCTTTCTTTTTGAAATCGTTCAATCAATCAATCTGTTACTGTTAGTAATTCCTTGATAGTTAACCATTAGGCACGCCGAAACATTCCGCCGCCCCCAACCGGAAGTTCAAATACGTGGCCAGCAAAGGAAACAAAAATAACGCGTCCTTGGCGCGCGATACAGCCGCCAAACGCGATTACCTGCCCAACTTCACGCTCGCCTGCGTGCCCTGGCGCATGCTGGAGGATGAAGTCGAGGCGTGGGATCGTTTAGCGGGGCGAGCGGCGGAGCCTAACCCCTTCTTCGAAAGCTGGTATCTTCTTCCTTCGCTGCGCCATCTTCCGGAAACGGACGCGGTGACGGTGCTACGCTTCGAGCAGGACGGCGAGCTGGCCGGTATCCTGCCGGTCGTTCGGCCCGCGCGGTATTACCGCTGGCCGGTGCCGCACTTGTCAAGCTGGCTCCACGCTAACTGCTTCTGCGGGGTGCCGCTGGTTGCGAAAGGATGCGAAGCGCCCTTCTGGCGCGCCACGCTGGAATGGGCCGATGGCGCGCCGGGAGCCGCCTTGTTCATGCATTTGCGCGGCATCGTGCTCGGCGGTCCGATGCATGCCGCGTTGCGAGGGGTAATCGCCTGCGATGGCCGCAAGATAACGATCGTCCACAACGAAACACGCGCCATGCTGGCCTCCGATCTCTCTCCCGAAAGCTATCTGGAAGCGTCACTTTCGAGCAAGAAGCGCAAGGAACTGCGCCGTCAGGCCAATCGCCTTGCCGACGAAGGCGAAGTTTCATACGAGCGCCACACCGGCGCGGACGATATAGATCAATGGTGCGATCAGTTCTTCGCGCTTGAAGCGGCCGGCTGGAAAGGCGCAGCCGGCTCCGCGCTTGCCTGCCGAGAGGGCACGGCCCAATTGTTCCGCGAAAGCCTGCAAGGCGCAGCGGCGCAAAGCCGGCTGGAACGGCTGACACTGCGGTTAAGCGATAGGCCGATTGCCATGCTGGCGACGTTCCTCACCCCGCCAGGCGCTTTTTCCTACAAGACCGCATTCGATGAGGAGTTCGCGCGCTTTTCCCCAGGAGTGCTGCTTCAGCGGGAGAACCTGACCATGCTCGAACGGCCGGAGATTGCCTGGAGCGACAGCTGCGCATCTGCCGACCACCCAATGATCGATCACCTTTGGCGCGAACGCCGGAAGGTCGGCCGCATCTCGATCGCTATCGGCGGCTTGATACGCCGTGCCGCGTTCAACGGCTTCGTTCGGACCGAGATGGCGCGAAGCCCGGAAATAAGTTCGTAAGCGAAAGTTCTCCTGAGACCCGCGCAGATACGATTGATGAAAAAACAAGGGCTCCGAGGCCACTGCCCCGGAGCCCTTGCGATAGCAAAATGAAGCGCTGTCTCAGGCGGCAGGCGCGGCTGCGCGAACGCCCTCGTCAACATGATCCTCAAACTGGGCGAAGTTATCGATGAACTGCTTCACCAGCGTCTGCGCGGTCTTGTCGTATTCCAGCGGATCAGCCCAAGCCCCGCGCGGATCGAGCAAGCGAGTCTCAACGCCCGACACCGCCACCGGCACTTCGAAACCGAAGTTCGGGTCTTCCTTGAACTCCGCGCTGTTCAGGCTGCCGTCAAGCGCGGCGTTAAGCAGAGCGCGCGTCGCCTTGATCGGCATGCGCTTGATGCCCTCCATCGTCGCCTTTCCGCCTGACCAGCCGGTGTTGACCAGCCAGCACTTCACCCCGCCCTTGGCGATGCGCTCCTTCAGCAGGTTGCCGTAAACAGTGGGATGGCGAGGCATGAACGGTGCGCCGAAGCAGGTGGAGAAAGTCGCTTCCGGCTCCGTGACGCCGATCTCAGTGCCGGCAACACGAGCGGTGTAGCCCGAAAGGAAGTGATACATCGCCTGGTCCGGAGTGAGCCGCGCGATCGGCGGCAGCACGCCATAAGCGTCCGCGGTCAGGAAAATGATGTTTTTCGGAACCGGCCCCAGGTTCTCTTCCGAAGAGTTCGGAATAAAGTCGATCGGGTAGGAACCGCGGCTGTTTTCCGCCAGTGAATTGTCGTCAAGGTCAATCTCGCGGGTGTCCGGATCGATCACCACATTTTCCAGCACCGTGCCGAAACGCTTGGTCGTGGCATAGATCTCCGGCTCAGCTTCAGCCGAAAGGCGAATCATCTTGGCGTAACAACCGCCTTCGAAATTGAACACGGCAGTGTCAGACCAGCCATGCTCGTCATCCCCGATAAGCGTGCGCGAAGCATCGGCGGACAGCGTGGTCTTGCCCGTGCCGGACAGGCCGAAGAACACCGCGGTGTCGCCGGCGGGCCCGATATTCGCGGAGCAGTGCATCGGCATCACGCCCTTGACCGGGAGCAGGTAATTCAGAATCCCAAAAACCGACTTCTTCATTTCGCCGGCATAGGCAGTGCCGCCAATGAGGATCAGCTTTTCTGTGAAGTTAACGGCAATGATGGTTTCGCTGCGGCTGCCATGGCGCTCAGGATCAGCGCGGAAACTGGGCAGGTCGATGATCGTGTATTCGGGCTCGAAGCCGGCCAGTTCATCGGCTGACGGACGCACCAGCAGGGTGCGGATGAACAGGTTGTGCCAGGCCAACTCGTTGATGATGCGGACATTAACGCGGTATTCCGGCTGCGAGCCGCCGAACAGATCGGCGACATAGAGCTTATCCTTTTCGGCGACAGCCTTGAGGAAATCCTCTTTGAGCGCGGCGAAATGTTCCGGCGTCATGGGAACGTTGGTCTTGCCCCACCACACCGTGTTTTCCGTTTCCGCATCCTTGACGATGAACTTGTCCTTGGCGGAACGCCCGGTGTGCTTGCCGGTGGCGACGACGAATGGCCCATCGACCGAAAGCATACCCTCCCCGTTTCGGACAGCCTGCTCCACGAGCGGGGCGGTGCCGAGGTTCGCGAGAATTTGCGCCTTCGTTTCAATGCCCTGTTTCGCGAGCGGATAGCTAAGGGAAGCGGTCAATGTCATGTCCTCCAAAAGATCGCACTACCGGGGCGCGCCCGGAGGGCAAAAGCGGCTTTGCCGCAGAGTCTGCTAGAATCGGGTCGCGCATAGTCGACGCCACCTTTTCGGTCAAATCAGCATCAATTGAAACTGCTCCGGGCGCAAACGTGAAAGATTTGGTCTCGATTTTGGAGCGATTGTCAGCCGCACGGGCAAGCGCTAGGCATCGTACGAGACGTTTCACCGCGAAGGGAAGGCCCGCTCGCTTATGGCTGATGCCCCGACGCCCGCCGCAGAGTCCGATCCGGTTGCCCCGCGCCAGCAGACCATCGCGCTGGTCGACGACGATCGCAATATCCTGACCACGGTTTCGATCGGCCTTCAGGCGGAAGCATTTGCCACGCGCGTCTATACCGATGGCGAGACCGCGCTCAAAGCACTCCTCGAAAACCCGCCCGACCTTGCCATCTTCGATATCAAGATGCCGCGCATGGACGGCCTTTCGCTGCTGAAGGCGCTACGCGAAAAATCAAGCCTGCCGGTCATCTTCCTGACCTCCAAGGACGAAGAGCCGGACGAGGCGCTTGGCCTGGCGCTGGGCGCCGATGACTACATCACCAAGCCATTCAGCCAGAGGTTGCTGGTGGCGCGCATCCGGGCAATCCTGCGGCGCAGCGAGTTGTCGCGTTCGGCACTGGAAGAAGTGGAGGCCGGGAACCTTCCCGATCCCGTGGTGCGCGGTCGCCTTCGACTTGATCCGGCCCGGCATCAGGTCACGTGGGACGGGAAACCTGTCTCGCTGACCGTCACCGAATTTCTTATCTTGGAAGCGATGGCGCTTCGCCCCGGCGTGGTCAAAAGCCGCAACCAATTGATGGACGCGGCTTATAGCGAAGACATCTATGTGGACGATCGCACGATCGACAGCCACATCAAGCGGCTGCGGCGCAAGTTCCGCGCGGTCGATCCTGATTTCAGCGCCATCGATACACTCTATGGCGCCGGCTATTCCTTCGCTGATGGCTGAAAAGAACCGGTCCACCAGGCGGAGCCTGCAGCATCAGGGCATTGCCTCCAGATTGGGATTGCCTTGGCGCGTTTCGCTCACGGTTCGCATCCTGGCGGTGAACGTGATCGCGCTGGCGCTTCTCGCCGGCAGCCTGTTCTACATCGACAGCTATCGCCGGGAACTGCTTGCCGAGCGTTATCGTCTCGCCCGTTCCGAAGCTGATATCACGGCCGCTGCCCTGGCAAGAGAGAGCGGCCGGCGGCGATTGGAGCTGATCGCGCGGATCGGCTCCGAGCAGGACCTGCGCCTGCGCCTGTTTGATCCCAGGGGGAAGCTTCTGGCGGACAGCTTCAAACTGGGCCGGCCGTCTTACACCTTGGTCGATCCCGCCAACGAGCCCTGGTATCAGGACGCGGCCCGCCTGCTCGATCGCGGCATGGATTTCCTCCTCGGCGCGCCCGAAATTCCACCTTATCACGATCCGGCGGACACTGGCGCCAAAGCGTGGCCGGAGCTGGCGGCGGCGCTGGCGCAGGGGCAGACGCTGGTCAGCCACAAGGCCGCGCCAGATCAGACGCCGGTGATTATCGCCGCCACGCCGGTAAGCAATGACGGGTCCGCGCTGCTTGTCACGCGCAACGCGCGCGATATCACTGAGAACGTGCGAATGGCGCGACAGACGCTGGCGATCATCGTTGGCGGTGCACTGGGCGTATCGATCCTGCTGTCACTGTTTCTCGCCCGTACGATCGTGGAACCGCTGCGCAAACTGGTGCGGGCGGCCGTGCGCGTACGCTTGGGGCGTGACCGCAGTGTTATCGTGCCACGCCTGCCTGATCGCCGTGACGAGATCGGCCTGCTGGCCCGCGCCATCTCCGACATGAGCGGTGCCTTGCGCCAAAGAATCGATGCCGTGGAAAGCTTTGCCGCTGATGTCGCGCATGAACTGAAAAATCCGCTCACCTCCTTGCGCAGCGCTCTTGAAAGCCTGGAGCGGGTGGATAAACCGGAACTACGCCGCCAGTTGATCGGCGTGGCCAAGGATGACGTGCGCCGGATCGACTTCCTTGTCACCGAAATCGCGGATGCCAGCCGCATCGACGCGCAACTCAGCCGCACGACGTTCGAACCGGTAGACATGTTTCGCCTCATTCAAGCCGTGGTGGCTGAACGCGCGCAGCGCGGCGTCAATGGCGATTGCCTCATTTCTCTGGTGCGGGAAGGCAATGATGGCCTTGTCGTGCCCGGAGATGCGGCGCGCCTCGAACGCGTGTTGCAGAATCTGCTCGACAACGCGGTGTCCTTTTCGCCTGCGGGAAACTCGATCGAGGTCACCATTTCGGGCTCCGGGGGCCGGGTGACAATCGCCGTTTCCGATCACGGGCCCGGCATACCCGAAAGCGCGCGCGAAAGGATTTTTGAACGCTTCCATTCGCTGCGCCCGTCCGGCGAGGAGTTCGGCAAGCATTCGGGCCTGGGCCTGGCGATTGCACACACCATTGTCGAGGCGCATTTCGGAAAGCTGATGGCGACAGATCGTACGGACGGAGCGCCCGGCGCACGGTTGGTCATGTCGTTACCGGCGTGGCAGAACGAATGACACGCATTCATCCGCCTTTTGCGCTGCAGGCCGGCTGCGTGGCGATCGGTGAGCGCGCGATCCTGATAGATGGGCCGCCGGGGACCGGAAAATCAAGCCTTGCGCTTGGCCTCATTGATCGTGGAGCGTATCTGATCGGCGACGATAGCGTGATGTTGGCGACTGCCGAGAATTATTTGATCGCCACTCCACATCCCCGGACCCGCGGTCTGCTGGAAGTGCGCAATCTTGGTCTGTTGCCGTTCCCTTGCAGAGAGGAGGCGCCGGTTGCTCTTGTCGTTACCATGGACGCCGCTGCGCCTCGCTACATCGAAAGACCCGAAATGGTGACGATCGGTGGCATCATGCTACCGCGCGTGAGAATCTGGCCGGAGGATGGGTCAGCCATCAAGGCCGAGTTGGCCCTTCGCCACTACGGCTTGCATTTCTGACATCGCCCCTTTCCTTTCGGTTCGACCGCGCGCAAACATCGCGGGTGATTCGGGACGAGTCAGAAGACGAAGGAAACGGTTCGGACAAGCAGCGCGTGCTGCTTGTCACCGGCATGCTGGGCGCAGGCAAGACTACAGTTTTGCGCGTGCTGGAAGATCTCGGGTGGGAGATCGTCGACAATTTCCCGATCCGCCTGCTCGACGGTTTGATCGAAAGCACGCCTGAAACCGGCCATGACGGGCGCACGCCGCTGGCGATCGGCTTCGATTCCCGCACGCGCGGCTTCAACCCGCAACGAATCATTGCTCAAGTCAAGGCCCTGGAAGGGCGCGGCAATATCGAGCTGACCACCCTGTTCCTGGACTGTTCAAGCAAGGAACTGGAACGTCGTTACAATGAAACCCGCCGCCGCCACGCCCTTGCCTCCGACGCGCCTGTTTCCACGGGAGTCCGCGCCGAGCGCGAGGTGCTGGCCCCACTGCGGCGGTGGGCGGACCTGCTGATCGACACGACGGAGTTCAGCGCCAACGATCTGCAGCGCGTGATTCGCGAGCAGTTCGCCTCCGGGGCGCCGGAGGAACTGACCATTACCGTTTCCAGCTTCGGCTTTTCGCGCGGGATGCCGCCGGTTGCCGATCTGGTTTTCGACATGCGCTTTCTGGAAAATCCCCATTGGAACCCCGATTTGCGCCCGCTGACCGGCATGGACCAGGCCGTGGGCGATCATATCCGGAAGGACCCTGCGTACGCGGAAGCATTCACGCGGATTCGCGACCTGCTTTTCCTGTTGCTTCCGCGCTATCGGGCACAAGGCAAGGCTTACGTGCACATCGCTTTCGGGTGTACCGGGGGTAGACACCGATCGGTTTTCACTGCCGAACAAATCGCGGCAGCCTTGCGCGAGGCGGGTTTTTCGCCCACATTGTTGCACCGCAACCTGGGCTCACGGGCGGCCGACCTTCTTGAAGGGGGTCTGCGCCGTGAAAAATGAACGCAAATCCCAGGTGCAATTGCAGGAATCTCGGAGCGCTCCGCCAACATGATCGGCATGATCCTGGTTACCCACGGCAATCTTGCCGAGGAATTCGTCCATGCGATGGAGCATGTCGTCGGTGACCAGGCCGACGTCGAAACCGTCTGCATCGGCCCCAATGACGACATGGAGCGTCGTCGTGGCGAAATTGCCGATGCCATTGGCAAGGTCGACAGCGGATCCGGCGTCATCATCCTGACGGACCTGTTCGGCGGCACGCCTTCGAACCTGGCCATATCGCTGATGCAGGCCGGCAAGGTGGAAGTCATCGCCGGGATCAACCTGCCCATGCTGATCCGCCTTGCGAAGGCGCGCGAATGCATGTCTGTTCGCGAAGCCGCTGTGGCGGCGCGTGACGCGGGCCGTAATTACATAACCATAGCAAGCGAATACCTGGGGCAGGATGCATGATCGATTGCCGTGAATCGGTGCTCATCGTCAACAAACGTGGACTTCATGCAAGAGCGAGTGCCAAGTTCGTCAACCACGTGGCCGACCTTCCGCAGAGCGTCGCCGTGATCGTGACGAAAGATGGAACCTCTGCATCAGGGGGGTCCATTCTGGGGCTGATGATGTTGGGCGCGGCCAAGGGCGACACCATCGAGATCAGTTGCTCCGGCGATGGAGCCGAGGCTGCATTGACCGCGCTTGCTACGCTGGTCAAAGGCGGCTTCGGCGAAGAATAGCGGCGCGGAAAAACACTTTGGCTATACGCCGCACCATAACCGGCTTTTCCAATCCGCTCGTCAAGTTCCTGCGTTCTTTGCGGGACAAGAAGCACCGCCGACGGGAAAAGCGCTTTCTTGCCGAAGGGCTGCGCCTGCTTACTGACGCGCGCGAATGCGGCAAGGTGCCCGAAATCCTGGTCATGGCAACGGGGCGCGAACCGCATCCGCTGCTGGACGCGATGGAGCACGCGGTCGAACGGGCGGGCGGCGACGTGGTCGAGATGGATCTGGAGCTTCTCGCCAAAGTCACCGGCAAGGATAATCCGCAGACCGTCGCCGGCGTGTTCGCAGAATTCGACACCAGCCTTTCCGCGATCGACCGCTCTAGGGCACCGATCTGGCTAGTCGCGCAGGCGCTGCGCGATCCGGGCAATCTGGGCACGATGTTGCGCACCGGTGACGCCGTGGGCGCCGGGGGCCTGATCCTGCTGGATGACTGCGTCGATCCGTTCTCTGTTGAAGCCGTCCGCGCCAGCATGGGCGCGATCTTCACGCAGCAACTCGCAACGGCGCGGTGGGAGGATTTCATCACCTGGCTGCGGGCCGGTAAAGGCCAGCTCGTGGCCGCTTCCTTGCGTGATTCCACAGATTACCGCGGCGCGCCTTATGCAGCGCCCTGCTTCCTGATGGTGGGCAATGAATCGCAGGGCCTGCCCGCCGCTTATGAAGATGCCTGCGACTTGAGGGT
This sequence comes from Novosphingobium sp., assembly GCF_036733805.1. Classification (GTDB taxonomy): domain Bacteria; phylum Pseudomonadota; class Alphaproteobacteria; order Sphingomonadales; family Sphingomonadaceae; genus Novosphingobium. Next base: position 34,342 of record NZ_DAIMZT010000004.1, on the reverse strand, counting down.
GACAATCCCCATGCTCGGCCGTGCCGACAGCCTCAACGCCGCCGTCGCGGGCGCAGTGCTGGCCTATGAGGCATTGGCGCATTTTCGGCGACACTAAGCGTTCCATTCATCAGTTTCTCATGTGTCCGATGGCACTATCGGGAGGCTATGCAGCGACTCGTTTTTCTCCTTGCCATACCGGCGCTCATGGCCGGATGCTCTGAAAGAGGAGACCGCTCCCACCTCGCCGAAACCAGCTGGCGGTTCGAACGCATCGATGGAGAGCGGCCAGCCTCGACGGATGCCCATCTTACTTTTGACGATGGCAGGATCGGTGTGAATGTCGGCTGCAACCGGCTGGGTGGCCCCTGGCGCGTGGATGCAGACAACCGCCTTTATGCCGGGCCTCTGGCTCAGACGGAAATGGCTTGCCCCGATCCCGCATGGAATCAGGGGAATGCCGTCAATGCGCTGCTGGTCGCCACGCCTCGCATGAATGTCGAAGGCGATCGGATGATCCTGCAGTCAAGCGGCCACACCGCCGAACTCGTGCGTATCGAAAACGCGAAAGAGGGCCGTCAGGGCGACTGATCGTTCCGCTTACTCCGCGGCTTCGGATGCTTCCGGCTCGGACGAATCGCCGATCAAGACCGCAACGTCCGCATAACGCGGCGCAGCCTCTACCAGCGGGACCTCGTCAGCGATTTCCCGCTTCCCGATCTTGATGTGCTTTTCCGCAAGGCGGCGCGCGCGGCTAAGGACATTGCCTTCATAAGTTCGCGCGAAGTCGTTGAAACTGTTCACCGCGCGCCCAAGATGCACGCCCACTTTGCCGAGATCGTCCTGCGTCTTGGCAAGGCTGTCGTAAAGATCACTGCCCAGCTTGCCGATCTCGCGCGCTTCTCTTGCCAGCCCTTCTTGCTGCCAGACCTGGGCGATCGTGCGCGCGATGGCGACAAGGTTGGTCGGGCTGGCCAGCAGCACCCGCCGTTCGAAGGCGAAGTCCCACAGGCGGGAATCATGATCGAGTGCAGCCGCGATGAAATGCTCGCCCGGCACGAACATGATGACGTAATCGGGCGCATTGGGGAACTGGCTCTGATAGCTCTTGGCGCCGAGCGTCTGAATATGGTTGCGCATCGAGGCCGCGTGCTGATCCAGAAAGGCGGTCCGCGCGGCCTCGTCATCAGCCTCGAAGGCGTCCTGATAGGCGTTCAGCGATACCTTGGCATCGATCACCAACTGCTTGTTGCCGGGAATCCGAACAATGGCGTCGGGCCGCAGCCAGCCGTCCTCGGTCGAGATAGACTGCTCCGTTTCGAAGTCGGTATGTTCAGTCAAGCCGCATTGCTCAAGGACGTTCCTGAGTTGCTGCTCGCCCCAACGCCCCCGCGCCTTCGGCGCATTTCGCAGGGAATTGCCCAGGCGGGCCGCTTCCGCCCTCACTTGTTCCTGACCGACCCGAAGCGCTTCTATCTGACCGGTCAACTGCCCGAAGGCATCGACCCGCTGCTTTTCGAGTTGAGCAACTTGCGCTTCGTAACTCTTCAGCCTTTCCCCCACGGGAGCGAGCAGCGAACCGATACGCTCGGCATTGGTTTTTTCGCTTTCTTCGAAACGTGCGCCGGCGCGACGCAGAAATGCCTCCTGCGCGGTCTCCAGCACCTTGGCACCGGCGTTTTCAAACTCCTTGCGAAGCGCCTCCTGCGCCTCGATCAACAAGCGTTTCTGTTCTTCGAAATTGGCCGATTTCTCACGCAGCGTCGCCAATTCCTCAGTCAACGCGCGTTTCTCGTCCTGGTGTGCCTGAGAGGTGGCGGTCAACTCGGCGCGCAGGCGTTCAGCCGAGGCCGCGCTATCACTCCGTAGCCGATCCATGGCCTCGCCGTGTTCCATGCGCAAACGCTCCAACGCCTCTTCCAGAGCATCTGCGCGGCTGGCGCGTTCGCGAGCGGCCTGGAGATCCGCGAAGGTCCTCAGGTACTGGGCATCGATCTCTCGCGCCTCGCGCTCCCGCACGCCTGCCTGTTCACGCCATTGGGCGGCTGGACGAGATCCGAAGAACCAGCCCACCGCCAAACCGATGAGCAACGCGAGGATTGTGGCGACAGCAATTTCCATTCCGGCAACTTATGCGGAACGTATAGGGAACGCCAGCCCTGTAGGAAACTTATCCCCGGCTCACGCTGCCTTGCGCAGCTTTTCCAGCTTCTTCAGCGCCATCTGACGCTTCAGGCGCGAGAGATGATCGATGAACAGGATGCCTTCGAGATGATCCATCTCGTGCTGGAGGCAGGTGGCCAGCAGACCCTCCATCTCCTCCTCGTGAACATTGCCGTCCAGGTCATGCCAACGTGCGCGGATGCGGGCGGGACGCTCCACTTCGGCATAGATCTCGGGAACCGAAAGACAGCCTTCCGAATAGACCGAAAACTCGTCAGAAGGATCGAGTATCTCCGGATTGATGAAAACCCGCGGCTCTTTCTTGGTGGGCTGATGCGTGTGATGATGCCCGCCGTGCGCCGTGCACACTTCCGGCTCCGCATCGGGATCGTCAGGCTGAAGATCAATCACCAGGACGCGCAACGGAACGCCCACCTGAATGGCGGCAAGCCCAATGCCGGGCGCCTCGTACATCGTCTCGAACATGTCCTCCACCAGCGTCTTCAGCTCGGCGTCGAACTGCTCAACAGGCCGGGACACCTCCTTGAGGCGAGGATCGGGAACTTCAAGAATTTCGCGGATAGCCATGCGGCCCAGATAATCATGACGCCGCCCGCATGCAAGCGGCTGGAGAACGGCTGGAGCGCCATATCGGTATGGACATCCCGCAAGTTCGCCGTCACAACGCCTCGACCTGGCGGCACAAGACCTAAGCCCGCAAAACCCACCACCTCGGCGCGAAGCGCCATCTCGTTTCTGTCCTTCGGCGCGCGCGATATGACATACCCTTTACACGCGGATTTACCGCAGGCACGAACGAAGCTGACCTTCGGCCCCCTCGCTTCATTTCTGCTCCTCCTGTCCATTGCCATCGCCACGCGCGCGCCACTTTACGGCGACCCGCTGATTCACGTGGACGAGACCTTCTACAATCTCGTGGGCGAACGGATGCTGTCCGGCGCCTTGCCTTTCGTCGACATATGGGATCGCAAGCCCATCGGATTGTTCCTGATCTATGCGCTGTCGCATCTGATCGGTGGTCACGGCGTGTTGGCCTATCAGCTGATAGCGACGGTGAGCGTGGCGCTGACAGGGTGGGTCATCGCGATGACCGCCCGCCGCATCGCCGATCCCCTAGGGGCATTCTTCGCCGGCTGCGTCTATATCTTTGCGCTCGCGCTGTTTCGGTGCAGCGGCGGGCAGAGTCCAGTGTTCTACAATCTGCCGATGGTGGTCGCGGCCAGCATGATCCTGGCCCTTCTCACCGAGCCTGCGCCGCGCCGCCTGATGCGAAGGGGAAGTCTCGCCATGCTGCTGGTCGGCCTGGCGCTGCAGATCAAATATTCCGTCGTCTTCGAAGGGGTCGGCTTCGGGTTGGCGCTGGTCTGGCTGATGCTGCGACGCGCGGGCTGGCTTCTTACGCTGCCGGCGGCTCTCGCATGGATCGCTTGCGCCTTGTTGCCCACCGCTCTGGCGCTCGGCTGGTACTGGCATCTGGGTTACCAGCAGCAATTCATCTGGGCGAACTTTCTTTCGATCTTCGCGCGCAATACCGGGGCGGCGCTGTCGTTCGACCGGATTACCGACCTGCTTACCGACTTCGGCCGAATGCTGCCGTTCTGGGGCACGTTGATCGTGCTTCATCGCCGCCGCCGCAGAGACGGCGCGGAACGCGACCCGGCTCTGCGCTGGCTGGCTGCGTGGAGCGTCGTCGCCACGGGTGGATTCCTGGTGTTCGGAACTTACTACGATCATTATACCGCCGCCCTGCTGCCGCCCTTCTCAATCCTGATCGCCCCGATGCTCGGCACCGATCCGGCCCGGCGGCTGGTGACGCAACTGGTCTGCGCATTCGTTGTTATCGGCGGCGGTGCAATCCTGATCGCCAATCGCATCCACTTTGGCGGCCCTTCCGACCTCGAAGCGGTTGCTGCGCAGATCCGACCTCAACTCAAGGGGCGATGCCTCTATATTTTTGAAGGCAATGCCGCGCTCTATTCAGCCACCGATGCTTGCCTGATCTCTCGCTTCGGGTTGCCCCAGCACATCTCAGGCGCGACCGATAGCGTAGCCATTGATGTCGATGCGCGGGACGAACTGCGCACGATACTGGCGCGTCGGCCCGGCGTGATCGTCACCGGCGAAAAGCCCGTCAGCCCGCGCCCCAACTGGTCAGTGCGGCCGATCATGGCGGCGGCGCTCGCGCGCGATTACGAGCTGTACGCCCATGTTCACCTCGGTTCGCTGAAGCTGAGGCTCTACCGCCTGCGCGATTGAGCAGCCCCCTACCTCAGCTTGGTAATCACCATGCCGTGCTGGCGCGCGGCTTCCTTGGTCGATTCCTCGGTGCGGTTAAGAGCCTTCGCGATTTCCTTCAGGCCCTTCCCCTTGGCGGCGAGGACTTGGAGTTTCTGCAGTTCATCCGGTTTCCACGGCTGCTTGTGTTTGGCGATCTTCTCGCTCATTCGGCCGCTTCCTTGGCCTTGGCTTTCTTTGCCGGGGCCTTTTTGGCCGCGGGTTTCTTTGCCGGGGCCTTTTTCGGGGCTGCTTTTTTCGGAGCAGCCTTCCTCTTGCCTTTCGCAGGGCCTTTCGCCGCCTTGGCATCAATCAGCGCAGCGGCTTGTTCGGCGGTGAGCTCCTCCGGCTTCTGGTCGCGCGGAAGGGTGGCATTAGTGCTGCCGTCCGTCACGTAAGGACCGAAGCGACCGGCCATCACCTTCATTTCGCCGCCGCTGGTGGGATGCGCGCCCAGCACCTTGATCGGCTCGGCCTTGGCGCGCCCACCGCCCCCTCGATTGGCGGCATCGGCCAGCAGTGCGACCGCCGCGTTCATTCCGGTGTCGAACACCTCGGCGGTCGAGCGCAGCCGGGCATATTTGCCGTCATGCGCCAGATACGGGCCATAGCGGCCGATGCTGGCCGTGATGTCGTTACCCGTCTCGGGATGCGGACCAACCGTGCGCGGCAAGCTCAACAGCTTGATCGCCCATTCCAGCGTAAGTTCGTCGATGTCTTTCGGGATTGACGCGCGCTTGGCCTCCTTCCCCTCGCCAAGCTGGATGTAGGGTCCGAAGCGACCGGCGCGGCGCACAATCTCCAGGCCGGTTTCAGGATCCTGGCCCAGCCCCTCATCCTCGCCGCCGCCCTCGGCCTCGCCGCCCGGCTGCGCAAACTTGCGCGTATATTTGCACTCGGGATAGTTGGAACAAGCTACGAAAGCGCCGTAACGCCCGCCGCGCAACGAAAGGCGGCCCTCGCCGCATTTCGGGCAGAGACGCGGATCGCTGCCGTCGGTCTTGGGCGGGAAAAGATAATCGGACAGGAACGCGTCAAGCGCCTCGGTCACTTCCGAAGGCTTCTTCTCCATCACCTCGTCGCTCTTGGGCTTGAAATCGCGCCAGAACGCCTCAAGCAGCGCCTTCCATTCCTGCCGGCCGCCGGACACGTCGTCCAGTTCCTCTTCCATCTCGGCAGTGAAGTCATAAGCGACGTAGCGTTCGAAAAAGCGTTCCAGAAACGATGTGAGAAGACGTCCAGATTCTTCTGCAAAGAAACGATTTTTCTCAGTCCGCACATAAGCACGGTCCTTGAGCACCTGGATTGTCGCCGCATATGTGGAGGGGCGGCCGATGCCCAATTCCTCCAACCGCTTGACGAGGCTTGCTTCCGAATAGCGCGGCGGCGGCTGCGTGAAATGCTGTTCGGCGGTGACGCCCTTTTTGGCGGGCATGTCGCCGGCCTTCATGAAGGGCAGCAGCCCGGAATCCTCATCGTCCGACTTATGGTCCTGACCTTCCTCGTAAACCGCGAGAAAACCGGGGAACTTCACTACCTGCCCGGTCGCGCGCAATTCGTTGCGGCCGGTTCCGTCGCGCAACGTCACGGTGGTGCGCTCCAACGCGGCAGACGCCATCTGGCTCGCCATCGCACGCTTAAAGATCAGGTCATAAAGTCTGGCTTCGTCGCCGGAGCCGAAGCGATCCCTGCCGAAGTCGGTGGGGCGAATGGCTTCGTGCGCTTCCTGCGCGTTCTTGGCCTTGGTTTCGTAATGGCGCGGTTTTTCCGGCAGGTAATGTCCCGAGAAACGCTCCGAGATCGCGGTGCGACAAGCAGAGATTGCGCTGGGGTCCATCTGCACCCCATCAGTGCGCATGTACGTGATCGCCCCCGCCTCATAGAGTGTCTGAGCTACCCGCATCGTCTGACTGGCCGAGAAACCAAGCTTACGCGCGGCCTCCTGCTGCAGGGTCGAGGTGGTGAAGGGCGGCTGCGGATTGCGGCGATGCGGTTTGGTCTCGACAGCCTCGACCTTGAAGGCGCCGGCTTCGACCGCTGCCTTGGCGCGCATCGCCGCGCCTTCGTTTCCTAGGCTCAGGCGATCGAGCTTCTCGCCTTCGAACGTTACCAGCCGGGCGGTGAACTCCGTGCCGTCATGCGCCAAGAGCGCCGCTACCGACCAATATTCCTGCGGACGGAACGCCTCAACCTCGCGCTCCCGATCAACGATCAGGCGCAGCGCCACTGACTGCACCCGCCCCGCCGACTTTGCTCCCGGCAGCTTGCGCCAGAGCACAGGCGAAAGGGTAAAGCCGAACAAGTAATCCAGCGCGCGACGCGCCAGGTAAGCATCGATCAGGTCCTGATCCAGCTCGCGCGGGGCCTGCATCGCCTTGGTGACGGTGTCCTTGGTGATCGCGTTGAAAGTCACGCGCTGCACGTCCTTTGGCAGCGCGCGGCGCTTGGCCAGCAATTCGCGCACGTGCCACGAAATCGCCTCGCCTTCCCGGTCCGGGTCAGTGGCAAGGATCAGGCGATCGGCATCCTTGGCCGCGTCGGCGATGGCGCGTATCTGCTTCTGCTTGTCGCCATAAAGCTCCCAGTCCATGGCAAAGCCTTCGTCCGGCCGCACCGAGCCGTCCTTCGGCGGCAGATCGCGCACATGCCCATAGCTGGCCAGGACCTTGTAATCCTTGCCCAGATACTTCTCGATAGTCTTGGCCTTCGCTGGCGATTCCACGATGACGAGTTGCATGGTCTTCCTGAAGTTCCTTCGCGCGCACGCGCATACATACACGTGTAGGGTGGGAAACGATGGCCAGGCACGTCAAGAGGCGAGCGACACTCGCCCCCCGGCGTGGCGAACCAATCGGCCGACGATTTCCAGTTCCAGCAAGGAAAGCTGCACCGCCGCAGCGCTGGCCCCCGACTGACGGATCAACTCGTCCACGGCCACCGGTGCGGTCGTCAACAGATCGATCACTTCGGCAGGCTCGTCACTCAGCGGCTCGGCGGCTACCCAGGCTGGGGCGGTATCCCGGAAGGCGGAACGCGGCGTTCCGTCGAAGCCGGTGAGAAGTTCGATCACGTCCTGCGGCGATTGCGCCAGGATCGCTCCATCGCGGATCAGCTGGTTACATCCGTGCGAGCGCGCATCGAGCGGGGAGCCGGGTATCGCCATTACTTCGCGCCCCATTTCGCCTGCGAGACGCGCCGTAATCAGCGATCCCGATTTCGGCGCGGCCTCCACCACCACCGTGCCCGCTGCAAGGCCGGCGATAATGCGGTTGCGGGCGGGGAAATGGCGCGCCAACGGCTCGGTGCCGGGCGGTTGTTCAGCCAGCAGCAGCGCTTCTTCGGCAATCCGTTCTTGCAGGGCGGCGTGCTCGGGCGGATAAGCGATGTCGATCCCGCTGGCGATTACCCCGACCGTAGAGCCGCCGCCTGCCAGGGCCCCTTCATGCGCCGCGCCATCAATCCCGCGCGCCAAGCCCGATACGACGGTGAAGCCCGCCTCAGCCAGTCCGTGTGCAAAGTCGCGCGCCAGCTTGACGGCGGCGGCGGAGGCATTGCGCGCGCCGACAACGGCGACACATGGGCGCAGGGCAAACGCCGGATCGCCCCGCATTGTCAGGATCGGCGGCGCAGCCTCGATTTCCGCTAGCGACGGCGGGTAATCAGGCGAATCGTGGAACAGGTAACGCGCGCCGGACTTTCGCACCGCGGCGATTTCTTCGTGAATCCGCCGTTCCGGTGCAGCCTGATACGGTTTTCCGGCCCGCCCTGCGAGATCGGGCAACGCCTCCAACACGACGCGAGCATCCCCGAAGCGCGCAAGCAACTGGGCATAAGTGACCGGGCCGACATGGGGAGAGCGCAGCAACCGAATGCGGGCAAATGCCTCGTCCTGCGACAGCCCGGTCATGCCGCTCATACCTGCCTGCCGCTCCCGATTCTCGGCTCGGTGCCGGCGCGAAGGCGGGCTATGTTCTCGCGATGCTGAAACAGCACCAGGGCGGCAATCGCCGCCAGCACCAATGCCGCGTCATGATGTCCGAATGCCAGTGCGGCAAGCGGCGCGATCACTGCGGCGCTCATCCCCGCGATCGAGGATATCCGCACCGTCAACAACAAACTAATCCAAGCGACTGCGTAAGTAAGCCCCACTGGCCACGCTAGACCGAACGCAATGCCCGCCGTGGTCGCCACGCCCTTGCCGCCTTTGAAGCTCAGCCAAACGGGAAAGCAGTGCCCTACGAAAGCCCCCAGCCCGGCAAGCCCGGTCCATTCCGGCCACAGATGGGCCGCGATGAGCACGGCAGCCAAACCCTTGCAGAGATCGAGCAGAAGCGTTGCGGCCGCCAGTCCCTTATGCCCGGTGCGCAGGACGTTGGTGGCGCCGATGTTTCCCGAGCCGATGCTTCGCAAGTCTCCCGCTCCGGCCAAACGGGTTATGATAAGCCCGAACGGCACAGAACCGAGCGCGTAACCGAGCATTAGGGCAAGAATCCAATTCATGATCGTGCCTTAGCGGCTTGTCGCGCGCGAAAGAAGTCAACTTGGCGGATTGTGCGTTGGTCTTTCGCGTCATGGCGGTTAACAGGTTGCGAGGTTCAGGGACTGACGATGGCATCCGATACGTTTTCCACGCCGCAAGCCGCCTCGGCGGCCGGGATCGATCCGGCTGCGCCGATCCTGCTGTTCGATTCAGGCGTCGGCGGACTGACGGTGCTGGCCGAAGTGCGCACACTGCTTCCCGACGCGCCGATCATTTATGCCGCCGACAACGCGGGCCTGCCTTACGGCACGAAGACGGAGGCGCAGATCGCGGCGCGCGTGGCCGGATTGCTGGGTCGCATGACGGAGCGTTTCCGGCCGCGCCTCGTCTGCATCGCTTGCAATACCGCCTCCACGATCGCGCTCGGCATGGTGCGCGAAGTGCTGGAGGTGCCGATCGTCGGCACGGTTCCTGCAATCAAGCCGGCAGCGGCCCTCACCAAGACCGGCGTGATCGGCCTCCTCGGCACGGAAGCGACTATCCGCCAAGCCTATGTCGACCGGCTGGAACACGAATTTGCGGCTGACAGGATACTGTTGCGCCATGGAGCGCCGGGCCTTGTCGAAGCGGCTGAGGCCAAGCTGAGCGGAGAAGTCGTGGATTTCGCCGCCATCGCGGGCGCCGTGGACACTCTGCGCATCATGCCGCACGGCGAACGGATCGATACCGTTGTGCTGGCGTGCACGCATTTTCCGTTGCTGGAAGAGGAATTGTCCCGCGCGTTCGGCCCTGGCGTGCGCTTCGTGCATGGCGCCGCCGGTATTGCACGGCAGATTGCTCGTCTTACATCGGGACAGGAATGGTCTCGATTGCAGCCCGACAGGGCGCTTTTCACACAGCACGCGCCTGTCGCACGGGGCAATCGCGAAATGCTCGCGCGGTATGGGTTGGATGACGTCGGCATGCTTTAATGGGAATGAAACTCGCCATATCGTTGACTGCGATCAATGCCCTGCGACCGACCGCGCCCGATAGTAGGGCATGAGCCTTCGTTTCGTAGCCGAGCAGTAACGGCCGGAAAGGTTTTTCCGATTAGTCTCTGCGAGACAATCGGCTGGCCACGGATGAAGCGATCATGTAATGGCGCCGGACATGGATTTTCCGGCCAACCGGGTAGAACAAGGCAAGCAGGATCAGGGCCTCGTGAATTACGAACACATTTTCGATCAGGCGATAGAGCGTCTTCATTCGGAAGGCCGTTACCGCGTATTCATCGATATCCTGCGCAACAAGGGCGCTTATCCGAACGCGCGTTGCTTCGCCGGTCATAATGGTCCCAAGCCGATCACCGTATGGTGTTCCAACGATTACCTTGCCATGGGCCAGCATCCCAAGGTGATCGAAGCGATGGAAGCGGCGCTGCATGATGTCGGCGCCGGGTCTGGCGGCACTCGCAACATTGGCGGCAATACGCACTATCACATTGAGCTTGAAAGCGAACTGGCCGATCTGCACGGCAAGGAAGGCGCGCTGTTGTTCACGTCGGGCTACGTCTCGAACGACGCCACCTTGTCCACGCTCGCCAAGTTACTGCCGGGCTGCGTGATCTTCTCCGACGAACTCAATCACGCCTCGATGATCGCGGGTATCCGCAACTCGGGCTGCGAAAAGAAGGTGTTCCGCCATAACGATGTTGAGCATCTGGAACAGCTTCTTGCCGAAACTGACCCGGCGCTGCCCAAGCTGATCGCCTTCGAGAGCGTTTATTCGATGGACGGAGACGTCGCTCCGATTCACGCGATCTGCGACCTGGCGGACAAGTACAACGCGCTCACTTACATTGACGAAGTTCACGCCGTGGGCATGTACGGCCCGCGCGGCGGCGGCATTACCGACCGGGACGAAGCCGCCCATCGGATCAACATTATCGAAGGCACCCTTGGCAAGGCTTTCGGCGTTATGGGCGGCTATATCGCCGCCGATCAGAAAGTGATCGATTGCATCCGCAGCTACGCCCCCGGTTTCATCTTCACGACTTCGCTGTCTCCAGTGCTGGTCGCGGGGGTGCTCGCCTCGGTGCGTCACCTCAAGAGTTCGAGCGAGGAGCGTGAGGGCCAGCAGCGCTCCGCCGCGATGCTTAAGCAGATGTTCCGCGACGCCGGCCTTCCGGTCATGGACTCGACCACGCATATCGTGCCGCTGATGGTCGGTGACCCGGTCAAGGCCAAGAAGATCAGCGACATCCTGCTGGCCGAGTATGGCGCTTATGTGCAGCCCATCAATTTCCCGACCGTGCCGCGCGGCACTGAACGACTGCGTTTCACGCCTGGCCCGGCCCATTCCGACGAAATGATGCGGGATCTCACCAGCGCTCTAGTGGAAATCTGGGAACGCCTGGAAATAAAGCTGGCAGCCTGAACGGGTGCAACACTGATAGAGAGCGCCCCTTTCTCTTATCGAGCTGTCAATAAAGTATCATCGCCGACAGTGCGCGCGACCCGGTAGCCAGGAACTACCGGCAGAGCGGCTGGCGCGGCACCGGAAACCCAGATCGCATCGAAATGGTCGCCCCTCATTGCGAGCAGCTTTTGCGTAAGCAACGCGCGGTCGGCCTGGTGGTTCGGACAAGTCGGGCGAACATCCTGCGAACCATCATGCCAACGCGCGGCAAGGCCGGGATCCCGGATTTTCATTAGCACGGCATTGTCAACGATGAAGAGCGTATTGACGAAAGCATCGCGCCGAACCACCGCATAGCTGCCCAGCTTTTCATCCGGCACCAACCGCCAAGGAAAGCCGCACTGCGGCGCAATCCAGACATACCCCACTTTTGCCCCTCGCGGCACTGCATCAAGCACGGTCAGGCGTTCTTCAAGTACGTGCCCGTGGCTTATCCAGGCACGTGCCACCGTGCCGACCCGTACAAGAAAGAGGACCATGCCGATCAGGCACAACCTGTGTTCACGATCGGGCCGTCGTGCCGGTCCGATCGCGAGGACGAGCACTGCAAGCGCGAGCGGAGCCGTACGCAGGTCGGTGCCCCAGGCGTTGAGGATCGTGGTGGGCGCAGCAAGCGTGGCTAATGTCAGCAGGGCGCCGCTGATGAGCAGACGCGGTTCACATCGCCGTCCCCCCGCCCAGGCAAACGCGAGCACACTTGCAGCAAAGACTGCGCCCAGCAGCGCCAGATCGATCCACTTGTCGGTCCCGCGCAACACGCTGGCAAAAACGACCAGTTTGGTGTTGAGAAAATCGACGTAGGAAAATCCCGCCCCCGGCCCTGTCGCCCGCGACCGCCAGAGCAGCAGCGGCGCCAGCGGGAACAACAATGTCCAGTTGCGCCGGACCGCAGGCCATACGTCACGCGCGGAACGCAGGCCGCCAAGTTCGTTCCCGGCGGCAAGGATCAACAGGATAACCCAACTCGCCATGTGCGCGGTCCAAACAGCAAGCGCAAACAGGCCGAGCATCACCTGCTCACCCCAAGCATTGCGCGGCTTCGCGTAAATCCAGGCAGCTACCAGGAGCGCAAGTGCAGCGCCCAAGCAGTAATTGAGGAAACCCCACATCCATGCCTGATGCATCGCAAAAGGCAAAGCGATGTAAGCGGTTGCGCTAACCCGCCCATGGACCGCGCGCGACAGCGCGAACATGCCGACCACCATAAGCGGAGCCAAGAGCACGCTAACAAGAACGGTCGCTCTCTCGCTTCCCAGCGCAGGCGTCAACAGAACGGAGGGAAGGTCCACGCCGAGATTGGCAATCCATTGCCAATGCACGACAAACCAATGTGACAGCAGCGCATCATGGCCGATGTTCGCCAGCACGTGATGGCGGGCCATGTGCGAAGGCATGTCGACAAATCCAGGCACAGGCGCCAGCAACACTGGCGCGAAAGCCAGTATGAACGCTGCCGCCATCAGCCCGCATTTGCGCATCGTCGCTGTCATCGGAGCCTCCTCACCTGTGCGCTGAATCTAGCGCAACAGCGGTTAACATCCGATCAGTCAGTTGGCCTTGGGGCTTATTGCCCAACGAAAGAACGACTGCGGCAGGCGATCTCTGTGCAGCCGTTCCATGATTTCGTTCAACGCAAGGAGACGACGTTGTCGGAGACCCGGGGATCCTTGCGGCCGGTGTAGAGGCTCGCCATCGGCTCGTCAGTAACGGTCACGGCCTGGCTTGCGCCGAAGCCGTTGAAGGCGGTGCGCATAGCCGCACCGTATGCGCCCAGCATGCCGATCTCGATCCAGTCGCCCGGCTTGATCCCGGCCGGCAGCATGAACGGACCCTCCATGAAATCGGCATCATCGCACGTCGGGCCGTAGAACGAGAAGCCCTGCACTTCGCTGCTGACGGTTCCGCCGAGTGCAGCATTATCATTGCTGCTCTCGCGCGCGACATGCCGCACCGGAAAGCGCCATGCGATATGCGCTGCATCATAAAGCGCGCCATAAGCGCCGTCATTGATATAGAGTTCAGCGCCCCGCCGCTTTTCGACCTTCACCAGCAACGAGTTGTATTCGGCTGACAGCGCACGGCCGGGTTCGCACCACAGCTCAGCGTTGTAAGCAATCGGCAGAGCCTCGAAGTGGCGATGGATCACCGCGAAGTAATCCTCCAATGGCGGCGGTTCCATGCCCGGATAGCTCGACGGAAAGCCCCCGCCGACGTCGATCATGTCGATGACGACACCCGCATCGGCAATTGCCGCGCGCGCCCGCTCCAGCGCCTGCACATAAGCGAACGGCGTCATCGCCTGCGAGCCGACATGAAAGCATACGCCCAGCCAGTCAGCCACCTGGCGTGTAACTTGCAGCAGCGGACCGGCATCCGCAAGATCGACGCCGAACTTGCTGGCCAGGCTCAATTCCGAATATTCGGAAGAAACGCGAAGGCGCACGCAGAGGCGCAGATCAGTGGCGTATGCGCCGTCAGGCCCGGCGGTGGCGGCGAGAATCTTTTCCAGTTCCTCGCGTGTGTCGAGGCTGAAGGTACGCACGCCATGCTGGAAATATGCCTCGCGGATCGCGCTGGCCGTCTTCACCGGATGCATGAAGCACAGGACCGCCTCTGGCAGCACCCCGCGCACCATGCGCACCTCTGCGATCGAGGCCACATCGTAATGCGAGATGCCGTTGTCCCACAGGATGCGGACCAGGTCCGGCGACGGATTCGCTTTCACCGCATAAAGCGCCTTGCCCGGAAACTTCGTGGCGAAGAAACGGGCCGCGCGCGCCGCGGCGTGCGAACGGTTCAGGATAACGGGTTCGTCGGGCGCCAGGGCGCGCGCTACAGCCGATGCGTCTTGATACTGGTGCAACTCAAGGGACCCCCAATAGGCCAAAGGCCAAGACAACACAGAGACGAAGCTGCCTTGCGGTTTGGAAGTCCCCATGGGGCAGCGGAAGGGCGATATAGGACAGGCGTTCTGAATCGCAAGCGAAAAACGGCAACCTTCACAAAAGCGTCACAAAGAGGGTGCGTTTAACACCGGATTTTATAAATTTCCTTTTTATATCATTATGTTGTATTTCTAAACTTCAGCCCCATCGATGACGCCAAAAATGCGGGTGATCCCGCTCCAACGTGCTGCCGCGGAATTGGTTGAAACGACTCGCCGTCCCGCGGGATCGACCGGGGCCGGGATCGGATGGATCGAACCGTCATCCGTTCGCGCGATCAACTCAGCCGATTGCGAAAGTCCTCGTAATCGAACCTGCGGACGCACTCGAGCGAGTCGGTTTCGGAGTCCCATAACCAGATCGAAGGAAGCGGCACTCCATTGAAAGTCGTCGTCTTCACCATCGAATAGTGCGCCTGGTCGAGAAAGGCGAAGCGCAGACCCGGTTCTATCGGCACGGGAAAGCGATAGTCCCCGATCACGTCGCCCGCCAGACAGGACGGCCCGCCAAGGCGCACCGCTCCGCCCTGCCCCTCGTCAAGCAGCTCTTCCTCGTCCAGCGGCAATTCGTTCAGCATGGCCGGACGATAGGGAGCCTCGATCACGTCGGGCATGTGGCAGGTGGCCGAAATATCCACCACCGCGACCGGCATGCCGTTGAAACCAAGGTCCAGCACCGTGCCGACGAGAATGCCGGCGTCGAGCGCCACCGCCTCGCCGGGCTCGATATAGACCTCAGCCTCAGTGTCCTCCGCAACGTCGCGCAAAAATTCGATCAGCTCTTCCCGCTGGTAATCGGCGCGCGTGATATGATGCCCGCCACCGAGGTTGATCCACTTGAATTGCCCGAAATACGGTTCGAGATAATCGAACACCTTGTCCCAGGTGCGCTGCAGCGGCAGAAAGTCCTGCTCGCACAAGTTGTGAAAATGGATTCCATCGATCATTGCCACATGCTCATCGGTGAGCTGATCGATCGGAAAGCCCAGGCGCGAATGCGGCGCCGAAGGATCGTACTTCGGCACCTCCCCCTCCGGCTGAAGCGGATTGACCCGCAACCCGATGTCGAAATCCTCCCCTCGCGCGCGCGCCGCCTCAATGAGGGGCCAGAAACGTTCGATCTGGCGCGGCGAATTGAAGATCACATGGTCGGAAAGACGCAAGATCTCGGGCAGATCCTCGGCCTTATAGGCGGCGCAGTACGTTGCGATCTCCCCGTCGTAGAACTCGCCGGCGAGCCGAGCCTCCCACAGGCCCGAGGTGCACACGCCATCAAGGTATTCTCCGACAATCGGCGCGGTCGACCACATCGAAAACGCCTTGAGCGCCGAAAGCACTTTGGCGCCCGAACGTTCGCCCACGTCCTGCAGAATACGCAGGTTGTGGCGCAGCCTCGCGGCGTCGATCACGAATGCGGGGCTGTCCACGCGGGTTAGATCGAAATGAGCGAAAGCGCCCGGATCGCCGGCTCTGGTCTCCATGCTTCCCATCCTACCTCAGCCGAGCGGCCCTTTGAAAATAAACCAGGCTCCCGCCCCGACGAGGCTGAAACCGACTACCTCGTTCCAACCCGGCTTCTGTCCGAACAGCGCCCAGGCGACCAGCACAAAGCTCAACAGCGACATGAATTCCTGAATGACCTTGAGCTGTTCAAGCGAATAAACCCTCGCGCCGATCCGGTTAGCCGGCACGGCGATGCCGTATTCGAAAAAGGCGATGCCCCAGCTCAACAACACAACGAGCCATAGCGCCTTGCCCGGTACTTTCAGGTGCCAGTACCAAGCGGTGTTCATCAACAGGTTGGAGCCGGCGAGCATGGCCACCGGCGCCAGAAAGGCCCAGTTCAAGCGCGCGCTCAGAACGGCAACGGGGCAGGAAGTTCCTCGTAAGTCCATGGCAGCCCCTGGGTATTGAGCATTTCCATGAAGGGATCGGGATCGAACTGCTCCATGTTGAACACGCCCTCGCCTGCCCAGGCGCCGGTGAGCATCATCGCCGCGCCGATCATTGCCGGAACGCCGGTGGTATAGCTTACCGCCTGATTGCCGGTTTCGGCGTAAGCATCCTCGTGATCGCAGATGTTCTTGACGTAGAACGTCTTCTCGCCCGAGCCGTCGAGAGCCTCACCGGTGGCGATATCGCCGATATTGGTCTTTCCCTTGGTCGTCGGCCCAAGAGAGGCGGGTTCAGGCAGAACGGCCTTGAGAAACTGCAGGGGGATGATCTCCACGCCGTTGTACGTCACCGGGTCGATACGGGTCATGCCCACGTTCTGCAGCACGGTCAGATGCTGGATATAAGCGTCGCCGAAAGTCATCCAGAAACGGCCCCGTTCCATTTCGGGGACGAACCTGGCAAGGCTTTCCAGTTCCTCGTGATACATGAGATACATGTTCTTGGGGCCGACGCCCTCGAAATCGAAGCTTTGCCTCGTGCTCATCGCAGGAGTCTCGACGAACGTGCCGTTCTCCCAATGGCGGGCGGGCGCGGTCACTTCGCGAATGTTGATCTCCGGGTTGAAATTTGTCGCAAAGTGCTGACCGTGATCTCCACCATTGCAATCAAGAATGTCGAGCGTGCGAATGGTCTTGAGCTTATGCTTTTTGAGCCACATCGCAAAGACGCTGGTCACGCCCGGATCGAAGCCCGAGCCGAGCAGGGCCATCAGACCCGCGTCCTTGAACTTGTCCTGATAGGCCCACTGCCACTTATATTCGAACTTGGCCACGTCGCGCGGCTCATAATTGGCGGTGTCGAGATAGTTCACGTCGGTCGCCAGGCAAGCGTCCATGATCGCGAGGTCCTGATAAGGAAGCGCGAGGTTGACGACCAGTTTCGGCTCGATCGAACGGATCAGCTCGGCGGTTGCGTCAACGTCGTCGGCATCGATCGCATAAGTGCTGATCGAAACGCCGGTGCGCTGCTTCACTGAGTCGGCAATCGCCTCGCACTTGGAAACCGTACGGCTGGCGAGGTGAATGTCGCTGAAGATCTGCGGATTCATAGCCATCTTGTGGACTGCGACCGAACCGACGCCGCCCGCGCCGATCACCAGAACCTTGCTCACCAATCCGTCTCCTTCGGGAGGCCAAAGACAAAGTGGCGCATATAGGCTGCCTGTGTGACAACTCAACCGGCGTGCAGCATCTGTGGAATGTCATAAACTGCCATCGCAGCGTCATCACCCGGTCATGGCGGGGAAGCAATGGCGTGGGCCTGTTCAAACAGGCTGGAATCCCCGCATATGTCAGGAACTGCCTCGCGCACCGCGTCCGGCGCCAAGCTTATCGAAAACGCCGTCGTCCGCCACGAAACGACACGCGGCGCCCGCTTGCTGGACAGGGCCTTCGCGCTTGCCTTCAAGGGCCTGGTCTATGCACAGATCTGGGAAGACCCGGTTGCCGACATGGCCGCGCTGAAAATCGGGCCGCAAAGCCGGATCATCACGATCGCAAGCGGCGGCTGCAACGCCCTGTCCTATCTGACCGCCGATCCGGCGGCGATCACGGTTGTCGACCTCAACACCGCGCATATCGCGCTGAACAAGCTCAAGCATGCGGCGATCCGGCATCTCACCGACTATGCCGACTTGCACCGCTTCATCGCCGAAGCCGATCATCCGAACAATCTGGCCACTTATCACGACCGCCTTGCCCCTCATCTCGATGAAGCGACGCGACGCTATTGGGAAGGCCGCGATCTCGTGGGCCGTCGCCGCATCAAGGCGTTCACCAAGGGGATCTACAAGCATGGCCTGCTTGGTAACTTCATCGGCTTCGCGCATAAAGTGGCGCGCCTCTACAGGATCGATCCCCGCGAGATCCTTGGCGCAGGATCACTGGAAGACCAGCGCCGCGTTTTCGACGAGCGCTTCGCCCCGATCTTCGAACGTAAGCTGGTGCGCTGGCTGACCAATCACCCCGCTTCCCTGTTCGGCCTTGGCATCCCGCCCGCCCAGTATGACGCGCTCGCTGGGGAACGGCGCATGGCCGACGTGCTGCGGGCAAGACTGGAAAAGCTGGCCTGCCATTTTCCGGTCAATGACAACTATTTCGCCTGGCAAGCCTTCGGAAGGGGCTATGGCAAAAGCAAGGAAGCGCCCTTGCCTCCTTATCTGCAACCAGACAACCTCCCGATGGTGCGCGAACGACTGGACCGCATCGACTTGCGCCATGCCAACTTTACGCACGTGCTGGCCGCAAGCGCTGCCGCATCGTTCGATCGCTACATCCTGCTCGATGCGCAGGACTGGATGACTGACGAGCAGCTTACCGAGCTGTGGACGCAGATCACTCGCACCGCGCGGCCGGGCGCCCGAGTGCTGTTCCGGACCGCGGCCGAACCATCCCTGCTCCCCGGTCGTGTACCAGACGCAATCTTAGAGGAATGGGAATATCGCATCGAGGAATCGCAAGCCGCCACGCTGGCCGATCGTTCCTCGATTTATGGCGGCGTTCATCTCTACGTGCTGAAGGACTGACGGTGGCGAGCATTCCCACGCCCGATCACGCGGCGCTGATGGACCGCGTCTATCGCGGTCAACGGCATATCTATGACCTTACGCGCAAGTATTATCTGTTCGGCCGTGACCGATTGATTCGGCGGCTGGATTGCCTGCCCGGCATGACCGTGCTGGAACTTGGTTGCGGAACCGGGCGCAACCTCCAATTGATAGCCAGCGCGTGGCCAGGCGTGCGTTGCCATGGCCTCGACATCTCCTCCGAAATGCTCAAGAACGCGCGCAAGCGACTGGGAACGGATGTGCGCCTGGCGCTGGGCGATGCCACCAATTTCGACGCAGGAGCATTGTTCGGGCAAGGGAGCTTTGACCGGGTGGTGCTATCCTATGCGCTCTCAATGATCCCCGATTGGCAGGCCGCCCTTGCCCGCGCGGCCGCCGCCCTATCCCCTGGCGGCTCGCTTCACCTCGTGGATTTCGGCGATTGCCGGGGCATGCCGACACTTTTGCGCCGCCTGCTCCACGGCTGGCTGGCGCACTTCCATGTCTCGCCCCGGCCCGACCTGCCTGAAGTGGCGGAACATCTGGCGCAAGCTCACGGCCTTCGCGTCCAAGTGTCGCGCGGTCCGCTCGGCTATTATCAGATGGTAGAGCTATCGCGTTGATGCGGTTGGAAAGGCGCCGTTGGAGAGATTGACAAGACCCGCTACGGGGCCGACGTTCGCATCCTGAAAAGGAAGGGGGACGAGACATGGTCGGAATGGCAATCCTGCAGCCTGTGGTCGCGCTCGCAGCGTGGACTATGGTCATGTGGTTCTGGCTTTACGGCACGCGCATTCCGGCGCTCAGCGCGGCGAAGGTCGATCCGGAAGAACTGGTCAATGACCCGAAGCTGACGCTTGACAACATATTGCCGCCGCAAGTGCAATGGAAAGCGCATAATTACAATCACCTGCACGAAGCGCCCACGGTGTTCTACGCCGTCGCCATCGTGCTCGCCGTGATCGGACAGGGTGATGGCCTTAACGCACAGATCGGCTGGGTCTATGTCGTTCTGCGGGTCATTCATTCACTGATCCAGGCAACGGTCAACAAGGTGACCCTGAGGTTTGCCATTTTCGCACTTTCCAGTTTCTGTCTGATGTTCCTGGTCGCGCGCGCGGCGCTGGCGATGTTCTAAAAAGGCCGATAGGACGCGGCGGATGGACTTTGACGACCAACTCCGCCGCTACTTCGGCACCGCAAACCTCGCCACAATCGCACCCGCCGCGCTCGAAGCGGGTGTCGACCGTATGCGTGTGGATTTCGGGATAGAGAACGATAAGCGGCGCAAGTTCGCGCTCTGGACCCTGATGTACATGTTCGGAGCAGCGCCGGACCTCGACATCGCCTTTGACAACGAGGACGATCGCAATGCCGCGCGCGACTTCATGGATCTGATGGATAAGGCCGGCGGTTGAACTCAGCTACTGCCGCAAGAACAAACTCACCAACTCCACATGCGTGGACCAGCGAAATTGGCCGACCGGCCGCAATTCCACCAGTCTGAACCCCGCTTCCACCAGCCTCGCTGCGTCGCGGGACCAGCTTGAGGGATTGCACGAGACATAGACCACCCGGTTCACGGTCGACTCCGCTATACATTCCACCTGTTCACGCGCTCCGGCGCGGGGCGGGTCCAGCAGAACGGCCTCGAACTTGTTCAACTCGTCGGATTGAAGGGGATTTCGAAACAAGTCTCGATGCATCGCGAAAATCGGCAGTTGCGCGCGCTCGGTGGCGGACTTGCAGGCAAGGTGAGCATCACGTGCGGCCTCCACGGCCAGCACTTTGGCGCCCTGTCCGGCGAGCGCGAACGCGAACGTGCCAAGACCCGAAAACAGGTCCGCCACCGTCGATACCCCCTCCAACCATTCGCGTGCCGCAGACACCAATGCCTGCTCGCCGTCGAGGGTCACCTGCAGGAACGAGCCCGGTGGGAACGGCACGGACACCGCCCCTAACCGGACGGTGACCGGCTCCGGTTCCCACACCGTCTCAAATCCGTAGCCACCGTCCATAGTCAGGCGCGCAAGGCGATGTTCGCGTGCGAAATCCAGCATCGCTTCGGTCCCGACGAGCCCTTCGGCGGTCAATCCTCTGATACCAAGATCGACTCCTTGCTCCACCAAAGTCATTTCAATGTCGGCCGCCATGCGCGGCTGCTGATGTCGGCCTTTCGCGCCCTTCCTCATCGGGGCGGCTTTGCCCATCGCGATCAGCAGCTTGCGCAACGGACTCAGCAGCACGACTAGCTCGGGCGCGAGGACCGGACATTCCTCCAATTCCACAAGGCGGTGCGAACGCGCCTCGCGATAGCCGATCACCACACGTCCGGCCGAGCTTTCCGCGCGCAGGCTGGCGCGCCGGCGCGTACCCGGCGGCGAAAGATGCGGCGAGGTTATACTCTCCGCACCCAGTTCCTGAGCGACGGAGGCATTGGACGCGCGCGCTTCCACAAAATCAGCCAGGCTTTTTTCATCAAGCTGCTGCAACTGGCAGCCGCCACAACGGCCGAAATGGCGGCACGGCGGCTGCACATGATGATGACCCCATTCGAGAGTACCGTCCTCATGCAGCAGGTCGCCTGGCGCCGCGCCCCAGGCGAAGCGGCCGGATGCGGTCACGCCGTCGCCTTTCGAGGCGATGCGCAGGATTTCTTCGGGCTCTGTCATCTTGCGCGCCCTACCTGCACAAACACCGTGAAATCCAATACAAAAAATCGCGGACTGATCGGACACTTACGGAAATTGCGGTCTTAGCGATGATCTAGGCTCGATGTTGACAGACACTCTGCCAGCGCCTGAGGCAACTTTGCCGCCAGTTGGCCCGCCGTAAAGGCCGGTCCACACAAACGCGCGGCCTGGCCGTGGAGCCAGACTCCCTCGCAAGCGGCTTCAAACGCCGTCGCGCCCGCCGCGACGCGACTGGCGATCACTCCCGCCAGCACGTCGCCGGTTCCCGCCGTGGAAAGCCACGATGTGGCGCGGGGCGCACAAACGAGCGCACCGTCAGGTGCGGCGATCACCGTATCCGGCCCCTTCGCCACTATCACCATACCGCTCGTCCGCGCCAAAGCTAGGGCGCGCTCAGGTCGGCTGCCTACGCCGTCACATTCGAAGCTGCGCTCAAGGGCAATCAATTCGCCTTCGTGCGGCGTGGCGATAGTAGGAGCGCTTCGTTCGGCCAGCGCCCGTGGCGAAAGCAGCACCAGCGCATCGGCGTCCGTCACGACGGCAACGGAATCGGCCAGCGCCACCGCAAGCCTTTCGCGGGCCCGGCCGTCACGGCCCAGACCGGGTCCGACCAGGACGGCGTTGTTCCGATTGTCAGCCAGCACTTCGGAAAGAGGCCCGGTTTCGACAACCAGATCGGCCGCTGCGTTGCATTTATGGTCAGCGAACAGCTTGACGTAACCGGCACCTGCCCCTTGCGCGGCCGTGGCCGCCAGCATCGCCGCGCCCGGCATGTGCCCTGCCACTACCGCAAGCAGCCCGCGTCGGTACTTATGTGCATCAGCCAAGGGCGCCGCAATACGAGGTTCGCTCAGCGTCCGTGCCGCTCCATCGACCGCTGCCACCCCGATCGGCACTAGCCGTAGCGTTCCGGTGATGGCGGCGGAGGGCATAAGGAAGTGCGCGAATTTCCAGGCGCCGAGCGAGATCGTGAGATCGAAATGCGGCAGTCCATCATTGAGCTGCATGCCGCTGTCTGATTGCACGCCGCTGGGTAAATCAATAGCCACGCGGTGACGATGAGACGAGGCCATGCGCTGAAGCAACGCCAAATGCTTGTCCGATAACGGCCGCGTCAACCCGCTGCCGAACAGGCAATCGACCAGCACATCGCCGTTCGCATCGGCCTGGGGCGTCGACACCTCTCCACCGTAAAGCGCGCGGGCACTACGAGCGGCATCAGTTTTCGGCTCGGCGGCGGCAACCACCGAGACTGCTCCCCCGCGCTCCCGGATTGTTTCGGCAATGACATAGCCATCGCCACCGTTGTTTCCGGGACCACAAAGGACAGTAACCTTGCGATGCGCGGCGATGCGCCAAACCCAATCCGCCGCCCCGCGACCGGCGATCTGCATTAAGGAATCTACGCTGGCGCCGGCCTCGACCAATGCCCGTTCGGCCGCGCGCATCTGCGCTACCGTCAGAATCTGGTCAGTGTGCGTCATGGACTTTGGCTGTGACTGGAAAAAGATATCGGTCAGCCGCCACGCTCACATCCAGCTTTCCGTCGGCCAGCGTGGTTCGCGCCGGCTCTGCCCCGTCAGCCACCGCCAGGCCGGTTCCGTCCGTCATCACGCTGAAGCGGCGGAACGCGCCGTCGGGATGATGGACGACAAGTGTGAGCCGGCCGTCCTTTTCCGAACGCTCGACGGAACAGACCTCGGCCAATTTCGCCGAACCACCAACGGCGCAGGCAATATGTTCATCGCCGGCTGCGACGGACGGCGCTTCGTGATGCGATGAGCAGCCGACCGGAAGAATGAGCAGCAGGTGCCCCGCACATCGCCCCAACTTTCGAGGGAACGAAGGTGCGGTCGCTACCCCCATCGCCTTACACCCGCTTAAGCTGCGACACGTCGCGAACCGCGCCCTTTGCCGCGCTGGTGGCCATCGCCGCGTAAGCTTGCAACGCGGCGGACACCTTGCGCTTGCGCGGGTGAACCGGGCTCCACGCATCGCTTCCCCGTGCCTCCTGTACCGCGCGGCGATGGCTCAGCACCTCGTCGCTCACCAGCAGATTGATCGTGCGGCCGGGAATGTCGATTTCGATCGTGTCATCGTTTTCGACAAGGCCGATCTCGCCGCCTTCCGCGGCTTCAGGTGAAACGTGACCGATCGAAAGGCCGGAAGTGCCCCCCGAAAAGCGGCCATCGGTCAGCAAGGCACAGGCTTTGCCCAGCCCCTTCGATTTCAGGTAGCTGGTAGGATAAAGCATTTCCTGCATACCAGGTCCACCGCGCGGCCCTTCATAGCGGATCACCACCACATCGCCCGCCTGCACTTCCCCACCTAGAATGCCGGCCACTGCCGCGTCCTGGCTTTCGTAGACCCGCGCTTTGCCGGTGAACTTCAGGATGCTGTCATCGACGCCCGCAGTCTTCACAATGCAACCATCACGGGCAATGTTGCCATAAAGCACGGCAAGGCCGCCGTCTTGGCTGAAGGCGTGTTCCTTGTTGCGGATCACGCCCTTCTCCCGGTCCAAATCAAGCTCGTCCCACCGGCGGGACTGGCTGAAGGCCACTTGCGTCGGGACCCCACCCGGCGCGGCCTTATAGAATTGCTGCACCGAGGGCTCATTCGTGCGAGCGATATCCCAGCGGTCAAGCGCATCGCCCAGCGTCTTGGAATGGACAGTCGGAAGATCGATGTGCAACAAGCCGGCACGGTCCAATTCGCCCAGGATCGCCATGATGCCGCCAGCCCGGTGAACGTCTTCCATGTGCACGTCCGCCTTGGCGGGCGCGACCTTGGAAAGGCACGGCACCTTGCGACTGAGCCGATCGATATCGGCCATAGTGAAATCCACCCCCGCCTCGCTCGCCGCGGCGAGCAAGTGAAGCACGGTATTGGTAGAACCGCCCATTGCGATATCCAGGCTCATCGCATTTTCGAACGCGCCGAAGCTGGCGATGGAGCGCGGCAGGACGCTTTCGTCCTCCTGCCCGTAATAGCGCCGACACAGATCCACGACCAGACGTCCCGCTTCCAGGAACAGCCGTTCACGATCGGCGTGTGTGGCCAGCGTGGAACCGTTTCCGGGCAGCGAGAGGCCCAGCGCCTCGGTAAGGCAGTTCATGGAGTTTGCGGTGAACATACCCGAACACGAACCACAGGTCGGGCACGCCGAGCGCTCGATCGCCTGAACCTCCTCATCCGTATAATGCTCGTCAGCGGCGGCGACCATGGCATCGACCAAGTCAAGCGCGAGTTCCTTGCCCTTCAGCACCACCTTGCCGGCCTCCATCGGTCCGCCAGAGACGAACACCGCCGGAATATTGAGCCGCATGGCGGCGATCAGCATTCCGGGCGTGATCTTGTCGCAATTGGAAATGCAGACCATGGCGTCGGCACAATGTGCGTTGACCATGTATTCCACGCTGTCGGCGATGAGGTCGCGACTAGGCAGCGAATAAAGCATGCCGTCATGGCCCATAGCGATGCCATCGTCGACCGCGATGGTGTTGAACTCTTTAGCGACGCCGCCCGCGGCCTCGATCTCCCGAGCGACCAGTTGGCCCAGATCTTTAAGATGCACGTGGCCCGGCACGAATTGCGTGAAAGAGTTTACCACCGCGATGATCGGCTTGCCGAAGTCATCGTCCTTCATGCCTGTCGCGCGCCACAGGCCCCTTGCACCAGCCATGTTACGGCCGTGAGTCGAGGTGCGAGAACGATAGGCAGGCATGATTTAACTCCAAACTCTTCCAGCGCAGATACACAGGCAGCGCCATCAGCGCCCTACTCCACCCTACCCCCCAATCGAAACAAAAAGTAGAGTTACTCGCCCATCTCCAGAGCGATCCTGTTGCATATTCGCGCCAAGCGTTCCGCCCAAACGGCCTGCCCCGCGGCATCGGCGATCAGATCCTGACGCACTTCCACGCTCAGGTAAGGGCGCCCTTCCGCCTCGGCATGCCGGTTCATCGTAGCGTTCAGGAGCTTGCCCGAATAGGGTTCCTGATCGCCCACGATCAGCCCTTCGGCTTCCAGCAGCGGTATGGCAATACGCGCGGCGCGGTCGTCCTGGTTATAAAGAATACCAACTTGCCACGGCCGTGGCCTGTCGGAGGTAAACAAGCGCGGCGTGAAACTGTGCAGCGAAAGAATCAGCGCCGGTGGAACTGCATCGAGCAATTCCGCCAACCGCCGGTGATAAGGCTCGAAGAAACGGATAATCCGGCTGCTGCGTCCTTGCGTGCAAAGCACGTTGCCGGGCACCACGTGGCCATCGCTGATTTCAGGAAGAAGACCGGACCCATCGCGATCACGGTTCAGATCGCAAACAAGGCGACTGACGTTCGCAAGATAGGCAGCGATGCCGGGACGTATCATCCGCTCAGCAACGCCCGCCACACCGATATCGATGGCGATGTGCTGATTCAACAATTCTGGGGAGATGTGAAGATTGATGTCCTCCGGCACTCGGTTTGACGCATGATCCGCAACGACCAGGATCCCGCCGAAACGCGGCTCCCCCAGTACACGGAAAACCTCTGAATCCAAAATCACCTCCGTTCGCGTCGCTTGAAGTCGAGATCCCCGATGTTGGACAGAACGGCGAAAATCGGCGGAGCAAACTTAGCGCAACTTCCCCGTCAGTCGCCACCAGTCAGGATGGTTTTCCGCCAGCTTTTCCGCAGCCAGGAGCATCGCCGGCTCACTTTCATACAATGCAAAGCATGTCGCGCCAGAGCCTGACATTCGGGCAAGGAGCGGCGCCGTTTTGCGCAAGGCCGACAAGATTTCCGCGATCACCGGACAAAGCATGATCGCGGGCGCTTCAAGATCGTTGCGCCAGGCAGATGCGACTTGGCGGATAGAACCCGTCGGAAGCGCTCCTCGATCCACACCGTCCCACGCCTTAAACACCGGCCCGGTCGGCACCGGCACGCGGGGGTTCACCAGCAGGACGGGCATTCCGGTGAGATCATTCTCAACCCCCTCCAGGTCAGTGCCGGTGCCGGTGCCGATACAGGAGACGGAACGTACACAGGCGGGAACATCGGCGCCTAACCTCGCCGCGCGCTGGCGCCAATCTTCAGGCAGGCCATGGACTCGCTCAATCATGCGAAAGACCGCACCAGCGTCCGCCGAACCACCGCCCAGCCCTGCCGCGACCGGCAAGCGCTTTTCCAGCTGCACAGTCCAGCCTTGACCATGCGGCAATGCAGCAAGTGCCTTGGCAACGATATTATCGAACGGATCGTCAATACCGGCGGCAAACTCGCCGTGGGTAGTCAGACTGTCCCTCTCGGCGGGGGTCGCAAACAGCCGGTCGCCATCATCCATGAAGGCAAAAAGCGTTTCCAGTTCATGGTAACCATCCTCGCGCCGCCGGCGGACGTGCAGCGCAAGGTTGATCTTGGCGTAAGCGATTTCGTGCATCAGGTCCTGCCCGGCGCGGCAGAAGATTTACATGTTCGGGTAGTTTGGACCACCGCCACCTTCCGGCGTCACCCATTCGATATTTTGCGTCGGGTCCTTGATGTCGCAGGTTTTGCAATGCACGCAGTTCTGGGCATTGATCTGCAAGCGCATACCGCCGCCGTCCGGATCGACGAACTCATAAACACCCGCCGGGCAATAACGCGCCTCGGGTCCTGCGTAGACCGGCAGGTTGATCTCCGTCGGGATCGTGGGATCCTTAAGCTTGAGATGGACCGGCTGGTCCTCCTCATGGTTAGTGAAGGAGTACGAGACGCTGGTCAGTCGATCGAAGCTGATAACCCCATCGGGCTTAGGGTACTCAATAGGTTGATAGAGGTCGGCACGCTGAGTTTCCGAGGCATCGGTATGGTGCTTCATCGGCTTGGCCAGCCCAAAGCCGAAAAGCGTGCGCAGCCACATGTCGGCGCCGGCCAGGATCGTGCCCATCTCGCCGCCCCACTTGGCGACCATCGGCTCGGCGTTCTGAACGAGTTTCAATTCCTTGGCGATCCAGCTCGAGCGCACGGCGGCGTCATATTCCTGCAGTGTGTCCTGCTCGCGGCCCGCCTTGATCGCACCGGCGATTGCTTCGGCGGCAAGCATGCCGCTTTTCATGGCGGTATGAGTGCCCTTGATGCGCGGCACGTTGACGAAACCCGCAGAGCAACCCGCCAGGACGCCGCCGGGGAAAGCAAGTTGCGGCACTGACTGCCAGCCGCCCTCGTTGATCGCGCGCGCGCCATAAGCAACCCGCTTGCCGCCTTCCAGGATCGCGCGGATTTCCGGGTGCTGCTTCCAGCGCTGGAACTCCTCGAATGGATAGACGTAGGGGTTTTTGTAATCGAGCGCGGTAACGAAACCCAGGGCGACCTGATTGTTCGCCTGATGATACAGGAAGCCACCGCCCCAGGCGTCGTGCTCACTCAGCGGCCAGCCCTGCGTGTGAATCACCCGGCCGGGCCGGTGCTTTTCGGGATCGATGTCCCACAATTCCTTGATGCCGAGCCCGTAGATCTGCGGCTGGCAATTGGCTTCCAGATCGTACCTAGCCTTAAGCCGCTTGGTCAGATGGCCGCGTGCGCCTTCGCAGAACACAGTATATTTGCCGACCAGGTTCATCCCTGGCTGGAAATCCGCTTTCTGATTGCCTTCGCGGTCGATCCCCATATCGCCGGTCTGGACGCCAATGACAGCGCCCTTGTCGTTATAAAGTATCTCTGCAGCGGGAAAGCCGGGAAAAATCTCCACTTCCAGTGCTTCGGCCTGTTCGGCAAGCCAGCGGCACAAGTTCCCCAGAGAGCCGGTGTAATTGCCGTCGTTCGACATGAAAGGCGGCTGGATCAGATGTGGGATCGCAAGCTTTCCCTTTTTGGTCAGATGCCAATGCCAGTTGTCCGTCACGGGCGTTTCGGCCAGGGGGCAACCGTCTTCGCGCCAGGCGGGCAGCAGTTCGTCAAGTGCCTTGGGATCGATTGTAGCGCCTGAAAGAATGTGCGCGCCGATTTCCGAACCTTTTTCGAGGACGCAGACCGATAATTCAGGATCTACCTGCTTGAGCCGGATCGCCGTCGCCAACCCGGCAGGACCACCGCCGACAACAACAACGTCATAAGGCATTTCTTCACGTTCAATCATCGGGTCCCCCGGAAAGTCGTTGCGTCGGCCGCGCGCTTAATTAGTGAAGTGCCTTGATTGCTCGAGCGCGGCAGGTCAAGACCCACACGATGGATCAAGCCGCAGACCCGGATTTTCTCGCCGACTTTACCGCCGCGCTCGACTGGTGGCGCGAGGCGGGGGTTGATTGCGATTTTTTCGATCAACCGCGCACATGGCTTTCCCGATCCGAAACGCAAACAGAAGAGCATCCAGCGCCGGCACGCCGCGCTTCGCGGGAGCAAGAGGAAACTGCAGCGCCCTTGGCGCGCATAGATCGCGCTTCGCTTCCGCAGGACCTTGCTGCGTTTGCGTCCTGGTGGCTCGATGAGCCGCTGCTGGACGACGGCGGCTTGGGCGAACGGATCCCGCCTCGCGGGCCCGCCGGCGCAAAACTGATGATCGTGATTGAGGAGCCGGAGCCGCAAGATCGCGAGAAGTTGCTGACCGGCCCGCAAGGCCGCTTGCTGGACGCCATGCTGAGCGCCGCTGGGATTGGCCGGGACGGCGTCTATCTGGCCAGCGCCCTTCCACGGCACACGCCCGCTGCAAACTGGAGCGCTCTGGCAGAGCGGGGAATCGGACAAATACTTGCCCATCATGTCAGCCTGGTGGCGCCGGAGCGTCTGATTGTGTTCGGAGGTAACACTTTGTCGCTCCTTGGCCACGAATCACCGCAACGCGCTGCCGTTCCATCGCAACATAACCAAGAAGGGCAAGCAGTGCCGATGCTTGCCTGCTGGGGCCTTCTTGCGCTGTTGAAGCAGCCGCGCGCGAAGCTGGCCTGGTGGAAAGCCTGGCTCGAATGGACCGCTTGCTGACCGGCGATGCCATTGGGTGAGGATCGGCATACTGTACAGCACGACGTGCGGGGAATGATTTTGAATAAGAAGATCAAGGCAGGATGGCTGTTGGGCCTCGCCGCCTCCGTGGCGTCCGGGCTGGCGACGCCTGCTCTGGCGAATAGCGCTGCCGTCGATTATTTCCGCATGCGCGCCGATCGCACCGCCGTTCCTTCGCTGCTCAGCCAGGATGACCGCACCTATTACAAGCAGATGTTCGACGCGATCGACGCGAAGGACTGGGCCACGGTGCAGAAGATGCTTGCGGACCGTCCCGACGGCCCGCTGCACCAGCAGGCGCGCGCCGAATACTATCTTGCCGCAGGTTCTCCCAAGATCGAATTGCCCGAACTGCAGGCGTGGCTGGCGGAAGGGACCGAGTTGCCCGACGCCGATCAGATCAGCCGCCTCGCGCTCAAGCGGGGGGCAGAAACCGTTCCGACGATTCCGGTTGAACAACAGTTTGCCCGCTTGCCCTCAATGCCCAGGCGCAGTCGTCCCGCGTCGATCGAAGATGGAACGATGCCCGGCGCCATCTCGTCAGGCATCCTGGATCGAATCAAAAATGACGATCCCGTTGGGGCCCGCACGTTGCTAGACGGCATCGACGCGAGTCTGAGCACTTCCTCCCAGGCCGAGTGGCGCCAACGTGTCGCTTGGAGCTTTTATATCGAGAACCAGGATGCGTCCGCTTATCAAATGGCGCAACTCGCCGCCCTTGGAACCGGACCTTGGGTCAGTGAGGCTTGGTGGACGGCAGGGCTCGCCGCGTGGCGCTTGGGCGATTATGACGGCGCGACCGACGCTTTCGGCAAGGCCGTGCAGAGTTCCGAGAATGCGGAACTGACAAGCGCCGCGCATTATTGGCAAAGCCGTGCCTTCATCCGCCAGCGCCATCCGGAAAAAGCGGCCGAGGCGTTGCGCCTGGCGGCCAAGCGCGACGAGACGCTTTACGGCATGTTGGCTGCAGAGCAGCTTGGCCTGAAATTGCCGGAACAACATGCCGAGGCTGACTTCACTCAGGCGGATTGGCAGCGGCTTCGCGCTAACACGAACGTTCGCGCCGCGGTTGAGCTTGCGGAGATCGGCAAAGACGGCCTGGCTGACGAGGTGCTGCGGCATCAGGCCAAAATCGGCGACGCCGAGCAATATGCATCGCTGGCAAGGTTGGCGCGTGACCTTGGCCTCCCCTCGACTCAGCTCTGGATGGCCTACAACGCGCCTTACGGCGGCAGGTCCGAACCGGCCACCCGCTTCCCCACGCCCAAATGGACGCCCGCTGGGGGCTGGAAAGTCGATCCCGCGCTGGTTTATGCTCATACCCTGCAGGAATCGCTGTTCCAGACAACGATCGTCAGCCCAGCTGGCGCTCGGGGCTTGATGCAGATCATGCCTTCAGCGGCCAAAGATCACGCCGCGGAAATCGGGGTAACGGGCTCCGCCGGCGATCTTGATAAACCGGAAGTCAATCTCGCTTTCGGACAGCGGCATCTGCTGATGCTTAAGGGTGCGCCCTGCACCCAGGGCCTGCTTCCCAAGGTGATGGCCGCCTACAACGCCGGCGTCCTTCCAGTCGCCCGCTGGAACAGCGATATAAAGGATCAGGGTGATCCGCTTCTTTGGATGGAATCGCTGCCTTATTGGGAAACGCGCGGCTATGTGAACATTGTCCTGCGCAATTACTGGATGTACGAAAGGCAGGCTGGCGGCCCTTCAGAAAGCCGCATAGCACTGGCACAAGATATGTGGCCTACCTTCCCCGGTCTCTCCGGGTCGCAGGGCGTGCGCATAGCGGCAAACGGAGCAATATTGCGTGGCCATTGATCTGGAACGCACCTTCAAGCCGATTAATATCGCACTCCTGACTGTTTCCGACACCCGCGGCCCTGACGAAGATACCTCTGGCAACATTCTGGCGCAGCGGATCGAGGGGGCGGGGCATCGCCTGGTCGCCCGCGCGATCGAAAAGGACGACGCCGCCCGCATCGCCGAGCGCCTGAACGGTTGGATCGCCGATCCCGGAGTGGACGCAATCGTTTCCACCGGCGGCACCGGCTTAACGGGCCGTGATGTGACGCCAGAGGCCCTGGATCGGGTGAAGGATAAGGAAATTCCCGGCTTCGGAGAACTGTTCCGCTGGCTTTCATATAAGACGATCGGCACCTCGACCGTACAGAGCCGTGCGATCGCCGTGGTGGCTCGCGGAACTTATATCTTTGCCTTGCCGGGGTCCAACGGCGCGGTGAAGGACGGTTGGGATGGGATTCTGGCTGAACAGCTCGATAGTCGCAACCGCCCCTGCAACTTCGTGGAACTGATGCCTCGCCTTCGCGAAGTGTAAAGCGATATCGGCGCCGCGCCTTCTCAACACTCGCCTCTTGCTCCGCGCCGCCGAATCGCTAGAGGGGTGACCAACAGTCGCGGCTTATGCCGCAGTGCGAGATCACGGGGATTCTTTCATGGCGCAATTCACCCTCCCGGCCAACAGCAAGATCAAGAAGCAAGGCGCGGTTCACAAGGCGGAAGGTGCTGCACGGGTCAAGAAGTTTACCGTTTACCGCTACGATCCCGATTCAGGCGAGAATCCGCGTTACGATACGTTTGAGATCGATCTCGACAAATGCGGACCGATGGTTCTCGACGCGCTTATCAAGATGAAGAGCGAACAGGACCCGACGTTGACGTTCCGCCGCTCCTGCCGCGAAGGCATCTGCGGTTCCTGCGCGATGAACATGAACGGCAAGAACGGCCTTGCCTGCACGACCGCGATCGAGGACCTCAAGGGAGACATCCGGATCACGCCGCTGCCGCACATGGACGTGATTAAGGACCTGGTCCCTGATTTCACGCACTTTTATGCGCAGTACGCCTCCATTCGCCCGTGGCTGCAGACCGTCTCCACCACCCCTTCCGGCAAGGAGCGCCTGCAAAGCCCCGAACAGCGTGAGAAGCTGGACGGGCTTTACGAATGCATTCTTTGCGCTTGCTGCTCGACTTCGTGCCCCAGCTATTGGTGGAACTCTGACAAGTTCCTTGGCCCCGCCATCCTGCTCCAGGCGTATCGCTGGCTGGCAGACAGCCGCGACGAGATGACGGGCGAGCGGCTGGACGAGCTGGAAGACCCATTCCGACTTTACCGCTGCCACACTATCATGAACTGTGCGAATGTGTGCCCCAAGGGCCTCTCGCCGGCTCGCGCGATTGCCGAAATCAAGAAGATGCAGGCAGAACGCCAAGTCTGACACTTTCCGAGACGCAGGCTTTCCGGTGGAATCAACCGGCCATTTCAGCCATGTGCCCGATCCCGAATATCCGGGCTGGCACACCTGGCAATTGATGGACGAAACGCGCTTCAATGCGCACGGGCTGGGCCGCATGTTAGTGCGCCGGGAAGGTGAATGCAGCGCGCGCCTGCGCCTTTACAAAACGGAAGTCCGGCACAGCAATCTGCAAAACAGCGTCCATGGCGGCGTCACCCTCGCTCTGATCGACGTAGCGATGTTCGCAACGATCTTTACCGTCCTTGGCGTCGATCCCGTCGGATCCGTCACAGTGGATCTGCACAGTCAATTCCTTGGTGCGGGGAAGATCGGCGAACCGCTCGACGTCATTTCGGAAGTCATGAAGGAAACGCACCGACTGGTCTTTCTGCGCGGCACCGTCGAGCAGGATGACCATCTCGTTGCCAGCTATATCGGCACGGTCCGCAAGCCGAGCAAACGATGACGGCCATGCTTGAACGTTACGAAACGTTGGTAGCGACCGGCGAGTTGCGGATCGATTCCGAACAAGCCGCCGCGGCCGAACGCTTGAACCGGCTCCAACGCGAACTTTACAAGACTTCTTCTGCGACCGGCCTGATCGGCAGGTTGTTGGGCAAGAAGGCGGCCTCGCCCCGCGGTATTTACATGTGGGGCGGCGTTGGTCGTGGCAAGTCGATGTTGATGGATCTTTTCATCCAGACGCTCGATATTCCGAACAAGCGTCGCGTGCATTTCCACGCCTTCATGCTGGAGGTGCACGCCCTTTTGCGCGAAGAGCGCAAGAAGGAGAGCGGCGATCCCATTCCCCCGGTCGCGGCGGCGCTCGCTCGCAATGTGCGATGCCTCGCGTTCGACGAGATGGTGGTCAACAATTCCGCCGATGCCATGATAATGAGCAGGCTCTTCACGCATCTGATTGCCAACGAAGGGGTGACGATCGTCACCACCAGCAACCGCGCGCCATCCGAACTTTACAAAGATGGCCTCAACCGCGAGCACTTCCTGCCATTCATCAGCCTGATTGAGCGCGAACTGGACGTGCTGACGCTGAACGGCCCTACGGACTATCGCTTGCAACGTCTTGGCGGCATGCCAACCTGGCATATGCCGCTGAGCGAACATGCCACGGAGCAAGTGCGCGAAATCTTCTACCGCCTGACGGACTATCCGCCCGAGGATAGCGCTCATGTTCCGTCGGAGGAGCTTGATGTGAGCGGCGGGCGCAAACTGCACGTGCCGAAAAGCCTCAAAGGCGTGGGTGTCTTCAGCTTCAAACGCCTTTGCGGCGAACCCCGCGGTGCAGCGGACTACCTGGCAATCGCCCTCGCCTATCACACGGTGATCGTGGTCGGCATTCCCAAGATGGGTCCGGACAGGCGCAATGAAGCCGCCCGCTTCGTAACGCTGATCGACGCACTATACGAAAATAGGGTGAAATTAATCGCCGCAGCAGACGCAACGCCGGAAGACCTTTACCAGGCCGGAACCGGCCGCTTCGAATTCGAACGTACTGTCAGCCGCCTTAACGAAATGCAGAGCGCCGATTATCTGGCGCTGGGGCACGGCGAAGCCTGAACTGGTTAACGAGTCCCGAATCGGG
>NZ_DAIMZT010000003.1:0-120283 GCF_036733805.1 Novosphingobium sp. | reverse complement strand
TGCAGCCCTTCCTGATCGACTATCTGGGCAGGCCGGTGACGGCGGCCGACGTCGATGAGGCCGAGGCGATCTGCACGGCGCATGGCGTGCCCTTCAACCGCGCCGGCTGGGGCGCCATCGTCGCCGATCATGGCGGCTTCCTGCCGATCGAGATCAAGGCCCTGCCCGAAGGTATCGACGCCCAAACGCAATCATCGACCGGTGCTACCTAGAGAGCTACCTAGAGATCATCCGACGAGAACCGGAAATCACGCCTTATCATCTAATGTGTTGATTTTATGGTAGAAAATGGTGGACGCACTAGGGCTCGAACCTAGGACCCGCTGATTAAGAGTCAGCTGCTCTACCAACTGAGCTATGCGTCCACACTGCCTACCGGGAACCTTCGGTTGGTGCCGATTCGGCGGGTGAGGGGCTCCTATACCGGATGTTTTTGTCATTGGAAGGGGAAACTTACCGGAAAGTCAGGATAAGCTGCCGGGCTTTTGATTCCAGCGGTTTACCGCCATGATTGTGCCTAGGCAGAGCATGTTTGTGAGCATCGACGTGCCGCCGTGGCTCATGAAGGGAAGGGGGATTCCCACCACCGGGGCTAGGCCCATGACCATCATCAGATTGATGGCGACGTAGAAAAAGATTGTCGCCACCATCCCGGTGGCCAGTAGGCTGGAGAAACGATCGGGCGCACGGCGGGCTACTTTAAGGCCCCAGGTCAACACCACCGCGAAAACGAACAGCACGAACAGCCCGCCAAGCAGCCCCCACTCCTCCGCCATGGTGGCGAACACGAAGTCGGTGTGAGCTTCTGGCAAGTATTGCAGATGACTTTGCGTGCCATTGCCAAAGCCCTTGCCGAATACCCCGCCAGAGCCGATGGCGATCTTGGATTGAGTAATGTGATAACCGGTGCCGAGCGGATCGCCCTCGGGATTGAGGAAGGTCAGAACGCGGTTGCGCTGGTAATCGTGCAGCAGAGTGAAGAAGGCGATCGGGGCGGCGATCAGGCCCGCTCCTCCCGCGCTCAGGAACCACCAGAGCGGCAGTCCCGCCAGGAACATCATGACCACGCCGCCGAAACAGATCGCCAGCGCCGTGCCGAGATCGGGCTGAAGCGCGACCAATGCAGCTGGGGCGACGATCAGCGCCCCGGCCGGCACCAATCCACGCCAGCTTGCCGTCATGGGTGGCGGGAGCGCATCGTAGAACTTGGCGAGTACCAGCACGATCCCCGGTTTCATCAGCTCCGATGGCTGCAGGCTCATGAAGCCCAGGTTGAGCCAGCGCTGGCTCCCCCCCCCTACCGCGCCGACCAGTTCAACCAGCACCAGCAGGACGAGCGTGGCGCCATAAAGCGGAAAAGCGATCATCCGAAACAGATTGCGGTCCGTGCGGGAGATCAGCACCGCCATGACCAGGAAGATTAGGAAGCGGACAACGTGGCTCAGCGCATAGGGCTGCAGGCTTCCGCCCGCCGCGGAATAAAGGACCGCCGCGCCCAGCGAGACGAGGCCGAACAGCGGCACCAGCATTTGCCAGGGCTGGCGGGCGACCACATCCGGCACCACGGAACGGCTCATTGCGCGCTTCCCCTGGCCTGGGGGGACGGGGCAGCGGCGACGGGTGTGGGCCGATCGGCAGGCGTCGGGCTTGGCGCGGTGTTTGCGGCGGGCTCTGGCGCGGGAGACTGCGCATCGCTGACGATCGGCTGAGGCTGGTTCTGCGTGTCCTCGGCCTCTTTCACTTTTGCTGTCTCTTCCTCCGAGGAGACAGCGGGGGCGTTAACGCCGTACTGCGCGGTATAAGCGCGGTATCGGGCGTCCAGACGTTCCTTCGGCGTGCCGCCCCATTGCTTTTCAAGCTCAAGCAAGGTGTCCGTCGCCTTCTGCCTATCCCATAGATAAGTCATGATGTCCCGCGCAACCGGCATGGCCGCGCCCGAACCGCCCCCATGCTCGATCGTCACCGCGCAGGCATAGCGCGGGTTATCAAATGGGGCGAAGCAGATGAAGTGGCCGTGGTCGCGATGCTTCCAGGGGCCAGACTTGCCGTTACCGATGTTGAGCCCCACGACCTGTGCGGTGCCGCTTTTGCCGGCGAGTTGGACTCCGGGAACCGGCAATCGGGCTCTGGCGCCGGTGCCTCGGCCGTTGACCATTTCGTTCATCGCGGAATGAATCAGGTCGAGATGCTCCTTCGGAACACCGAGCGGTTCCAGTTGCGGCGGGCGGTTCTCATGAAGCATGCGCGGCCTCAGTTTCATCCCGGATGCAATACGCGAAGCCATTACTGCAAGCTGCATAGGATTGAACAGCATGTAACCTTGGCCGATCGTCGCGTTGACAGTATCGTAAACGGCCCATTCCTTGTGGTACTTGCGCAGCTTCCAGGCTGGATCTGGCACGGTTCCATAGGACTGGCCGGCAACCGGCAAAGGGAACTCCTGCCCTAGTCCAAGCCGCCGCGCCATCGCCGCGATCGGGTCCATGCCGATACGCTGGGCGAAGTGGTAGAAATACACATCGCAGCTCTGGTAGATGCCCTTCATCATGTCCACCTGGCCATGGCCATGGTGGTTCCAGCAGTGGAACACGCGGTTGCCGACGCGCAGACCGCCGTTGCATACCACGGATTCATGCGGGTCGAGCCCCGCTTCGAGGAATGATAGCGCCACCATCGGTTTCACCGTCGATCCCGGCGGAAACAATCCGCGCAGCACCTTGTTGCGCAACGGCACGTGATCGTCGTCCGACAGCATTTTCCATTCGAGGCGGCCGATGCCGTCGGAAAATCTGTTGGGGTCGAAGCAGGGCATTGACGTCATGGCGAGCAGGTCGCCGCTGTGGCAATCGATGACCACCACCGCGCCTGATTCCGGGCCGATGCGGCGCGATGCGTAATCCTGCAAACCAGCGTCGATAGTCAGTTTCAGGGTCTTGCCCTGCACATCATCGCGCGTGTCGAGATCGCGCACGATCCTGCCCGAGGCCGTCACTTCCACGCGCCGAGCACCGGGCGTCCCCCGCAAGTCCTGCTCGAACATCTTTTCCAGTGCGTCCTTGCCCACTTTGTAACCGGGCGTGATGAGCAAGGGGTCGCGGCTCTTCTCGTATTCCTCGGCCGACGCAGTGCCGACGTAGCCGATCAGATGGCCCACGGAAGGCCCGGTGGGATAGAAGCGGGAAAATCCGCGCTGCGTGACAACGCCGGGCAAGTCAGGCAGGCGCACGCTGACGGCAGCGAAGCGTTCCCAATCCAGACCGGAGGCGACTTCTACCGCCGCAAACCCGCGCGCCTTGTCGATCTTGTCTTGAAGGTCCTGCAGTGCGACCGGAGAGAGCGAGAGAAGCTGACCAAGCCGGGCAACGGTGCGCGCACCGTCCGTCATCCGTTCCGGGATCACGTCCACGCGAAAGTCCGCCCTGTTGGAGGCAAGGGGGGTGCCGTGTCGATCCAGTATCCAACCCCGGCGCGGCGGGATCAGCGAAAGGTTGACGCGGTTGCTTTCCGCTTCCAGCTTGTATTTCTCATTCTCGAAGACCGCCAGATAGCACATGCGCGCGGCCAGCAACGTGCCAACCCCCCCTTGCACCGCGCCGATTACTACGCTGCGACGGTCGAAGCTGTTGCGTAGGGTGCCTGAGGTGGTGTGGGGTTGTCGCGGTAGCAGGCGGCGGAAATTGATCTTCATCGCAGGACCATGATGGGCTTCAGGCGGAACCGGTCCACCATCGCGACAAAGCGGCCGACCAGCGGATAAGCGAGTGTGGAAATCACGATCTGCGGCATGATGATTCGCAATGGCGCGCTCGCGCCGTCAAGATTGGTCAAGGCCAGGCACAAAACGATAT
This sequence comes from Novosphingobium sp., assembly GCF_036733805.1. Classification (GTDB taxonomy): domain Bacteria; phylum Pseudomonadota; class Alphaproteobacteria; order Sphingomonadales; family Sphingomonadaceae; genus Novosphingobium. The sequence continues at coordinate 116,435 of NZ_DAIMZT010000003.1, read as the reverse complement.
AGATGGTGATGAGGGCGATCGCCACCAGCCATTCAGTCAGAAAGTTGCGCCAGGGTACGCGCGCCTCGATCACTTCCAGCACTATGGCGGAGAGCGACCATAGGAGCACGGCGGCGCCGAAGGGCTGGCCAGAAAACAGATCGTCAAACAGGCCGAGTGGCAGCCCGGCCCATATCGGCAGCAAACCCGGCCTCAATTGGCACCAGCCGATGAAAATAAGGAAGCCTAGAGGTGGCAGCACCGGCGCGGACGCGATCATCAACCACCCGGGAACCAACGAGCCCAGCAGGATCGTAAGCCACGGCAAAGTAAACGCGAGCAGCGGTGACGGCACGCGATTTATTCTTTGTCCGGCTGCGGGAGGGCGGCGGGGCACCTCTATTCGCTCGCAGCTTGAGACGGAACGGCCGGTGGCGGAGGCGCTTCCGGCCCCCAGGCCCTCTCAATCATGACGAAATCGGTGTCAGAGGGATTGCTGAGGACCCGCGCGACGGCGCCATCGCGCAACAGAGTGGTCACGACCGCCATGGGTGTCCCCGGCCGGTAAAGTCCGCCGGAGCCTGATGCGACCAGCACGTCTCCTTGCTTCAACGGGTTGATGCCCAGGTTGATGAGCCGCACGCGAATTGTCCCGTCGCCCTGACCTTGAGCGAATGCGGGAACACCATCACTGGCACGGCGGACCGGCACCAGGCTTTCGGTATCCGTAATAAGCAGCACTTCCGCGCTGGTAGCACCTACCTCAAGGATGCGGCCGACCAGGCCGGTGGCCGATCGCACCGGCATTCCTTTAGCCACCCGTTTGTCGCTACCGGCATCAATCAGGGCAAAGCGGCGCGCGCTGGCGCTTGTCGAACCGGTAAGTCGGGCGAAAGCTACGGCGTCCCCATCGACGTGCTTCAGATCAAGGAGTTGTTTGAGCCGCCGGTTCTCGGCCGCGGTCGCCTGTGCTTGGATCAGGCGCACTTTGGCTTCCGCCAGTTCGCGTTGAAGGCGCGCGTGCTCGCCGCCGGAGACGAAGAAGCCGCCAATGCTTGCCAGGATATGCTTGCCATAGGCGCGCCCACTGGCAGTAGCTTGTCCTGCGGGTTCCGTAGCATCAGCTGCGATGCGGCGGACGCCCGAAAAAGCGCCCGGACTGGCGATAGAACCAAGGATCAGGCCCAGGCCCACAAGAGCGCCCGCCACGCCGGCGGTGTAGCTGAGGAACGTTGTATATTGCGCCCTACGGGAAAATCCGGAGCGCCTATTTGCAGGCGGTGCCATGCGCCATGCACTCCTGTAATCCTGCGTCGGCCCGTGAGACTAGGCCCGACGCCTCGGGGGACGTATCAGGCGGACATCAGGACGCCCCGATAAACCGGATCCTCCATCGCACGCCCAGTACCGAGTGCGACGCAGGAGAGCGGATCTTCGGCCACGCTGACAGGCAGCCCTGTTTCCTCCCGCAGATATTCGTCCAAACCCTGAATTAGCGCGCCGCCGCCGGTCAGGACAATGCCCTGGTCGACAATGTCGGCAGCTAATTCCGGCGCGGTGTTTTCCAGGGCGATTCGCACGCCCTCGATGATTGCGCCGATCGGTTCGGCAAGGGCTTCGGCGACGTTCGCCTGAGTGATGGTGATTTCCTTGGGCACGCCGTTCACCAGGTCGCGACCCTTGATATGGATCGTTTCTCCCACGCCGTCGGCGGGGATCGTGGCGATGCCATAGTCCTTCTTGATGCGTTCGGCGGTCGCATCGCCGATCAGCAGGTTGTGATGGCGGCGAACGTAGGAGACGATCGACTCGTCCATCTTGTCGCCGCCCACGCGGACGGAGGTCGTGTAGGCAAGGCCGCGAAGTGACAGCACCGCAACTTCCGTGGTGCCGCCGCCAATGTCCACAACCATGGAGCCGACCGGCTCGGTCACCGGCATATCCGCGCCGATTGCGGCCGCCATCGGTTCAAGGATCAGATAGACCTGGCTGGCCCCGGCATTGCTGGCCGCGTCGCGAATAGCGCGGCGCTCTACCGAGGTGGAGCCCGAAGGCACGCAGATCACGATTTCCGGATAGCGGAACAGGTTTTTCTTGCCGTGCACCTTGCGGATGAAATGCTTAATCATTTCCTCCGCGATCTCGATATCGGCAATGACGCCGTCGCGCAAAGGACGGATGGCTTCGATGTTGTCGGGCGTCTTGCCCATCATCATCTTCGCATCATCGCCGACGGCCTTCACCTTCTTCACGCCGTTAAGTGTTTCGATGGCGACCACCGAAGGCTCGTTCAGCACGATTCCGCGGTCCTGAACATAAACGAGCGTGTTCGCGGTGCCCAGGTCGATCGCCATGTTCTGGGAGCCGAGTTTGAAGAATCGCGAGAAGGGGCCAGCCATCTAAAATCCGTTGTTTTCCCAGCCGCTTGCCGAAAGGACTTCGGCCCGTGCGACAGGCGTGTTGGCATCGAAGGGGACCCCTTAGCCGATCGATTCGGGAAACGCCAAAATTTTGTGTAGATTTTCGGGGGTATCTGCGCGGTGCCCGTCTCGAATTGGCGGCGTTTCGCCGCTAGGTTTGCAACATGCCGACAATTCGCCGTCTTCCCGAGCATCTGGTCAACCGCATCGCCGCCGGCGAGGTCGTCGAACGTCCGGCCTCCGCGCTCAAGGAACTGGTCGAGAATGCGATCGACGCGGGTTCGACTCAGATCACCGTGCGCATCGCTTCCGGGGGCCTGGACATGATCGAGGTGACGGATGACGGTTGCGGCATGGGGCCGAATGAAATCGCTCTCGCTCTGGAGCGTCATGCGACATCGAAACTGCCGGATGAGCACATCGAACAGGTTGTCACCCTTGGCTTTCGGGGTGAAGCGCTCCCCTCGATCGCGTCAGTGGCGAGGCTGACGATTGAAAGCCGCCCTTTGGACGCCGAGGCTGGATGGAAACGGGCGGTGGACCACGGCGAATTGGTGGCAGATGGTCCGGCGGCGTTCCCTCCCGGCACGCGTATTCGTGTCGAGCAATTGTTCGGCAAGGTGCCGGCCCGGCGCAAGTTCCTGCGTAGCGCGCGATCGGAATATGCCGCCTGTCTCGATGCGGTGCGCCGGCTTGCCATGGCGCGGCCGGACCTGGGTTTCGTGCTGGAGCATGATGGGCGACGGGTTCTGGCCGTTCAACCGCGGGAGGAACTGGCGGCGCGGGTCGCCCGCCTGGTGGCAAGAGAACTCGCGGAAGACGGCGTGCTGATCGAGGCCGAACGGGGGGGGGGCCGTCTCACAGGTGTCGCCGGCCTACCCACCTTCAATCGCGGCGTGGCCGATCACCAATATCTCTTCGTCAATGGCCGGCCGGTGAAAGACCGCCTGCTGGCCGGCGCGGTGCGCGGCGCTTATGCAGACATGCTGGCGCGGGACCGCCACGCCGTACTCGCGCTGTTCCTTGAGATTCCGCCTGAGGAAGTCGACGTAAACGTGCATCCGGCCAAGACCGAGGTTCGGTTCCGCGATCCCGCTTTCGTGCGCGGTTTTCTCGTCGGCGCTTTACGTCATGCGCTGGATAGCGCGGGCGGGAAAAGCGCGCAGCCCCCTGCGCGCGATGCGATGGCGATGTGGCAGGTCGAGCCGGTCTCTCCCTCCGTTTCGGAACCAGCGCCGCCGTCGCTAGGGTCGCTGTTCGCGCGCAACTATGCGGCGCCTCGCGCCCGATTGGAAAGCGGCGGCGTTCTGGAACAAGGCTCCTCCTGGCGCGCCTTTGAAGCGGAAGTCATGGCCGAACCCGCGGCCAAGGCGGAACCGGCGTCGCAACATGCCGAGGAAGCGCTGTGCTACCCGCTGGGAGTTGCCCGAGGGCAGGTGGCAGGCACTTATATCGTGGCGGAGGCCGAGGACGGCCTTGTGATCGTCGATCAGCACGCCGCGCATGAACGCCTCGTGCTTGAACGGCTCAAGGCGGCGGGAGCGGGAGATGCAATGGCGCGGTCGCAGGCCCTGTTGTTGCCCGAGGTGGTGGAGCTTGAAGAGACCGCCTGCGACGCGCTGGAAGACAAGGTCGCGGACCTTGCTCGCATCGGCCTGGCGCTGGAGCGGTTCGGTCCGGCCGCCATACTTGTGCGCGCGATCCCCGCCGCGCTCGGCAAGAGCGATGTTCAGGCCCTGGTGCGCGACATTGCCGACGATCTGGCGAAGAATGGTGATGCGTTGTTGCTCGGCGAAAAGCTGGACCTGGTGCTGGCGACGATGGCCTGCCATGGCTCGGTTCGCGCGGGACGGTCGCTTTCCGTAGCCGAAATGAACGCCCTGCTGCGCGAGATGGAGCGAACACCGCGTTCCGGACAATGCAACCATGGCCGGCCGACGTGGGTTAAACTTGCGCATAAGGACATAGAGAAGCTGTTTGGGCGCAAGTGATGGACAAAAAAGTCATCGCGCTCGCCGCTCTCGGGCTGTTCGGGAGCGTGCTGCCGACAGGTTGTGCGGAAAAGGACGCGGCGCGGCAGGCGGCGCAAGATGCGCGCGATATCACCATGGTTGAGCGAATGAGCCGCGAGCCGTTCGAACCGATCGTTCCTACGGCGATAAGTTCCGTCGACATCACCCGCTACGGTCTCGACCGGCCAGGATGTGTGTTTCGCAAGACGGGCGGAAATGATCCGCTGTTTATTGCCGCTGGCGATGAGGGTTTCATGCGCATAGGGGGCGATCTCAGGCGCTACGCCGCCAAGTTGGAAAGCGCCCAACTGCCAGGCAATGCTCGCGCGACTTACGTGGGGCTCTCGAACTGGATCGATCTGATGCGCCGGCCGGATGCCGGAACCGGGGCGGATGAAGACCACTGGCCCGCCAGGCTGATCGTTCACGACGCGCGGGAGCGCGTCGCTTTCATGGCTGACGGCGCAGTCACCTGTACGCGATAAGTATGGCGGCGCGTGCCATGCCCAGCCTTGCCTGGCCCAGCAGCATGCACAAGGCCATGCCGATCCTGACAGATTCTCGGTAAGGGAGACGAATCCAGGTGGGACATATGGTGGTGAAATCGCCCGAAAAGTGACGGGCTGCGTCAGGATAAAAGCCCTAAACGTTGAATTTGAAATGCATGACGTCGCCGTCCTGAACAATATATTCCTTGCCTTCCTGGCGAAGTTTGCCGGCTTCCCGCGCTTTGCCCTCGCCGCCGAGCGAGACGAAATCGCCATAGGCAATCGTCTCGGCCCGGATGAAGCCGCGTTGCATGTCCGAGTGAATCTCGCCTGCCGCTTCCGGGGCCTTGGCGCCTTTATGCACGGTCCAAGCGCGTGCCTCTTTGGGGCCGACAGTGAAGAAGGTGAGAAGTTCGAGCAATTCGTAGCCCGCACGGATGATCCGGGCCAGGCCGGTTTCGTGCAGACCCATCTCCTCGAGAAACACCATCCGCTCCTCCGGATCCATGCCGACCAGCTCGGCTTCGATCGCGGCTGAGACAATGACGGCGGTGGCGTTCTCCGCGGCGGCCTTTTCGAAAACGCGTCGCGAGAAGGCATTGCCTTCAGCGGCAGCCTCTTCCTCGACGTTGCAGACGTATAGCACTGGCTTCGCAGTCAGGAGCTGTGCCTGGTTAAGCACGCGCGCCTCTTCCTCGTCCCTGGGCTCAGTCAGACGCGCGGGCTTGCCTTCGCGGAGAAGTTCCAACGCCTGCCCAAGCACCGACGCTGCGATTTTCGCCTCCTTGTCACCCCCGGTCGCACGCTTCTGCGCGGCGGGCACACGCTTTTCAAGACTCTCTAGATCGGCGAGCAGCAGTTCCGTTTCCACTGTTTCGGCATCGGCAAGGGGATCCACGCGGTCGTCCACGTGCTGAATGTCATCATTCTCAAAGCAGCGCAGCACGTGGATAATCGCGTCAACCTCGCGGATATTGCCCAGGAACTGGTTTCCCAGGCCCTCGCCCTTCGATGCGCCGCGAACGAGGCCGGCGATGTCGACGAAGGAAAGCTGGGTCGGGATGATTTTCGCGGAGCCGGCGATTTCGGCCAGCTTATCAAGCCGCGGGTCCGGCACCCCCACCTGGCCGACATTGGGCTCAATCGTGCAGAAAGGATAGTTCGCCGCCTGAGCCGCCTGCGTCTCGGTCAATGCATTGAACAAGGTCGACTTGCCGACATTGGGCAGACCCACGATCCCGCAACGGAAACCCATCTGTAACTCCGAAAATGCAAATTTCGCCGCCCATAGCGGGCAGGATCGAGCTTGGCCAGTTTCACCTAATCTTCACCTCGCGGCGATAGAACTGCGGGCCATGAAGCATGCCATTCGTTCCAGCCTTCCTGTGGCTGTCGCCCTGTTGCTGGCCGGTTGTGGTGTCAATTCCGAGAAACGTTTGGCGCAGGCCGAAAGGGCCTATTCTGCGCACGACTATTTCACTGCGCGGGTCGATCTGAGCAGGGTGGTCCAGGAACAGCCGACCAACGCGCGGGCGCTGGAACTGCTGGCCCGCACTTACGTGGCGCTGTCCGATCCTGACTCCGCCGGCGGAGTGCTCGAGCGTCTTGCCAAGCTCCGTAAGTTGCCGGGGGATATCGCCGTTCTTCGTGGCGAAGTCTATCTGATGAAAAAGCGCTATGACGATGCATTGGCGGCCGTGGCGAATGATGGCACCGCTGAAGGATGTCGGGTGGCAGCGCTCGCTCATATCGGCAAGGGTGAAGCGGACAAGGCAATTCAAACCTTCGCTGCGGGTGAGCGCGCCTCCGGTCCGAAGGGTCGCCTCATGGCCGACTATGCGAACTTTCAGCTCGATCGCGGCAATATGGCTGAGGCGCAGCGGCTTGCTGACCTGGCCGCGAAGGAAAGGCCGCGGCCGCTCAACTCCTATTTGACCAGCGGCGATCTGCTGATGTCCCGGAACGAGTTGGGCAAAGCGCTCGTGGTGTTCGAGTCAGGGCTCAAGGACTATCCGGACAGTCGGGCCGCTTTGCTTGGCACGGTCGGGGTTCTCTCGGCCCTTGGCCGCACGGATGATGTGCGTCTGCTGGTTGCACAGAATCTGGCCGCCAATCCCGATGATCCTGATCTTATCTACCTTGACGCTCGTCTCGATGCTCTTGACGGAAAGTGGCAGAAAGTGCGCGAGAAGCTGCAAGTGCGGGAGGCTTCGCTTGAGCGCTGGCCGCAGGCCAGCGCGCTTTACGCCAAGGCATTGCTGGAACTTGGGCAAGGTGAGCAGGCCCGCGCACGTTTGTCATCCCAGCTTCTTCGTGAACCAGCCAACCGAGAGGTGCGCGCGTTGCTGGGCGAAACAAAGCTCCAGCTCGGCGACGCTTCAGGAGCGGTGGATACGCTGCAGCCGTTTGCGCAATCGCCTAACGTCACCGGCGCGGAACTGGGCCTTTTGGCCAGAGCCTACAAACAGTCGGGTAATCCCGGCGCTCAAGCCATGGAGCAAAGGGCCCGTGAAGCGATGGGAAGAACTATCGTCTCGCGACTGGCTTCCGCTGACAAGGCGATGCGCGGTGGGGACTGGCAGACGGCTATCAGCGCATACCAAACTATCTTGAGGCAGACGGACGGCAAGAATGTGCTGGTGCTGAACAACCTTGCCTTCGCTTACGGCCAGACTGGAAATTCCGCAAAAGCGCTTGAATTTGCCGAACGTGCGCTCCGGCTCGCGCCGGATAACCCTTCGGTTATGGACACTGCCGGGTGGTTGCTTCACCAATCGGGCAAGGACCGCGGGCGGGCCAGGGCGCTTATTCGTGAGGCAGCGCGCAAAGCGCCGGAGAATGCGACGATCGCCGGTCATCTCGCCGAGATCGAGAAAGGCTGACGCAAAAGCCCCCTTCCGCACATGACGGAAGGGGGCTTTCAATGGGCTGCCTTAGGGAGCTAAGGCGAAATCAGGCTGCGGCCGTGAGCGAACCGGTTTGGCGGCGGCGCGTGCGGACCATTCCAAGACCGGCTAGGCCGAGGCCGAGTATTCCGATCATGCCGGGTTCGGGAACTTGCGTTCCGCCTGAGGAACTCGAGCTGGTGATCGTGCCCGTGCCGCTTGCCGAGGAGACGGGGCCGGCGCCGGTTATCGATTGATAGCGGTCGAAGAAGTCCGACAAGGTAATCGACGATGGTGCAGAAGCGAACGAGAGAGTCATCGTTCCCATGCCAGTGTCTCCCGTCAGCACGCCGCCGGAATTTCCGGCGCAGGAACCGCTGAAGCCACCCTTGAAGCACACGTCAACGGTGCCGATGCCGTTCGGATAATTGCTGTTAAGCGTCGTGTAGGAGAACGCGCCGGTGCTGGTGGCGCCCGTGATCGTAGGATCGACGTTGAAGGCGAAGCTCGAAACGCGCGAGTCCAGACCGCCGCTGGTGGTGTTGGTTAAACTATAATCGAATACATATCCGGTGGAGGTCACCGACGAGAGGGTAAACGTCGCTTGGGAGGTCAGGCCATTGATCGTGGTTCCGTTGGCGAAGCCGTCATAATTCACGGTGAACGATTGCCCGATGTCGCTGGCGTCGAGTGTAATGGCATCGGCCCAGGCCGGAGCCGCCAACGACAGGCCGGCCGCGACGGCCAGTCCCGCGAGCGTGTTCTTCAATTTCGACATGACGTACCCCCGGTTGGCATTCGACTCGAATTGGTTGACACGTCTTTACGCAAGCTGTGTGCCAATAAGGGAGATACGGGTGCTTCCATGGTTAACGCATAGGACGAGGAAGCGAACTTGTAAGCTAACCCGACATAAATCGAGAAAAGAGGCCCTAACTTTCGCTGAGACGCAGTGCCACGTCATTCATGAAGCGCGTATCATCGTCCTCCGCCAGATGACCGGCCTCCGCGGCAATGGCGCCCAACATCTCCGCCAGCGGTTCCATTTCGGCCTTGACGAAATTACCGAGAACGTGGCCGGTAACGCGATCCTTGTGCCCAGGGTGACCGATGCCTAGCCGCACGCGGCGGAAATCGGCGTCTAAATGCTGGTCAATCGAGCGTAGCCCATTGTGTCCGGCGTGGCCGCCGCCTCGCTTCACCTTGACCTTGAATGGAGGCAGATCCAGCTCGTCGTGAAAAACGGTCAGAGCGGATAAGTCGAGCTTGTAGAAGCGCATCGCTTCACTGACTGAACGCCCGCTTTCGTTCATGAACGTGGCGGGCTTGAGCAGCAGGATATTTTCGCCGCTGATGCGGCCTTCCTGCATCCAGCCCTGGAACTTCTTCTGGACTGGGCCGAAATTGTGGACATCGGCGATGGTGTCCACGGCCATGAAGCCGATATTGTGCCGGTGCATCGCATATTGCGGTCCGGGATTACCAAGGCCGACCCATAGCTGCATCAAACTCCCCTCCCGCCTACGGGAGGGGCTGGGGGAGGGCATTTCACGCGCGCCACTCCCCGAACAAGCCCTCCCCTGACCCCTCCCGTAAGCGGGAGAGGGAATGGGGATTTATTCGCCTTCGCCTTCGGTCTTGGTCGTGTCGCCTTCCTCACTCTTGAGCGCGGACGGCGCAACGATGGTCGCGATCGTGAAGTCACGGTCCGTGATCGCGCTGGCCGAGCCGGTCGGCAGCTTCACATGGCTGATGTGAATCGCCTCGCCCACATCGAAACCGGTGACGTCGATCGTGATGTCATCGGGGATCTTGTCTGCAGCGCAGACCAACTCCAGCTCATGGCGAACGATGTTCAGCACACCGCCGCGCTTGAGGCCGGGCGACAGCTCCTCATTAATGAACACCACCGGCACGTTCACATGCACGGCCGCGTCTTTGGCCAGACGCAGGAAATCAGCGTGAAGCGGACGATCGGTCACGGGGTGGAAGGCAACGTCCTTCGGCAGCGTCCGCAGCTTCTTGCCATTCACTTCGACCTCGACGATCGAATTGAAGAAGTGGCCGGTCATGAGCTGACGGGTCAGCTCCTTTTCCTCCACGTGAATGGCGAGAGGTTCTTCGTTGCCGCCATAGACAACGGCGGGGACGCGGCCATCACGACGCAGAGCACGGGAGGCTCCCTTGCCAGCCCGTTCACGCGTCTCTGCCGGCAGGTTAAGCGTATCGCTCATGAGACTTGCCTTTCGAAAACTGGATTGAATATCGGCGACAGATCGCTCACCGACCCGCACCGCCCGCCACGCCTCCAGGGATGACCATGACGGGAAGGGCGCGCCCTTACGCGCAAAGGCGCGGGAAAGCAAGTATGCGCGCTACTCGACGCGCGTAATCCTGAAACCTTGCCGTTCCAACATTGCCGGCAGCCCCTGAGGGCCAGCCATATGCGCGGCGCCGACGGCAACGAAGGGCCTGCGCCCCGCTTTCACCGCTTCACCGATCCGCACAGCCCAGTCGCGATTGCGCCGGGCGAACAGCACCTCGCGCAATTCGGGGTCCGCGAGCATGCCGGAACGTGTTTCCCTTTCGAGCGTCGTCATGTCGCCTTTGCGCCAGCTCGCGGAGAGATCGCGATCGGGCTGCACCGCCTCCGTGACCACGGCGGTCAGCAGGTCTCGCTGTTCGTCCTCGGGGAGGTTGTCGAACAGACCGAGTTGCTTGGCTGCACCCTCCAGTTCCACCACCGGCCGGCCGGCCGCCGCGGCGATCACAGCGCGGTCGACGCCGTTGCGGGCATCGCCGCTGCCCTCTTCCGCACGCGCGAGCATAAGCGCCGCCGCCCAGGTGTCCATCGCGGCAAAGTCCCCGTCACGATAGCCGCTTTTCTTGAGCAATGCCGCTAGTTCCGTCCGCTCCCGTGGTGCGATGCGCTGTGAGAGCGGCGGCTGGCCCTGGCTTTTCGCCAGGCGCGCGAACGTCGCCGCCACCCCGGCTTCATCAGCGAGATTGCCGACCTCCACCATGACAATGCCCGAATGATCCAAAGCCTCGCGCACCCCGGGCGTTCGCCACTGGAGAGGGCGAGGCGCACTGTGTATCGTGCCAAACAGCCAGCCCACTTGCCCTTGCTCACGCTCCACCCGCCAGAGAGCCGGGTGCGCTTCCTGCGGCTTGGGCGAACAGGCCAGCAGCGCCAGCGCCACGAAAAGGGCAGCCCAGCGGGGAATCGACACTTACTGCACGCGCACGGGCGTGATGCCGATGTGTTCGAGTTGATCCTGCACGCTGCCTTGGCCTGCCAGATGCCCGGCGCCAACGGCGACGAAAACCGTGCCGGGCTTTTCCAGACGTGCTTTCAACCACTTCGCCCAGGCTTGGTTGCGATTGATAAGCAGGACCTCCCGAAGCTTGGGATCGTCTTCTTCCTCATTCAGCAGCCGGGCAAGTTCTTCGGCTTTGCCCGCTCGCCAGGCGGCGACCATGGAGTCGATATCCGGCTTGACGGTGGGAAGGGCTTTCACGACCTCGTCCAGATATCGGCGCTGCGTTTCCTCCGGGAGGGTATCGAAAAGCGAGATCTGGTATTCCGGCGTTTCCAACGCTTCATTTTCCATGTGCCGTAATTTGGCCTTCTGGCCGACCTGAGCGTCGACGCCGCTTTCGAGGTTGTAGCCTGCCTCTTTAAGCGGGATCAGAGTGAGCATGAGCGCTGCGAACCAGGCATCGTTCTTGTCGAACGCCTGTGGAGGCAGTCCGATTGAGGTCATCGCGGCGTCATACGCGGAGCGCTCTTTGTTGGACAGGGTATCGCGCAGGATCTTGCCATCCTCACGCAAGCTTTTCTGCAGGATCATGCCTTGCGAATCCTGCGTCGTCCGATCCGTCGGAATTTCGGTGACCAGTTCGCTCGACGCGTCAAACGCCTTGGCGACCGGTCCCGAGTACCAATCGACGTTCTCTGGCAGGATGTGAATGGTGCCGAAGAGCCAGATCGTGGTGTCCCCATCCGCGATTTTCCACAACGCCGGGCGGGCGGTGGGCGCCGCGAGGACCGGCGCGGCCGCTGGTGCCGCGTTCCGCGCCAAGGCGGGAATGGACGAAAACAGCGCCAGGGCGCAGGCGGTTGCACGAATGCAGGTCTTGATCGGGATCATGGGCATAGATTGCCGGAGAAACGGCAAACACGGCCTTAATGCAAGCGCTGCCGCGCCATGACCTGTTGATTTGGCGGGCTCGATCCGCCAAAGGCCGCGCAGCCACGCACGGCGCCCTGATCTTGACGGAATTATGATGTCCACCGCGGCCAAAGAGACGCTCAGTTTCCAGGATATGATCCTGACGCTCCACAAGTTCTGGAGCGCGCAAAGATGCCTGATCCTTCAGCCTTATGACATGCGCATGGGCGCGGGCACCTTTCACCCGGCGACGACGCTGCGTGCATTGGGGCCGGAGCCGTGGAAGGCCGCTTATGTCCAGCCCTCTCGCCGCCCCACGGACGGGCGCTATGGCGAGAATCCGAACCGGCTGCAGCATTACTATCAGTATCAAGTGATTCTGAAGCCGAACCCCGAGAACTTGCAGGAGCTTTATCTCGCGAGTCTCGCGGAGATCGGCGTCGATCCGTTGGCGCATGACATCCGTTTCGTCGAGGACGATTGGGAAAGCCCGACGCTGGGCGCCTGGGGCCTGGGCTGGGAAGTCTGGTGTGATGGCATGGAAGTGACGCAGTTCACGTACTTCCAACAGGTTGGCGGGTTTGACTGCAAGCCGGTTGCGGGCGAACTGACTTACGGCCTCGAACGCCTGGCGATGTATATCCAGGGCGTGGACTGGGTCTACGACCTGCGCTTCAATAACGAAGGCGTGACTTATGGCGACGTTTTCCTCGCCAACGAGCAACAGCAGTCGAAATACAATTTCGAGATTGCCGACACCGATGCCCTGTTCGCTGGCTTCAAGGCAGCAGAGGCGGAGTGCAAGCGCTGCATCGACGCGCAAATCCCGCTCGCGGCCTACGATCAGGCGATCGAAGCGAGCCACTTGTTCAACCTGCTGCAGGCGCGCGGCGTGATCTCGGTGCAGGAGCGAGCCAGCTATATCGGCCGCGTACGCGATCTGGCCAAGGGATCGTGCGAGGCATGGATCGACAAGAACAAGGCCGGGTGGGAAGCGAAGTTTCCGGGGTGGACGGTATGACCGATTTTCTTCTCGAGCTCCGTTCCGAGGAAATCCCCGCTCGCATGCAGGCCGGTGCGCGGGCGGACCTGGAAAGACTGTTCCGCAAGGAAATGGAAGCCGCTGGCGTTACGCTGAGCCAGGTCGCGGTATGGTCCACCCCGCGTCGTTTGGCGTTGATTGCGCGCGACTTGCCGCAAACCACCGAAGCGGTGCACGAGGAAACGAAGGGTCCCGCCCTCGGCGCGCCGGAGCAGGCGCTTGAGGGCTTCCTGCGCAAGACCGGGCTGACCAAGGACCAGCTCGAAGTGCGTGACCTCAAGGGCAAGGAGACGTACTTCGCCGTGGTCGAGAAGCCGGGCCGGGCGGTCAAGGACGTGCTGGCAGAGGCGATACCCGCGCTGGTGCGGGTTTTCCCGTGGCCCAAATCGCAGCGCTGGGGCCCCCGCTCGATCAGCACTGAAGCGCTGCGCTGGGTGCGCCCGCTTTCAGGCATCGTCGCCATCTTCGGCGATGATCTGGTCGAGTGTGAGATTGACGGCATCCGCTCAGGCTACGCCACCAAGGGTCACCGTTTTCACCACCCGCACGATATCACCATCGGCAATGCGCATGACTATGTTGACAAGCTTCGCGCGTGCCATGTCATCGTCGATCATGAGGAGCGGCAGGACCTGATCCGCGCCAAGGCCAGCGAAGCCGCTACGGTCGCCGGACTGACTCTGGTAGAGGACGAGGGGCTGGTGATCGAGAATGCCGGTCTCACCGAATGGCCGGTGCCGCTGCTGGGTCGCTTTGACGAGGCGTTCCTGCAAGTGCCGCCTGAAGTGATTCAGCTCACCGCGCGGGTGAACCAGAAATATTTCGTGTGTGAGCGGGACGGAAAGCTCGCCAATGCCTTCGTCTGCACGGCCAATATCGACGCCAGCGACGGCGGCGAGGCGATCGTTGCGGGCAATCGCAAGGTGCTCGCCGCCCGCCTGTCCGACGCGCGCTTTTTCTGGGAGCAGGACCGCAAGACTCCGCTGTCGGTTCATGCGGAGAAGCTGAGCCGTATCACCTTCCACGAGAAGCTGGGCACTGTCGCCGACAAGGTGGAGCGCGTGGCTAAGCTGGCGCGGTGGCTGGTGGAAGAAGGGATCGTCAATCCTGCATCCGTTCGCGCCGAGCGAACGCGAGACATGTCGCGCGATAGCCTCTCGACTTCGCTCGAGGCGAACGGAGAAGTTGTAAAATTGGCCGAGCAGGCCGAACTCGCCGCACAGTTGTGTAAGGCCGATCTCGTTACCGAGATGGTCGGAGAGTTCCCTGAGTTGCAGGGCCTGATGGGCGGCTACTACGCCCGTGCTGAGGACCTGCCTGACGCCGTGGCCGACGCTATTCGCGATCATTACAAGCCCGTGGGGCAAGGGGACGAGGTGCCGACCGCGCCGGTAACAGTGGCGGTGTCGCTAGCGGATAAGTTGGATACCATCGCCGGCTTCTTCATGAAGGGTATGAAGCCGACAGGTTCCAAAGATCCGTTTGCGCTGCGCCGCGCTGCCCTCGGGGTTTTGGCTTTGATCTTGAGCAACCATTTGCGCGGCCGTATAGCCCAATGGCTTGGGGAGGCGCGCCAAGCGGCCAAAGCTCAGGGGTTTGAAGACGAGCGGCCCGAGCCCGCACCAGCGGATTCTCTGAGAGCCGAACTTGAACAGCAATATGCTCGCGTGTTCATGAGCGACATTAGGGATTTCATATCCGATCGCCTCAAAGTCCAGCAACGCGAAGCCGGTGTCCGTCACGACCTGATCGATGCGGTTTTCGCGCTCGGCGGGGAGGACGATCTGGTCCGTCTGCTGGCCCGCGTCCATGCGTTGCAGGCTTTCGTCGAAACGAAGGACGGCGCCAACCTCCTTGCGGGCTACAAGCGCGCGGCCAACATTCTCAAAAAGGAGGACTGGCGCGGCATTGAGGGCGAGATCGCCCGTACAGGTGAGGAAGACCCGTTGGCGCTCGTCGATGATCCCGATCTTGCGCCGGTGATCGCCGCCAAGATGGCGGATCGCCACCGGGCGGAGAAAGAGCTGTCCTACACGCCCGAATTTGCGGAGAAGGCGCTTATCGATGCGCTTGATTCGGCAGAACCCGCCGCTACCGCCGCTGTAGAGACAGAGGATTTCGCAGGTGCAATGTCCGCACTTGCCTCGCTACGAGCACCGATCGACGCGTTTTTCGAACAAGTTACTGTAAACGACGCTGATTTCATTAAGAGAAATTCCCGTTTGGCGCTGCTTGATCGTTTTCGCGCTGCAGTGCACAACGTCGCCGATTTTTCGCGGATCGAGGGATGAGGGTCTTTCTCCCCTGAACCGTGTCAACTGTGTCAACCAGAACAGGAAAGCCAGCGGATAGATGAACAGGCAGGTCTACACCTTCGGCGGCGGTGCCCGGCATGATGATCCGCGCGCGAAAGACAGAGTGATAACCGGCGGGAAGGGCGCCAACCTTGCGGAAATGGCCGGAATCGGCCTGCCAGTGCCTCCCGGCTTTACCATTACGACCGAAGAATGCGTCAAATACCTCGCCGAAGGGGCCGATTTCTCTGACGAACTGCGCATCCAGGTGGCGGAGGCGTTGACACATATCGAAAAGACGGTGGGCAAGACGTTCGGCAGCGCGGCGGATCCGTTGCTGGTCTCCGTCCGCTCTGGCGCGCGCGTTTCGATGCCGGGCATGATGGACACCGTTCTCAACCTTGGCCTTAACGACCGGACCGTCGAAGGGCTGGCCGCGACTTCCGGCGACGATCGCTTCGCGTGGGACAGCTATCGCCGCTTTATCCAGATGTATTCGGATGTCGTGCTGGGCGTAGAGCATCATCTTTTCGAAGAAGTGCTCGAAATCGCCAAGGAGGACAATGGTTATCTCAACGACGTGGAGATGACCGCCAATGACTGGCGCAGGATCGTCAAGGAATACAAGGACATCGTTGAAAGCGAACTGCGCCGCCCGTTCCCGCAGGACGTGAACGAACAGCTGTGGGGCGCTATCCGCGCGGTGTTCGATTCGTGGGATTCCGACCGCGCGAAAGTCTATCGCCGTCTTAACGACATTCCTGGCGACTGGGGCACGGCGGTCAACGTCCAGGCCATGGTCTTTGGCAACATGGGCGATACTTCGGCCACTGGCGTCGCCTTCACCCGCGATCCGGCGACCGGCGAGAAAGCCTACTATGGCGAATGGCTCGTTAATGCGCAGGGCGAGGATGTGGTCGCGGGCATCCGCACCCCCCAATACCTGACCAAGGCGGCGCGCGAACGCGCCGGGGCCAAACCGCTTTCGATGGAAGAGGCCATGCCCGCGGCTTATGCCGAACTGGCGGCGGTTTTCGAACTGCTCGAAAAACACTACCGCGACATGCAAGACATCGAGTTCACGGTGCAGCAGGGCAAGCTGTGGATGCTGCAGACGCGCTCGGGCAAGCGCACTGCCAAAGCCGCGCTGAAAATGGCCGTTGACATGGTGGGCGAGGGCCTCATTGACGAGGCGACCGCGATCAAGCGCGTAGACCCTATGGCGTTGGACCAGTTGCTGCACCCCACGCTGGACCCCAAGGCTCCGCGCGACATTCTCGGCCGCGGGCTGCCCGCCTCGCCAGGCGCGGCTTCAGGCGCGATCGTTTTCGATGCTGACACTGCGGAAAAGCGCGCCGAATTGGGCGAAGCGATCATCCTCGTGCGGGTTGAGACTTCGCCTGAGGACATTCACGGCATGCACGCCGCCAAGGGCATCCTTACCGCGCGCGGTGGGATGACCAGCCACGCCGCCGTGGTGGCGCGCGGCATGGGCCGGCCTTGCGTTTCAGGCGCCTCCGGCTTGTCGATCGACATGAAGACGCGCACGATGCGCATGGGCAAGCGCGAGCTGAAGGAAGGGGATATCCTCACGCTTGACGGCGCATCCGGCGATATCATGGCCGGCCAGGTGCCCACCATCGAACCCGAGCTGGCCGGCGATTTCGCTATCCTGATGGAATGGGCGGATAAACATCGGCGCATGAAAGTGCGCACGAACGCCGAGACTCCCGCCGATTGCCGGATGGCGCGCCAGTTCGGTGCTGAGGGCATTGGCTTGTGCCGCACGGAGCATATGTTCTTCGATGCGAACCGCATCAGCGCGGTACGCCAGATGATCTTGGCAGAGGACGAGTCGGGTCGCCGCGCCGCGCTCGAAAAGCTGCTTCCCGAGCAGCGGGCCGATTTCCATGCGATCTTCGAGATCATGCGGGGTCTGCCTGTGACGATCCGCTTGCTCGACCCGCCGCTGCATGAATTTCTGCCGCACGGCGACGCGGAATTTGCCGAACTGTCGGAGGAAATCGGCATTGGCGTCGACACGCTGAAACGCCGCGCGGCGGACCTTTTCGAGTTCAATCCCATGCTGGGCCATCGCGGCTGCCGTCTGGGCATTACCTTTCCCGAGATCTACGAGATGCAGGCCCGCGCCATCTTCGAGGCCGCCTGCGACGTCGCGGCGGGCGATGGGGAAGCGATCGTGCCGGAAGTGATGATCCCGCTCGTGGCGACGAAGAAGGAACTGGAAATCCTGAAGGCCCTGGTCGCGCGCGCGGCCGCGCAAGTTTTCAACGAAAAGGGTCTCGAGCTGCATTACCAGGTCGGCACCATGATAGAGCTGCCGCGCGCAGCCCTGATCGCGGGCGAGATCGCCGAAGTGGGTGAGTTCTTCTCGTTCGGGACCAACGATCTTACGCAGACGACGCTGGGTCTTTCACGTGATGACGCAGGCAAGTTCCTCCCGACTTATGTCGAGAAGGGGGTGTTCGCCCGCGATCCGTTCGTCAGCCTGGATGTAGAAGGTGTCGGCCAGCTGGTGCGGATGGGCGCTGATCGTGGGCGCGCGACGCGCGCGGAACTGAAGCTGGGCATTTGCGGTGAGCATGGCGGCGATCCGGCATCCATCGCGTTCTGCGAAACCGTGGGTCTCGATTACGTCAGCGCCTCGCCCTTCAGGGTGCCGATCGCCAGGCTGGCCGCAGCACAGGCCGCGCTGGCCTGACCAATCCTTTCGGGCTGGAGCTTACCGATTCCAGCCCGAAAGCGTGAGAATCTCGAAGCATTCCACCACCCGACCGCCTTCACCGGCGGTTGCGAACGCCTGTATCGCTTTTTTCCGAGCCGTCTTGCCCAATGCCGGGCCCGGATCAGCTAGCATGTTCGAAAGACCCTGCGCCCGCAGGTCGGCCACCAGTCGCTCAAGGCTTCGGAATGAAACTTTGAGCGGGCGCTGATCGATCACCGGATCAGCGAACCGCGCACGCTGCAAGAGTTGCCCGCCAGAGCGCACATCTACAACCGGGTGAAGGCGCGGGGCCGGACGATCGCCGTCAGCGGCAAGCATGGCCTCACGCAGCACGGGCAGGCTTCCGGAAGAAAGAAAGCTGGCGATCATCATGCCCCCCTGCGCAAGTGCCGCGCGAAGGTGATGAAGGGCGCCCGGCAGATCATTCACGGTGTCCAGCGTGCCGAGGCTGGCGATGAACTCGAAGCCGCCGAAAGGGTAGGGCCGTTCCTCATCCAGCCCCAGCGCCGGCTCCGCCGTAGTTATAGCCACATCCCGTGCGGCCAGGGCGCGGCCGAGGTCTCCGCTATAATCCCCAATGACAAGCGCGCTGGCGGGGGTCAGGCGCAGGAAGGCCAATCGTTCGAGCACGTCCTCGATCATGTCGTCGATCAGATACCGGGGCGCGTCGGGCAGGCTTTGCAGAGAGAGCATGCGGCGGCGCGCAGCCAGACGACGAGAGGGAGAAAAGATGCGGGGGGGTGTTTTGCTGGCCATCTCGATCCCCTGCCGCCTCGATGAAATCCTTGCAACAGCTTGTCGGGCCGACGCGCTACGATAGCATGGGTTTCATGTCTCTTGCGCCGGTTCTCTCTCCTCTCATCGATCTCGTGTTCCCACCACGCTGCCCGCTATGTGGCGCCGCTATCACCGCGCAGACGGGCCTGTGCCAAACCTGCTGGAGCGAACTCGTGATTCCGGGCGAGCCGGCCTGCACTCTCTGCAGCCGGCCATTCGCTGAAAACATACCGGAGGGCGCCACCTGCGCGCCTTGCATGGCTAATCCGCCCCGCCATGACGGCATTGCAGCGGCCACTCTTTACAATGATACCTCACGCAGGCTCGTGCTGGCTTTGAAGCACGGCAACCGCATCTCGCTCGCGCCGATGATGGCCGGGTTGATTGCGCCCCGCGTGCACTTCATCGGCCCGGATTGGGTGATCGTGCCGGTGCCGCTTCATCGCTGGCGCTTATGGAAGCGTGGATACAATCAGGCCGCGGAGCTCGGCCGCGAATTATCCCGGCGCACAGGAGCCCGCCTCGCAGTGGACGCGCTAGTGCGGCGGAAGCGGACTCCGTCGCTGGGCGGGCTGGGGCAGAAGGCCCGCAAGCGGGTATTGACCGGCGCTATCACGGCAAACGGGCGCTGCCAGGCGCTGAAAGGAGCCCGCGTTGTCTTGGTGGATGATGTGCTGACCAGCGGCGCCACCAGCGACGCCTGCGTCTCGGCGCTGAAGCGTGCGGGTGCCGAGAAGGTCGTCGTCGCCTGTTTCGCTCGGGTTATCGATGAACTGCTGGACGGGCGCTGACTATCGGACGAAACCGGTATTGTGCTGAAACTGGCGTAGCAACGAAAACGCCCGGAACTCGGTTCCGGGCGTCCTCGTGACGAAACTCATGGACCCTGCATGCAGTTCAGCGGCACCCCTGATGCCGTCTTGGTCCGATCCCTCAATCTTGCAGTCGGATGGATCAATCCACCCGGACTTCTTCCCCGAACCATGGCGCTTGTCTGTCAGCGACCTGTGGGTCAAAAAGCAGCCCCCCAGCTGCAAGGGGAAGTTCCGATGAAACGCCCGCGTTGAAAAGGGGATTCGCATCGCCGCATGGATTTTGCTCACTAGCTGTGGTTATCGTGCAACATTAAAATTTGGTAAGCCTGAACGGGAAAATTGAAACAATGACGGACACGTCGAAAGCCGATCGAGAATTGGGCACCACCTTCATGCCTCGCTTTGACGCGCAAGGGCTTCTGATTGCCGTGGCTATCGATTCGGCGACGAAGGATGTGCTGATGGTGGCCTACATGGATGCTGAGGCGCTGGAAAAAACCCGTGAGACCGGCCTCGCGCATTTCCATTCACGCTCTCGCGGCAGGCTGTGGTTGAAAGGGGAGACTTCCGGGCATTTTCTTCGCGTTGACGAAATGCGCGTTGATTGCGACCAGGATGCCTTAGTCATGCTTGTGCGGCCCGAGGGTCCTGCGTGCCATACCGGTGCACGAAGCTGTTTCTATCGGCGCCTTTCGGGTGACGTGCTGACGCGGGATGACGGTTAGAAAATTAATTCAGAACCTCGTCGAACAGGTTCACCATCGCGGCCCATGATTGGCGATCGGCGCTGGCATCGTATTTTACTGCGTCCAGGCTGCGCGCATCGCTGCCTGGATCAGTGAAGCCGTGACGGACGCCGCTATAGGAATGGAAGTGCCATTTCGCGCTGGCACGATTCATTTCGTCCCAGAACGGAAGAACTTGTTCGCGGGGAACAAGTGGATCGGCATCGCCATGGCAAATCAGAAGCCGGGCTTTGATCGCACCGGGCTCTGCCTGCCTGGCCGTCGAGAGTGCGCCGTGAAAGCTGACCGCCGCCAGCAGGTTCTGTCCATCGCGTGCCGCTTCAATCGCTGCTTGTCCGCCCATGCAGTAACCAATTGCCAACATGGGAAGTTCGGAGGCGGCAGGGAGGTCCCGCAAGGCGGCGATCGCTGCGGCCAGACGTCCGCGATAATGCGATACGTCGGCCCGCAGCTTCGCAGCAAGCGGGACCGCGGCTTCGAAGCTTTCCGCTGGTTCGCCGTAAAAGTCCGCCACCATGGCGATATAGCCTAGGTCCGCCAGCATCCGCGCGCGTTTTTCCATTGGCGCATTAAAATTGGCGATAGTCGGGAACACCACTATTGCGGCGCCGGGCGTTCCTTTAGGGCGGGCTAGCCGCCCCGTCAGATCTTGACCGGCGTGACCGTAGGCGACAGCTTCCAGCTCGGTCATTCCGGCAGAAAATCCGGTACGGAAAGATAACGTTCGCCGGTATCGTAATTGAAGCCGAGGATACGGCTATTGGCAGGCAGGTCTTTCAGCTTTTGAGCGATCGCCGCCAACGTAGCGCCCGAGCTGATGCCCACCAACATGCCTTCCTTGGTAGCGCATTGGCGAGCCATTTCCTTCGCTTCGGGAGGATCGACCTGAATTGCGCCGTCGATCGCCTGGGTGTGAAGGTTAGCCGGAATGAATCCCGCACCGATGCCCTGAATGGGGTGAGGGCCGGGCTGTCCCCCTGAAATCACCGGTGAAAGCGTGGGTTCCACAGCATAAGCCTTCATCGCCGGCCAGACATGCTTGAGCGTCTCGGCGCAGGCGGTGAGATGGCCGCCTGTGCCTACGCCGGTAATCAGCACATCAATGGGCGTTTCGGCGAAGTCGGCCAGAATCTCCTGCGCGGTTGTTTTCGCATGGATTGCCACGTTTGCCGGGTTATCAAACTGCTGCGGCATCCACGAACCAGGGGTAGCTTCAATGAGTTCCCTCGCCCGCTCGATGGAGCCTTTCATGCCCTTTTCACGGGGGGTTAGATCAAATTCGGCGCCGTAGGCAAGCATAAGCCGGCGCCGTTCGATCGACATCGAATCCGGCATGACCAGGATCAACTTGTACCCCTTGACCGCCGCCGCCATGGCAAGGCCAATCCCGGTATTGCCCGAGGTCGGCTCAATGATCGTCCCACCAGGTTTCAGGCTGCCGTCAGCCTCGGCTGCTTCGATCATGGCCAGACCGATACGGTCCTTGATCGAGCCGCCGGGGTTTGCGCGCTCAGCTTTTACCCAGACTTCGTGATCCGGAAAGAGACGCGAGAGGCGAATATGCGGCGTGTTGCCGATAGTAGCGAGAATGCTGTCAGCCTTCATGACTCATGCTCCAAGAGGTTCGAACGTGCGGGCCCGGCGTATCTCGGGGAACAACCCGGCCCAGAACAGAGTGATGACTATGGCACCGACGCCGCCGAAAACAACTGCCCCCGTGGCGCCCAGCAGCGCCGCGGCAACGCCTGATTGCATTTCGCCAAGTTCGTTGGAGGCCGATATGGCAAGACCGGAGATCGCGGAAACCCTGCCGCGCACCTCATCAGGCGTGCGCAATTGGACAAGCGAGGTGCGGATAAACACGGAGATCATGTCCGCTGCGCCCATGAGCGCCAGGCAAACGAGCGAGAGGGGGAACACGCGCGAAAAGCCGAAGCTTACAGTCATCGCTCCGTAAATGCTCACGGCGAGCAGCATCTTCACGCCGACATTCCGCTCCAGCGGTTTGAACGACAGCCACAGAGCCACAAGAGCGGCTCCCGCTGCGACGGCGGCGCGCATCTGCCCTAATCCCTCAGCGCCGACATTCAGGATGTCTCGGGCGAAAACCGGCATGAGCGCGGTCGCTCCGCCCAGCAGGACAGCAAACAGATCAAGGGTGATGCAGCCGAGCAGAAAACGCTGGTGCCACACGAAACGGAACCCATCCACGATCTGCTTTACGGGATGCGCATCGCGGGCTTCTGAAGAGAAGGGGGGGAGGTTCGAGATCGCCAGGACTGAAAGCGTGGAAATGACCTGCATTCCAGCAGAAGTCCAATAGGGCACCGTCTGATCGACGGCGAAAAGGAAGCCGTAGGCCGCCGGTCCGATAATCATCCCCGCCTGCATCGCGATTGAATTGAAGGCGATCGCGCGCGGTATGAGATTGAGTGGCACCACGTTTGGGGCAATGGCGCTCATGGCCGGGCCTATGAATACGCGCACCACGCCGTGAAGCACTGCAAAGGCAAACAGAACCGGCAGGCTGCGCAGGCCAAGTTCAGTCGTAATCCCGAGGCCCAACGCGACACAGACGTCGAGAATCATGGCCAGTGCGGCAACCTTGCGCCGGTCCACCCGGTCAGCCACCACCCCCGCCACCGGCGTTAGCAGGAACACCGGCAGGAATTGAGCAAAGCCGAGCAACCCGAGTTGGAACGACGCTGTCGGGATGGACATCGCATAATCGGCGCGGGCCACGTCATAGACCTGATAACCAATGATGACCACCATCCCGGTGGATGCCAGCATGGTGCAGAAACGCGCCAGCCAGAACTTGCGGTAATCGGCGATCTGAAGGGGAGATGTAGGAGGACTCACGAGCGCTGCATGGCAGCACCGCTCACCCTTGCCAAGAGATGCCACATTTCCGGATCAGTAGGTGAACTTGGCCGTCAGTCTTACGTCCCTGCCGGCGATCGGCACAAAATCACGGGTTTCGGAAGCGGCGAGCCTTCCGGCCACGTTCAGCAGATTGTCCGCTGAAAGAACCAACGAGATTGGACTATTCTGACCGCCCGGGCGCCAGGTCGCACTCAAATTCACCAGGGTGAACGCATCTGTCGGATTCTCGTTTTCTGCAACGCGATTTTGACGGGCATTCCATTCGACTTCCCCGCGCAGGTCAATCGTCGGCGAACTGTATTCGACGCCTCCCCGCGCTCGCAGTGGCGGAATGCGGGGCACAGGTCCGATGCTGACAAGTTTTGCATGGGTATAGTCCACTCCAGCATCGGTCTTGAGCGAACGGCCATTGCCCCAACTGACCAAGGTTAACGCCCCTTCTGCTTCGATTCCGCGAAAGCGGGCCGGGGCCTGGATGTACTGATATACGGGAAAATCCTCGACAATCTGGCCAGTGGGAACGGCAGTGATGAAGTTGGCGAAGTTGGTGCCGTAAGCCGTGATCGATCCTGCCAGGTTGCCGCCGTTATAGCGGATTCCGGCCTCGATGCCGTTGCTGCGCTCGACGGTGAAATTGGGATTGCCGCGTTCGAAGGATTGAGTGGCATCGTGCAGCCCGTTCACGAACAACTCCTCGGCCGAGGGCGCACGCTCGCCGTGAGAGTAATTGATCGAGACGGTGACATGATCGAGAGGGTGCCAAGCGATGCCGCCTACGCCCGCATATTGCGAATAGCTGCGTCTCTCGTCCGCGGGAATGGTGCGGATATTTGTGCTCTCGTATCGGAGAGCACCTTCGAGATCGAACTGCCCGACTTCGATTTGCTGCAGGGTGAAAGCCGCGAAATGTTCCGTCATGTTGTCCGGCAGGAGCGTTTCGTCGCCAGACATTTCCAACCGGGCTGCGGAATATTGCACACCGCTAGATCCGCTCCAGATCCCTCGCCGCACCTGATCGAGTTGAAGCCTGACTTCAAGGGCTTTGTTATGAAACTGTGTGCCGATTTGGCCGTTCGAAATTTCGGCATGCGTGTAATCCCCATAAGCCCCCCGAAGCTCCACGCGCTTGAGAAAACCCTGAAGATTGACGCCCGCACGCAAATCGAACCGCGTCTGACGCAGCGAGATGCTGGTGGCTTCCGGGTCAGTTGAAGGGCGGGGCGGAATACCATAATCGGTAGCCAGTCGCTGAACTGACAGGCCGATATCGCCGCCCTCGTCAATGAAGGCAAGGCCACCGCCCAACGTCCAGCCCTTCGTTCCGCTGTTGGCGATCGAACCGCGCCGATCGGCTTGTTGCGTAAGGGCCATGGCGCCTTGCACATCGCCCGCGGCGGCAAGATCGTCAGCCTGCGCAAGCGTCTGTGCGCGTAGCTGCGGAGACAGTACGTTGCCACCGACATGCAGGTTGTTGCTGTGGAAGTAGGAGGCATCCAGATGGCCTACCCAGCGGTCGGCCAGGCGCACGTCGCCTGCTATTCCGCCGTTTACCATGTCTGCCGCCGTGCCATAGGACGCGAGGGCATCGATGGCCAGCGGCTTGTCCGGCACTTGTCGCGGAATACGTTTGTCGATCGCGTTGACCGCACCCCCCGCCGGGTCGCTCGCGTAAAGCAGGACGCGAGGTCCATGGAGAACCTCTACTCGAGCCACGTTAAGCGTATCGAGCGATACCGCATGATCGGCTGAGACTGACGAAGCGTCGAGCGAACCGATGCCGTCCAGGAGGACCTGCACGCGCGGTCCATCAAAGCCGCGCAGCACGGGCCGGGAGACGCCGGGGGCGAAACCCGTGCTGGATACGCCGGGCAGGCTTGCCAGCATCTCGCCGATCTGCGGTTTCAGATCACGTAAAAGGTTGTTTCCCTGCAGGACGACAGGTGCCGCGATGGGATCCGTATTTCCGGAAATGACGCGGCCGGTAACAATGATCTCTGGACCGTGCTCCTGAGCATGGCTGGATGCATTGCCGCCCGATGTGGCGCTCGCCGTGTCGGTAGCTGCAGCGGGGGCTGGCTGCGCTTTTGCGGACATCGCGGGCAAAGTGCCAGAAACAACGCTCGCACAGGCCAGCAACGCGAATCGGAGAGCAGGAAGGGACATGCCGATTTCGCTAATTGTGATGTTATACTATAACAATATATCTTTACATCAGCGGGCTGAGACGTCGTATTAATGCGACGAACGGAGTTTGGTAATCACCTTCTTATCTGCAATCAGCGCCGCGGGCGAAGGCGTGGATTAGGCTGCAAAGTATCGACCAGCTTCAGAAAATCGTCGACACGGATGATACGCTCGAACTGAAAGCCTGATCGGTCATCGTGAGACCATATCATGTGGGCTTCGATCCTTCCGACCACAGGCAATCGCATCACCAGGCGTTCGCCCCGCTCAAGACCGAGATTGCCGTGAACCATGAAGCCTTGAGCGGAAACGTTAACGATGTGCAGCGCCAGGTCGCCGTGCTGGCGATGCTCGGCGATTACTGAGTAGTCGACCGGATGACGCGCCGCCCGACGCTGATCGGTGACAGAAAGCTGCGCTCCTGCACTCATTGTCATTGCCTCTGTTGGTAACCGTGAGGTCCGACAATGCCCTGAATTGACAAAGAATCCGTAAACCCGGCAGTACCTTGCCGGACCAACGGTGCAATTTTGCCGCTTAGATGCCTTTTAGAACGCCGTGCTTCTTCTTGCCCAGGCTCAGCTTGCGCGAATCACCTGCGGCGACCGTAACGAGCAGGCCGGGATCGTCCATGATCTGATCGTCCAGTTTCACTGCGCCTTCAGCGATCTTGCGCTTGGCCTCTCCGTTGGAAGCGGCAAAGCCCAGCACCGTGCAGGCGACGCCCAGGCGGATACCCTTTGCATCAACTTCTATAGTCGGCAGGTCCTCACCCAGACCGCCTCCGGCAAAGGTAGTTCGCGCGGTGGCTTCGGCAGCTCCCGCAGCTTCCTTTCCGCGACACAGACGGGTCGCCTGGTTGGCGAGGATGATCTTGGCTGCGTTGATCTCGCTGCCTTGCAGCGTTTCAAGGCGTTCGATCTCATCAAGCGGCAGGTCCGTGAACAGGCGCAGGCGCTTGCCGACATCGCGATCGTCCGTGTTGCGCCAAAACTGCCAGTAATCGAAATGCGTCAGCTGGTCCTCATTGAGCCAGACCGCACCGCCGACCGTCTTGCCCATCTTGGTGCCGTCGGCGTTGGTGAGCAGGGGGGTGGTGAGGCCGAAGACGTGCGCGCCGTCGACGCGGCGCGCCAGTTCCACGCCGTTGACGATGTTGCCCCACTGGTCAGAGCCGCCCATCTGCAAGCGGCAACCGGCACGGCGCGACAGTTCCAGGAAATCGTAAGCCTGCAGGATCATGTAGTTAAATTCGAGGAAACTCAACGATTGCTCACGGTCGAGACGCAGCTTCACCGAATCGAAGCTGAGCATGCGGTTGACCGAAAAGTGCTGGCCAATGTCGCGCAGGAACGGAATGTACTCCAGCTTGTCGAGCCATTCCGCGTTGTCGACCATGATCGCATCGCTTGGGCCCTCGCCAAAGGTCAGGAAGCGTTCGAAGACACGGCGGATCGACGCGACGTTCTGCGCGATCAAGTCCTCGGTCAAAAGCTTGCGCGCTTCGTCCTTGAAGCTGGGGTCGCCGATCTTGCCGGTGCCGCCGCCCATGACGACGATCGGCTTGTGGCCAGCGCGCTGAAGCTGGCGCAGCATCATGATCGAGACGAGATGCCCCACATGCAACGAAGGCGCCGTCGGATCGAAACCGATATATCCCGGCACTACCTGCTTGGCAGCCAGCGCGTCCAGCCCTTCTGCGTCAGTGAGCTGATGAATGTAGCCGCGCTCATCGAGCAGGCGGAGCAGGGAAGAAGTGTAGGTCATGGCTATACGTTCGGCTTGATCGGGAGCGGCGCGCCTAGCACGCGACGCGAAGGAAACAAAGCGTGGACCTGCTCGCTACCTTTGCCGCGAAGCCGAACGGCTGGCCGCTTCTGCTCTTGTGACTGGCGAATCCGGATTGCCAGGGGGACCAAACCCCATCTACGCTTTCAGCGCCATGGCCGAACTCGTTTGTCATTCCGCCCATCCTCCCTTGCTCGTCCGCAATATGGAGGCGCGGGTCATCGGCTTCGATACGACATGGCTTCGAGTGCGATGGAAGCTGCTGGGAACAGGTCAGTTGGTGATCCCGCCCTTTGCCGGAAAAGGACGGGCGGACGGGCTTTGGCAGACGACCTGCTTCGAATTGTTCCTGATCGCGGGCGAAGGGAACGGTTATACCGAGATCAATCTATCCCCCTCGGAACGCTGGAACGTTTATGATTTTTCTGGCCGGCGCGAGGGCATGAGCGAACGCCCCATGCCGCGTGAACCCGAATGCAGCATGCGGCTCGGCACTGATCTGGCGATTTTCGATGCCGCGATTCCCGCGGCGGGATTACCCATGCCTCCATGGCGTTGCGGTTTCGCTGCGGTGATTGAAGAGCAAGGCGGCAGGAGGAGCTATTGGGCGCTTGCACATCATACAGATGTTCCCGATTTCCATGATCCGGGTTGCTTCCTGGAGGAGGTTGCGGCACCCAGCCCTGCATGAAATTCGGTATCGATCGCCTTCTTGCGGATTCCAAATTGCGCGCGCCGTTGGAAGGTAAGCGCATTGCACTCATCGCTCATCCCGCCTCGGTAACCGATGGGCTGGCCCATTCGCTTGATGCGCTGATCGCGGCGGGGGTGAACGTGGTTTCGGCGTTCGGCCCGCAGCATGGGCTCAAGGGCGATAAACAGGACAATATGGTCGAGACGGCGGATGAGACCGACCCGACTTACGGCATCCCGGTATTCAGTCTCTATGGCGAAGTACGCCGACCCACGGCGGAGATGATGGCCACCGCCGACGTCTTTTTGTTCGATTTGCAAGACCTTGGCTGCCGCATCTACACCTTTGTCACGACGCTGCTCTATCTGCTCCAAGCTGCAGCGGGGAAGGGCAAGAGCGTGTGGGTGCTTGACCGTCCCAATCCCGTCGGACGGCCGGTGGAAGGTACTCTGCTGCAACCGGGGCAGGAAAGCTTCGTTGGGGCTGGGCCGATGCCGATGCGGCACGGGCTGACGCTGGGTGAGATGGGTCAATGGTTCGTGCGCCAGTTCAATCTCGACGTGGATTATCATGTCATTGAGATGGAGGGCTGGCGGCCGGACAATGGGCCGGGCTTCGGTTGGCCTGAAAGCCGGATATGGATAAATCCCAGTCCTAATGCCGCCAATCTCAACATGGCCCGTGCTTATGCCGGAACAGTAATGCTGGAAGGGACGACGCTTTCGGAAGGGCGAGGCACTACGCGTCCGCTCGAAGTCCTGTTCGGCGCGCCCGATATCGTGGCCCAGGCGGTCTTGGCCGAAATGGAGCAATTGGCGCCTGCTTGGCTGAAAGGCTGCGCGATCCGTGAATGCTGGTTCGATCCCACCTTCCACAAGCATCAAAATACTCTCTGCAGCGCCTTGATGATTCACGCTGAAGGTCCGTTCTATGACCATCGCGTGTTTCGGCCCTGGAGATTGCAGGCGCTGGCCTTCAAGGCCATCCGCAATCTTTGGTCCGACTATCCAATCTGGCGTGAGTTTCCTTACGAATACGAGTTTGACCGCCTCGCTATCGATGTCATCAATGGCGGCAGCGCCTTGCGGGAATGGGTGGATGATCGGGCGGCGCATCCCGATGATCTGGACGCCGTTGCTGCTCGCGATGAACTGGCGTGGCGGGAAGAGGTTGCGGATATCCTCATCTACAAAAGTTAACCGCCTTGCCACGGACAAACCGCAGCGTAGGTTCCCTGGGGCGAGCATCACAAGATGCCGCGCTAGATAGGGGGATGCGATGCGAAAAGTTCCTTTGGGAGTGCCTTTCGTCCGGAGTCTTGCGGTCATTGCACTGACCGGCTGCAAGCAACAGCCCACCGCCGATGCCGCACAACCTGTTACAGAAGCCCAAGCAAAAACTGTGGTGACCGATTTCGCCAAAACAATCCAGTCAATGGATCTGACGGCACTCGACAAATGGTACGCCGATGACGTCGTTGGCTATGATCCGCAAGCGCCTGACCCGGTAGAAGGCAAGGTTTCGATGCATGTCGCCAATGCCCGTTTCATCGACATGAAGTTCGATCACGCAGACATGCCCGATCCCGAAATCCAGATACTGAGCCCGGATCTGTTTGTCGCATCGGGTTTTTCACATCTCACCAGCTCGACGGGAAAAATGAAGAAGGCCGATCTTCGCTATACGGATATATTCAAGAAGCAGGCCGACGGCACCTGGCAATTGATCCACGAGCACTTGGACTTCCCGCCCAAGACCTGAAGCAGGTAATCAAACCGGATGGCCGCGGACTGCTTCTCCGCTCGATCATCCCTTTTTGCGCGTCAGTTCCTTCATTGCGCTGTCGAGCCCGTCAAGCGTGAGGGGGAACATTGCATCGTTCATCATTTCCCGGATCATGCGGGTGGAGCTGGAATATTGCCATTGCCGCTCAGGCGTGGGGTTAAGCCACACCGTCGCGGGATAAGTCTGCGTGACCCGGCTGAGCCATGTCGCTCCGGCCTCATCGTTCATGTGCTCTACTGATCCGCCGGGATGGCTGATTTCGTAAGGACTCATCGCGGCATCGCCGACGAAGATCACCTTATAGTCGTGCCCATACTTGTGAAGGATGTCCCAGGTTGGCGTGCGCTGTGACCGGCGGCGACGGTTATCCTTCCACACACCTTCGTAAAGGCAATTGTGAAAGTAGAAGAATTCCAGATTCTTGAACTCACTGGTCGCGGCGCTGAACAGGTCTTCTACTGTCCGGATGAAAGGATCCATCGATCCGCCGACGTCCAGGAACAGCAGGACTTTGACAGCGTTGTGCCGTTCCGGGCGCATGACCACATCGAGCCAGCCCTGTTTGGCGGTGCCGCGAATGGTCTCCTCGAGATCGAGTTCCTCCGCTGCGCCTTCGCGAGCGAAACGACGCAGGCGACGCAATGCCACTTTGATGTTGCGGGTGCCCAATTCCCTGCCGTTGTCCAGATTGGCGAACTCACGCTTTTCCCAGACCTTGATCGCGCGCTTGTGCTGGCTTTCACCACCAATGCGGATACCTTCGGGATTGTAACCCGAATGGCCGAAAGGTGACGTTCCGTTCGTGCCGATCCATGTGTTGCCGCCCTGATGGCGCGCATGTTGTTCCTCAAGCCGCTTCTTCAGCGTCTCCATGATCTCGTCCCATGACCCGAGCGACTTGATCTTTTCCATCTCCTCGTCAGAGAAATAACGTTCGGCCACGTTTTTCAACCAATCCTCGGGAATATCGACCGGCTGTTGACCATAGTCGCTGAGAATGCCTTTAAAGACTTTCTGAAACACCTGGTCGAACCGGTCCAACAGACCCTCATCTTTCACGAGCGTCGCGCGCGAAAGATAATAGAACGCTTCCGGCGTCTGTTCGATCACGTCCTTTTCCAATGCCTCGAGCAACACCAGGTGCTCCTTCAGCGAGGCTGGAATGCCGGCAGCGCGCAGTTCATCGACAAAGTTTAAAAGCATCTGCGGAGCCTAGCGGATTTGCGCGGAATGGGTGGTGAAGCATTATACCGTTATCAATGGGCACAGCCGTAGGAAATGCCATCGGCATCACGGAATCGCGCCTGCGGACGATGAACCGCTGCTACGAGAACGAAGGAAATATACATCAGCAGATACCAGGCCCCGAGCTTCCCCGGATGGACAATCGTCCAGCCGAGGCGTTGATTAGGATAAATCCAGGCATGTGAAAAAGTGGAGATGTTCTCGGCAAACCATATGAACAGGGCAACCAGGAACCACCCGACCAGTAATGGCATGCAGCGGTCCCGTCGCCAGATCCGGAACCAGATACGGGTCCGGGCAAATAACAGGGTCATGACGGCGAAAAGCACTATCCGTAGATCCGGCAGCCAGTGGTGGGCGAAGAAGTTTACATAGACTGCCAGCGCCAGCAGCCACGTGCACGCCTGCCGCGGATAGCGGCTGAATCGAAAATCGAATATGCGCCAGACGCGTGCGATATAACTGCCGACAGCTCCATACATAAAGCCGGAGAACAGCGGCACTCCGCCGATCCGCAGCACACTGGCTTCTGGATATTCCCACGAGCCGTGCGCGGTTTTGAACAGTTCCATCACCGTGCCGACCAAGTGAAAGGCGAGGATGACTTTCGCTTCATCCGGCGTTTCGAGACGCAACGCCAGCATACCAAGCTGAAGGGCAAGCGCGCTCAGCGTCAGGAAATCATACCGCGATAGCGTAGCGTCAACCGGATAGAGCAGGTGCGTGCCGACCAGCAAAGCCAGCAGTAACGCGCCAAACAGACAGGCCCAGCCCTGCTTGAAGCCGAACAGCGTGAACTCGTAGAGCCATGCACGCCAACCAGCACGCGGTTCGAAGGCTTCGAGGCGAGCTCGAATCGCTGCAAAGCGAGTATGTGCAACTGGTCGCGGCCCCAAGGATCAGCTCGCTGGCAGAGCGGGAGGCTGGCGTGGAAAGCGTTCCAACGCAGGATCAAACACGGCCCAGTCCGGCGCCTCGTCGGTCCAGATTACGGCTTGCGGTCGGAGGTCGTGTCCCACATCGAGGACGCCGAGGCGGAAGGTCATCAAGTGCGGGCGGGCGGAGCTCTGCGCATAGACTTGCGTTCCGCAGGATGGGCAGAAATGGAATGTGAGTGTGTTGCCGCTGTCCGCCGTCCAGGTCGAACTGGCAAGATCGCCGTTCAGTGTGACGTCTGCCACTCTGAAGATGGCGTTATTGGTCGGTCCGCCGGCGGCGATTTGCTGACATTGGCGGCACCAGCATTGGCGCGTGCCGATCGCCTCGCCCAAGACTTTTAGCATGACGGAACCACAGGCACAGTGGCCGGTGTAGCACCTCGCCACCTCACCCACCCCGTCTTGCCATGAACGCCAGCCTCTCGAACAGCATCACGTCCTGCTCGTTTTTCAGTAGTGCGCCGTGGAGTGGTGGAATCGCTTTGCTTGCGTCTGGGCTCTGCAACACGTCGAGCGGCATGTCCTCGTTCAGCAGCAGCTTGAGCCAGTCGAGCAGCTCGCTGGTGGAGGGCTTCTTCTTCAGGCCCGGCACGTCGCGCAGCTCGTAGAAGGTTTCCATGGCCTTTCGCACCAGCGCCTTCTGGATGCCAGGGAAATGGACCTCGATGATTGCTTCCATCGTCTCGCGGTCGGGGAACTTGATGTAATGGAAGAAGCATCGGCGCAGGAAAGCGTCTGGCAGGTCCTTTTCGTTGTTCGAGGTAATGACGACAATCGGACGTTCACTGGCCGCGACATGCTCGCCCGTTTCGTAGACGTCGAAAGCCATGCGATCGAGTTCGGCGAGCAAATCGTTGGGGAACTCGATGTCGGCTTTATCGATCTCGTCGATCAGGAGAACGGGAAGCTGTTTAGAAGTAAATGCCTCCCACAGCTTGCCCTTGCGAATGTAATTGCCGATGTCATGCACCCGTGCATCGCCTAACTGGCCGTCGCGCAGGCGGGCGACGGCGTCGTACTCGTAGAGACCCTGGTGTGCCTTGGTCGTCGATTTGATATTCCAGGTAATCAGCGGTGCGTTGATGGCGCACGCGATTTCCTCGGCAAGCACGGTCTTGCCCGTGCCCGGTTCCCCTTTGACCAAAAGAGGGCGACGCAAGAGGACCGCTGCATTGACCGCGACTTTCAAATCGTCCGTAGCGACGTAATTGCTGGTGCCTTCGAAACGCTGCATCGGCGGGTCCTGTTCGTTTAACCGTTCGATTAGGCCCTATGTTTTGCGGCGCAGCAAGGCAAGATTGTTCGAGAGCACCCAGGATGCATGGACAACCGCTCCTTGGCGCTGCAAGAAACTAAGCCATGGGGGACTTCCTGCGCAGGATGGACTGGCTGGGGCGCGAACGCGCGATCGCATATTTGCGCATCGTGGCCGTGCTCGACGTCGCGCTACTTGTCGTGCTGGTAACGACGTCGCACGCGGGCGTAGACCGCAACGGTTTCCTGTTGGGGACTGACTTCATCAGCTTCTGGACCAGCGGGCGGATGTTGCAGCACGGTGCGAACGTCTATGACGCAGCGGCGCATATGGCTGCGCAGCGCGCGTTTTTTGTGGCGCCCAAGGGATATACGGCATTCTTTTATCCCCCCACCTTCCTGCCGGTGTGCTGGCTGCTGGGCTTGATGGGATATTTCCCGGCATTGGCGGGATGGCTGACGGTGACGGGGGCGTTTTACTTTGTCGCGGCGCGCCGATGGCTTAAGGCAACGGAGATAAAGTCGTCGTGGCTACTGTTCATGGGGTTCCCGGCTGCGGCCATTGTGGTGACGCACGGACAGACAGCTTTCCTCGTCGCCGGTCTCCTGGGGCTGGGCGCATGGCTGGTTCCTTCGCGGCCGGTCTTGGCCGGGATGTTGCTTGGTTTTGCAACGATCAAACCACAGTTCGGCATTCTTGTGCCATTTGCGCTGCTTCTGACGCGCGAATGGAAGACGACTGCCACGGCAGTAATGACGGCGCTGGCGCTGGGGGTGCTATCCGCCGTCTTGTTCGGAGCGCAGATCTGGCAGGACTGGCTGATGGCGAGCGCGCGGGCGCAGGCAACGATGGAGGCTGGCGGTGTGCCCTTCGGCAAGTTCATCACGCCTTTCGCCGCTCTGCGACTGCTGGGCGCGCCCGTCAGTATTGCCTATGCAGCGCAGGCTGTTGTTTCACTCGTCGTAGCACTGCTCCTAGCACGCAGCGCTTGGGGTTGCCGTTGGTCGCCTGCATTGAGCGCTCTCTTGCTGACCGGGGCGTTGCTGGCGACGCCGTTCGCGCTCGATTACGATTTGGTGTTGTTGGCATTCCCTTTACTGTGGCTTACCGGCGAGGGTCTACGCGGCGGCTTTGCGTCCTACGAAAAACTGGCGATCGCCCTTGCCTTCATTACTCCGGCGTTTTCTCGCGCGTTGGGACTGAATGTTGGCTTGCCCGTCACGCCACCGGTTCTGGCTTTGCTGTTCTGGGCTCTTTTCCGGCGCGCATCGGAGCAGCCGTCCGCGCGAATGACCTGACGCCTCAGGGCGTTCGCGCGGGCGAGTCCGGGGATCAGTGATGCCCTCGGCCCGGATAATGCGGCGCGTGCTGGCCACGCTGCGGCGTAAAGGTCCCCTGCATCGTCCGGAAATTATCTCCGGGACGCGCATCGCCACGGCGGAAGTGGTCATGATCGCCGCGATAGAAGCGCCGGTCACGATCGCTTTGTCGATAGTAGAAGAACCCATCCGTGCCCCAGTAGCCATCGTAGATTGGACCATAATAGCCGTCATACCAGCCGTAATAAGGATAGGGATCGTAATAGGCCGAATGAACGCCGACATACCCGTCCCCGCCGCACGCTGCCACTCCGACCAGGAGGGGAGCGACGAAGAAAATTTTCCAAGTACGCATTGCGAGACTCCTTCAAACCCCGCTTCGCGTGGGCGACGAGATCGCCGGCGCGCCAGTCCCTGTTGGATGGCGAACGCTTGATCGAGCGGTCAGGGCGCTTGCCTCTCAGGCTCAATCACAACACAGAAACGAGCGACGCCTGCGCCTGTTCCAATCAGCCACGAGATGCGGCGTGCGTGACAAAAAGTTACAGAAGCTCGTGAATATCCAATGACCGCGCTGATCGCGCAAGCAAACGCGGCCTAAGCGTCAATCAGCTCAGGATCGATTTCACCCGCTCGGTTCTGGATAAATTCGAAGCGGTGTTCAGGATTGCGGCCCATCAGGCGGTCGACAAGATCTTTCACCGCCGCGCGATCTTCATACTCGGGGGGCAAGGTGATGCGGATCAGCGAGCGCGTGGCCGGGCTCATCGTCGTTTCGCGCAATTGCTGGGGGTTCATCTCACCCAGACCCTTAAAGCGGCCGACTTCGACCTTCTTGCCTTTGAACTGCGTTGTTTCGAGTTCGGCACGGTGCGCATCATCGCGAGCATAGGCGGAGGTGGAACCGGCCGTTAGGCGGTAAAGCGGCGGCTGGGCCAGATAGAGATGGCCGCGCCGCACTACCTCAGGCATTTCCTGAAAAAAGAACGTCATCAGCAGCGTAGCGATATGCGCGCCGTCCACGTCTGCGTCCGTCATGATAACGATGCGGTCATAGCGCAGGTTGTCGGGATTGCAGTCCTTGCGGCTACCGCACCCCAGCGCGAGCAGCAGGTCGGCGATTTCCTGATTAGCGCGAATCTTGTCCGCGGTGGCGCTGGCGACGTTGAGGATCTTGCCGCGAATGGGCAAGATCGCTTGCATTTTACGGTCACGCGCTTGCTTGGCGCTGCCGCCTGCGCTGTCGCCTTCGACGATGAACAGCTCGGTATCACCGTTTCCTTCGCCAGAGCAGTCAGTCAGCTTGCCCGGCAGGCGCAGTTTGCGAGCATTCGTCGCCGTCTTGCGCTTGACCTCACGCTCAGCCTTGCGACGGAGGCGCTCGTCCATGCGTTCCATCACGGCGCCTAGCAACGCCTTGCCGCGGTCTAGATTGTCCGAAAGGAAGTGGTCAAAGTGATCGCGTACCGCATTTTCCACGAGGCGGGCTGCTTCGGGGCTGGTGAGGCGATCTTTGGTCTGGCTCTGAAACTGCGGATCACGGACAAAGACCGAAAGCATGACCTCGCTGCCGGTAACGACGTCGTCTGGCGTTATGTCCTTGGCCTTCTTTTGGCCCATCAGTTCGCCAAACGCACGGACGCCCTTGGTCAGCGCGGCGCGCAGACCCTGCTCGTGCGTGCCGCCATCCGGCGTGGGAATGGTGTTGCAATACCAGGAAAAGGCACCGTCCGACCAGAGAGGCCAGGCGATCGCCCATTCGACACGGCCCTGCTCTGACTCGTCCTCTCCTCTCGGAAAATCTTGCGACCCCGCGAAGAACTGGCTGGTCACGCACTCGCGGCCATCGATCTGTTCAGAGAGATGATCCGCCAGACCGCCGGGGAACTGAAAAATCGCCTCAGCCGGCACTTCCTCGTTAGTGAGGGCAGACGCACATTTCCAGCGGATCTCGACGCCAGCGAAGAGGTAGGCTTTCGATCGCACCAATTTGAAAAGGCGGGCGGGCTTGAACTTCTGATCGCCGAAGATTTCAACATCTGGAGTGAACGTCACGGAAGTGCCGCGTCGGTTCGGTGCTGCACCGACCTTATGCAGAGGGCCGAGCGGAGCCCCTCGTGAAAATTCCTGCGCGAACAACTCCTTGTTCCGCGCAACCTCTATGCGCGTGTTCGCAGAAAGCGCGTTGACCACCGAGATGCCAACACCGTGCAGACCGCCAGAGGTCGCATAAGCTTTTCCGGAGAACTTCCCGCCCGAATGCAGGGTGGAAAGAATCACTTCCAGCGCCGACTTTCCGGGAAACTTCGGATGCTCGTCGACCGGTATGCCGCGTCCGTTGTCAACAATCGTCAAACGCCCAGGCGTGCCCGGCTCTTCCTCGAGTATGACTTCGATGCGGTTGGCGTGCCCGGCGACCGCCTCGTCCATCGCATTATCCAGCACTTCGGCGGCAAGATGGTGCAGAGCGCGCTCGTCCGTACCGCCAATGTACATGCCGGGGCGTCGCCGAACCGGCTCAAGCCCTTCCAGCACTTCGATTGCGGAACCATCGTAAGCTTCCCCGTCGGACGCGGGCAATTTGTCGAACAAGTCATCGGGCATGTGCATGACTATAAGCGGCGCCGGATTCCGCGATCAAGCGGTCGGACCTCCTTATCCGCAGGGGCGATGCTCACACGGTCGAAGTCACTCTCCGAACTTGGACGGCGCTGGGCTCACCACTTTAACCGTGCCGGGCGCCACCTCGCGCACTTCCAGCGCGCGTTCCACAATGCCGCCGCGCGTGAAACGGAATGGTCCGTCGAGGCCAAGGAACCCGCTTCCGTCCAGCATTTGCGACACGGGGAAGTCCCTGCCGACCTTCCAGTCGCGCGCTACGCGTAAGGTCAGCAAGACCGCGTCATAACCCAAAGTCGCGATACGAAATGGCGGGGTCCCGAAGCGGGTTCGATAGCTCTTCGAGAACTGTCCGAAACGCTGGTCCGACACCGTGGAGAACCACGCGCCCTTCAGAGCCGGAGACGCGGCCAACTCGCGCTCCCCGCCCCACAACTCGGTTCCGAGCAGCCGCACATTGGTCGTGCCGCCGCCTGTTCGAAAGGCCGTTGCCGCCTTGATCGACAGGCTGCCGCCATCGGCGATGAGCAAAGCGCCATAACCGCCTTTTGCCTTGATTCGTCCTGCCGCTGCGCTGATCGAAGCGGCGCTGCGGTCATAGGGTTCCATTGCGACGACCGTACCCCCGCTGCTACGCACGGCTTGAAGCAGCGCGCTGCTGGCGCGATCGCCATATTCGCCGCGGGGAATCAGCGCACCGAATGCGGAAATCCCTTGCGAGCGGGCATAATTTACAGTGCGGTTAATGGACTGGCCGGGCAAGTTGCCCATGACGAATACATCCTTCGTCGCCGCCTGTTCGTCATTCGAAAAGGAGATCATTGGCACCCTGGCCGGACGGGCGACGGAGGCCACCGCCGGAACATCGTCAGCCAGCAAGGGACCGAGAATCAATTTGTTGCCATCGGCGATGGCGCGACGGGCGGCCTCGGCCGGATTGCCGGCGGTATCGTAAGTGGTAACCCGCAGGTTCTTGGCGCCCGTGTCCAGCAGCGCCATGTTGGCTGCGTTCGCGATCGATTGGCCAACAGCCGCATTGCCGCCGGTGACCGGGACTAACAACGCGATGCGATGACGTTCGGTGTCGACCGGAATCGCGCTCTCGCTCGGCTTTGGGGCCGGCGTGGGCGCTTCGGGCGGGGGGGCTTTGGGAACCACCGCGCAGCCGGCCAATATCGCCAGCAGACCGGTGGTCAGCAGATTTCGCCGATTCACGCGTAAATTCAGACGCTTGTCGAACATCTCTTGCCGCTCCCTGGGTCCTTGGCCATGAGTCCCGTGATGGAACAATCGCTTTCGCCCGGGCTGTATATAGTCGCCACCCCGATTGGCAACCTGGGGGATATCACCCTGCGTGCTGTGGAGGTGCTTCGCGGCGTTGCCGCAGTCGCTTGCGAGGATACGCGGGTGACGGGGAAATTGCTGCATCATCTCGGTTTGAAGAAACCGCTGGTCCGCTATGACGATCACGCCAGGGAAGATGACCGCGAACGGCTGCTGGCACGGATGGAGACGGAGCCCGTAGCGCTGTTGAGCGACGCGGGCACGCCGTTGATCTCCGACCCTGGCTATCGCCTTGTGCGGACCGCGCGGGAACGCGGGATCGCGATCACCAGCTTGCCGGGAGCGAGCGCAGCCATCGTAGCGATCACCCTTTCCGGTTTGCCCAGCGATCGGTTCTTGTTCGCCGGTTTCCTGCCGAACAAAGCCAAGGCGCGGGAGGAGGTGCTGGCGGAGCTGGCACGCGTGCCCGCGACGCTGGTGTTTTATGAGACGGCGCCGCGTCTTGATGCCACGCTGACGGCGATCGGCAGGGTTCTGCCGGGGCGCGAGGTGGCGGTCGCGCGTGAATTGACCAAGAAGTTCGAGGAATGCCGCAACGGCGCTCCCGCCGATCTTGCCGCTCATTATGCCGCGCATCCTCCAAAAGGGGAGATCGTGCTGCTGGTGGCTCCGCCGGCGGATGAAGACCCGGAGAACTTCGACGTGGACGCGCTGTTGCGAGCTCAACTAACCGACGCCAAACCCTCACAGGCCGCGGCGAGAGTGGCGAAAGTGACTGGGCTTGACCGCAAGACCCTTTACGCGCGGGCCCTGGAACTGAAATGAGCCGCAGCCGGACACTGGCGGAGCGCAATGGACGGCGTGGCGAAACCGCCGCGTCGCTTTACCTGATGCTGACAGGTTGGCGCATTCTTGCTCGCCGCGCCAAGACGCCGCGCGGTGAGGTTGACCTCATTGTGCGGCGAGGACGCACACTATGCTTCGTCGAAGTGAAATGGCGCAGAACGGTCGAGGAACTCGACATCGCGATTTCCCTGCCACGTCTGCGCCGGGTCGCCGCTGCCGCCGAAGCGCTGGCGGCCCGGTTCGGCAAGCCAGGAGACACGCAGCGTATCGACGTGATCTTGCTGGCGCCCGGTCGCTGGCCTCGGCGCATCGTCAATGCATGGCAGCCCGGATGATCGAATTGATGCGAAAGCAGTCGCGCCGGCAGTTGAATCCGGCTAGGTCGCGCCCGACAGTAATCCGCAGGACCACAATCGCATGACGTTACGCATCGCCATTCAGATGGATCCGCTTGAGGCCATCAACACGGCCGGCGATTCTTCCTTCGCATTGATGTTGGCGGCGCAGGCGCGCGGGCATACGTTGTTTCATTATGATGTTCGTACCTTGGCCTACGATACATCAGAAGGTGCGGCAGGCAGGCTCACCTGCTGGGGTGCACCGGTAACCGTGCAGCGTGCGGAAGGAGCGCATTTCACGCGCGGCGAGTATCGGCTGATCGATCTCGTCAAGGACATCGACGTGGTGCTGATGCGGCAGGACCCACCCTTCGATTTGGGCTATATCACAGCTACGCACTTGCTTGAGCGGCTTGCGGGACAGACCCTGGTGGTCAACGATCCCGTTTCGGTGCGCAATGCTCCAGAGAAGGTCTTCGTTCTTGATTTCGCGGGCTTCATGCCGCCGACGTTTATCGCCAGACGCATCGAGGACGTACGCCGGTTCCATCAGAAGTACCCCGGCGACTTGGTGGTCAAGCCGCTTCACGGCAACGGCGGTAAGGCGGTGTTCCGCGTGCCGGCTGACGGCAGCAACTTGGGTGCGCTGATCGAGATGTTTCAGAACGCTTGGGTAGAGCCCTTCATGGTCCAGCCCTTTCTTCCCGAGGTGGCGGCGGGGGACAAGCGCATCGTGCTTGTCGATGGTGAATTTGCGGGGGCCATCAACCGTAGGCCGGGAGAGGGTGAATTTCGCTCCAATCTCGCTGTCGGCGGTTCGGCAGAGGCTAGCGGGCTGACTGTTGCGGAAGAGGAAATCTGCGCCGCGCTGGGACCAGCGCTCAGGATGCGAGGATTGGTCTTCGTGGGCATCGATGTGATCGGCGGCAAATGGCTGACCGAGATCAACGTGACCTCACCCACCGGCATCGTCGCGATCGACCGCTTCAACGGCACGGATACCGGCGCCAGGATCTGGGACGCTATCGAGGCTCGTCACGCCGCGATGTAAGCTTGCGATGCAATTTCAAGTGGCGACTGTCAGTCGTGCTCGCGCGGATGTGCGCTGCGATAAACATCAAGCAGGATGGCCGCGTCCACTTTCGTATAGATCTGCGTGGAACTGAGGGAGGCATGGCCAAGCAGTTCCTGCAAAGATCGCAGGTCCGCTCCGGCGCCTAGCAAATGCGTGGCGAAACTGTGGCGTAGCGCGTGCGGCGTCGCGGTGACAGGCAATCCCAGTTCGATGCGCACACGGGCCACGGCCTTTTGCACCATCCCTTGCGAAAGAGCTCCGCCTTTGGCGCCGCGAAACAGCGGTCCGCCGCGCTCCAGCGGCCAGGGGCATTTGGCAAGATAATCTTCCACGCTTTCACGCACGGCGGGCAGTACAGGCACCATGCGCTGTTTGTTGCCTTTGCCGGTAATGACGATTGTCTCTCCCAATGGCACCGCGGCGCCGGTAAGCGAGAGCGCTTCGGCAATACGCAAGCCGCCGCCGTAAAGAAGCAGCAACACGGCGCGATCGCGCGCGCCGATCCAAGCGCTGCCGGCATTCTCTGCCACCGTGTCGGCAAGGTTCGTCGCCTCATCGGGAGTGACTGGTCGAGGCAGGCCCTTCTTGACGCGGGGGCCGCGAAGGCGGGGCGGCATGGCGTTGTCCATTCCCGCCTGCGCGCGCGCGAAAGCGAGAAAGCCCTTCAACGCGGCAAGCTCACGCGCCACGGAAACATTGCCAATACCTTCCTGACGTCTTTTGGCCAGTTGTTTGCGCAGGTCAGCTACGCCTAAACGAGCCAAATCGGCCCAATCGACATCGCCATCGAGCAGCCGTGCGGCAGTGGCGACATAGGCACGCACCGTGTGTGGGCTGCGCCGGCGGCCCTGCGTCAGGTAAGCGCCCCAGGCTTCCAAGATATCGGGCTTGGTCATGCCTCCACCAGAGCAAAGGGAACCAACTCCGCGAGAAGTGCATCGAGCAGGGGCATTCCGCTTTCCGTTACACCCAACTTGGCGCCGCTTTGCCAAACCAATTCTTGCTTCTCGTAGAAGGTCGCCTTGGTGGCGTTGTGCAACTCCGCCGGATCCAGGCCGAAGCGCGAAGCCAGTTCCCCCAAGTTCACGCCCTCGCGCAGACGCAGGCCCATGAGCATGGCTTCGCTGGCTTGCTCTCGCGCATCGAGCGAGCGCATTTCCGATATGCCGTTCCCCGAACGATCAACGGCGTCCAACCAGTTCTCCGGCTTGCGATGTCGCACCGTCGCCGTACCGGATCGCCGTCCATGTGCACCGGGGCCAATCCCGCAATAATCCTGATAGCGCCAGTATGTGAGGTTATGGCGGCTTTCCTCGCCAGGGCGGGCATGGTTGCTAACTTCGTAAGCGGGGAGGCCCGCGGCAGCGGTCATTTCGCGGGTCATCGCGAAAAGATCAGCGCAGGCGTCGTTGTCCAATGGTGTGAAATTGCCCTTCCTCACCATCGTCTCAAACCGCGTACCTGCTTCGATGGTAAGTTGGTAAAGCGAGAGGTGTCCGGTTCCGAATGATAGCGCTCGCGTCAGCTCCGCCTGCCATTGCTCCGGCGCCTGATCGGGGCGGGCGTAGATCAGGTCGAACGAGACGCGCGCGAAATGCCGCTGCGCGATTTCCAATGCGGCCAGGCCCTCGGCCGCATCGTGCAGGCGGCCCAGAAAGCGCAACGTGTCATTATCGAGCGCCTGCAAGCCCAGCGAGACGCGATTCACGCCGGCCGAAGCCAGCGCCGCATAATTCGCCGCTTCGACGGAGGAGGGATTCCCTTCCAGCGTAATTTCGATCTCGGGTGCGAAGCCCCACAGCGTCTCGGCCTCTTCGAGTAGTCGGGCGACGAGAGCTGGAGGCATCAGCGAAGGGGTGCCCCCGCCGAAGAATATGCTTTCCAGCGGTTCCTCTGTCGAAACAAAGCGTTCGTGCCGCATGTCCGCGAGCAATGTTTGCTCCCAGCGCGCATGATCTACTGTTTCCCGCACGTGGCTGTTGAAGTCGCAGTAAGGGCATTTAGCGAGACAGAAGGGCCAATGGATATAAAGCGCGCGAGCCATCGGCGGCTTCTACAGCATCGCCATCTTCAAATGAATCCCGTTTTCCCGCGAAATTATGCCAATCGTTCGGATCCGGCGCATAAGCGGAAATCCGCTGCTGCACGCGGCCGCCATTGACGCTAATGGAGACGGTATGAACGCTCAGGACAGTCAACCGACGGCATCGCAAGTGCGCTGGCCCCGCATCGTCGGGCTGTGTCTGCTGATCGGTTTCGGCCTTTGGATCGCAAGGGATTTTATGGCAGCGCTGGTCTGGGGCGTCGTGATTGCCATTGCGATCGATCCCTTGCACATGCGCCTGAGGGAGCGGTGGCCCGGCGTCGCCGGGCATGTGTTGCTTGCGTTGATGTTGACGCTCGGCGTGGCCCTTGTCGTGCTTGTGCCTTTGGTGCTGGGGATCGCGCAGGCCGCCATGGAGGTGCGGGAAGTTTCGATATGGATCGATGCGGCCAAGACCAATGGCATTCCTCCTCCGCTCTGGCTGGCCCGTGTGCCGTATGGCGAGGCGGCTCTCACTCAATGGTGGGCGCAGCACCTGGCTACGCCCGAAGGCGCTGCCGCGCAACTGCACAGCCTTACCGGGGGTGATCTTATCACTCACACTCGGCTAATCGGCAGTAGCGTGCTGCATCGAGCCGTGATTTTCGCTTTCACGCTGCTTGCGCTGTTCTTCCTGCTGCGGGATCGGGACACGATTCTTGCGCAGGTCCGTCAGGCGGGCGAGCGTCTACTGGGCCCGGCGAGCGAGCGTATCGGGAGCCAAGCTGTGCAGTCTGTGCGCGGCACGATCGATGGCCTTATCCTGGTTGGCATGGGAGAGGGCCTGGTAATGACGGTCATCTACCTGCTGCTTGGCGTTCCGCACCCTCTGCTCCTGGGTATGCTGACGGCGGTGGCGGCGACGATCCCCTTCGGAGCCGCGTTCATGTTCCTGATCGCGGCAGCGCTTCTGCTGGGCTTGGGATCGGTTTCCGGTGCAATCATCGTGATGGCGTCCGGGCTTGCGGTCGTAGGGATAGCGGATCATTTCGTCCGACCGGCGCTGATCGGCGGCGCGACCAGACTACCGTTTCTGTGGGTACTGATCGGCATTTTGGGCGGCGCGGAGACGCTGGGCGTCCTGGGCCTGTTCGTTGGCCCAGCCACCATGGCCGTTCTCGTCATGCTCTGGCGTGATTATGTTGATACCGGGGTGAATGCATGTTCGATTTCGTGAGGGTTCGTGCAGGCACATCAACCCCAAAATCACGCGCGCCAGCAAGAGCGACGGCCACGCTAGCAAGCGCAGTATTTTGGTTGGTCCCGTGGGGACACGCGCACGGTGGGGTCGCTACGGCCGAGCGAGTTCTCGTAGATTTTTCGAGCATCGATCGCCAGCCCTCCTTTCGCCCGGATGAAGCGCTTGGCGCGGCGTTCGATGGTG
Organism: Novosphingobium sp.; assembly: GCF_036733805.1. Taxonomy (GTDB): domain Bacteria; phylum Pseudomonadota; class Alphaproteobacteria; order Sphingomonadales; family Sphingomonadaceae; genus Novosphingobium. Next base: position 72,333 of record NZ_DAIMZT010000003.1, on the reverse strand, counting down.
CTGAGCGGGGCGATATCGACCGCTTGCTGACGCCGCACAACATCGCCGCGATGAAGTCGGCCGATCTGCGCCCGCTAACATATCGGTTGCGCACCGAATTGGGCATTCAAGTCTGGCACTGGAACCCGGCCGGGCAATGGAGTGATCCCGCGCGCAAGCAAGGCTATTGGACGTCCAGCGACACGCTGGGGGCGCCTATCGCGCTCTCATGGGGCTATCGTCTGCCCCGGCGAGGCGACACCGTCGATAACGCGACCAACGACGAGTATTCGCGGCTCACCGACGGCGACCGTAAGACTTTCTGGAAATCTAACCCCTATCTTGATCCGTCCGTGTTGCATGATGGTCTGGATCATCCTCAATGGCTTCTGCTGAATCTCGGCAAGCCGCGGCCGATCGATACGGCAGTGATCGATTGGGGAATGCCCTTCGCCGTCAGCTACGATGTGCAGTACTGGACTGGCGGCACGGATTACGATCCACTCGGCCGGTGGGTCACTTTTCCCGAGGGCACGGTCACTGAAGGGAAGGGCGGGCAGGTGACGCTGCGGCTGGCCGACCGGCCCATTCAGGCCACTTTTGTGCGTGTGCTGCTTCACACCGGTTCGGGAACGGCGCCCGCTGGAGCTTCGGATTGGCGTGACCGCCTGGGTTATGCGGTACGCGAAGTCTCGTTCGGCCTGCGCCGTACGGACGGTTCGTTCGACGATGCCGTTGTCCATGCCGCTTCCCATGAGCATCAGACTTTCGCCCACGTTTCCTCAACGGATCCCTGGCATCGGGCCGAAGACCGCAATCCCGACCTGGAGCAGGCTGGGATTGACCGTATTTTCGCCAGTAAGCTCGGGTTCGGCCTGCCGGTCATGATGCCGACCGGTACGCTTTACGACACGCCGGAGAACGTGGCGGCCGAGCTGCGCTACATTGCCAAACGTGGCTATCCGGTAAAGCAGATAGAACTCGGCGAAGAGCCGGACGGGCAATACGGCTCGCCCGCGGATTATGGGGCGCTGTACCTGATGATGCTGGATCGGGTCCGGAACATCTTGCCAGGCATTGTTTTCGGCGGCCCCAGCCTCCAAAGTGGCTCTTCGGATCTATGGCTGCAGGACAGGCCAGGATCTTGGAACGCCGGTTTTGTCGACTACCTGAAGCAGCGCAATCGCCTCAGTGATCTCGGCTTCGTGTCCTTCGAGTATTACCCCTTTGACGATATCTGCGGCGACATTCATGCCAAGCTGATCCATCAGACGGCAATGATGGACGACATTGCCCGGCGTTTCGATAGTGACGGGCTTCCGCGTTCTATCCCGCGTATCATTACCGAGTACGGCTTTTCGGCCTATTCTGGGCGAGCGATGTCTGAAATGCCCAGCGCTCTGCTGATGACAGGCATTGTCGGCCAATGGATGACCCTTGGTGGAAATGCCGCCTACATGTTCGGCTACGGCCCCGCCACACCTGTAAATCAGCATCTGCCATGCGCAGGCTACGGAAACATGATGCTGCACATGGCGGATGCGCGGGGCGAAGCGGTCACGCCCATGCCGAGCTATTACACCGCACGGTTGCTGACTCATGTCTGGACTTTGCCAGGCCATCGATTGCACCGGGTGGTGGCCGCAAGGACAGAGGGCGCCGGTCCGGAACCCGATGTCGTCACTTACGCCGTGGAGCGACCTGACCAACGCCTCGCCGTGATGCTGATAAATCGCAGCGCAACTCATGCGCATCGGCTGGCGCTGACCATGCAAGGCTTGTCGCGCGAACCGGCCGGCATGGCCGATATCTATAGCTATGGCGCGCGCCAGTACGCCTGGCTGGATGCCGGCGCGCGGAGCCGACCACTGCGTAGTCTTCCACCTGCACATCGCCGGCAAGGAGTAAATGCAACGATCGCGATGGCACCTGCCTCGATCGCGGTGGTGGTGGTGCCGATGCCGCAGTGAAAAGCACGCGCGAGCTATCGAAACAGAAAGGGCGCGGCCCCAGCCCCTCCGCTATTGCGGCCCATTATGCCGAGCCCCCACGTTGCGCCGATTTATCATGACGTGCCAACTGCATCCCCAACCTGCTTTGCCTTCCGGATGCCGCATATGTTGGGCCTGAGCGGAAACCATGTGCAGTTCCACAGGTTTCCTGTGTAAATCCTTGATCCCAATGTCGCCGCCTACTGGCAAGCGGATCAGCAAAGGCATACATTGGTATTCGGTGACGGACACTTTGGTGGGAGTCGACCATTGGCTGACAGCGATCTGTTTTCCGACTTTAAACGGAAGTTCGACGAACGGCGTCAGGCGGATATGTCCCTGGAGGACTATCTTATCGGATGCCGCAAGTCCCCCTTGATGTATGCGACTGCGCCGGAAAGGCTGCTCGCGGCGATCGGCGAATCACAAATCGTCGATACCGCGCACGATCAGCGCCTGGGACGGATATTCATGAACCGGACGATCCGGGTCTATCCCAGTTTCTCGGCTTTCTACGGGATGGAGCAGACCATCGAACAGATCGTCAGCTTCCTGCGCCACGCATCGCAAGGGCTGGAGGAGCGAAAGCAGATCCTTTACCTGCTGGGTCCTGTCGGCGGCGGCAAGTCGTCTTTGGCGGAGCGGCTCAAGGCGCTGATGGAGGAATATCCGATCTATGCGCTGAAGGCCGGGGATGAGATCAGCCCGATCTTTGAAAGCCCGCTTTCGCTGTTCGATGTCGAACAGCACGGCCCAATGATAGAGGATAAGTACGGCATTCCGCGCCGGCGGTTGACCGGCCTCGTCAGTCCGTGGTGCCGCAAGCGGCTCGACGAGTTCGGCGGCGACATCTCCAAATTCAGGGTCGTCCGGCTGATGCCGTCGCGGATGCGCCAGATCGCGATTTCCAAAACCGAACCAGGAGATGAAAACAACCAGGACATTTCCTCGCTGGTCGGCAAGGTCGACATCCGCAAGCTGGAGATGCTTTCGCAAAACGATCCGGATGCTTACAGCTATTCAGGTGGACTGAACCGCGCGAACCAAGGCATTCTCGAGTTTGTCGAGATGTTCAAGGCGCCGATCAAGATGCTGCATCCCCTGCTCACCGCCACGCAGGAGGGAAATTACATCGGCACTGAGAATATCGGAGCGATCCCGTTCTCGGGCGTTATCATGGCCCATTCGAATGAGACCGAATGGCAAAACTTCAAGAACAACAAGAACAACGAAGCCTTCATTGACCGCATTTTCGTTATCAAGGTGCCCTATTGCCTGCGCGTAACGGAGGAGCGGCAGGTCTATGAAAAGCTATTACGCGAATCTGAACTGGCCTCAGCCGCCTGTGCCCCCGGCACGCTGGACATGCTGGCGCGGTTCTCCGTGCTGACCCGCTTGCGTGAGCACGAGAACTCTAATCTCTATTCCAAGATGCGGGTCTACGATGGCGAGATGCTGCGCGAAATTGATCCGCGAGCAAAAAGCTTGCAGGAATATCGGGATGCCGCTGGCGTGGACGAGGGCATGTCGGGCATCTCGACCCGCTTTGCGTTCAAGGCGCTTTCGGCGACATTCAATCATGACACGAATGAAATCGCCGCTGATCCGGTCCATTTGATGTATGTCTTGGAACGGATGATCCGGCAGGAACAATTCCCGTCTGATAGTGAGGCCCGTTATCTGGAATTCGTGAAGGGCGAACTGGCGCCCCGCTATGCCGAATTTATCGGCAACGAGATCCAGAAAGCCTATCTGGAAAGCTATCACGATTACGGCCAGAATTTGTTCGACCGCTACGTCGCTTACGCCGACGCTTGGATTGAGGATCTGGATTTCAAGGATCCGGACACGGGTCAATTGCTTAACCGCGAGGTGATCGACCAGGAGCTCTCCAAGACCGAGAAGCCTGCGGGCATCGCCAATCCGAAGGATTTCCGCAACGAAGTGGTCAAGTTCGCGCTGCGGATGCGGGCGACGAACGAGGGGCGCAATCCTTCCTGGACATCTTATGAAAAGATCCGCGAGGTCATTGAGAAGCGGATGTTCAGCCAGGTCGAGGATTTGTTGCCGGTTATCAGCTTCGGCTCCAAGAAAGACGGCGAAAGCGCCAAGAAGCATAGCGAATTCGTCGAGCGCATGGTCACGCGCGGCTACACCGAACGGCAGGTTCGCCGCCTTGTCGAGTGGTATATCCGCGTCAAGCAAGCAGGATAAGGGAGTTCGGCAAGCAGCACATGTACATCATCGACCGACGACTGAACCCTGGGGGCAAGAGCCTGGTCAATCGCCAGCGCTTCTTGCGGCGGGCCAAGGCGGCGGTGCAGCAGGCAGTGCGTGACAGCCTTAAGGATCGCAGCATCAAGGACCTCGACAAGGAAGGTCAGATCAGCATTCCTCGCGGTGGCATCGGCGAGCCGACCTTGCACCGTGCCGCACAGGGCGGCGATCGCGAGCGGGTGTTTCCAGGTAATAAGGACTATCTCGAAGGTGACCGGATTCCGCGTCCTGAAGGCGGGACGGGGGGCGGATCTCAGGCCGGCACGGGCGACAGCGAAGACGATTTTCGCTTTGTCCTTTCGCGTGAGGAGTTTCTTGAGCTGTTCCTCGATGACCTGGAGCTACCAGATCTTGCCAAGCGCAAGCTCACCGGAGAGGAGTCTGTCGCGCTCCGCCGCGCTGGTTATACGACTGTCGGTTCCCCATCGAACCTTTCGGTGCCCCGCACGATGCAAAAGGCGATGTCGCGGCGGCTTGCGCTTCGTCGTCCGAGCCGCGGCGAGTTGGAAGGTATCGAGGAAGAAATCGCCCGACTTGGGAACGGCAATTCCGAACGGGTCGAAGAGTTGAAAAGGGAACGCGAACGGCTGCTGCGCCGCCGCGCTCTTATTTCCTATATCGATCCGGTTGACCTGCGCTATCGTCGTTTCGAAACCGTGCCGCGGCCTATAGCCCAAGCCGTGATGTTCTGCCTGATGGACGTTTCCGGCTCGATGACCGAGCATATGAAGGACCTTGCCAAGCGGTTTTTTGCGCTACTCCATCTGTTTCTGACACGGTGCTACCAGCACGTGGAGGTGGTGTTCATTCATCACACGGACCGCGCGGCCGAAGTGGATGAGGAAACCTTCTTCTACAGCACGGTATCGGGGGGGACGCTCGTTTCCAGCGCTCTGGAGGAACTGCTGAAGGTCGTCGCCGCGCGTTATCGGCCGGATGATTGGAATATCTACGTCGCGCAGGCGTCGGACGGTGACAACATGAGCCGTGACAATCTGAAAACGATCGCCCTGCTCAAGGAGGCGATCCTGCCGATGTGCCAGTATTACGCCTATATCGAGGTTGGGCCAGAGGAACCACCGATGGCGGGCCTTTCGGGATCGGCGGAGAGCGACCTGTGGACTTCTTATGGCGAATTGACATCGAGCTATCGCCACTTCGCCATGCGAAAAGTACATCACCGCCGAGAGATCTACCCGGTCCTGCGCGAGCTGTTTCGGAAACGCGGCGCGCTCGAGCCCGCGGATAGCTGATGGCGGAGCAGGTATCCGTGCCCCTGTTCGAGGGAAGCGATTGGGATTTCGCGCTGATTCAACGTATTTACGACGCGGTTGAACAAATCGCGCTGAGTGAACTGAAGCTCGACGTCTATCCGAACCAGATCGAGATCATTAGCGCAGAACAAATGCTGGACGCCTATTCGTCAACCGGCATGCCGCTGTTCTACAAGCACTGGTCGTTCGGCAAGCAGTTCGTGGCGAACGAGATGCTCTATCGGAAGGGGCTGCGCGGACTTGCCTATGAACTGGTGATAAATTCCGACCCCTGCATCAGTTACATCATGCAGGAAAACAGCGCGACAATGCAGACTTTGGTTATCGCGCATGCGGCGTTCGGTCATAACCATTTCTTCAAGAACAATTACGCATTCAAGCAATGGACCGATGCCGAGGGCATTCTTGACTACCTGGAATTTGCCAAGAGCTTCATTGCACACTGCGAGGAGCGGCATGGTCAACAGGCGGTCGAGCGGTTGCTGGATTGTGCTCATGCACTCATGCACCAGGGCGTTCATCGTCATCCAAGGGTTCGGGCGCGCGACCTGAAAGCCGAGGCGGCGCGCGAGGCTGAGCGGGAGGCTTATCGCGATCGGATCTACGACGATCTTTGGCGCACCTTGCCGGCCGAACCGAAAGCGCCGGTCGTCGAGGCGGACGAACGGCGCAGGGAACTTAACCTCCCGCAAGAGAACATTCTCTATTTCCTGGAGAAGATGGGTCCAAGGCTTGAGCCGTGGCAGCGGGAAATCCTGCGGATCGTCCGGCTGATCGCGCAGTACTTCTACCCTCAGCGCCAAACCAAGGTGATGAACGAAGGCTGCGCCACATGGTGCCACTATCAGATCATGACGAAGCTTCACCAGCGCGGCCTGATTACCGACGGCTCCTTCATGGAGTTCCTCCAGTCGCACACCAACGTTGTTTATCAGCCCAACTATGACGTGCCGCAGTTCAGCGGCTTCAACCCTTACGCGCTCGGCTTTGGGATCATGCAGGACATAGTGCGGATCAGCGAGAACCCCACCGACGAGGATAAGGACTGGTTTCGGGATTTTGCCGGGAAGAATGATGCCGTGGGCGTGCTCAAGGACGTCTGGGCGAATTACCGCGACGAGAGCTTCATCTCGCAATTCCTGAGCCCGCACATGATCCGCCATTGGCGGCTGTTCCAGGTCATGGACAAACAATCCGAAACGGAACTTGGCATCGCCGCAATTCACGACGAGCGCGGCTATCGTCGCATCCGCCGCGCTCTCGCTCGCGAGTTCGACATCGGCAGGCAGGAACCAGACATCCAGATCGTCGACGTCGACTTGGCGGGCGATCGCGCGCTTGTGCTTGAACATCTCGTTGCCGACGGCCGGCTGCTGGACGAAAGGGATGCGACGATGGTGCTGCAAAGCCTGGCCGACTTATGGGGTTATGAAGTCCGCTTGAAAGAACTAGACGCCGTCGATCGCAGGGAATTGAAGGCACATGTTCTGTCGCCACAAGCCTGAGCCGGGGCCGCTTGGCTCCAGCAGCGGAATCCGGTTTTAATCCCGCGAAAAGCGCGGTATATCAGTCGTAGTTCAACCACGCTGGTTTCCAGCTTTCCTGTCGCTGTCCGTCCTCCGGGCCGTTCAACAGTAAGGTGGGAAGCAACGGGTTAGGAGTTTGTCCAATGATCCATTCGGACACTCATCGGTCTGATTGCCTAGAGCGAGCGCGGATGCACGAGCGGCTGGCCGCCTCGACCAATGATGCGGCCGCACGACAGATGCACCAGGCGATGGCCTCGGAGTTCAGGCGCCGTGCCGAGCAGATGAGGGGCGATGACTTGCCACCGCCTCCCTCCGCGCCTGTGCTTGAGGTCTATCCGGCACTGCGCTGACGGAAGTCGGCAATCGGATATTGACCGTACTTTCAAAAATGCGTTTGGCACGTGTTCGTCCGCGCGATGTTAAGGTTCAGCCCGTGCGCTTGTGGTGAAACCAGAAGGTCCACACTGCCAGTGTCCCTAGCAATCCGAGTGCAAGACCTGACATGGTCATCACTAGGCGGTAGGCAACACCCCCCACTTTCCCGGCATGCAGGGGATACAACAGATAGTACATCTGAACCTGCGTCGGCGAGTGACCCGGATCCTGTGCCGCCACAAGCCTGCCCGTATCAGCGGCGAACCAAAGCGTGGTCCTTCCGTTAGGAAGCCATTCCCATGGTTGCTTCATCCGAACAGTGATAAGACCATTGCCCTTGCGCGGAAGTGAGACGCCGCGCACATCGGCCTTTGGGAATCGTACGTGGGCTGCCTTGACGATGCCGGCCCAATCCACATCGCGGCTCATCTGCACGGAGAGGGGGTGCGGCGGTCTGGCAGCCACTTCAATGGCGGCTGCCGCGCCGGGACCTAGCACGATGGATGACAAGGGCCGAAACACCATAACCGAACCCGTCACAAGCGAGAGCAGCAGCAGCGGCGCCATCATGATTCCGATGTCGCGATGGTGGCGAACGATCGCCGGGCGGCTTAGTCGCTTGGGCAGCAACCGGAAGTTGAAGGTTTGCCGGGTTCGCCACCACAGGATTGTTCCTGTCACGGTGAAGAATACGCCGGCCAGACCCATGATGCCTATCACGATCTCACCCGCTTCGCCGGAGAAGAGGCGCCGATGAAGATCGGAAAGCCACAGTTCGGGACGGGCCCATTGGCTATCCCAGTGGACCAGGACGTTCCCACTCTGATCGGTATAGGCACCGCCGCCGTTCTCATAGGCGATCCGGTGGACTGCGAAACCCGGAGAAGCGAGGATAATCGTGCGCGCCGTCCGGTCGGTCATGATTTTCGTGAGCGCTTCAGCTACCTGTTCAGTCTCTTGAATCGGTGCGTCCAGCTTGCGCGTAACGGTTGTCCAGGCATCTCGATGCACCAGGATAGCGCCGGAGATGCCAATCACGGCCATCAACAGCCCTATCAGGCCGCCCAACCAACGATGACTGAGCTCAATCCAGCGCATTTAGGCGAAATACCGGCAGAAGCGCAGAGGATGCCTTTGCATGTGACCTACCCGCTCTTTGCCAATTTGATGAACTTGAGACATTCCCTTTTCCCGTGGGCCCGCACCTTTAATCAGCATGCGGCAAGGGTCTTTCATAAACCGGCAGGACCGTCAATCAACTGATTGAAAATAAGCAAGAAGTTGGTCGGGGAGACAGGATTCGAACCTGCGACATCCTGCTCCCAAAGCAGGCGCGCTACCGGGCTGCGCTACTCCCCGACCCTTCAGACGTGCAGTCCACGGTGGTGGGCCCGGCAGGATTCGAACCCGCGACCTAGCCGTTATGAGCGGCCAGCTCTAACCGCTGAGCTACAGGCCCCTACCGCCGTGCGCCGCGGCAGTGCACGAGCCGACCGGGCCGATGCGCGTTAGCTTGACTGAAGCGATCAGGCAAGCTTCACTGACGACATGATCTCGGCAATGCTTGTGGGTTTTACGCCACGCCGTGCCAGATGGCCGAACAACGTGCGCCACCAGTCGTAAAGTGCGTCCAGATCATCGTCACTGCGCACGTAAGGCGTGTGGCCCGGCGCCAGGGAAGGGCTGTGGAAAGAGAACACAAGCACCGGCAGTTTTTCATCGATGGCGATATCAACGCCGCGCAGCGCCTCTTCTGCGGTGATTCCCTCCGGCGTCAGGGGTATCCGCTCCAACAGCCCTGCGCGAGCCAGCACGCCTCGCATAGACGGAGTTCGCCACAAGTGCGGATAGATGACGTTGCCCATCTGTCGCAACGGCCCCCAATAGACTGTGGTAAGCGGCAGTTCCAGAAGCCTGCGTTCCTGATCCACCCAGTATGGGTGCAGCGGGTGATCGCGATAATTCGGACCACCGTTGCCGCTATAATCGAAACGCGCACGCACGGACGTATCGATGGCGATACCGCATTCCAGCAGGATATCCGCCGTATGGGGACCCAGGCCATAACGACCGGCGCGGTAAATCAGTGGTGCGACGCCGAATGCCTGTTGTATCCGGTCGCGCAGAGTGCGGAACTTGGCGCGCTCCAGTTGGAAAGGCAGGTTTCCGGCATAGCTGTTGAACTCGCTGACTTCTTCTTCAAAAGGCGGGCTGACCCAAGGGTGCAGTTGAACGCCGATCTCGCCCCGCCCGTTAGTCACGGCTCCGCCGATCACTTCGGATACGTAAGTGGAGGAAGCCACCGGATAGTCGATCAGGTAAATTGGAACGACACCGAATCCTTCGCAGAATTGCTGGAATTTGCGAAGGGCGGGAACGGTAACGACGCTGTGCTTCTCCCTCGCGAGCGGGGCGTTCCAATCGAACTCCTCCTCGGTGTCGACGGTGACGATGAAGCGCTGGCCGAAGTCCGTTCCGAACATCGCGGCCGCGTCCTTGCCGGGCGGTTCCAGGAGATTGGGCCCTGGCAAAGCAAACTCCCCCCTCGTTCGCGTGACGTTCTGTAACCGTTGCCCCCGGCCGTCAGTGCCGACGGTTCTTCATGCTTTGCTATTGCTTGCCCGTGTACGGGTCAAGCCGGGCAGCCATAAGTGCAATGTATTGCCTACGCGCTGCAGCCCTCCACCTGCCGCCGATGCTTCGGCCGCCGCCAGCCGTAGGCTGAAGCCGATTCCGAACATGCTGGCGGAAAGCGACTGCGCCCGTTCGCCCGGAGATGTATCGAATAACTCCCCATCCTTCAATTTCACGAGGGCGCCGGGCAAGGCAACTCTTACGCTGATCGTGTGGCGTTCCAGGGACCAGGAAAGCCCCAGCGCCTCATCCGGGGCCGTGGCCCCGGCAAGCGCGGCAAAAAGTCGCCAAATGAGGCGTTCGACCTCCGCTTCGTCAAGAGCGATAGGAAGCGTCGAGGGCCCCGTCGCAGGATCTACCGCGAAGCCGCTGCGGCGCGGATCGGTCCAGGAGCGCAGGCGTGCGATCGTTTGGGCAAGCACTTGCGCCAGATCACATTCACCCTCCTCGATCCCCAGCGCGCCGGTCTCCAGCTTCACCAGCCGGTCAAGCTCTTCGAAACCGGCGAGGATATGAGCGCAGTCACTGGCAATCGCGGCGGCGAGAGCGCGGTATTCATGCGGCGCCGGTCCGTAGAGCTGTTGCTGGATGATTTCGGCCGCGACTTGGATGGCATTGGCGGGCGTGCGCAATTCATGAAGAACTTCGCGCATGCGTTCCGCCTCGGCCCGGTTGGAGACCGCAGCATCGACCGCGGCGCGTTGCCGCAGGCGGCGTAGCCGGCCGCTGTAACCGGAAAACCGGCCACTGCCTGGATCGAACAGCGGCACGGCATCTATCTGCCACCCCCCTGCCACGGCGGGAGCTCCGGTCAGATGCAGTTGCGCGCCGTCCAGCGGCAGGTGGTGACGGATTGCGGTGGCAAGCGCGGGAGAAATGCCATCGTTATCATGCGCAGCCAAATGAAGTCCGGTTAGTGACGGGGCGTGAACACCGTCGGCCCAGTTGATGCGGCCTTGCGCATCTGTCGCGAAATCAATGGCGGCGGCATGCCTATCAGCGCCAGCTGCAACATCTTCGAGCGGCAGGCGGAGGGCCTCCGGCGAGCTTTCCGAACCGCCTTGCGCCTGTCGAGCCTTGCGAAACTCTTCGATCCGTCTGACGATGGCGCCGATGCCGGCGTGGGTTGATTTCGCCGAAGCCGCAGAAGGGGGCGAAGCAAGCTCCCTTGCCGCTTTGGCCTGAGCCCATTCACTCAGCGAAGTGGGTGCGGGGGGGGCATCGGCGAAGTCGAGCAGTTCCAGCACATCTCCCGAAATGTATGGATCTTCAGGCGCAACGGAAGACGCCGGGCTCACCGGCGGCAACCCGCGATCGTGAATGCCTAGACGATCGAGAACGGTATCGACTGCAGGGGAAAGGTCCCGCCGGTGCCGAAGAATACCACGGGCGCGCACCGGCAACTCGGGGATCAATGTAAGCCATTCGGCGTCAGTCAAATGGGCGGCCGCGATCGCGGTGCTGGCTATACCGGGTTCGTCCCGCGCCAGCAGGGAAAGCAGGCGGGAATTGGTGATCGGCTGCGGAATTTGGCGCAGGAGTCGTTGACGGTCCGGCGCCGGAATACGTACGGCCAGAGCGTTCAAGCGAGAGAAACCCGCTTCCAGAGCTTCGGAACGGAGCCGCGCCGGTACGCGCCCGAGCAGATCGATCAACTGGAGGTACTGAACGCGGGCCAGCCCATCGCCGGAATCAGGCAGGCGCAGAACCGTTTCCAGGCGATCGTCAAAATGCATTCAAGCTCCGGGCTCGCCGGCCCTTCGGCTGGCGGCAGGTTTTAAGCGGCTCTCCGCGCATTCTACCGTCTGCGCAAGAGCGTGGAAGGCTTTCCTCGTACCAAAGTGGGGGATGATCGAAAGCATTCACTCGGGGGCGTTGCAAAGCGGGACGATTACGCTATGGAACAATAATATTACATAACGCCGTTCTTTTCGATGTGGAAATTCCGTCGTGCAGCACGGCGGCGGCCTGCCGGGGAATGTATGAATGATAAATCTCGATCACATCGACCGTCGATTGCTCGCCGAATTGCAGGCTGAAGGGCGGATAACCAACGTGGAACTCGCACAGCGGGTGGGCTTGACCGCACCCCCATGCCTGCGCCGCGTGCGGAGCCTTGAAGAAGCAGGCATTATTCAAGGCTACCATGCGGATCTCGACGCTTCGAAGCTGGGGTTCACGATTACTGTCTTCGCACTGGTCAGCTTGAGGAGCCAGGCCGAAGAGGCGCTGCGCGCTTTCGAAGAACATATGAAAACACTGCCAGAGGTGCGCGAATGCCACATGCTGAATGGCGAGATCGACTTCATCCTCAAGATTGTTAGCCGCGATCTGCAAAGCTTCCAGGAATTTTTGACGGGACGGCTGACCTCGGCGCCCAATGTTGACAACGTGAAAACCTCGCTAACGATTCGCACAGCGAAGAACTTGCCCGGGGTGCCACTGGGGTAAGGCGCGAAGCCCGCTCTGCTCAGCTGTCTTGCGGTCAGGGGCGGGGCCCGAACTGTTCGGCGACAAGTTTGGCAAAGGCATCGGCGCGGTGACTGATGCGGTGCTTCTCCTCAGGGTCAAGCTGCGCGAAAGTGACGTCGCGTCCGTTCGGGACGAAGACCGGATCGTAGCCGAAGCCCATAGTTCCACGCGGTGGCCAGGAGAACGTGCCGCTCACGTGCCCTTCATAAACTGCCTCGTCGCCCTCCGGCCAGGCGATCGCCAGCACACATGAAAAGCGGCAGGAGCGGTCGACGTTGGGCCCCTGTTCACACACTAGCCCTTCCACTTTGCCCATGGCCATATACCAATCGCGACCGGGATCGCCTTCAAACCACTGCCGCTCCGCCCAGTCAGCCGTATAGACGCCGGGACGGCCGCCGAGCGCCGCGACCGAAAGGCCGCTGTCATCGGCCAGCGACGGCAATTGCGACGCCTTGGCGGCCGAGTGAGCCTTAAGCAGCGCATTTTCCACAAAGGTTTTGCCGGTCTCTTCCGGTTCGGGAAGACCGAGTTGCCCGGCGGAGAGGCACTCGATCCCGAACGGCGCGAGCAGGGCGCCGATTTCCTTGAGCTTTCCGGCATTGTGCGTGGCGATCACCAGTCGCTTTCCGGCCAGTTTGCGGGTCATCTTATCATCCCTGCACAAATGGAAGGGTCCAGTCCCTCGCGCTATTGTCCCACAGCTTTCGCTTGCGCGGCAAAGATATTTTCGCAGCCGATGCGGGCCAGGCGCAAGAGGCGCAGAAGACCTTCTTCATCATAGCAGGCGCCTTCCGCGGTCGCTTGCGCTTCGGCGATGCTGCCGCCCTCAATCAGGACGAAGTTTGCGTCGGCATCGGCCGAGGAATCCTCGATATAATCAAGATCCAGCACCGGCGTGCCATTGCAGATGCCGCAGGAAATTGCGGCAACACGGCTTTCGATCGGGTCTTCCTTGAGTTTGCCTTCTGCCATCAGCTTGTCAACGGCCAGACGCAGCGCCACCCAGGCGCCGGAAATCGAAGCGGTGCGCGTGCCGCCGTCCGCCTGCAGCACGTCACAATCCAGCGTGATCTGCCGTTCGCCCAACTTCTTCATGTCGACCACCGCGCGCAAGGAGCGGCCGATCAGGCGCTGTATCTCCTGCGTCCGGCCCGATTGCTTGCCCTTCGCCGCCTCGCGTGAACCGCGAGTGTGCGTGGCGCGGGGAAGCATCGAGTATTCCGCCGTCACCCAGCCTTCTCCTTTGCCGCGCAGGAACGGCGGCACCTTTTCCTCGACACTGGCGGTGACGAGCACGCGCGTATCGCCGAAGGAGATCAATACCGAGCCCTCGGCGTGCTTGGTGAAGCCGGTCTGGATGTCGATAGTGCGCATTTCGTCGGACGCACGGCCGGAAGGTCGCATGGAAATTCCCCCCTTGGTCGATTGGGTCGTGGATTACCTCGCGCCCCTTTGCGCATAAGACTTGAGGCTGCAAGCCCATTGCCTAAATTACCTGGAACGATGCCCACACTGCCCATCACCGAACTGACCAGCCGCGCCCGCGAGATTTTTCGACTCGTGGTGGAAGGTTATTTGACGACCGGCGCTCCCGTCGGTTCGAAGACGCTGGCGGGCCCAGGGGGCATCAATCTCTCGTCCGCCTCTATCCGCTCTGTGCTGGCGGATCTGGAAGCATTGGGTCTGCTTGCAGCGCCGCATACCAGTGCCGGCCGTCTTCCGACCGATGCCGGGCTGAGGCTGTTCGTTGACGGGATCATGCAAGTGGCTGAGCCGACGGCGGAGGAGCGCGCCGTTATCGAAAGCCGCATCGCCGCGCCCGGCCCGATTGAGGCAGCGCTGGAGGCCACCAGTTCGCTGCTGTCCAATCTTTCTTCCGGTGCCGGCGTGGTCATGGTGCCCAAGCGCGAGCCGCGTCTGCGGCATATGCAGTTGGTGCCGCTTTCTCCGGGCCGCGCGCTGGCCGTGCTGGTCGGGGACGATGGCGCCGTGGAAAATCGTGTGGTGGATCTGCCAGAAAGCCTTCCGCCCGGCGCGCTGGATGAAGTTTCGAATTACATTTCCGCTCACTTGGCCGGCCGCACGCTGGAGGAAGCGGCCCGTATTACGCGATTCGAGATCGAATCAGGGAAGTCGGCCCTTGATGTGGCAAGCCGCGATCTGGTCGAGCGCGGACTTGCCGTGTGGAGCGAGGACGCCTTGCGGCGTCCGATCCTGATCGTGCGCGGGCAAGCCAACTTGCTCGATGAAACGGCCTTGTGGGACCTTGAACGCGTTCGTTCGCTGCTGGACGATCTCGAAAACAAGCAATCCATTGCCGATCTGCTTGACGTAGCGCGCAACGCCCAGTCCACCCGCATTTTTATCGGTTCGGAAAATCGGCTGTTCGCTCTTTCCGGCTCCTCCGTGATCGCGTCTCCCTATCGTGACCGCGAGGGACGAGTGGTTGGTGTTGTGGGGGTTATCGGGCCCACGCGGTTGAATTATGCGCGGGTCGTCCCCATGGTGGACTTCACTGCCCGGAGCCTGGGCAAGCTCATCGGATAGCTGGAACAATTGACGACATGAATGACAAGACCAAACAGGCGGAAATTTCATCAGCGCCCGACGAACTCAACGAACTGGAACGCGATTCGGAAGAGTTGCTGTCCGGCATCGACGATCAGATCGCGCGCTTGTCGAACGATCTGGACGCCGCGCGACAGGACGTGCTTTACGCTCGCGCCGAAACGCAGAATGTGCGCCGCCGTCTGGAAAAGGACATCGCTGACGCCCGTGCTTATGCCGCAACCGGTTTTGCTCGCGACATCCTTTCGGTGTCCGACAATCTTTCGCGCGCCTTGTCTTCCATCCCCGTGGAATTGCGGGAAGATGAAAAGCTCAAGAGCTTGATCGCCGGAATCGAGGCGACCGCGCGTGAGATCGACAAGGTGTTCGCCGTGCATGGCATCAGCCGCATCGCTGCCACCGGCTTGCCGCTTGATCCCAACCAGCATCAGGCCATGATCGAGGTCCCCTCGGCCGACGTCGAGCCGGGCACCGTGGTGCAAGAGCTGCAGGCGGGCTACATGATTAAGGACCGCCTACTGCGGCCGGCCATGGTGGCCGTGGCCAAGAAACCGGACTGACCGCTGCTTCTCGACCGCCTGTGTCCGGTTTCCCTTGCGGGACGGCCGGATGCAGGCGGTCGACAGCCTGCTCGCCTCTACGGAACCTCACGCAAGCCTGTCCGTTGATCCGGAGTAACCGGAATTTTTCGGAGAAGTGCGATGCGCAAGCTAATTCTACCTATTCTCGCTGCGGGCGCGCTCGGCATGGCGGGCTGCGCCAGCAATTACTCGGGCGAGGGTGCCCTGGCCGGCGGCGCGCTAGGCGCGGGCGTGGGCGCCCTGAGCGGCGGTAGTATCGGAACAGGTGCCGCGATCGGCGCAGCGGCCGGCGCGGTTGCGGGCTCTCAGGTCAAGAAGCACCACGGCTGCTACCGTTATGACCGCGACGGCTATCGCTATTGGGACCGTGATTGCTGAGCTATAGTGCTCTTGTCAGTCACCAAAAAAAAGGGCGTGGGGAGACTCACGCCTTTTTTTATTGTGAAACGAACGGCAAGATCGCGTTGTGACTTTCGGCTGCCCCGTCGACGGAAATACGCCAACCTCTGGAAAACAGGAAGGCATTGCGCACGATCTCCGCCTGCTGCTCGATCCCGTAATGCTCCAGCGGCCGACTTGGTCGCAACACGTAGTCGTAACGGCAGAAGGGATGGCGCATCAGTGGCAGATACCAGCGTCCCTTGCTCTGGGCCTGCCACACATGAACCATCTCGTGAATGAACAAGCCTTGGAGGTCAGGCGTGGCCGTTGAAAAATCGTCACGATAGCTAAGGGAGGCAGGATGAAAATGCAGGTGCCCGCACGGCGCCATGACGGTGTGACGCGGCTGCAACGGGAACCAGCACCGCCTGCGTAGACGCACCGGCGCGCAGTTCACGGCATCGCCAAACACGGACCGCACCAGTTGCTTTTCCCCCGCCGTCAAAGGCCGTTCGCCGCCGGGCGAACAGGCGTAACCGGACGCTGTCAGCGTGGCTTCTCCGATCGGGTGCTCATGTCGTGATCGCTCATATCGTGACTGCCGATGTCATCCCCCAACGCCTCTATCCGCAGCGGCATGGACAACTTGTCGCCATCAGAAAAGGTCATCGTCAGTTCCGTGGTATCGCCTGGCTTGAGGGACCGGGCGAGATCGAATGCCATGACGTGGTATCCGCCCGGCGCAAAGTCGATCGTTACCCCCGGCGCCAATTCCACCGACTTGACGGCGTTCATCGAGCCGCCTTGCGTCTTGTGCATTTCCGCCTTGCCTGCTCCCGCGACATGAATGCTCGCCAGCGTGACCGCGCCTGGACCGTCATTTCGTACCGAGAAATAAACAGCAGCCGGATGTCCTGCAACGACGGGCAGGACAAGCCTTCCGCCATGAGCGGCAATGCCCGGTTTGGCTTCTGGGCTGCTGGCGCCCCCCATGCTTTCCTGCGGCGCCGGCGTCTTGGAGCCCTGGCATGCGGCCAGCGCTGCAAACGAAACAGCGCCCAGGAAAAAAGCGAGGTTACGGAGCGATTTCACGGCGGGAACATCCTTGATCCGGGGCATACGAAATTTCGCCGGGGTAATGCCACCTTGGCGGTCTTGTTCCAAGAAAAACCGCTCCTATATCGCCCCCCGACGACTTGGAACGTCATCGAGCCGTGCAAGCAGCCTTGCCTTCCGGGGAGGCATCCGTGCGGTGTCAACCACTGACGTGAGGAATGGGGTAAATGGCAAAAGTAATCGGTATCGACCTCGGCACTACCAACAGCTGCGTCGCCGTGATGGACGGCGGAAAGCCAAAGGTAATCGAAAATTCGGAAGGCGCCCGCACGACTCCGTCGATCGTAGCCTTCACCAAGGACGGCGAGCGCCTGATAGGCCAGCCCGCCAAGCGCCAGGCCGTGACTAATCCGGACAATACGGTTTTCGCGGTAAAACGGCTCATTGGCCGCCGCTTTGACGATCCCATGACCAAGAAAGACATGGAACTCGTCCCGTACTCGATCACTAAGGGCAAGAATGGCGACGCTTGGGTCAATGCCGGCGGCGAAGATTACAGCCCTTCGCAGATTTCCGCCTTCATCCTGCAGAAGATGAAGGAGACCGCCGAATCATATCTGGGTGAAACGGTGACTCAAGCAGTCATCACCGTGCCGGCTTATTTCAATGACGCACAGCGCCAGGCGACCAAGGACGCCGGCCAGATCGCGGGTCTTGAAGTGCTGCGCATCATCAACGAACCTACGGCGGCGGCTCTGGCCTATGGGCTTGAAAAGCAGGATGGCAAGACCATCGCGGTCTACGACCTTGGCGGCGGCACCTTCGATATCTCGATCCTTGAGATCGGTGATGGCGTATTCGAGGTGAAGTCCACTAACGGAGACACCTTCCTCGGCGGTGAGGACTTCGACTCCAAGCTGGTTGAATACCTCGCGGACAAGTTCAAGGGCAAGGAAGGCATTGACCTCAAGAACGATCGTCTTGCCCTCCAGCGGCTGAAGGAAGCTGCGGAAAAGGCCAAGATCGAACTGTCGAGCGCGGCCACGACCGAAATCAACCTGCCCTTCATCACCGCCCGTATGGAAGGCGGCGCAACCACGCCGCTTCATCTGGTCGAGACGGTCACCCGCTCGGATCTGGAACGGATGGTGGCTGACCTGATCCAGCGTACGATGGAGCCGTGCCGCAAGGCCCTGGCCGATGCCGGGATGAAGGCGGCCGATGTCGACGAGGTTGTCCTTGTCGGCGGCATGACTCGCATGCCCAAGGTGCGCGAGGCCGTGAAGGACTTCTTCGGCAAGGACCCGCACACCGGCGTTAATCCGGACGAAGTCGTCGCCATGGGGGCGGCGATCCAGGCCGGCGTGCTGCAAGGCGACGTCAAGGACGTGCTGCTGCTTGACGTGACGCCCCTCTCGCTGGGTATCGAAACGCTGGGCGGCATCATGACTCGCATGATTGATCGCAACACCACGATCCCGACCAAGAAGAGCCAAGTCTATTCGACCGCCGAGGACAATCAGCAGGCGGTGACGATCCGCGTGTTCCAGGGCGAGCGCGAAATGGCGGCGGACAACAAGCTGCTCGGTCAGTTCGACCTGGTGGGCATTCCCCCGGCGCGGCGCGGCGTGCCGCAGATCGAAGTCACTTTCGACATTGACGCGAACGGGATCGTGAACGTTTCTGCCAAGGACAAGGGCACCGGCAAGGAGCAGCAGATCCGCATTCAGGCTTCGGGCGGACTGTCCGACGCCGATATCGACCAGATGGTCAGGGATGCGGAGCGCTTCGCGGAAGAGGACAAGAAGCGTCGTGAGGCGGCCGAGGCCAAGAACAACGCTGACAGCCTTGTGCACGCGACCGAACAGCAATTGGTCGAGAACGGCGACAAGATCGACGCCGCGCTCAAGTCCGAAGTGGAAGCGGCCATCGCCGCAGCCAAGGCGGCCATCGAAAGCGGCGATTCGGAAGCCATGACTGAGAAGGCCCAGGCGCTGACTCAAGTCGCCATGAAGATGGGCCAGGCGATCTACGAGAAGGAGCAGGCGACGGCTTCTCAGAGCGCCGAAGCTCCGGCCGAGGGCGCCGAGGACGTGGTGGACGCCGAGTTCTCGGAAGTAGACGAAAACAAGGGCTGAACGCCCTGATGAAACCGCAACCGCCATCGGTGTTGATCGCACCGGTGGCGGTTAGGTTGTCTGTGGGGGATACCGCGTGTCAGCGACCGAGATAGATTATTACGAACTTCTGGAAGTCGAGCGCGACGCTGATGAGAAGAGCATCAAGTCGGCTTATCGCCGGCTTGCCATGCGCTATCACCCGGACAAAAATCCGGGCTGCAGCGATTCAGAGGCCCGATTCAAACAAATCAGTCAGGCATATGATTGTCTGAAAGACCCGCAGAAAAGGGCGGCATACGATCGCTATGGCCACGCCGCATTCCAGCAAGGCATGGGGAGCGGCAGTCCGGGCGGCATGGGCGCAGAATTTGGCGACATCGGCGACATCTTCGAATCGATCTTCGGCAGCGCATTCGGCAGCGGCGGGCGCCAGCAGGCGCGGCGGGGCGCCGATCTGCGTTATGACATGGAGGTCAGCCTCGACGACGCGTTCCGGGGCAAGCAGACCGAAATCACTATCGAAGTCTCGCAAGTCTGCGAGCCTTGCCACGGCTCGGGCGCGGAACCGGGCACCGGCAAGCGCGGCTGCTCCATGTGCGGCGGCCACGGTAAAGTGCGTGCGCAGCAAGGCTTCTTCGTGGTGGAACGCACTTGCCCGACCTGCCAGGGGCGCGGCGAAGTGATCGAGCGTCCGTGTCGGGCTTGCGGCGGCGAGGGGCGTGTCGATAAGCCGCAGACGCTGCAGGTCGATATTCCGCCGGGAGTCGATTCCGGCACGCGCATTCGCCTTTCCGGCAAAGGCGAGGCCGGGCCGTTCGGCGCGCCGCCGGGCGATCTCTACATCTTTCTCCACGTCAAGCGGCACAAGATGTTCGAACGCGACGGCACCACGTTGCTGACGCGCGTGCCGATCACGTTCACCATTGCCGCGCTTGGGGGGGCGATCGAGCTTCCCGGCATCGACGGGGAGACGCTTCAGCTCGATATTCCGGCCGGCATTCAGTCCGGCAAGCAACTTCGAAAGCGTGGCGCCGGCATGCCAGTGCTGCAAGGCAGGGGGCGTGGCGATCTGGTGATTGAGATCGCCGTGGAAACGCCCACGAAGCTTACCGCGCGCCAGAAGGAATTGCTGCGCGAATTGCAGGCCAGCGAGACGGGAGAGGAATGCCCCCAGTCAAAGGGCTTCTTCGATCGCATCAAGGATGCGTGGAACGACCTGACGGAGTGAGAGTCTTTCCGTGATCGGGAAAGGGAGGGCTATAGCGCTTCGACTTGCCGTCTGATGTTCGCCACCAGCGTAGGATCGGCGCGTAGCCTTCGTTCTTCCTCGTCCAGGACCGCTAGCGCCGCCTCGCGCCGGAACCGCCTGAGCTCGCCTTCGGGCAAGTCGTGATCCTTGCTCAGCGTTGATGCGATCAGGTCGATCATGCGCTCCGCCCCGTGCAGGCGCCCCCAGAGATAGTCGTTCTCGCGGTATGCCCGGCTGAAGAAGGCGCCGAAATTATAAAATTCCGTGCCACGCAATGTGTCCGACCCCGGCCGGATAAAATGACAATCCTCGGGCGAGATGCGATCCACCAGCACGGGATCGAACTCATTCATTCCCTCTCCCCGCAGTAGAGGGAGCGTCACCGTATCGTAGAAAGGAAAGCCCAGATAAGCGAGCAGGACGCGCCGACGCAGCGGTGGCGGCATCTCGACAAGGGCTTCGGCCAGCAGTTCGTCAACAATCTCGTCGGTATCCACCAGGCGGCGTTTTTGCGCAACGCGGTCAATCACCGTTTCCGCGTCTTCGAAAACACTGCGGGCTAAGCCAGGGAAATCCTCGCCAAGCGAAGCGATCGGCTCCAGATCGATATAGATTGCCAAGGCGGCATAGATCGCCGTGCGGGCGTGATCGCGATCCTGCTCCGTCACGCTTTCGTCGTTCTCCCGCTCCTGCGTGACCTGACGGGCCAGGAATCGCAGCCGACGGATGCGGAAGGCCAGATCGTGAACGCGAAAGAACGTCACCATGGCCGGCGACCTGGCGTCGCGCAGGGCCTTCATCCGGTCGATTCCGTTCACCTCCAGTTGAGCGAACAGGCGCGTCCGGATCGGAGCTGCGTTGGGGAGAGCCAGTTCGGGCGCGGCTTCGAAGATCATTCGTCCTAGCATGGCCACGATGCCGCTGAATTTGATCTGTGCGTAACCGTGATAGGCGAACCCAGCCTGCTCAAACGCCGCTTGCTGTGCTTTCGCGCGCCACGCTGCAAGCCGCTTGGGGGTGGGGCGGTCGAGGAAGAGCGTATAACCGAATAGCCGCTCCACTGTTTCCTCGATCTCCGGTCGCAATGCCCTGACGATGTCGCTGAGGGCGGCCTTTTCGCGAGAATCCCGCTCCAACGCTTCCAAATTGTCTCGGATCGGCTGTTCGCGCGGGATCGCGGAAAGCGAGCCGAAGATCACTGGGAAGAAGCCCGGTGCGCGAATGCCCTTTTCCATGCCCGCAGCCATATGGTCAGGCGTGGGATCGATATAAACGAAGCGCCGGTCCACTTCGCGCGTTGCCGGCCTGTCGCGCAGCACAGACATGGCATCGGCGAAAGGTGCATTCACCAACACTGACCCGTCGATAAGCGCGACTGAATCCAGATCGCCGCGTCGCAAATGCTCTGGCATGATACGCTGTAGGAATGCCTCGCGGCCGGGCCAGGCGATTTCCTTTTCGTTGGCCAGCCGGTCAATCTCCGCGATTTGAAGTGGCGGAAAGGCGCCGGGAAAACTGGCGGTGGCGCGCGCCGCCAGCACCAGTTCAGGCATGGGCGCCAGCGAATGTCCGCCGTAGTCCTGCACCTTGGCTCGAAAGCCGATGGTAAGCCGATGTTCACTTTCCATCACCGTTTCCGGCGAATGCAGATGCAGCGTTTCTAGATGTCCCTTGAAGTCAGTGGCCGTAACGAAAAGATCGAGCGGATGGTTCGCCGGCAGCAACGGCTTTTCAGCCGGCGCGCGCGACATGGCTGTTAGTGCGCGGCATAGCAAATGTGAAAAGCCGATGCCGCTGAAGGGCGGTTCGAACCAGCGCGAGCGGATAAGGCGTGACAGCTTCGCCCGCACTTCACGACGCGTTTCAGGCGCGACGCTTGCGCTCACGGCGTTGCCGGGGCGGCGCAGCAGGAAGGAGACGATCGGGCGCGCCCAGAACTTGGCGATCCGCGACCAGGGCCGCGCCGCCGGATCCAGCAGAACGTCGACATCCGCGCATTCAAGCCACAACTCGGTCAAGGGCTCGAGCGATTGCCCGGAATGGATTGCCTGGGCCAGGAATACCGAATTGATTCCGCCTGCGCTGGCACCTGCGACAATGTCGGTCAACAATCGCAGCCGGAGGTTGCCGCCCGCTTCAAGACGGCGCAGCAAACGCAGGTAGACAGCGGCGCTGCCGGCGGGCTCGGGTTCATCGGACCAGAAGGCCCGGCTTGCCTGCATGGCCTTCCAGATTTCCTTGGTCACGCCATGCATGTAGACGGCCAGGCTGACGCCTCCGTAACAGACGAGCGCGATCCGCAATTCCTTCTGCCGCATGCGCCATGCTTGGCAGAGCGTGCCCCCTGACGCCACTGCAATCGATGCGACGATCAACAGGCGCGTGAAATGCCAGCGCTCGGGCTCTGGACCAGACCTTCGCTGCGCAGATGGACGCGATATTGTTCGCGGCATGAGTAGCAAGCGGCACAGAAGGCTTGCGTTCGCAATCTGTTCTCATTACTCGACTGCCATGGCAAAGCCCAAGCGTCGATATGTATGCCAAGCCTGCGGAAGCGTTTCTACGCGCTGGCAGGGGCAATGCGCCGACTGCGGAGAGTGGAACTCTCTGGCGGAGGATGTGCCGCAGACGGTGTTTTCAGCCAAGCATGATTTGTCCTCGGGTGGGCGGGCCATCCAGTTCACGCCGCTTGATAGACCGGGCGAAATGCCGAGGCGACGCCCCAGCGGTCTTGCCGAGTTCGACCGCGCTCTGGGCGGCGGCCTCGTTCCTGGTTCGGCAATTCTCATGGGCGGTGATCCGGGCATTGGAAAATCCACGCTGCTGCTGCAGGTTTCCGCATATATCGCCAAGAGCGGTGGGCAGGCGGTCTATATCAGTGGTGAGGAAGCCGCAGGCCAGGTTCGCCTGCGCGCCGAAAGGCTGGGCCTGACTGGCGCGCCTATCCAACTTGCCGCCGCGACCTCCGTTCGCGACATCCTGACCACGCTTGGCATGATGGAGCCGCCGGCCCTGCTGGTGATCGATTCGATACAGACTATGCATTCCGACCAGATCGAGGGTGCGCCCGGCACTGTCAGCCAAGTTCGCGGATGCGCCTTCGAATTGATCCGTTATGCCAAGGAAAACGGTGTTGCGCTGGTGCTTGTCGGCCATGTCACCAAGGACGGCACGATCGCCGGCCCGCGCGTGCTGGAACACATGGTCGACGTGGTGATGAGTTTCGAAGGGGAGCGCAGCCATCAGTATCGCATCCTGCGCAGCTTGAAGAACCGCTTCGGTCCAGTGGATGAAATCGGGGTCTTCGCGATGGAGGGAGACGGGCTTGCCGAAGTGGGCAATCCTTCCATGCTGTTCCTTTCCGGGCGCGAAGAGCCGATGGCGGGCAGCGCGGTATTCCCGGCGGTGGAAGGCACGAGGCCGGTTCTCGTCGAAATCCAGGCGCTGATTGTACGGTTGCAGAGCGGCGCCACGCCGCGTCGCGCGGTGGTGGGCTGGGACAGCGGGCGATTGGCAATGTTGCTGGCGGTGCTGGAAGCGCGGTGTGGCCTTAATTTCTCAAGTGCCGAAGTCTATCTGAATGTCGCGGGGGGATATCGCCTGTCAGACCCAGCGGCTGATCTTGCGGTAGCCGCTGCGCTAGTCTCCGCCCTGGGCGACAAACCCTTGGCGAATAACGCCGTGTGGTTCGGCGAAGTTTCGTTGGCGGGGGAAATCCGCCCGGTGGCCCATTCATCGATTCGGCAGCGAGAATCGGCGAAGCTCGGCTTCGGACGAGGCTTTGGCCCGAATGGGGGTTCCGCTGCGGAAAAGGAGATGAAATTCACCAGCCTTTCCATGCTTCCCAACCTCGTTGACCGCATCCTTTCTGGCGCATAAATCTCAGGGCATATGACTGGCTTCGACATCGCCGTGCTGTTCTTCGTCGGGCTGGGCGCCATAACCGGCTTCGTCCGTGGCTTTGTGCAGGAAGTCCTGACGCTTGGCGCTTGGGTTTTCGCGCTTCTGGCCATACGCATGCTCCATGCCCCCATCACTGAGTGGCTGGAGCCGCACGTCGGCACAGCTTCGGGCGCGGCCGTGACGGCTTTCGTCCTGTTGCTGGCGGTGCCGTTTATGGCGGTCAAGCTGGTCGCCAAATGGGCAGGCAATATGAGCCGCGCCTCCGTGCTCGCGCCGATTGACCGCGTGCTCGGTTTCGGCTTCGGCGCCGTCAAGGGCATTATCATCGTCGTTCTTGCGTTTTCTGTCGTGGTGCTGGGCTACGACACAGTGTGGGGTCCTGAAGGCCGGCCTGACTGGATCACGCAGGCCCGCACTTATCCATTCATCAACGCCAGCAGCGAAGCTCTGGTCCAGATCGTTGCCGAGCGGCGCCAGCAGGCTATCGCGGCCGAGGCCAAAAACAAGGACAACGAGATTTAAGCGTGTCGACGGCCGTTCTCTACACGCCAGAGGTCCTGGGGCTCGCCATCGCGCTTGCGCGCTTTCCCCTGACCGAAGATTTGCCGCTGCGTGGAGAGGCGCGCTCAAAGAGTTGCGGCAGCACCATCACTCTTGGCTTGAAAATGGCTCCGAATGGGACGATCGAACGGATAGGGGTGCGCAGCCAGGCGTGCGCGATCGGACAGGCGGCAGCAGCCATATTTGCACAGGCAGCGTCAGGCCGCCGTGGCCCGGATATCCATGTCGCGGGCACGGCAATAGCGGCTTGGCTGGCGGGCGAGGGCGCCATGCCCGACTGGCCGGGATTATTCGCCATTGCCGCGGCGCGGGAATACCCCGCTCGCCATGGCGCCGTTATGCTGCCGTGGAATGCCGCGATGCTGGTGCTTCCCACCGCTTAAGCGGGCAGTTAAAGGCGGTTACGGAAGATAGTTCACGAGGGGGAAGAGATGGCAGACCCATACCGGCATCCGCACGGGCCTGAGCCCAGCGTTTCCGACATCAGACTGGTGATCGCGGCCTCCTCCATGGGGACGGTGTTCGAATGGTATGATTTCTTCATTTACGGAACGCTGGCCGCGATCATCGGCAGGACCTTCTTTCCATCGGGAAATGCCACGCTGGAAACGCTGCTGGTTTGGGCCGGCTTCGCGGTCGGCTTCGGCTTTCGGCCACTTGGCGCAATTTTGTTCGGCTTTCTGGGTGACAGGCTGGGGCGCAAATATACTTTTCTGGTGACGGTCACGCTGATGGGCATCGCTACGGCGGGGGTGGGCCTGATCCCTTCCGCTGACACGATCGGGCTGGCGGCGCCGGCGATCGTCCTGCTTTTGCGTGTGCTGCAGGGTCTTGCGCTGGGCGGGGAGTATGGGGGCGCGGCGATATATGTCTCGGAACATTCACCACCGAACCGCCGCGGCTATTTCACCGGATATATCCAGGCCAGCGTGGTCGGCGGCTTCGTGCTCAGCCTGATCGTGGTGCTGAGCTGCAAATCGCTGATGAGCGCGGAAATCTGGAACGCCTGGGGCTGGCGTACTCCTTTCGTCCTTAGCGTCGTCCTGCTCGCGATTTCCTTGTGGATGCGCCTCAAGCTTTCGGAAAGCCCGGTATTTCGGGCCATGCAGCAGGAAGGCGAGATTGCCGGCAACCCCTTCGTCGAGAGTTTCACTTATCCGGGCAACAAGAAGCGCATCTTCATAGCCTTGTTCGGCATTGCCGCCGGCCTCACGGTGATCTGGTACACAGCGATGTTCTCAGCCTTGAGCTTCCTCAAGGCAGCCATGCGCATGGATGACACCTGGGCTGAAGTAATCGTGGGGATTTCAGCGGCATTGGGCATGAGCTTCTTCGTGATCTTCGGCGGCCTATCAGATCGTATCGGCCGCAAGAAGCCGATCGTCTGGGGCTACGTTCTGACGCTGATCCTGTTGTTCCCGGCGTTCTGGACCATCGGCGCTCATGCCAATCCCGGACTTGCCGTTGCCAGCGAAAGGGCGCCCGTATTCGTGGTCGGTCCGGACTGCGATTATAATCCCTTCGCTTCCGAGCAACGGACGGAATGCGGCAAGCTATTGGGCGACCTCACGGGTGCCGGCGTGACGTACCGGCTCTCCAAGGCGCCGCATCTGGTGCTGCAAATCGGCGGCAAGGCGATGCCGCTCGGGACGTATCCCTGGAACAACAAGAAAGCCCGGACGGCGCATCTCCAGTCCTGGCTTAACGGCGCTGGCTACAGTGTCGATAAAGTCACCCCGACAATGAGCAACGCCTTGATGGTCGGCGCGATGCTGATGGTGTTGATGGCCTTGTCGGGCGCGACTTACGGGCCGGTTGCGGCCTTGCTTTCGGAGATGTTTCCGCCCAAGATCCGCTACAGCTCGATGTCGATCCCTTATCATATCGGCACCGGCTATTTCGGCGGCTTCCTGCCGCTGATCTCCAGCTACATGGTGGCCAGGAGCGGTAATCCCTACGAAGGTCTCTGGTATACTTGGGCCGTTGTGGCGATAGCCCTGCTCGTGGCGATCTGGGGCCTGCATGGCGGGCCTCCTCGCGATTATGGTGATGATGTCTCCTGATGTTCCTGCGCCCGCTTTGCGGCTGCATATTGATCTCGATGCTTTGCGATCGAATTGGCAAGCGCTTGATCGGCTTTCGGGCCGCGCGCGGGCGGGTGCCGCCGTCAAAGCTGACGCTTATGGCGTTGGCGCAAGGCAGGTGGTGCCTGTACTTCGCGCCGCGGGGTGCCGTGACTTCTTCGTCGCCCATTGGGGCGAGGTGGGCGACGTGTTGGATTTGCTGGAGCCCGAAAAGCTCTCTGTCCTCCATGGGCCGCTCACGGACGCCGATGCGGCCTTCGCGCACTCTTGCGGCATCAAGCCGGTCATCAACTCGTTGGAGCAGGCGCGCCGTTGGCTGAGGAGCGGCGGCGGTCGCTGCGACCTTATGATTGACACCGGGATAAATCGCTTGGGGTTGCCGATGGCCGAGATCGGCAACGAATGCCTGCGGTCTCTGGATATCGATGTGCTGCTCTCGCACCTCGTATCCGCGGAAGAGGACACCGATCTAAACCGGCTCCAGTGCGATCGCTGGCGAGAAGCGCGCGCCGTGATCCCGCATCAGCGCTCCAGCCTTGCCAACAGCGCGGGTATCGTGCTTGGCAGCGATTTCCACGGTGATCTAACGCGTCCCGGCATCGCCCTTTACGGAGGCGTTCCGCGCGCGGAGATGAGCGGATTGATCCGGCAGGTCGTGCGGCCGCAAGCCGCGATCTTGCAAGTGCGGAACATCGTGGCGGGGGATACCGTGGGCTACAACGCCACATTCACCGCGCCTACCGCCATGCGCGTAGGCACTATCGCCTTAGGCTATGCCGACGGCTATTTGCGCTGCTGGTCCGGCAGGGGACGTTTCCATGCGGACGGGCAGGAACTTAAGGTGCTCGGCCGCGTCAGCATGGATATGACGGTGATCGATCTCAGCAAGGCGCCTCATATTGGCGAGGGCGGCTGGGTGACTGCAGATTACGCGCTGCCCCAAGCCTCAGCCCTGACCGGCTTGTCGCAATACGAACTGCTCACCTTGCTGGGAAATCGCTTCGGCCGTTAGGGGCTTAATCGCCTTTTGCTGCGCAGCAATTTGTGTTGCGTCGCGATATGCCGGAATGATAGCATCCCTGTCTAAACAGGACGGGGATTGGCAATGGCTGAAGCGGCGTCTGGCGAAGACAATACGGTAATCATCAAGAAGTACGCGAACAGGCGACTCTACAACACCCGTTCGTCAAGCTACATCACGCTTGAACATCTCGCGAAGATGACCCGCGAAGGCGTGGACTACAAAGTTCTCGACGCCAAAACCGGTGCGGACATCACGCACACGATCCTGACACAAATCATCATGGAGGAAGAATCCAACGGCGAGCAGATGCTTCCCGTAAATTTTCTGCGCGAACTCATCAGCATGTACGGCAATTCGATGCAGTCGCTGATCCCCCACTACCTCGAAGCGTCGATGGAAAATTTTCGCGCCAACCAGACGAAACTGGCGAAGGCTTTTGAAGACAGCCTGGGCAATAATCCGCTCGCGAAGCTTGCTGAGCAGAACATGGCCATGTTCCGCGCCGCCTCTGCCGCTTTCATGCCTGGCGCTGACAAGGCTGAGCCAAAGGCGCCTGTCTCTGGCGAGAACGGCGACCTTTCGGCCCTGCGCGAGCAGATGGCGGAAATTCAGAAGAGGCTTGACGCGCTGGGCAAATAGAGGTCAGCGGGGGCGCTCCGGAGGAGGCACCTCCGGCCGCTGCAACAAAATCAGGAAGAACACATCGTGTCCGCCATCCGCCACGCCCTCTCGATCAAGCGCGAGGACGATTTCGCCCAATGGTATCAGGAAGTCATTTCCGAGGCTGAAATGGCTGAGGAATCAGGGGTGCGGGGATGCATGGTCATCAAGCCCTGGGGCTACGGCATATGGGAACGCATCCAGCGGCTGATGGACGACCGGATCAAGGCGGCGGGGGTTTCGAACTGCTATTTCCCGCTTTTCATCCCGCTATCTTATTTCGCCAAGGAAGCCGAACATGTCGAAGGCTTTGCTAAGGAAATGGCGGTTGTTACGCATCACCGACTGGTGGGGGATGGCAAGGGCGGGCTGACGCCGGATCCCGATGCGAAGCTTGAAGAGCCGCTTATCGTGCGCCCGACTTCGGAAACGGTGATCGGTGCTGCGATGGCGCGTTGGGTGCAATCCTGGCGCGATCTGCCTCTGCTTACCAATCAATGGGCCAACGTCGTGCGCTGGGAAATGCGCACCCGCATGTTCCTGCGTACCAGCGAGTTCCTTTGGCAGGAAGGGCACACGGCGCACGCCGATCGTGACGATGCGATGGCCGAAACGCTGCGCGCTCTCGAAATGTACCGCGATTTCGCGGAGACCGATCTGGCGATGCCGGTGATTGCCGGTGAAAAGCCGGAGAATGAGCGCTTTCCCGGCGCGGTGGGCACTTATTCAATTGAGGCGATGATGCAGGATGGCAAGGCGCTGCAGGCCGGCACCTCGCATTACCTTGGCACCGGCTTCGCGGAAGCTTCGGGCATCCAGTATCAGGACAAGGAAGGTGCGCAGCAATATGCTCATACCACCAGTTGGGGCGTCTCAACCCGGCTAATCGGCGGTCTTATCATGACTCACGGAGATGACGATGGGCTGCGCGTACCGCCAGCGGTGGCGCCGCACCAAG
Source organism: Novosphingobium sp. (assembly GCF_036733805.1). Lineage (GTDB taxonomy): Bacteria > Pseudomonadota > Alphaproteobacteria > Sphingomonadales > Sphingomonadaceae > Novosphingobium. The sequence goes on along the minus strand of NZ_DAIMZT010000003.1, from coordinate 42,654 downwards.
TCGTCATCCTGCCGATGCTGCGCGATACGCCTGACGACGAAGCGTTGCTGGCTTATTGCGAGGAACTGCGCAAGGTGCTCGCGGGCATGTCCGTGCTGGGAGAGCCGGTGCGTGTGCTGCTTGATAAGCGTCCCGGCAAGGCCACGCAAAAACGCTGGGCCTGGGTTAAGAAAGGCGTGCCGCTGATCCTCGAAATCGGCGGCAGGGATGCTGCGGCGGATCAGATATCCATGCTTCGACGCGACAAGCTGTGGAATGAGGCGGCCAAGGCCAATTTCCAGGCCATGCCGCAGGTGGAGTTCCTGACCCGCGCCGCGGCCGAGCTTCAAGAACTGCAAGACGCGCTTTATGTGGAAGCGAAAGCCCGGCGCGATGCTCATATCGCACAGGTTTCCAGCTTTGACGAGCTCGCCGCCTTCTTCGCGGAAGATAAGCGTTATCCGGGCTGGGCGGAAGTCGAATGGTCGCGTCCGACCGGCGCTGAGCTGGAAGAGGTTGTCCAGAAGCTCAAGGCGATCAAGCTGACCATGCGCAACACGCCGCTGCACGCTGCACCGGCGGCTGGAAAGTGCATTTTTACAGGACGTCTCGCGGTCGAGAGGATATACGTCGCCAGGGCATATTAAAGGGGAATTGGGGGGCGCGATGTTCGAAACGATCCGGTACAATCTATCGAATTTGACGAACTTTTCGGGAAGAGATTCACGCTCCACCTTCTGGTTCTACGTGCTGTTTCTTGTCATCGCTCACATGGTGATTTCGTTTGGCCTATCGCTTGTGGCAGGCGGGGCGATGGTGGTTGATGCTTTCCATACGGCGCACACGGGTGCGAGCGGAATGATCGTGCAGCAGCACTTGCTTGGCGGGATCAGCGGCCTGGTGCAATCCTCAATGTGGGGGTCGGTTCTGCTTTCACTAGTGATGACCGTCCTCCTGGCCGCCTCGTTCACGCGAAGGCTGCACGATTCCGACAAGCCGGGCTGGGTTGCGGCGGCTACCATAGCGATGCAGTTGCTCTCGGTCGTCCTCGCAATCGGCATGATTAACGAGATGGGGTCGCTTTTCGCGTTGATGAAGCTGGACGATCCCGCAGCCACGCAGGCGGTGATGCGAGCACAGCAGGCAAAGTTCGTGTTTCGCGGCGCTCTGGGCTGGCTTCCGACACTCTCCGTCGTGGTCTTTGGTATCTGGCCGTCAAGCGATGGGGATAACCGCTACGGGCCAGAGCCCGATCACCTCTGACGCGCCGCGCCATTGCAATAGGCGACATTCAGTCCCATTGCGGGTTCATGCCTTCCAAGAAACGGCCTGCACCCGGCCTGCCGACGCGCAAGCAGATCCTCGATTTCATCCAGAACTCGCCGGTTCCCGCCGGCAAGCGCGAAATCGCGCGCGAGTTCGGTCTGAAAGGGCAGGAGAAAATCCAGCTCAAGACCTTGCTCAAGGATATGGCCGAGGAAGGTTTGATCGACGGTAAGCGCACAGCCTTTCATCGTATGGGCGGCCTGCCGAAGGTCACTGTCCTGCGCGTGATCGATATCGATGAAGGCGAGGCCATCGCCGTTCCCGACACCTGGCAGGCCGAGGATGCGACCCCGCCGCCGCGTATCCGCCTGGTGGAAAAGGGCAGGGGCTCCGCGCTCAAGAAGGGCGACCGCGTGCTTTCACGTACGGAAGAGACTGCCACCGGCTGGCGCGCCTTTCCGATGAAGAAGCTGGTGTTGCGTTCCGAGCAGGTGCTCGGCGTAGTGGAGTTCGACGGCGCGGGTAAGCCCTGGCTGGCGCCCGTGGACAAACGCATCCGCAATTCCTCCCCGATCTCGGATCTCGGCGGTGCTGAACCTGGGGAACTGGTCCTGGCCGAGCCGGTCGGCCGCTCCGCGCGTGCCGCGGTGAAAGTGACCCAGGTTCTGGGGGAGCCGCTTGCACCCAAGGCTTTCAGCCTGATCGCGATCCATAAACATGGCATTCCCAACGTCTTTACCGAGGATACTCTTGGCGAGGCCGAACGAATGGCTCGCTTGCCACTCAGTCAGGAACAGCGGGAGGATCTGCGACACTTGCCCATCGTGGCCATCGACCCCAGTGACGCGCGTGACCATGACGATGCCATTTGGGCTCAGCCGGATGGTCAGGGCGGATTCGAGGCTCTCGTGGCCATCGCCGACGTCTCATTTTACGTCCGCCCAGGCGGAGAGATTGATCGCGAGGCCCGGCGGCGCGGCAATTCGGTCTATTTCCCGGATCGCGTGGTGCCGATGCTGCCGGAAGTCCTTTCCGCCGACGTCTGCTCGCTGCGCGCGGGAGAGGATCGCGCAGCGATCGCCTGCCATCTAAAGATCGATGGCGGCGGCAGGGTGACTGACTGGCGTTTTACTCGCGCGATCGTCAGGATAGCGGAAGTGATCGCCTACGAGGAAGCACAAGCACGAATTGATAGGAATGCTGAAGAGGTTGCGGGCGGCCAGGTGGATCTCGTCGTTCTTCAGAACCTTTGGGCCTGCTGGAAAACGCTCGCAGCCGCCCGCGCGAAACGTGACCCACTGGAACTGGAGCTTCCAGAACGGCGCGTGAAGCTGGATGAAAAGGGCCGTATTGCCGAAATCGCCATTCGCGAACGGCTCGACGCGCACCGCGTGGTCGAGGATTTCATGATCGCCGCGAACGTAGCCGCCGCCAAGGCGCTGGAGGCCAAGGTAGCGCCGGTAGTCTACCGCCTCCATGAGCCGCCAAGCCGTGAGAAGCTCGTCGCGCTCAAGGATTATCTGGCTACGTTCGGCAGAAAGCTTGCGTTAGGGCAGGTGATTACGCCCGGCCTTTTCAACCGCATGCTCAAAGACATCGCTGACGAGAGTGAGAAGGCGCTGATTATGGAGGCGGTGCTACGCAGCCAGACTCAAGCATATTACGGTCCTCGCAATGAAGGGCACTTTGGCCTCGCGCTGGGTTCCTACGCCCATTTCACCTCGCCGATCCGGCGCTACGCCGACTTGCTGGTTCACCGTGCGCTTGTCGATGCGTATCATCTCGAACAGCCCAGGCCCGAAGGGGACCTTCCTCCAACCACTGGCCTTTCGGAACGTGATCGGGAGGATCTTGGCCGCATCAGCGAAGCCATCAGCGCAGCTGAACGTCGCGCTATGGAGGCTGAGCGCGAGACGATAGACAGATATGTCGCCGCCTGGCTTTCCGCGCGCGTCGGCGAGGTGTTCAGCACGCGGATCACTGGTGTCCGGAAGTTCGGTTTCTTCGCGACCATCGTCGGCCTTGGCGGGGACGGACTGGTGCCGGTATCGACCCTTGGAGACGAACGCTTCGCTTATGACGAAAAAGCGCACACGCTGGCGGGTGAGGAAACTGGTGCAACTTATGCGGTGGGTCAGATCCTTCCGCTAAGGCTTGCGGAGGCGAACCCGCTGACAGGCGCGCTCAAGTTCGAACTGCAGGAAGGGGGAGGTCGCATAGAGCCGCGCGGAAAACCCCTGGCGCTCAAGAAACGTGGCGATCATCTGGCCGGTAAGCGGGGACGGCCCGCGAATATCCGACATCAGGGACGCCGGAAGCGGTAAGCCTCAACAGATCAACTCAGCCGCTCGATCGCCGTTGGATCCAGACTGCCGGGAACGACGAAAACGGGGCAGGTCATGTGCGCCATGCCGGCGCCTGTGAAGTGCACCACCAAGGGACCCGGTCCGCCTTCCTTCGCCGCGCCGAGGACAAGGGCGGAAACCTCCGGGTGTTCCTTCAGGTATTCGCGCACAACTTTGATATCCTCACCCACGCGGACCGCGATGATCGGCATTTTGCCACCCTGCGAGATGAGGTTGCCCGCGGCCGCAGTCACCAGCGTTTCGGCTCGGGCACGCGCTTCTTCCTCAATGGTGGCCTGTACGCCCCCGAAAGCGTTGAAAGGCTGAGGAGGCACCAGCGCCAGGAGATGCAGCACACCATCCGTCTTGGCCGCCCGACGCGCCGCGAATTGCAGCGCGATCAATGCCTCTTCGGTTTCGTCGATGATGACCAGATAGACGCGCATCCGTTATCCCCTTGGCAAGGACTTATCAGGCCAATCAAGTCTTGGCGCAAGCCATCCAGAAAGTGAAAAAAGTGCCGGCCGGGCGCTTGTGCGAGAGCACCATTTTGTCCAATGAGGGCGCAGGTCCAACCTTCCCAGGATAACAAGGACGATACCGCATCCATGCCTATAGAGATCAAGATGCCCGCTCTTTCCCCCACCATGGAAGAAGGGAAACTGGCGAAGTGGCTGGTGAAGGAAGGCGATACCGTTAGTTCCGGCGACGTGATGGCCGAGATCGAAACGGACAAGGCGACCATGGAGTTCGAAGCTGTTGACGAAGGCGTCATCGGCAAGATCATGGTGCCGGAGGGCGCGGAAAGCGTAAAGGTCGGAACCGTGATTGCGTTGCTGACGGGCGAGGACGAGGATGCCGCCGCAGTATCGTCTGTCTCGGCTCCCAACCCGTCCGATCGGGCCAAAGCTGAAACGAAACCCGCGGCGCCCGTGTCCAGCGCTTCGACAGTCCCCCAAGCCTCCCGTTCGCAATCTTCCAATTCGAAGGACGGCCGCGTGATCGCATCTCCCCTCGCCAAGCGCCTTGCGGCCGCCAAAGGCGTCGATCTTGAAAGCCTTGCAGGCTCCGGCCCCAACGGCCGCATCATCAAGGCTGACGTTGAGGCAGTGCAACCAGGTGCGGCTGGGTTGAAAGTCACCGCTTCTGCTGTTGCTAACGGTGGTCCGCTGGCTAAGCCATCGACGGTGGACATGGCGGCCGAAACGCGCGCACTGCTGGACGGTCGCGTGCCGCACACGGTCGAAAAACTTTCGAGCATGCGCAAGACGATCGCGCGTCGCCTTAGCCAGTCGATGCAGGAAGCGCCGCATATCTATCTTACGCTCGACATGCGCCTCGACAAGCTGATGGCGATGCGCAGCGAACTTAACGCAGCTCTGGAAAAGCAGGGCATAAAGGTCTCGGTCAACGACATGCTGGTGAAGGCCCTGGGCCTCGCCCTCATTGCGGTGCCGGAATGCAATGTGACTTTTGCCGGAGATGAACTGATTAAATATTCGCGTGCCGACGTCTCGGTCGCGGTTTCAATTCCGGGTGGGCTCATAACGCCGATTGTACAGGACGCGAACGGCAAGAGCTTCTCACAAATTGCAATGGCCACCAAGGATCTGGGGCAGCGCGCGAAAGAAGGCAAGCTCAAGCCTGAGGAGTATCAGGGTGGCACCGCCTCTATTTCCAACATGGGCATGATGGGCATCAAGCACTTCACTGCTGTCATCAACCCGCCGCAAGCTTGCATTGTGGCGATCGGCGCAGGTGAAAACCGCCCGTGGGTGATGCCGGACGGTTCGCTGGGCATTGCGACAGTGATGACCGCCACCGGCAGTTTTGACCACCGTGCGGTCGACGGGGCCGATGGTGCGCGCCTGATGGCGGCCTTCAAGGAATATGTCGAAAGTCCGTTGGGGATGGTTGCCTGAGGTGGCCGGAACGTCGCGTGAACCGATCATCCGCGTAACCGCCATGCCGGCCGACGCCAATGCCTACGGCGACATATTCGGCGGTTGGTTGATGGGATTGATGGACATGGGCGCCGGCCTGATCGCCGCCCGGCGCTCTCGCGGCCGCGCAGTTACCGTGGCGATGGATGGGCTGCAGTTTCATCATCCGGTTAAGGTAGGCGATGAAATCTCGGTCTACGGCGAATTGCAGAAAATCGGACGGACTTCGATGACAATATGCATTGAGGCATGGCGTCGGCATCGGCACGAGGAAACAGCCGTAAAGGTTACCGAAGCGCAGTTCACCTTCGTTGCGGTGGACGATACGGGCGAGCCCCGCGTTATCGATCAGGAGATTTAGCAGCGTGGCAGATTCATACGACGTTATCGTTCTGGGTTCCGGCCCTGGTGGCTACGTAGCGGCGATCCGCTGCGCGCAGTTGGGCCTGAAGACCGCGATCGTTGAGCGGGAGCGGCTCGGTGGCATCTGCCTAAACTGGGGCTGCATCCCGACCAAGGCCCTCCTGCGCTCGGCCGAAGTGTTCCACCAGATGAAGCACGCCAAGGACTATGGCTTGGCGGCCGAAAATATCACCGTTGATCTTGCCGCGGTGGTCAAGCGTTCTCGCGGGGTCGCTGATAAGCTTAATCAGGGCGTTACGCACCTGATGAAGAAGAACAAGATCGCCGTGCATATGGGCACCGGCAAGCTCATCGCGCCCCGCAAGCTCGAAGTAACGGGCGACAAGGGCGCGGCGACGTTGGAAGCACGGCACATCATCCTCGCCGTGGGTGCACGCGCGCGTGAACTACCCACCGCCAGGGCGGACGGAGAGCGGATCTGGACTTACCGCCATGCGATGACACCGAAGGAAATGCCCGGCAAATTGTTGGTCATTGGTTCCGGTGCTATCGGCATAGAATTTGCCAGCTTCTACAATGACATGGGTGCAGACGTAACCGTGGTGGAAATGCTGGATCGCGTGGTCCCTGTGGAAGATGCCGACGTCTCGGCGTTCCTCGAAAAGGCCCTTGTCAAGCAGGGCATGAAGATCATGACAAGCGCGAGCATCGGCTCCATTGAGAAGACGGGAGCAGGCGTAAAGGTTTCGATCAAGGACAAGGCCGGCAAGGAAGCGATCATGGAATTTAGCCATGTGATCGTCGCCATCGGCATCGTCCCGAATGTCGAGAATATTGGCCTGGAAGGGCTTGATATCGAACGTGACAAGCGTTCTCACGTCAAAGTGGACGATTACGGCCGCACCAACGTGGCCGGCATCTGGGCGATCGGGGATTGCGTGGAAGGACCCTGGCTGGCGCACAAGGCCAGTCACGAGGGCGTGACCACGGCGGAGGCTATCGCGAAGGAATTGGGTAACAAGGATGTGCATCCGCATCCGCTCGACCGCCGTAATATTCCCGGCTGCACCTATTGCCACCCGCAGATCGCCTCGGTCGGCATGACTGAGGCCAAGGCGAAGGATGCAGGCTTCGCGGTGAAAGTCGGTACTTTCCCCTTCATCGGCAACGGCAAGGCTATCGCGTTGGGCGAACCGGAAGGTTTCGTAAAGACCGTATTCGACGCAGCGACCGGCGAACTGCTTGGCGCACACATGATCGGCGCGGAAGTGACTGAGATGATTCAGGGCTACGTCGTCGGCAAGACATTGGAGACCACCGAGGTCGAACTAATGAATACGGTGTTTCCGCATCCGACCATCTCGGAAACGATGCACGAGGCAACGCTTGCCGCATATGGGCGGGCCCTCCACATCTGAGATAACTGAAAGTCAGGTTTGACAGGGCGGACGGAAAGGCACTCTATTGGCCGCGATTACGTCGCGTGGGCGATGCGGACGATATGGTCGAAGACCGCGACGTGCAACGGCTCCGCAAATTCGCAGCCGACGGCCGAATCGCGCGTCCAGCAAATGCTGGCGCTCAGCAGACGGATACCGGGAATACGAATACGCAGTGGGACTTCCGCACGCGCATCGGGCAGCCAGGCGATACGAAATCCTCCAGTGGACGGGTCTTCCAGCCTTGCCATTTTCCACGGGCGGGTTCCTTGGCGTACCTCGCACAGGATGACTACTCCCACGCGCTCGGTACGCGGCGGATGATCGCCCGAAATTGGCTCGTGATACAAGACTGCCTCCGTGGTCTCGGATTTAGCCTTGCTCTCGAGAGTGTTACCACAGCGTTAGCGACACGGGCGGAAGACGATGACGCCCGAGGATAAGTCCTGCCTTCAGTGCCTTGCTAGTGGAAGGTCTTGGACAGGATGACCAGTGTGGGATCGCCTTCGAACGGTTCCGGTCGGAAGCCCTTTTCGCGTTCCACCTCTATGGCTGCATGATTGCCACGGCTCTCTATCGCGATAACTCGTCGACAGCTACGCGCCTCGGCTTGTCGAGCCAGGAAATCGAGCATAGCCCAGCCTATGCCCTTGCCCTTGTGATTGGCGCAAACGGCAATGGCGACTTCAGCCGTATCGAGCGGACCATCACAGGCCAATAGCCCCGAAGCAACGATCTCGCCGCTGCCCTTGTTTATGCCGAGCCAGGATTCGGTGCGGAAATGATCGGTATGCACTAGCGGCTTGAGTTGCTCGTGCCCCACATGCTCTGCGGCTGCGAAAAAGCGAAAGCGGCGGTCTTCGTCGGTGATCCGATCAAAGAATGCAGCAAGCGCCGGCTCATCGGCTTCAGTTACGGGACGAACTTCAAGCGTGATGCCAGAGCGTGTGGGGAGATTGACGGAGACGATGGACATGGCGGCATACTCCATTCAGGGGATGCCATTTCCTAGTCGTTTCGCGATCACTGCGCCTTGATCGAGATCATCGTGGTTTTCGCGATTGCCTCAATTTCGACTGGCCAGTTCCGTATTGAGCCAGAGCGCCAACAAGGTCGCGAGCGCGCCGGAAAGCAAATAGGCGCCCGATGCGATCAACCCGAAATTGACTGACAGCGACAGTGCAGCAAGCGGCGCGAAGCCGGCGCCGAGAAGCCACGCGAGATCGCTGGTCAGTGCAGAGCCGGTATAACGATGCTCGGTCGAGAAACCTGAGGAAACCACGCCCGAGGATTGCCCGAATGCAAGGCCCAGCAGCACGAAGCCAACAACCATGAAAGCAATTTCGCCCACCGTCCCGGCGTTGAGCAACTGCGGCGCAAAGCCGGAAAATATTGCAATACCGAGGGCGCAGACGCCCAACAGTCTGCGCCGTCCCACCTTATCTGCAAGGCGGCCTGAAGCAATAACCGCTACCACGCCGAAGGCAGCAGCGAACGCTTCGATCAGCAGGAATCGCGTCGGCGCCTCTCGCGTGAACAGAAAAACCCAGGAAAGCGGAAACACCGAGACCATATGGAACAGGGCAAAGCTGGCAAGGGGCGCGAAGGCGCCAATCACGATGGTGCGCCATTCGCTGCGCATGGTGCCCGCAACGCTCACCGCCTGTAGGTCGCGACTGGCGAACAGGTTGGCAAACTCGTCTGTGACCACGATGCGCAGACGCGCGAAGAGCGCGACGACGTTGATCGCAAAGGCCACAAAGAAGGGATAGCGCCAACCCCAGCTCAGAAAATCGTCGGCCGGCAATTCGCTAATCATGAATGCAAAGAGCGCGCTGGCGACGATCAAGCCGAAGGGCGCGCCGAGTTGCGGGATCATCGCGTACCATCCGCGCCGATTCTCCGGCGCGTTAAGGGCGAGAAGGGAAGCAAGGCCATCCCATGTGCCACCTAACGCGAAGCCCTGGCCCAGACGGAACAAGGCCAGCAGCCATATCGAGGTGACGCCCGCATCGGCATAGGATGGAAGGAAGGCGATCGCGGCCGTTGAACCGCCGAGCATGAACAAAGCGATCGTTAACTTCGTACCGCGTCCATAAGCCCGGTCTATGCCCATGAAAACCAGCGATCCGAAGGGCCGGGCGATAAAGGCCAGCGAGAACACGGCGAACGAATACAGCGTGCCCGTCAATGCATCGACGAACGGGAAGAAGAGCTTGGGAAAAACCAGCACCGAAGCGATGGCGTAGACGAAGAAATCGAAGAATTCGGAAGTGCGTCCGATGATGACGCCGATAGCGATTTCGCCAGGGGAGGGCTGGTGATGTGCCTTGGAAATGGGCAGGCCCAGTGCTTCGCGGGTCTGGAACGTACTGGTCATCTTGGTTTCCCGGGCTTTCGTCTCGGGTCCATGGGCGGTGTGATTCCTCAGGCAGCCGCTTGCGGACGAATCGTTGGAACGGGCGCGTGCGCACCTTGGTTCTCTAGGTCCTATTGTCGTTGATCTCGATCAAGGGGATTGGACAAAATGTCCTATGTTCGCATTCGCAGCATCGGCCTAGTCGGGGCGCATGCGCTGTTCCGAGTCCCGTTCAAAGCTGCGCCTTGCTGCGTCTGCCCGAGTTCCGGCCACCTTGTCGCTTCTCGCCGCTCTTTCTGCGTGCAACACTATCGTGCTCCATCCAGCCGGCGATGTTGCGCAGCAGCAGGGCGACCTTGTGGTCGTTTCCACCGCGTTGATGCTGCTGATTATCATCCCGGTCATAGCCCTGACGCTGCTTTTCGCATGGCGTTACCGCGCGTCCAGCAAGACTGCGACGTATACGCCGGAATGGGATCATTCGACGCAGCTTGAACTTGTGATCTGGGCTGCCCCGTTGCTCATCATCATCTGTCTTGGCGCGTTGACATGGGTCAGCACGCACTTGCTCGATCCCTATCGCAGGATCAGCCGGATCGACCCCGAAACCGCAGTCGTCAGCGAGGCGAAGCCATTGGAAGTCGATGTCGTCGCGCTCGACTGGAAATGGTTGTTCATTTATCCCGAACAGGGCCTGGCGACGGTGAATGAGTTGGTCGTGCCGGCGGGGCGACCGCTGCAATTCAAGATCACTTCGTCAAGCGTGATGAATTCGTTCTATGTGCCGGCCCTGGCGGGGCAGGTCTATGCCATGCCAGGCATGGAAACTCAGCTTCATGCTGTGATGAACCGCACGGGCACATTCTATGGCTTTTCCGCCAATTATTCCGGCTCAGGCTTTTCCAATATGCGCTTTGGCACGCGATCGGTCAGCGGGGCTGACTTCGCGGATTGGGTTGCCCGCGTGAAGGCCGGCGGTAATGGCAATGCCGGGTCCTTGGATCGCGCTACTTACCTCCAGCTTGAGAAGCCGAGCGAGAAGGTGCCTGCAATCCGTTACGCTTCGGTGGCTCCGGATCTTTATGACGCGATCCTCGACATGTGCGTGGAGCCGGGCAAGATGTGTATGAGCGAAATGATGGCGCTCGATGCGCGCGGCGGCCTGGGTAAGGCCGGCATTCGCAACGTGGAGATGCTCGCTTACGACAAGCACGGCCGACAGACCGTAGCGACGGTCAATTCCAATCCCGACGCCGCCACAAGACGGGAATTGGCCTGGGTTCGCGCGCTCTGTCGTCAGACGGCCGGCAAGGTCCCCGATCGCTCTATGTCAGCCCCCGCCGACCTTCGTTCCTTAACGGGTGCCGGCCTTGCCGCCCCGCAATCCGTCGCTTTTGACCAGAAGCGAGGAGCGTCCGTGCACTCCCTCCAGATTTCCCGAGACTGACAGATATTATGGAAGCCGTAGTTCATACCCATTGGAGCCCTCTGCTGGGCCGCCTGTGGTGGGATGCAATCCCGACCGAGCCGATCGTCATGGCCACATTCGCAGTCGTGGCGGTCGGCGGTGTGGCAGTGCTGGCGGCGCTCTCCTACTTTCGTCTCTGGGGCTATCTTTGGAAGGAGTGGTTCACCAGCGTGGACCACAAGAAGATCGGCATCATGTATATGGTGCTGGGCCTGGTCATGCTTCTGCGCGGCTTTGCCGATGCGGTGATGATGAGAATCCAGCAGTCGATCGCGTTCAATGGCAGCGAAGGCTATCTAAACGCTCATCATTACGACCAGATCTTCACCGCGCACGGCGTCATCATGATCTTTTTCGTAGCGATGCCTTTCGTGACCGGCCTGATGAATTACATCGTGCCGCTGCAGATCGGCGCGCGGGATGTAAGCTTTCCGTTCCTCAACAACTTCAGCTTCTGGATGACTACGGCTGGCGCTGTGCTGGTGATGATGAGCCTGTTCCTGGGGGAATTCGCACAGACCGGCTGGCTCGCTTATCCGCCGCTGTCCAACCTTGCTTATAGCCCTTGGGTCGGTGTCGATTACTATATCTGGTCCTTGCAGATCGCCGGTGTCGGCACCTTGCTGTCAGGTGTGAATCTGATCGCGACAATCGTGAAGCTGCGCGCGCCGGGCATGACGATGATGCGCATGCCGATCTTCACCTGGACGGCGCTGTGCACCAACATTCTGATCGTCGCCGCCTTTCCCGTATTGACCGCCGTCATGTGCATGCTCAGCGCCGATCGGTATCTGGGCTTCAACTTCTTCACGAACGACTTCGGCGGCAGCGCCATGATGTACGTGAACCTGATTTGGATTTGGGGCCACCCAGAGGTTTATATTCTGGTTCTGCCGCTGTTCGGTGTATTCTCCGAAGTCACCGCGACGTTCTGTGGCAAGCGCTTGTTCGGCTATTCCTCAATGGTTTACGCCACGCTGGTCATCACGATACTTAGCTATCTCGTGTGGTTGCACCACTTCTTCACAATGGGGTCGGGGGCGAGCGTCAATTCATTCTTCGGGATCACCACCATGGTCATTTCGATCCCTACAGGCGCCAAGCTCTTCAACTGGCTTTTCACGATGTATCGCGGCCGTATCCGGTTTGAGCTGCCGATGATGTGGACCATAGCTTTCATGCTGACCTTCGTGATCGGTGGCATGACCGGCGTGCTGCTTGCGGTGCCGCCCGCCGATTTCGTGTTGCATAACTCGCTGTTTCTGATCGCGCACTTCCATAACGTCATCATCGGCGGCGTGTTGTTCGGCATTTTCGCGGCGATCAACTTCTGGTGGCCCAAGGCGTTCGGGTTCAAGCTCGATCCGTTCTGGGGCAAAGTGAGCTTCTGGTGCTGGGTCGTCGGGTTCTGGTTTGCCTTTATGCCGCTTTACATTCTGGGTCTGATGGGCGTGACCCGGCGCATGCGGGTGTTCGATGACCCCAGCTTGCAGATCTGGTTCCAAATCGCGGCTTTCGGCGCCTTCCTGATCGCGTGCGGTATCGCGGCCATGCTTGTCCAGTTCGCTGTTTCGATCTGGAAACGCGATGAATTGCGCGACCATACCGGCGATCCCTGGGACGGGCGGACGCTCGAGTGGTCGACCAGTTCGCCCCCGCCCGAATACAACTTCGCTTTCACGCCGATCGTGCATGATATCGATGCCTGGGCCGACATGAAGCGCTGCGGTGTTCAGCGCCCCACCGAGAGGTTCCGCTCAATCCACATGCCCAAGGGTACGGGCACCGGCTTGATTCTCGCCGGTCTCTCCACGATCTTTGGCTTCGCGATGATTTGGTACATTTGGTGGCTGGCCGCCGTCTCGTTCGCAGGCATCATCGGCTATGCCGTCGCTCACACCTTCAATTACAAGCGCGACTTTCACATCTCGGCGGAGACTGTGATCGAAACCGAAGCCGCGCGAACCCGCCAATTGGCGGCGGCGGGAGCCTAAGCCTATGGACGCCCTGACCATTCAAGCCGCTCCCGAGCCCCCCCCGGCCCAGATCACGGCGGCATTCTACGATCTGGATGAACACGACCATCCGGAAGGCGGCAGCACTATGCTCGGCTTCTGGATCTATCTGATGAGCGACTGTCTCATCTTTGCGATGTTGTTCGCCGCTTATGGCGTGCTGGGCGGCAATTACGCCGCAGGGCCAGGGCCGAAGGACCTGTTCGAACTCCCGCTCGTCGCTCTCAACACGGCCATGCTGCTGTTCTCCTCTATCACTTATGGCTTCGCCATGCTGGCGATGGAACGCGATAAGGCCGGGCAGACGCAATTGTGGCTGCTTATCACGGCCGTGTTTGGCGCCGCGTTCCTATCCATAGAGCTTTACGAGTTCGCGCACCTGATCCACGACGGGGCAACGCCGATGCGCAGCGCCTTTCTGACTGCGTTCTTCTCGCTGGTCGGAACGCACGGGCTCCATGTGACCTTCGGGCTCGTCTGGCTTTTCACGTTGGTTTCGCAAATCGCGACAAAGGGCCTCATCCCAGCCAACAAGCGCCGGCTTATGTGCCTTTCGCTGTTTTGGCACTTCCTGGACGTCATCTGGATCGGCGTTTTCACCTTTGTCTATCTCATGGGAATGCTGCGATGAGCGACTATGTCCACTCCTATGGCCATGCCAAGGATCATCATGCGGGAGATCACGCCGGCCATGGGTCATTGCGCGATTATCTGGTCGGATTCTTCCTCTCCGCGATCCTGACCGCCATCCCGTTTTGGCTGGTAATGACCGGCGCGATCACGGACCGGCAGGCAACGGCATTGGTCATCATGGCATTTGCGATCGTACAGATTGTGGTCCACATGATCTACTTTCTGCACATGAATACCAGATCGGAAAATGGCTGGACCTTCATGGCGCTTATCTTCACGATCGTGATAGTGGTGATTGCACTTTCCGGTTCACTGTGGGTTATGTACCATCTCAATCACAATATGATGCCGATGAGCCATAATATGGGGCAGTTGCCCTGACTGTCGGCGGCGGTGGCTCCGGCGCCGCCGCGACGGGTCGGCCTTGGGGGCTGACCCTGCTGCTCATTATCGCACTGGCCGTTTTCGTTGTGCTCGGCATCTGGCAAGTACGACGGATGTATTGGAAACACGACCTTATTGCACGGGTCAACGTGCGAGTCCGGGCTGTTCCTGCCAGTCTGCCAACCGATGCTCGTCTCGTCTCGGCTAGACCGGGTGATCTCGACTATCTTCGAGTGAAACTCTCGGGCGTCTATGTCGCATCGCAGTCCGCCCGGGTCCGGGCGGCAACTGATCTCGGCACCGGATATTGGGCGATGACCGTGATGCGCCTGGATGATGGCCGAACCATTTGGGTCAATCGCGGTTTCGTGCCGGAAGGGGTGACCGAGAATCAAGTTTGGACCGGCGTGCCGGCTGGAGCGGTTCGTGTGATCGGCCTCTTGCGGTCCACCGAGCCGGGCGGCAGCCTGCTGCAGTCGAACAGGCCGCAGGACGACCGCTGGTATTCGCGCGATGTCGCGGCACTAACACGTGCCAAGCAGGCTGGGCGAACCGTCCCGGTATTCGTAGACGCACAACAGGAGGAGGGGCGCTCCTTTCGTGGCTCGAAGCCGGTGCCCGGCCTAACGGTGGTGCGGTTCGCCGACAATCATTTGTCTTACGCGCTGACTTGGTTCGCGATGGCTGCTCTTTCGGGCGCAGCGATCGGCCTTGTCTGGCGGCAGGCCAGACCCAAATCGTCATGATGCGCCTGCTCGCCTCGTCTCCACCTTCGCGCAGCGCAAGCTGGCGCAACGTGCTGCTCCTGTTGCAGTTGCGCTGGATCGCGGTGATCGGCCAACTGGTGACGATCGTGGCGGTCACCCAAGTTTTGGACGCCCGTCTGCCGCTGGCCCCCTTGCTGATGGCCCCCTTGGTGCTCATCGTTGTCAATCTGGCGACCGCAAGCCTTTTGCGGCGGCGGGAATCTTTTTCGCAAAGCGAGCTTTTCGCGGCCTTGCTGATAGACGTGGTCGCCTTGTGCTGGCAGCTCTACTATAGCGGCGGCGCGACCAATCCCTTCACTTTTCTGTTCCTGCTACAAATAGTGATTGGCACGGTAATCCTGGAACCCCGCTGGAGCTGGATCGTCGCATTTCTCGCTTGCGTGGCGATCCTGCTGCTGACCTTTGTTTATGTTCCACTCGATTTGCCGGCCCGCCACGCCGCCGATCAATTTCATCTGTACCGGCTGGGCAGTTTGTTCTGCTTCGTTCTTGCGGCGGTGCTGCTTGTGTTCTTCGTCGCCAGGCTGGACCGCAACCGGCGCGAAAGCGACAGAGCCCTGGCGGCGCTGCGCCAGCAAGCGGCGGAGGAGGATCACATCATCCGCATGGGTCTGCTCGCTTCTGGCGCGGCGCATGAACTCGGCACCCCACTTTCCTCGATGTCTGTGATCCTCGGCGATTGGACGCGGCTGCCCGAAGTCGAGTCCAGTGCAGAGCTTCGCGCCGATCTCGCCGACATGAGAACCGAACTTCACCGTTGCAAAACGATTGTCAGCGGGATTCTGATGTCCGCCGGCGATCTGCGCGGCGAGAACCCCAGCGTTACCAGCGTGCGTTCGTTGTTCGGCGAAATAGTCGGGGACTGGCGGTCGCGGATCAACGGGGAACTACGCTTCGTTGATACGTTTGGCGAGGATGTCTCTATCGTTGCTGATCCCGGTTTTCGGCAAATCATCGGCAATGTGATTGACAATGCTCATGAAGTCTCACCTCAACTCATTATCCTCGAAATCCGCAGGGAGGACGCCGACCTTGTGATCGCTGTGAGTGACGAAGGCCCCGGATTTGCAGCCGACATGCTCGCGAGGCTCGGCCAACCTTATTCTTCCACGAAAGGACGAGACGGTGGAGGACTGGGGTTGTTCCTTGTCGTCAATGTCGTGCGCAAGCTTGGGGGGCAGGTCTCGGTCGAAAATCGCGAATCCGGCGGCGCGACGGTGCAAATCTCCCTCCCGCTCGCCTCTCTGGCTTACCATGAGGCATTGCCCAGATGAATAGCTCTGGCGCGCATAATGATGATGCAACGTTGCTGATCGTTGAGGACGATCCTGCATTTGCGCGAACCTTGCGTCGTTCCTTCGAGCGCCGCGGCTACGTGGTGTCATCAGCGGCCTCAGCCGCCGAAGCGGACGATGTGGCGCGGGGAACGGACTTCGACTACGCGGTGGTGGATTTAAAGCTGGGGAACGACTCTGGGCTAGCCGTCGTGCAATCACTCCATGCGCTGAGGCCAGATACGCACATCGTAGTGCTGACCGGCTATGCCAGCATCGCGACGGCGGTGGAGGCGATCAAGCTGGGCGCGGCGCATTATCTCGCCAAGCCCTCGAACACTGACGATATCGAGGCGGCCTTCTCCAGCACGCAGGGCGATTCCAGCATACCAGTGGACGGCCGCAAAAGCTCAATCAAAACCCTCGAGTGGGAATATATCCACCGCACGCTTGTCGAGTGTGATTTCAACATCTCCGAAGCCGCACGCCGCCTTGGCCTTCACCGCCGGACCCTTGCCCGCAAGCTGGAAAAGCGAAGACTCTAGACGCGAGACCAAGTGATGGTGTGACTGAATGTCCGCGCAAAGCGCTTGTCGAATCGATATTTCGGCGATAGTCGAAATATCGAAACAAATGGAAAATCGACATGCAACTGGTCGAAGCGGTCAAGGCTTTATCCGCACTTGCGCAGGAACACCGCCTCTCTGCGTTCCGGCTGTTGGTGCGGGCAGGTTCGGATGGATTGCCGGCGGGCGAAATCGCGCGGGAGGTCGGTGTATTGCCCAATACGCTTTCCACGCACTTGACGATTCTGGACCACGCCGGGCTGCTTAGATCGCGGCGCGAAGGGCGATCAGTCATCTACTCCGCCGATTACGACGGCATGGGTGAATTGCTCGATTTCCTTGTCGCTGACTGTTGCGACGGTCGTCCTGAAATCTGCGCTCCGCTTGCGGAAGTCGCGCAGGCGTGTTGTTCGTCCAAATGATGCGGCGTGCCATCGCTGAATTGGTGGGCACAGCCCTATTGCTTGCCGTCGTCGTTGGGTCCGGCATCATGGGCCAGCGCCTTGCCGCCGGGAACGTCGCGATTGCGTTGTTGGGCAACACGATCGCAACTGGCGCGGGTTTGGTCGTGCTGATTCATATCTTCGGTCCCGTATCCGGTGCACATTTCAACCCGGCGGTTACACTGGCCTTCGCCATGCGCGGCGAAGCCGATCGCCGATCCGTTCCGGTCTACATTGTCGCGCAGCTTGTGGGAGCGGTGCTGGGCGTTTGGACCGCGCATGCTATGTTCGCCGAGCCGATGCTTCAGGTATCGGTGAAACTGCGTGGGGGGCCGGCGCAAGGCTTTTCGGAACTGATCGCCACCTTTGGGCTGATAGGAACGATCTTCGGCACCCAACGATCACGCCCGGAATTTACCCCTGTCGCCGTCGGCCTTTACATCACCTCCGCATATTGGTTCACCGCGTCAACGTCGTTCGCTAATCCCGCGGTGACGATCGCTCGATGCCTGTCCGATACTTTTGCCGGGATCTCGCCAGTTTCGGCCCCCCTTTTCATAATCGGACAGCTTGCGGGCACTGTCGCTGCAGTCAGCTTCTTTGCATGGCTGTTCAGAGAGGATGTCCAAGATGACCAACGCATTTCCGATCACCATCTATCACAATCCTGATTGCGGCACGTCGCGCAATGTGCTCGCGATGATAGAAGCCGCCGGATACGGCCCTACCGTGATCGAGTATCGCAACGTCGGGTGGACGCGTTCGCAGCTTGAAAGCCTGTTTGCGGCGATGAACGCAAAGCCTCGCGACATGCTGCGCGAGAAGGGAACGCCCTCAGTCGAACTTGGCTTACTCGAAACGTCGGTATCGGATGCCGCAATCATCGAAGCTATGTTCGCGCATCCGATCTTGGTGAACCGCCCGATCGTAGTAACGCCAAAAGGCGCGAAATTATGCCGCCCATCCGAAGCGGTATTGGATTTGCTGGACCGCAAACCCCACGAGTTCAAAAAAGAAGATGGCGAAATCGTTCGCCCCTAACCGCCCATCTCGCGCTGGGTTTTATGCGAACGGAATGATTGTTTTGAGCGGCGTACGACTGGACGCTTCGAAAAGCTGCTGGCGGATAGCGGCGTAGGATGATTCATTGCCTTAGTGATTGAGCGGAGGCATTGATGTCTGGCCAGCCGGGTTTCTTTGATCTTTCGGACCGGTACGAGGCGCTGAGTGCGGCCGGTGATCCGCTGGAGCGGACTGGCATCTGTCGTTGATTTTGAGGTTTTCCGCGGGCCGTTGGTCGCGGCGCTCCGGCGCAGTGTTCGCGGCAACGGCGGGCGCCCACCGTTCGATCCGGCGCTGATGTTCAAGATCCTGGTGCTGCAGGCTGGGCATCGCGCTTGCGCCTGTGCCCGCTCGTTCATGATCGTCGAGAAGGTCGAGCGCCAGCCATGCGGCACATGCCGGCCATGCGCGACAAGGCGGTTGTAGAGATAGCCCACCGCATTCTCGCTGATCGGCTTGTAGGTATGGCGCTGGCTGGGAAACACCAGCCGGCTGTAAGGGGCAAAGGCCCGTGCAGCATCGAGCACCTCGAGCGCCTGCCTCGAGAGCGGCAGCAGGAAATCGAAGCGGGCATCGATCTTGCGGTCGAGCTTCAGCTTCATCCGTGCGGCCGGAATGCGCCAGACCGACTCCTCCCGGTCCAGTCCCTCCAGTTCCGACCACATTGTCGTTCGCAGCACGCCTTGGCGCAGTGCCGTGAGCGCCAGCAGGCGCCAGGCCAGCTTGGTCATCGGATGGGCAGGGACCTCTTCCACCTTGCGCAGCAGCGCCCGCGCTTCCTCGAGCGTTGCCAGCGCTGGCTGGCGCCCCTTGATCAAGGGTTTCAAGGCGGCACGGATAGGCGCTGCCGGGTCCGCATCAGCCAGCCCTGAGGCTATGGCGTAGGCATGGACCGCCGATATTCGCTGCCGCACCCGCCGTGCCGTCTCGATCGAGGGCCGATCCTCGATTGCCCGCACCACGTCCAAGACCATCGGCGAGGTGATTTCCTTGATCGGCAGCGCGCCGATTCGGGGGAACACATCCTGTTCCAGGCTCTTGAGCACATCGGCCGCATGGCGCGGCTCCCATCCGCTCACCTGCTGACCGTGCCATTCGCGCGCCACCGCCTCGAACGTAGCCGCCGCTTCCTCCAGCCGCACCGCCGCCAGTTGCTTGGCCTGCAACGCCGGATCGATGCCGCTCTGAGCAGCCGCGCGGCATTCTCGCGCGCCTCGCGTGCAGAACCGAGATTCATCTCCGGATAGCTGCCCAGCACCAGGCGCTTTTCCTTGCCGGCAAAGCGGTATTTCCAACGCCAGGAGCGAAAGCCGGTCCTGGTTACGAAGAGATTAGAGCCCATGGGCATCGGCGAGCTTGTAATCCTTCTCGGCAGCCTTGGCCTTGCGGCACTGCAGGTCGGTTAGCATTTAGTGCCCCAAGCCCGCGAATTGATGCCCCCACAATGCCCCCGAATCGTTCAAGCTGCTATGAGAACATACGAGATACAGAGAGACGGTAAATGCGCAAGAAATAACGCATTTCCGCGCCGCTTGAGGCGGCGTGAGATTGATGGGGATTAGTGTCTGGCGGACAGGGTGGGATTCGAACCCACGGTGAGCTTGCACCCACGGCGGTTTTCAAGACCGCTGCCTTCAACCACTCGGCCACCTGTCCACTTGTTTGTCGCGCATAGCCAAAAGCGTCGCCGACGCAAGGGGGCTGTCCGATGGATGGCATTACGCGCGCGCTGACTGTCCACTGCACGCGCGCTTGGACGGTTTGCAAGTCGGTTGATTTGTGCGACTTTTGGGCACGATGATCTCTGCTGTAACCTTCAAAAGCCTGCGTTATTGGCTCTTTCCGATCTGCTTTGCCGCCACGCAGCTCTTGCCGACGCAGGCTGGGGCGCAGCAGGAGAGCTTTTCGGCCTATCTTCGGATTGTCGCGGCGCATGCGCGTAACGCCAGCGTGAGCGCAGCGGCGAGCGCAAGTGTTCTAGAGGGGCTAACGCCCAATCAGCGCGTGATTGAACTCGATAACGCGCAGCCCGGAAGCAGCGGTATGCCGCCGCCACTGGCGCCTTACATCGCACAACATGTGGATAGTTCCATCATCGGCCGAGGCCGAGCGCAATATGCATCGCTCTCCTCGCTTCTGCCGGGGATCGAGCGCCGGTTCGGCGTACCTGGGCCGATCCTGTTCGCCATCTGGGGACATGAAACCAATTATGGCAGTTACACCGGCGACTTCGATCTGGCCCGATCGCTGGCGACTCTCGCCTGGGAAGGGCGGCGACGAGATTTGTTCGAAGGAGAACTGATCGCGCTCATGAAGATGGTCGACCGCGGTATCCCGCGTGAGCGGCTCAAGGGCAGTTGGGCAGGAGCTTTCGGCTATCCACAGTTCTTGCCCAGCGTCTATTTGCGCCTGGCGGTTGACGGTGATGGGGACGGTCGGAGCGACGTTTTTTCGAGTCCCGCCGATACCATCGCTTCCATTGCCAACTACTTCCGTGATGCCGGCTGGCGGCCTGGCCAGCCTTGGGGTGTGCGGGCAGCGCTGTCATCGGGCTTCGATGTCAATGCTTATCCGACCAAGCTTGCCGCCCCCACCTGCGGGAAGGTTCATGCTCGTCATTCCCAATGGAAGACGGTGTCTGAATGGCGCGCGCTGGGCGTTTCGCCACTCGCGCCCATTGGGGACCAGGTGCTGGCATCGCTGTTCCAGCCGGATGGCCCTGGCACGCCAGCTTACCTGTTAACCGGGAATTATCGGGTCATCCTACAGTACAACTGCTCCAATTATTACGCTATGTCCGTGGGATTGCTTGCTGATGCGATTGCCCGTTAACTATGCCCTGTCATTCGGGGCGCTTATCCTACTGAGCGCCGGCGGTGCTGTCGCCAAGGAACATCCGGAGAAGCAAGCCGCCCCTGCGACGGGTCCGGCGGCGGATTATCCCGTCGTGATCGGTCAGCCTTTCACCATCGGCACCACTGTGTGGACGCCAAACGACCAACTCAATTACGACGCCGTTGGTTACGCGAGTGTGGGGGACAGCAGCCTGACTCGTGTTACCGGCGCACATAAAACTTTGCCCTTGCCGAGCTATATAGAGGTTACCGCGCTGGATACCGGCAAGACGATCCTTGTGCGATTGGAACGGCGGGGACCCATGGTCAATGATGTGCTGATCGAGCTTGCGCCAGCGGCGGCGGCGCAGCTTGGCTTGTTACCGGCCGCACACTCTGCGATTAGGGTACGTCGAGTAAATCCGCCAGAACAAGAGCGTGCGATGCTGCGGGCTGGCGGTCGGGCGCCGGAACGGATGGAAACACCCGAAGGTCTGCTCAAGGTTCTGCGTCGCAAGTTGCATGAGCAACCGCCGCTGTTGCCACCTCCTTCAACTCCGCCAACCATGCCGACCGCCGCGCCCGCGGAAGCGGCGATCAAGAAGGCCGGTGCGACGGCCAAGCCAAACGCGGTGCCTCCCGTACTCCCCCCGACATCGACGGTCATCTCACCGACGAAGGGTTCACCCTCGCAGTCGAGGGAAGCGGCCCGAGTTCCATCAGCGACCATGCCGGTTCCAAAGCCGACCAAAGGCTCGCTGGTGGTGCAGGTTGGAGCGTTTTCCGGGGAAGCCGGGGCACGTAATCTGGCCGGTAAGCTCGGCGCTACTGTCAGCCGCTCGGACAAATACTGGCGCGTGCGCCTGGGACCGTTCGTTGATCGTGCACAAGCTGCTCCGGCGCTGGAGAAGGCTAAGCGCGCAGGCTATAGCGACGCGCGAATCCAGCCTGCGGACTGACCGGAGAACGTTTCCGGCGGGCGCGAAAGCCTGGGGTCGGGTGCGCGCGGGAGAAGCCGATTTTGACGTCGATAACGAAGTTAGTCTTGGCGCTTGCGCTTCCTGCTTCCGCCCTTCATGCTGCCGTTCCCGCCCCTCCTGCGGAACTCGCGCCGATTCCGGTCAGCCTGCTCGTCGATCTGGGGTCGGGGCAGGTGCTTGAACAGCGTCATCCTGACACGCCGTTCCTGCCCGCCTCAGTGACCAAGGTAATGACCGCCTATGTCGCATTCGAAGAGATCGGAGCGGGACGTTTGCCTCTCGACCGCGCCTTCGTGGAACGCCCGGAAAGCGAAAAGGAGTGGTTCGCTAAGGGCACAAACATGTACCTGACGGTAAACGACCGGCCGACCACACGTGATCTGCTTCACGGCATCATGACGCAGTCGGCGAACGACGCTGCGATCGTTTTGGCCGAGGGGTACGCCGGCAGTATTCCGGGTTGGACTGCGAAAATGAACGACGCCGCTCGTCGGCTCGGCATGACGCGCAGCCATTACAATACACCCAATGGCTGGATGGACGAGGGCCATACTTACGTCACCGCGAGTGACCTTGTCAGATTGGCTGATGCGATGATTACGCGCTATCCCGATCTTTACAGGGAGTTCTCTGGCCACAAACATTGGTTCTGGCACGGGCAGGCAGGCGACGTGGCCATGCGCAGCCATGACCCGACGGTCGGCGTCATCCCCGGCGCAGATGGCATTAAAACGGGCTATACACGGGAAGCGGGGTATAACTTCTTGGGGACTGCCGAACGTGATGGCCGCCGGTTAGTGATGGTTCTGGCCGGCTCGCCGACCACACCCGTGCGTGATGCGGCTGCGCGAGCGCTCATGGAATGGGGCTTTTCCGCCTGGTCCCCGCGTCACCTTTTTGATAAGGGGCAAACGATTGCAAAGGCCCAGGTGCAAGACGGAGATGCTCTCAGCCTGCCGCTGGTCGCGAACCGCGAGGTACACGCGACATTCTCCGCCGGCAGTCAGCCCGCGATCGCCCTTTCCGTTCGATACAAAGGACCGCTCGTAGCGCCGATCCATAAGGGCGATCAGGTCGGCGAACTGGAGATCCGGGTGAACGGTCTGGCTCCGGGGCAAGTGCCGCTTTATGCTGGCCGCGATGTCGGCAAGGCCGGCGTGCTGGACAGGCTCAGGAACGGGCTTATCAACCTCTTTTCATGATGCAGGGACGATTCATCGCGCTGGAAGGCGGGGAGGGGGTGGGCAAATCCACGCAAGCTCTGCTCCTGGCCGACGCTCTACGTAACCGTGGCCTTGAAGTGATCGTCACTCGGGAACCGGGCGGCACACCGGGTGCGGAAGCCATTCGCACGCTCCTGCTGGAAGGCACTCCCGGAGATGCGCGGGGGTGGGGACCGAGAGCGGAAGCGCTGCTATTCGCAGCTGCGCGTGCGGACCATGTGGAGAAACTCATCAGGCCGGCACTGGCGCGCGGCGCATGGATCATATGCGATCGCTTTCTGGATTCGAGTCGCGCCTATCAAGGGGGCGGGAGTGGACTGTCGGATGTTGACATCATGGCCCTGCATGGCATCGGAAGTGAAGGTTTACTGCCTGACCTTGCCATACTGATCGAGGTTTCGCCTGACATCGTAGCGGCCCGCTTGGCCCGACGCGACGGAAATAGATCCGATCGCATCGGCGGTCGCGACGCTGCTTACCACGCTCGCGTAGCAAAAGCATTCAATGCGTTTGTGAAGGCGGAGCCTCGCCGTTTTGCACGTATCGACGGCAGCGGTGCGCCCGAGACGACGCACGCTCGCATAGTGGCCGCGCTCGCTCCCTTGCTGACGACGGGATGAGCGAAGACAGGCCCTTTATCGGTCAGGAAGCCGTCTGGCAGGAATGGCTGAGCGCTACAGCTTCCGAACGCATGCACCACGCTTGGCTGCTCGCCGGGCCGAAGGGCCTCGGCAAACGTGCTTTCGCTCGCGCCGCCGCTGCCGTTCTGGTGAACAGAACAGGCGGTAGGACAGCAGACATAGCGGCGCATCCGGACATCCATCTGCTTGAGCATCTTCCTGCCAATGAAGATGAGGCCAAGAAGAAGGCCGAGGGCAAGCCCTATCAGACGAGGCGCAATATCACGGTCGATCAAGTGCGAGAGATGATTCGCCGCCTTGCGACCATGCCGACGTTAGGGGATCGCCGCGCAATCATCGTCGATCCGGCTGACGATATGGAGAAGAGCGCGGTCAACGCGTTGCTGAAGGCACTTGAGGAGCCACCGGCTGGAACATACTTCCTACTCATCGCCCATCAGCCCGGCCGCTTGCTGCCGACAATCCGGTCTCGGTGCCGAGTTCTGCGTTTCGCAACACTACGTCCCGAAGAGCTGGATGCCGTGATCCGCCGGGATATACCGCTGGCAGACGCGCAGACGCGCGCTGCCGCGATCGCGGCTTCTAACGGATCTCCCGGTGTCGCGTTAAGTTTTGTGGAACAGGAATTGAGCGGCCTCCACCGATTAATGTCCCGTATCCTTCATGAAGGGGACGCGGACTTTCGTTTGCGCGGAGCGATGGCGGAGGAGATGGGCCTGCGGCCCACGCGGGAACGGTTGGCGGCGACGCTCGAATTGGCGCGCAGCGTGTTGGTGGCGGAATTACCTATTGCATCTCGCGCTCAGCAGTTGCGGATCATCAAGGCGCATGGCACTCTCGCAAAGCTCGGCATGCAGGCGCCGACCTACAATTTCGACGCCGGGCTCCTCATATTGGAAATTGGCGGGTTGCTGGCGTCCGCCGCGATGCCTAGGGAAGCGGCTCGCTGACGAAGCAACAGACAGGAAAGTGCGACGCCGCATGGGCGAGCCCTATTACATAACCACCGCGATCAGCTATCCCAACGGCAAGCCTCATATCGGCCATGCTTATGAGGCGATCGCCGCTGATGTCATAGCCCGTCACCGCAAGGCGGAAGGGTTCGAAGTACGGTTGCAAACCGGTACGGACGAACATGGCCTTAAGATGGCCCAGAAGGCGCGTGAGCTGGGTATGGCACCGGCCGATCTCGCAAGAGAAATGTCTCTGTATTTCATAGAGATGTGCAATAAGTTGAATGTCGATTATGATGTTTTTATCCGCACCACGGAGCCACGCCATCACGCAGCCACTCAAGAGCTGTGGCGGCGCATGGAGGCTAACGGCGATCTCTATCTCGATCGTTACGAAGGCTGGTATTCCGTGCGCGATGAAGCCTATTACGACGAAAGCGAACTCATAGAAGGTGAGGGTGGGGAAAAGGTTTCCCCGCAGGGCACCCCCGTCGAATGGACGGTAGAGGAATCATGGTTTTTCCGCTTGTCAAAATATCAGGGCAAGCTGCTGGAACTATACAACCTTTCTGATTTCATCCGACCAGAAAGCCGCCGCAACGAGGTGATGCGCTTCGTCGAAGGCGGCCTTCGCGATCTGTCGGTATCGCGCACCAGCTTCGATTGGGGCATCAAAGTACCCGGCAGTGAAAATCACGTGATGTATGTCTGGGTCGATGCGCTTACCAACTATATTACGGGTTTGGGCTTTCCAGACGAACAAGGCGATTATGCCAGATATTGGCCGGCCGATTTGCACTTGATCGGCAAGGATATCGTTCGGTTTCATACGGTCTACTGGCCGGCTTTCCTGATAAGCGCCGGCCTGCCATTACCACGGCAGGTGTTCGGCCATGGATTCCTGCTCAATCGCGGGCAGAAGGAATCAAAGTCGCTGGGCAACGTTACAGATCCGATCGGGCTTGCCGAAACTTACGGTGTGGACGCCCTGCGCTATTTCCTGATGCGAGAGGTCGCTTTCGGAAACGACGGCTCCTATTCGCCGGAAGCGATCGTGACCCGCGCCAATGCGGAACTGGCTAACAGTTTCGGGAATCTCGCTCAAAGAACTTTATCAATGATTTTCAAAAATATGGATGGAGGAATTAAGGCTAACATTCCAGCGACAGAGGCAGATGTCGCGCTTTCGGACGCAGTCGCGCTCGGCATTGCCGGTTTGCGGCGCGCTTTCATGGATCTGGACTTCTCGAACGGCCTTGAAGCGTGGATGCGCGCGGTCTTCGCTTGCAATCAATATGTAGATGAGCAAGCGCCATGGGCGCTGCGCAAGACTGATCCGGAGCGCATGGAAGCGGTCTTGATGACTCTATTACGCTGCGTACGCAGCCTCGCGCTGGCCGTGCGTCCGGTTGTGCCGGATGCCATCGACAGATTGCTTGACCAGATGGGTGTCGCGTCGGACGCGCGGGATTATGACGCACTTGGTGCAAGTGACTGGCTGGATACCCTTTCCGCGAGCGGTTTCAGGATCACTCAGCCGATAGGAGTCTTTCCACGGCTAGAGTTGCCTGCGGGCGAGCTTGCCTGATGTTGATCGATTCCCATTGTCACCTTGAGTATGAAGGTCTGGCGGAAGACCGGCAGGCCGTGCTCGAGCGGGCACGCGCCGCGGGGATAGGTGGGTTTCTCAACATCTCCACGCGGCGGCGCGAATGGGACAGCGTCATCCGCACGGCTGCGCAGGAAAACGATGTATGGGCTTCTATCGGAATACATCCACACGAGGCGGATCAGCATGCCGATCTGGGTGAGGGGGCTCTGCTTGAGGCAGCCCAGCATCCAAAAGTGATCGGCATTGGTGAGACCGGACTGGATTACTACTACGACAAATCTGACCGCCGCGTGCAGCAAGCGCTGTTTCGTACGCACATTGCGGTGGCGTGCAAGACGGGACTGCCCTTGATTGTCCATACGCGCGATGCGGAAGAGGATACCGCGCGCATCCTTCAGGAAGAGATGGAGAAGGGTTCATTTCCCGGTTTAATCCATTGTTTCACGGCCAGCGCCGAATTTGGCCGAAAAGTGCTTGATCTGGGCCTTACGATTTCCCTATCGGGGATCATCACATTCAAGAATGCCAATGACTTACAAGCTTTTGCTCTAGATATTCCTGAGGATAGACTGCTCGTCGAAACTGACGCGCCCTTTCTCGCCCCGGTGCCGCACCGCGGGAAGACCTGCGAGCCGGCTTATACGGCGGACACCGCCCGCTTCGTTGCCGGGCTGCGAGGGGTGTCGGTTGAACATCTGGCAGCGGCTACGACGCGCAATTTCTTTGCACTTTTCCGAAAGGCCGCCACGTGAAGCTGACCATACTCGGCAGCGGCACATCCACCGGCGTGCCGCGGCTTGCGGGGGAGCATGGCGCCGACTGGGGATTGTGTGATCCGGCTGAGCCGAAAAACCGGCGCACCCGCGTTTCGATCCTGCTTGAAAGCCAGACCGGCAGCCGTATTCTGGTGGATACGCCCACCGATCTGCGCGCCCAGCTTCTCGCCCGGGAAATCCACCGTATCGACGCGGTGTTCTGGACGCACGATCATGCGGATCATTGTCATGGCATCGATGACTTGCGCCCCCTGCGCTATGGTCGCGCCGGGCCGATCCCCGGCTATGGCGCCAGCGAAACCGTTCGCCGTTTGCGGCAGCGTTTCGGGTACGTGTTTGCTGGTCAGGACGGCTACCCTACGCTTGTCATGCTTGACAATCTGGACACACTGCGGATCTGTGAGGGCTTCAAGATCGAGCATGCCCAGATGCCTCATGGACCGTCCCAGTCCACTGGATATCGCTTCGAATGCGATGGCAAGTCTATATGCTATGCTACTGATTTTAGCGAGATCACGCGAGACATGGTCGATCTTTGCCGGGGATGCGACGTGCTTGTCGTCGATTGTCTGCGCCGCGAGCCGCATCCTACTCATGCACACCTTGCTATGTCGCTTGAGCTTGCGGAGGCCGCGAGCGCGCGAACAACGGTGCTGACGCACCTCGATAAAAGCATGGATTATGGCACTCTTAGCAGCGAAGTGCCGAGCCACGTGCTAGTGGGTTTCGATGGAATGGTGTTGGAACCATGAACGATACGGCCACGATTGTCGCGATTGTTACCGTGATCGGATGCCTGGTTCTGGCAACCCGCAGTTCAGCGCTCCGTAATGCCGGCGCGCGTCACGTCGTCCGGCTCGCATTGATCTGGGTGGCGATTATTTTTGCTTTGATGGCACTGGTCCGTCTCGTCGGAGTCAGAATTGCGTCGTGAGCACAGCTTTTTCACACGCGAGGGCGGCCTTCTCCCACCGCAATCGATCTTTAATTTAACATAATATATATTATCGATCTCACATGACCGAACATCATCAGCAAATCGATCGCCTCCTCTCGATCATGGCGCGCCTGCGCGATCCACATAGTGGATGCGAATGGGATCGCGCCCAGAACTTCGCAACCATCGCACCTTATACGATCGAGGAGGCATATGAGGTCGCAGACGCCATCGCTCGCGACGATCTTTCGTCCTTGCGTGATGAACTTGGCGATCTTCTGCTCCAGGTCGTGTTCCATGCGCGTATGGCTGAGGAACTAGGCCATTTTTCATTCACCGATGTGGCCATCGCGATCTCGGACAAACTTGAAGCTCGCCATCCGCATATCTTCGGCAGCAATGACGTCTCCCACGACGCACAGACCGAACGCTGGGAGACGCTGAAAGCCCGTGAACGCGCTGCGAAAGGGGCAAAAAGCGCGGTGGAGGGTGTCGCATTGTCGCTGCCGGCTCTGATGCGGGCCGAAAAGCTGCAGAAGCGCGCGGCGCGGGTCGGTTTTGATTGGCCTGACCCGTCGGGTGCTGCCGGCAAGTTGCTTGAGGAGATGAGCGAACTTGCCGACGCGGATGAAGCACACAAACTGGAAGAGGCTGGCGATCTCCTATTTGCGGCCGTGAATCTCGTGCGCCTGCATGGAATCGCGCCAGAGGATGCATTGCGCGCCGCCAATGCCAAATTCGAGTGCCGGTTCCGCGCCATGGAGTTGCTGGCATCGTTTGAGGGCAAGGATTTCGGCTCGCAGCCCTTGGAAACCCAGGAAAACTATTGGCAGGCCGTCAAAGCCTCAGAGCGTACCAAAACGACCTAGCTCACGCTTTGTGAGGCGCACTTGCATGCAGACTTGCGGTCCGTCGGGCCCCTCTCCCGCCGGTTCCTCGGAGACGACCTCACCGCGGGCATGAAGAAAAGCGATGCGCTGGCCGTCAGCCGTCGGCAACACGAAACTGTAAAGTTGCGCACCCGCGGTCAGTTGCTGACTTACGATCTGCAGCAGGTGATCGCAGCCCAAGCCAGTCAAGGCTGAAAGTGGGACGATCGTTTCGTTCGCGCGTTGAGCGATGGTTTCGCGCAGCTCCTCCGCATGAGTTGAAGCGAGCAGATCCCATTTGTTCCATACCTCGATGATTGGGATCGCCGGTTCAGCACCGTCATCGCCCTCTTCCGTCATTACTCCCAGGTCCGCGAGGACTTCCAGTACCTGGCGCTTCTGCGCCTCGGTATCGGCATTAGCGATGTCTCTGACGTGAAGAAGCACGTCGGCAGCGGTGACTTCCTCCAAAGTCGCGCGGAAGGCAGCGACAAGTTGCGTGGGTAAGTCCGAAATGAAACCAACGGTGTCCGAAAGGATCGCCTTCTCCACTCCCGGCAACCGGATCGCTCGCATCGTGGGATCAAGGGTGGCGAATAGCAAATCCTCGGCCATGACATCTGCGCCGGTCAATTTGTTGAAAAGCGTTGATTTTCCGGCATTCGTGTAGCCAACCAGCGCGATTACCGGCCAAGGCGCTTTCTCCCGCCGTTCCCGATGAAGACCGCGGGTGCGGCGCACTTGCTCAAGTTCGCGCCGGATTCTCGCCATGCGGTCGCGGATCATACGCCGGTCCGCTTCGATCTGTGTTTCGCCGGGACCGCCAAGGAAGCCGAAACCGCCGCGCTGACGTTCAAGGTGCGTCCAACTGCGCACTAGGCGCCGGGCCTGATAATCAAGATGAGCCAGCTCAACCTGGAGGCGGCCTTCTGCCGTTGCAGCTCGCTCGCCGAAAATCTCCAGGATCAATCCCGTGCGGTCGATCACCTTGCGCTTAAGCTTTTCCTCTAGATTGCGTTGCTGGATGGCCGAGAGGGAGCCGTCAACGATGACAAGTTCCGCCCCATTCAATTCGCAGGCCACGCTGATATTCTGGATTTGGCCCTCGCCAAAGAGCGTGCCTGCACGCGGTTCGCGGATGGGGATCGCGATAGCGTCGGCCACGATGAGGCCTATCGCCAGCGCAAGGCCGTGCGCCTCTTCCAGACGTGCGCCGGTATCGAGATCCCCCTTCCCGCGCATTTGCGGATAGACGATGAGGACACGCGCACCGCGCGTGTCCTCATCCTTAAGTTCGTCGTTCAAATCAGGTCCGCTTCGACTCAGTCGTCAGCTTCTTCATGCGCCTGCAGGTCGACCGGAGTCACGGGCTGAATCGTGGAAACGGCATGCTTATAGGCGAGTTGGACATATCCTTCACGTTCCAGCAGCATGCAGAACAGATCGTAGGCCGCCACGCGGCCTTGCAACATCACGCCGTTCACCAGGAACATAGTGACCTGCACACCCGCGCTGCGAATACTGGAAAGGAACACGTCCTGCAGCACCCGGGTTTTCTTTCCGCTGTCCGTGCCGTTGCCGAACTGGCGCACATCAACCGGTGTGGACGGCATGATGGTCGATATCGCGTGCTTGTAGACAAGCTGCGACTGCCCATCGCGGCGAAGCAAGATCGAGAAATTATCGAACCATGTGACGATGCCTTGGAGCTTTACGCCCTTGACCAGAAACATGGTGACCGGGGTCTTGTTCTTGCGCAGGAGATTGAGGAACTGGTCCTGAAGATTCTGCCCTTTCCCGGGTGCAGCAGCCGCGCTTACGGGCGGTGTTTCCGGTTCCGGTGCCGGTTCAGGCGTGGGTTTGGGCCGCGCGGAAAGCGTTCGACCAGCCATGTCATTCTCCTTCTTTTTGGCAGCCACCGGCCGCGATCTGGCCATCGCGGATGGCGATGACCGTGTTCGAATCAAAATCTATCCATTTGCTGCACTGCAGTAAACCCGAGAATTTTGGCGATATCTTTACACTGCCCCAGTCAAATCAGGTCCTCTCCGTCCTCATCCTCCCGCCGCTCCGACATGCCTAGCAGCTTGAGCTTGCGATGCAGTGCGGAGCGTTCCATGCCGATGAAGGTAGCGGTCTTGGATATATTGCCCGAAAATCGCCGGATCTGGACGCGCAGATATTCCCGCTCGAAGTTTTCTCGCGCCTCGCGAAGGGGCGTGCTAATCATCACTGAGACGCCCGGATCACCTCCCCCTCGGCTGTTGAATATCTCGGGCGGCAACATGTCCGCCTCGATCCGGCCGAGTTTCTCCCGCGGGGCCATTATGACAGTGCGTTCGACGACATTACGAAGCTGGCGTACGTTGCCCGGCCACTCATACGCCTGAAGCGCGGTCATCGCCTCGCCACTGACCTGGGGCGGCGGAACCCCCTGTTCATTCGCATAGCGGGCGAAGAAATGATCGACGAGGGCGGGAATATCGTCACGTCTTTCGCGCAAGGCGGGGATGGAAATCGGCACAACATTAAGGCGGTAGAAAAGATCTTCGCGGAAGCGACGTTCCGCAATTTCCTTTTCGAGATCGCGCGAGGTCGAGGACAGGACACGAACGTCGACTCGAATCTGGCGCGTCCCACCCACTCTCACAAATGCCTGGTCAGTCAGCACGCGCAGGATGCGGGCCTGTGTGGAAGGGGGCATATCGGCAACTTCATCCAGATAAAGCGTGCCGCCATCAGCCATTTCCAGCAATCCGGGGCGGACCAGAGCGCCGTCCGCCTCCTCACCGAACAGTTCCTGTTCAAACCGCTCTGGCGTGATACGTGCCGAATTGACGCTGACGAAAGCATTGCCGGCCCGAGGACTCCAGGCATGGAGCAACCGCGCCGCGACTTCCTTGCCTGATCCAGCGGGGCCAGTGATGAGAAGGCGACTGCCAGTGTTGGCCACCCGCTTGAGTGTGGCGCGCACCTGGTTGATCGCCGCGCTAGAGCCCGTAAATTCCTCGCCGATGGAGAAATCCTGCCGTAGTTGTGCATTCTCCCGCCGCAGACGCTCTGTTTCGGTGGCTCGTTCGACAAGATGCAACAGCTTTTCAGCTTCGAACGGTTTTTCGATGAAATCGACGGCACCGCGACTGATCGCAGCAACCGCCGTGTCGATATTTCCGTGACCGGAAAATATGATGACCGGCAGTCCCGGTTCACGCGCCTTGATCGCGTCCAGCACTTCCAGGCCGTCCATCGGGCTTCCGTGCAACCATACGTCAAGCAGCACCAGCGAGGGACGACACGCATCCACCGCCGCCAGCGCTGCCTCGCTATCTCCGGCGGTGCGGCATTCGTAGCCTTCGTCGCTCAGGACGCCGGCAACCAATTCGCGAATGTCGCGTTCGTCATCGACGATCAGGATTTCGAGAGCCATAGCATTATCTTCTTGGACTGGGATTATGGAAAGGAAAACAGGGGGCGTGGATCATTCCGCGGCCTCCGACTTGCGGCCTTGAGCCAGCGGATCTCTGGCGAAGCGCATTGTTACTGTGGTTCCACCGCCTGGCGCCGCGATGAACGTCATTTCTCCACCGTGCTCTTCAATGATCTTGTTCACGATCGCCAGGCCAAGGCCAGTGCCCTTTTCACGCGTCGTGACATACGGTTCGATGATGCGCTCCCGGTCCTGCGAAAGACCGATGCCATTGTCTGTGACCCGCACTAATAACGAGTCCTCTTCACCGCAAACCTCGACTGCTATCACACCGTGGTAATCGTTGTCGGCTTCCTTGTTTCTCGCCTCGATTGCTTCGACGGCATTCTTGAGCACATTGGTCATCGCCTGGCCGAACTGGTGGCGATCACAATCAATGCTGGCGATGCGTTGATCGGCCGCGAAAGTGAAGGTGATGTCCGGCCTGGCGACTTCCTGCAGAAAGAGCGCCTGACGGGTAAGCGCAACCGGATCCTCGCCGCGAAACACGGGTTTGGGAAGCCGCGCGAAGGAGGAAAACTCGTCCACCATCTTTCGCAGATCGCCGACCTGTCGGATGATAGTGCGTGTCAGATCCTCGAACAGTTCCGGATTGTCCGTAATCTGTTTGCGATAGCGGCGGCTGAGGCGCTCCGTCGCGAGTTGAATGGGCGTTAGAGGATTCTTGATTTCGTGAGCGATTCGTCGTGCGACGTCGGACCAGGCTGCAGTCCTCTGGTCCAGAAGCTGACGCGTGATATCCTCAAAGGTGATGACGTGCCCCGTGGCGTCCCTACTCGTCTTGACTGCGAGCGTGAGCAATTCGCCGCCCCGGCTGTATTGGACGATGCCCGTTGACGTCCCGTGCTCCACCAGCGACGCGATCGAAGGGGCGAGTTCGCCAATGGTGAGATTGTCCGGCAGATCGCCGTCGCGATCCGTCAACAACTTCTGCGCAGTGCTGTTCATCAGCAGAATACGGCCGTTCTCGTCGAGGGAGATAATCCCTGAGGTCACGGACTCGAGCACCGCCTCTATGAACAAACGGCGCTCATGAAGCTGGCGGTTGGCGCCTAGAAGCGCCTGCGTTTGCTTGTCGATCTGTGCGGTCATCCGGTTAAAGGCCCGATTAAGCAACCCAATCTCGTCTGCGCCGGTGCGTCCCTCGATCCGCAACGAATAGTTGCCTGCCCCCACTCGGCGGGCCGCATCCACAAGTTCATAAAGCGGCTTCACCTGACGATCGGCGAAACGCAGAGCAAACCACACCGAGAAGCCTACCAAAACCAGTGAAGCCACGAACAACGCGACATTGAACCGTAATTGCAAAACCCGCGCCCGGCTGGTGAGCACTTCATAGGCTTGAACGATGTTCTCCGCGCTCTGCCCTTGGCTAAGCGAGAGAAGGTCGTTACTCCGCGCGACGAGCAGATAGATCCCTGAAGAGCGTTCGATCGGAGCGGCTGCGACAATGCGGTTGTCGCCCGATGTCACGTCGTAAGGCGCGCCCTTGTCGAGGCGGTTGAGCGAAGCCTGATTGATTCGGTTATTTTCCGATTTGCCGTCGGGATCGACAATGATGGGCGTGCGTTGATTGCCATCGGCGTCAATCTGGATGATCGCCGCCACACTGAGATTTCGGCGCAGCACCTGATCTGCCAGGAAAGCCTGAAATTCACGACTGGCGACCGGATATTGCCCAAGCCAGGTCCGCGAATCCTCCGCCATTGCGACCGATTCGTAACCTACGTCCCGCAGTGTCTGTTCGTAATACCCTCGCGCCAGTTTATTGGCATTCTCAAGCAAACCGCGCGAACTGTCGGAAAACCAGAACTCGACGCCAGACTGAAACAACCAGGAGGCAAAGATCACCACCAACAGAGTAGGAACAGCGGAAATCAGCGAAAAGATAAACACCAGGCGCACATGCATCCGCCCGGTCCCGCCAATGTTTTCCGCCGCCCGCCGCAACGCCAGCCGGCGCCCCAGCAAAACCAGAAGGGCCATCGCCGGAACCAGCGTTCCTACCAACAAGGTGGCGGTGAGGTTCGAAGGCAACAGTTGGTGCGTATCGCCGCCACTGTGAAGCGCGATCCATGTGACCGCCGTCATCACCAGGAAGGCGAGGACAGAAAGCACTTCGATGACGGCAAATAGGTTCGCCCGCCGGGCCGCAAGCTGCATGCGACGCCACCACCGCGGCCAAACGCTTTTGCGGGTTTGAGCTTCCATCATCGTTGCCACATTACAACAGCGCTGTTGCCATATCGCAAGGATAATTCCACCAAGTTGCAATTAGGTCCGACGGACGAATTCCTCGGGATCGAGCGCGAGTTCGCTTAGCCGTTTGCGCAAAGTATTGCGATTTATACCTAAAGCCTGTGCGGCACGCAGCTGGTTTCCACCCGTCTCCCGCAATACTTCGGCGAACAGTGGGCGCTCGAAAGCAGCCAGGGCGCTCTCGTAAATGGTGCCGCGTGGCGGTCGTTCGATGGCGAGCCAGCGCGATACCGCGCTGGAAATATCTCCGCCCTCCCCGTTGCCGGTCGGCGGCATACCTGTGGATTCTCGCGCCAGCAACGGTTCGAGGCTTTCCACGTCGATGATATCTTCGCGCGCGAGAAGCGCCATGCGATAAACGAAGTTCTTGAGTTCCCGAACATTGCCCCGCCACGGCTGGCGGCTGAGCAATTCGGCGGCTCCGACAGTGAGTTGGTGTGGTGGCAGCCCTTCGTTGACGGCATGCATGAGGAAATGGCGGGCAAGCACTTCGATATCATCCCGGCGTTCCCGCAAAGGCGGCATATGGATCGGAACGACATTCAACCGATAGTAAAGATCCTCGCGAAACCGGCCGGCAGCGATTTCGGGTTCAAGGTCCTTGTTAGTCGCCGCGATAATGCGTGCATCGAGGCGGATCTCCTCGCGCCCTCCTACACGGCGGACGGTGCCTGACTGCAAGGCCCGGAGCAACCGGGTCTGTGCCTGCATGGGCATATCGCCGATTTCATCGAGGAACAGGGTCCCGCCCGCCGCTTGCTCGAATTTCCCCACATGCCGAGCGATGGCTCCCGTAAAAGCACCCTTCTCATGGCCGAACAATTCGCTTTCGATAAGTTCCGCCGGAATCGCGGCCGTGTTTACGGCAATGAATGGTCCGGTCCGCCGATGACCGAGTTGGTGGACCGCCTCCGCGACCAGTTCCTTGCCGGTGCCCGATTCGCCCAGGATCAAGACGGTCAGATCGTTACGCAAGACGCGGGTAATCATGCGGAACACCGACTGCATGGCCTGACTGCGCCCCACCAGCGGCAACCCGTCGCCTAGCGGTTCATCCCCGCTTGAAACATTTCTATGCGCCGTCCCGACGGCCTGGCGCAGCGTGCGGGCCAGCTCGTCGATGTCGAAAGGCTTCGGAAAATACTCGAACGCGCCGGTGTCAGTTGCTCTGACCGCAGTATCGAGCGTGTTTTGAGCGGAAAGGATAACGATCGGCATCTTCGGGTGAAGCGCCCGCACGCGATCGATCGTTTCAATGCCGTCGCCATCCGGCAGCATGACATCGGTTACCAACGCTTCAAATCCACGGTCCGTCAGCAAACGATCGCGCTCCGCGATGGTCTGGCAATGCACGACCGAGAAGCCCTCGTCCTCCAGCGCGGCGGTGATGACGATAGCAATGGAGACATCGTCTTCGAGAAGCAGAACGCTCACGATGTCACCTTTTTCCTGCCCGATCTTGCCCGAGGCTCACGGGCAAGCGGCAAATGGACACGAAAGTGAGTAAGGCGGCCCTCCTCATCACGCTCGTGCGTGATGCGCCCATTCATATCGCGCACCAATTTGCGCACCAACGGCAGTCCTAGCCCCTGCCCCGACTTCTTGGTGGTGACGAAAGGCTCGAATATGTGATCGCGCATGGTGGGATCGACACCGGGTCCATTATCGCTGACGCGCAATTCGACCGGCAAGCGCAAAGGCGCCCCTGAATCCGTGGTATGCAACTGCAGGCCGCTGGCAAAGCGCGTGCGGATCGTGACCCGCGGATCATCGGCCTCCTGACTGGCCTCGATAGCGTTGGACAAGAGGTTGATAAGGACCTGCACCAGAGCGTCAGGACTGCCGAGAACAGGCGGAAGTGAAGGATCGAACTCTTCCACCAAACGGTAGCGGGATGCCTTGTCGCGCTCCCTGCTCCCGGCTCCGATGATATCGATCGCGCGGCGGGCGGCCTCGTGCAGGTTGCAAGGCTCGACTGGAGGCGCCGTGCGGACGCTCAACTTCTGCATCCGTTCGATCAGCCCGGCGATGCGGTCGACTTCCGCCGTAATGAGATCAGTCAACGCCCTGTCGCGTTCCTCGACCTTGCGCGCCAGAAGCTGCGCCGCTCCGCGTATACCAGCAAGCGGGTTCTTGATCTCATGCGCCATGATTTCCGGCCCGCGCAAGATGGCATTGTCGACCCCGCCGGAATCGTCGCCGAGCGCGTCGGCAGCGCTGTTGTCATGGATCGTCATGACCTGCCAGGCCGCCGCGTCCGCAACCGGAGCAACATTGATGTCTATGCGTCGGGCGCCTTTCCCCTTCAGAGTGACGACGACCTCCCGCGCCGAAACCGGTGTTTCGAAGTCATTCAGCCGCTCCGCCAGGCGTTGATCGGCAAACGTCAACATATCATCAAGACGGCGCCCCACCAGGCGCCGTAGCGACTGGCCGAAAAACTGCTCCGCCGCTGGATTTAGCGACGCGATCTTGAAGCCCGGTTCAAGCAGGACCACAGCATGAGGGAGACTGGCTACCAGCCGGCCGGCTTCAGGAAGCAAGGTCCGTGCGGCGACGCTCATGCCGCCCGAAGTTGTCCGCCTGAGGAGCGATAGGGCGCATAGAACTCGGAAAGCGAACGCAGCACCTCGTCCGGGTCGTCGATGAAGTTCACGCGATTACGAAATTCGGCCGAGCCCTTGATGCCCTTCACATACCAGCCAAGGTGCTTGCGGGCCATCTTCACTCCCGTATCGCGGCCATAATGCGCCAGCATTGCCTCGTAATGCTGGCGGATGATCTCGTACTGCTCGCCAATATCCGGTTCCGACAGCAAGCCGCCACCCCGCCACCACTGCATGATCTGTGCGAGAATCCAGGGCTTGCCGTATGCGCCTCGACCGATCATCACACCGTCTGCCCCCGACTGTTCAAGCGCCCGCGCGGCGTCATCCACACTGCAGATGTCACCGTTGACGATCACCGGGATCGACACCGCACCTTTGACCCTGCGGACGAAAGCCCAATCCGCCTCCCCCTTGTACATCTGGTTGCGAGTGCGGCCGTGGACGGTAATCATCCTTGCGCCCAAATCCGCGGCAATGCGCGCCAGTTCGGGGGCGTTCAGGCTGTCATGGCACCAGCCCATGCGCATCTTCACGGTTACCGGCACTTTCACAGCTCTGACGGTGGCCTCGATCAATCGCGTCGCCAGGGGCAAGTCACGCATGAGCGCCGAACCTGCCTCACCATTGACGACCTTGCGGACAGGGCAACCCATGTTGATGTCGATGATGGCGGCGCCACGATCCTCCACCAGTTTCGCCGCCTCCGCCATCTGTTCAGGCTCGCAGCCAACCAACTGCATGGATACCGGATCCTCGATCGGATCCCACATGGCCTTCTGGATCGAAACGCGCGTCTCCCGGATCGCGGCTGGGCTCGCGATCATTTCAGTGACATTCAGCCCCGAACCGAAACTGCGCACCATGCGGCGGAAGGGTAAATCCGATACGCCCGTCATCGGTGCGAGGACGACCGGACAGTCGATCCTTACAGGACCGATCTGAATGGGCTTGAGCACCGGCGGAACGGGCAATCGAGTCATGATTTCACATTGCTGCCTAAAAAACAGGCAGCGCATAGTGGATTGCCCTCTCTCCGGCAAGCGATTACCGGCGGTAGCGATGTCGCGGATCGTATCAGTACCGGGCCCGGCCAATCCGGAAGTTCTCCTTGCGGCCGCCGTGGTGGTGGCCGCCGGACAGGGCCTCAGAGCGGGACAGCCCCTACCCAAGCAGTTCGCGAACTGGCGAGGTAAACCGGTGGTCAGGCATTCGGTCGAGGCTTTGGCCGCCGCAGGAATTTCGCCCATCCTCGTCATTATTCCCGAAGGATCAGAAGCCATTGCTCGGAATGCTCTGCGGGATATTCCCGGCGTAGAGTTCGCCCAAGGCGGCGCCACAAGGCAGGAATCCGTGCGACGGGGATTGGAGGTCCTGAGCGTTCAAGCGCCTGATCTGGTTCTGATCCATGATGCCGCCCGCCCTGCTCTGCCTCTTTCCGTCATCGAACGCCTGCTCACTGCCCTGTCCCGCTGTCGCGGCGCGATTCCCGTAATGTCCGTAGTGGACAGCCTGGCCCATGCCGAATTGTGCGACGGACACGAAGTTATGGGTGCCCCCGCTCAGCGGGAGCGGCTGCGCCGCGTACAAACCCCGCAAGCCTTCCATTTCGCGGACATTCTCGCCGCTCACCGCGGATGGCCGGGGGAGACAGTCGCCGGTGATGACGCACAGGTGGCACAAGCCGGGGGCATCGAAATCGCCTTGGTGGAAGGAGATGAAGCGTTGCGCAAATTGACATACGCCTCTGATTTTGTCCCATCGGCACCCGCTGTTCGCGTGGGGACAGGCTACGATGTCCACCGGTTAACTCGGGATGCCGAGCTTTGGCTTTGCGGGGTCAGAATTGAACATACCCACGGTCTTGCGGGGCACAGCGATGCCGATGTGGCGATCCATGCCTTAGTCGACGCTATGCTCGGCGCGATTGGAATGGGTGATATCGGGCAGCATTTCCCGCCCGGCGATCCGCAGTGGAAGGGCGCGGCCTCCCATCAATTCCTGTCTCGTGCCTCATCTTTGGTGCAAGAGGCCGGCTATACGCTTGGCAATGCCGATCTCACCATCATATGCGAGTCTCCGAAGATCGGTCCACATCGTCAACGAATGCGGGAAAAACTGGCAAAAATCCTCGATGTAGACATCGCCCGGATCAGCGTGAAGGCAACAACTACGGAGAAGCTTGGTTTTACCGGCCGTGGCGAAGGCATTGCCGCTCATGCTGCAGTCAGTCTCGTCAGGACATAGGAATTGCCCATGAAAGGATTTGTCACCGCGGGAACCCTTGCCTTAGCCTTTGTTCCAGGGCTGGCATCGGCAGCCGAACCGGTATGCCTCACGCAGGCGGAGGCCACGTCGCTCGTCGCCTATGCCCTCCCCCAGGCGATAAACGGCACTGCCAAACGCTGTTCCGCCGTTCTCCCCGCCGGCGCTTTCCTACGTCAGCACGGCAGTGAGCTTGCCACGCGATATGCAGGGCAAAAGGACAAATATTGGCCGCAGGCCAAGCCGGCATTCATAAAGACGCTAGGTGCGGATGGCGGCGACGCTGCCAATCTCACGCGCAGTCTGCCGGATGACAGTTTGCGTCAACTCGCCGACGTCTTCGTCGAAGGACTGGTTTCGCAGCGGATCGCTCTGAAGTCATGCGACAAGCTTGATCTTGCGATCGACCTGCTCTCCCCGCTTCCCCCAGAAAATACCGCGGGCCTGATTGCGCTCACCATGGAAGTGGCAAGCACCGCCGAGCCACAGGTCGGCAAGATCGCGCTCTGCAAGGGATAAAGCCCCAAGGATTTCATATGCCTAACACCGTTTATTTTCCGGAAGACCTCGTTGCGCTTGCCGAACGAGTGATAGACGAGAACAAGGCGATCGGGCGCAAAGTAGCGTTGGCGGAAAGCTGCACAGGCGGCCTGGTTTGTGCCGCCTTGACTGAGATTCCCGGCTCCTCTGCGGTTTTGGATCGCGGATTCGTGACGTATTCGAATGAAGCCAAGCAGGAGTCGTTAGGGGTCCAATCGGACATCATTGACGCTTTCGGCGCCGTTTCTCCGGCAACGGCCTGGGCCATGGCCCAAGGCGCGATCAAGTATAGCAATGCCGATGTGGCCGTAGCCGTAAGCGGTATCGCCGGACCAGATGGCGGAACGGATATGAAGCCGGTCGGAACCGTTGTTTTCGCGCTCGCAATCCGTGGGGATGATGACGTCAACGCTGAGCAAAAGCTGATAGAAGGCGCCACCCGCGCCGAAATCCGACATCAGGCCGCGATCATCGCGCTAGAAATGCTGCTTCCTCGAACGGAATAAAAACGCATTATTCCAATGCGATGGTGAGTTTTAGTTACGTTTAGTAACGTAGGTTACGCAAAGTTACCGAAAAATCCAACGAAAAGTTACTATCGATCACCTGGCCGCTCTGTTTCGGTTTAGAAATGTAACTGACTTCAAGATTCCAAGGGCGCACCGTAAAGCTGGGCTGCGCGTTCTTCGAAAGCGACAACCATTTTCCGGAATGCCTTGTCGAAATATTGACCGGCCAGCTTTTCGAAAAGCACATTGCGAAACGAAAAGTGAACATCAAATTCGACCTCACACGATGTCTCGTTGAACGGGTGAAATGTCCACCGGTTGTCAAGGTCGCGCATGGGGCCATCGACATAGTGCACCCGGATTTCGGCCGGTCGCCGCTTCTCCACACGCGAAGTGAACTTCTCCCGCAATGCTTTGAAGCCAACCAACATGTCGGCCACCATTTCCCGCCCGTTGTCCGATTTCACGCGCGTCGCCACCACCCAGGGGAGAAACTCCGGGTAGCGAGCTACGTCTGCTACTAGATCGAACATCTGTTCGGCGCTGTAAGGCACGCGATGGATCTCGTGTATGCCGGGCATAGTCAGCGTCTTGGCACGCCCGTGCGCGCAAGTCCTTGGACACCGGTGGACATCAACGTTGTCCCCGAGCCAGTTGAGCTTCGCGGGCTGCTCGCATCTGCGCAAAATCGTCACCCGCGTGATAGCTCGATCGGGTCAGCGGAGAGGACGCGACCTGCAGAAAGCCTTTCGCCCGAGCGATCGCGCCGAAAGCGGAGAATGCCTGCGGTGTCACGAATTCCTTGACCTCTGCATGCCTGGCCGTTGGGCGCAGATATTGGCCCATGGTCAGGAAATCGATATCCGCGCAGCGCATATCGTCCATAACCTGGTGAACTTCCAGCCGCTCTTCGCCCAAGCCGAGCATGACGCCGGATTTGGTGAAGATAGTAGGATCGTGCCGCTTCACCTCCTCCAAGAGCCGCAGCGAGGCGTAATAGCGCGCGCCAGGGCGAATGGTTGGATAAAGCCGCGGGACCGTCTCAAGGTTGTGATTATAGACGTCCGGCCGAGCGGCAACGATCGCCTCGATCGCCTGACGCATCTTGCCCCGGAAATCGGGGGTCAGGATTTCGATAGTGGTGGAAGGGGTGTTCCGCCGAAGCTCCTCGATGACCTTCACGAACTGA
Source organism: Novosphingobium sp. (assembly GCF_036733805.1). Classification (GTDB taxonomy): domain Bacteria; phylum Pseudomonadota; class Alphaproteobacteria; order Sphingomonadales; family Sphingomonadaceae; genus Novosphingobium. The sequence continues at coordinate 668 of NZ_DAIMZT010000003.1, read as the reverse complement.
TGCGCGCCTCCGTCGGGAAGGTCATCGCGATCGACGGAGGTTATTACGATATGTTCCAGCCCCAGCTTGGCCGCTGCCTCAGCCACATGCGCCGGCTCATCCGGATCCACCCTGGCAGGCATGCCGGTTTTCACGTTGCAAAAGGCGCAGGCGCGCGTGCACGTGTCGCCCAGAATCATCACCGTCGCGTGCTTTTTCGTCCAGCATTCCCCGATATTGGGGCAAGCCGCTTCCTCGCACACGGTATTGAGCTTCAGGTCACGCATGAGCTGACGCGTCTCGCCATAGCCTTTGGTGGTCGGCGCCTTGACACGAATCCAGTCAGGCTTTCGCTGATGTTCTGGTTTGGGGTCTGCGTTGGGGACGGAGGCAAGATCGTTCATGCCGGCCCAGATAGTCTCTCGGCCCGCCCCTTGCCAGCACGAATATCCGGGTTAAGGACTGCCCCAGCATCGACCCAACAACACGGAGCCCTCATGACCTCACCCGTGTCCAACCCCGACAGCGGCGCGTTTAATCATCTGCTCGAAGGCTACCACCGTTTCCGCAACACTGGCTGGAATCCGCACCGTGAGCGATGGGCGCGGCTGCGCGAAGGTCAGCAGCCCGAGGTCATGATTATCGCCTGCTCCGACAGCCGCGTGGATCCGACGCAGATCTTCGATACC
>NZ_DAIMZT010000002.1:0-125738 GCF_036733805.1 Novosphingobium sp. | reverse complement strand
TGGGGCGGCAGGATTCGAACCTGCGAATGCCGGTACCAAAAACCGGTGCCTTACCACTTGGCGACGCCCCAGCAGGAGGAGCCGCGCTTAGCGGCTAATCCTGGAACTGAAAAGGCCCTTTTGGGGATTGACGCCGCCAGGATTGTGGGCAGCGCAGCAAAGCCTTTTAGAGGGCCATCACTGCGTCGACGTCAGCAGCGCTGTGGCGTTCTTCCACGAAGCCATCCCCCTTGCGGTTGACTTTCGAGCCGCGTTGCACCGCCTTGCGTGCGCCCACCAGGTCCACCCAGCGCGCGAGGTGGCGATAGCTCGCCATATCGAGGAAAGTTGCGGCGTCGCCATAAGATTCGCCGTCCGCCAGCCGTGACAACCAGGACCAGGTGGCAATGTCCGCGATGGTATATTCATCGCCGGCAAGATATCTGCTTTCTGCCAGGCGGCGGTCCGCCACATCGACGATCCGCTTGGTTTCCATCGCAAAGCGATTGATCGGATATTCGTACTTCTCAGGCGCGTAGAAATAGAAATGGCCAAAACCGCCGCCGATGAGCGGCGCCGTCGACATCTGCCACATCAGCCAGGAAAGGCATTCGGCTCTAGGGCCTTGCTCCGTCGGCAGGAGCATCCCGAATTTTTCCGCCAGGTGCATCAGGATCGCGCCGGATTCGAAAACGCGGATCGGCTGCGGGCCGGAACAATCGAGGAGGGCGGGAATCTTCGAATTGGGATTGATCTCGACGAAGCCGGACGAGAATTGGTCGCCGTCGCCGATCGAGATCAGCCATGCATCGTATTCGGCGCCGGAATGGCCGGCTTCGAGCAACTCCTCCAGCATGATCGTGGCTTTCTGGCCATTGGGCGTGCCTAGTGAATAAAGCTGAAGCGGATGCTTTCCCCTCGGCAATTCCTTTTCGTGTGTCGGGCCGGCGATGGGGCGATTGGTGTTGGCCCATTGGCCACCATTGCCCTTGTCCCAGGTCCAGACTTTAGGCGGGGAGTAGACGGGATCGGCCATATGGGGGTGTCCTACTGTCAAGAAGTCGAACTCAGATAGGATCGGGTGTCGGGCTCGGCAAGTGGATGGCTTGACAGGTGGGCGGGGCCTTCGGCTCAGCGCAAATGGATGACGGCTGACCGCGCGCCAATGGTGGGCGCAGCCACGGGGCCGTTGTCCAAAATGGCTGGAAGAGGTCGAAGAATATCAATTCGTTGACCATCAATCGAAGGGGCCTCCGAGGCCGCGGGCAGCTTTTTCAGGATTCCGGAGAAATATAAATCATATCTTTGAAAAAAAGAGGAAAATATGGAAAAATGGTTGCTCCTGCAGGCGGTGCGGGCGTTGATTTGAACCTTCGGCAAGCGTGCTCTATTCCGGCTGTCGAAGGGAATGCGAATGGGCCCGACGCGGTGGCGTGGGATGGTGAATGCTTGCCGATCCCGCAAGTTTTGAAATCCGATTTTGCACTTGCAAAATGGTTCATTTGAATGTCCTTTAGAAGTCCCCGGCGACGAATGATGAGTGGTCATATTCCTGCCTTTCCAGACAGATTTGGCCATTTTTTCCGGTTCTGGCGGCCGGGTCGCGATGTGCGTTCCCGACGCAATGAGATCTCTTTTTTGACCTTTTTTGCTGCATTGCAGGGTAATTCCGGGACCAGGCTGCGCACGGCGATCTGCGGGGTTGCCGGCTATAATCGCGGCGATGATGCGATCGCGGTGGCGCTTGCCGAAGGAATCCTGGCCCGAGTGAGTGATGCGCGGATCGACATCGCCGTCCTTACGGCGGTCAGTCTAGCCCGGTCGCCATCCATCCGGCCTTTCCTTGCCGCGCGGAGCAGGCCCGCGGGTTTGATCGGCATGGTCCTGGCGATTGCGCGCAGCGATCTTGTTGTCCTAGGCGGCGGATCCCTGATTCAGGACCGGTTCGGTGGAGATCGCGTGAAAGGAGTTATGGGCTATGCCTGGCTCGTTTCGTGGCTTGCCACCATCATGGGGAAGCGGCTGGTCACCGCGCCGCTGGGAATTGACGCGCTCCATTCTCGGCGTGCCGAAGGGGTGGCCACCGAAATCCTGAGGCGCTGTCGCCAGATCACCGTGCGCGATGCCAGGTCATTGACAAACGCGCTTGCTCTTGTTCCGGGCAAAGAGCCGCCGCCAAGGCGGGTGCCTGATCCGGCGTTCGGTTTGTCGGGAATGCCGCAGCCTGTGGCGGATGATGCGCCGATAGTGCTCGCGCCTGCATTCGAAGGGGAGTTCGACGATTTTGTCGCCGAAGTCTTCGCGGAAGTGGCAATAGGATGTGCGATGGCGTGTGACAGGCCCATCGTGATCGTCGCGATGGATGATCGGCAGGAGCAGGACGCGGGCCGCATCGGCACCATCCGGCGCCGGCTACCACCCCATGTGAACGCGCGAGTGACCCTTGCCGTTCCCACCGATCTGGAGGAGGCTCTTGCGCTTCTTCGTGGCAGCGCCGGCATCGTGGCGATGCGGCTGCATGCGATGATCCTCGGTTACGGTTTCGCGCCAATCTCTTGTCTCAGCCGGACAACCAAGACTGACGCTTTCATGGAGGATTATTACGTTCCCGGACTTCCGGCGATGTTGGGTGAAGATCCGCGAACAATAGCGGCGCACCTGATAGACGGTGTGATGAACTGGCGTGAGCGCGCCCAACAGGAGCGCAAGCGGCAGCAGATATTGGAAGAGCTTGAAAGCTACTACGCGGATCTGGTGCACGGCGTGCTGGCTGCCCGCCATTGAAGTGAACGGCTGCAGACAGCGCTGGTGGCGGCAGCGGCCGCGTCTGGCCCTCCGTTCGAGGAGTGAAGATGAGAGTTTTGTTCGCCAGTCGTAATTATTTTCCCGCCGGTGCGGTTGGCGGCGCGCAGACGTCCATCAAGTTCCTGGCACAGTCATTCATTGCTCAAGGGCATGAAGCGGCTGTGTTGAACCTTGACGATCATCGGCATTTCGGACTGCACGCGGCAACTGGCGTTCCCGAATATCGGCTCAAGCTGCGCAACCTTTATACCGATGGCCAACGGGGGCCTTTGCCAAAGGCGTTGTGGCACGGCATTGACCGCTTCGGCTCGCTGATGGACAAATCCTATGCACAAGTGATCGAGGCACATCGACCCGATGTCGTATTCACGCACGTGCTCGCCGGCCTGGGGACCGGCATCTGGCGTGCGGCGCGCCGCTCCGGTGTGCCGGTCGTTCACATGGTCCACGATTATTACCTGCTTTGCATAAAATCCGGCATGCGGGCAGGCGAGGGCAATTGCGCGCGCCCCTGCCGTCTGTGCATGACCGTGGCGGCTCAGCCGGACGTGCGGCACACGCGCGATGTGAACGCGGTGATCTATGTTAGCGATCACGTCCAGAAGCAGCATGAAGCGGCCGAATTGTTCGCCAATGCGCGGGCGCATATCATTCACGGCTCCTATGAACCCGCTCAGGGTGTGCCCCCGCGCACCGGCCGGGTCGACGAGGCTGTCCTGACGCTGGGCTATTTCGGCCGGATCGCGCCGGACAAAGGCGTTACGCAGATGATCGATGCGCTTCGCGGCCTTCAAGATGTGGCCTGGCGCCTGCGCGTGGGCGGCAAGTTCGCGCCGGGCTATGAGGAACGTGTGAGGGAAGCGGCGAGGGGGCTTCCGGTGGAATTTCTCGGCGTGCAGGCTCCGTTCGATTTCTATTCCGGCGTGGATGCCGTCATTGTTCCGTCCTTGTGGCATGATCCTGCGCCGAGAGTTGTCTACGAGGCGGGGATGCACGGAGTGGTTCCCCTAGTGGCTAATCGTGGCGGGCTGCCTCAGCTTGTCGGTTATGGAAGCCGCGGCTTGGTGTTTGATATCGACGATGGTCTCAGTTTGCAGACCGCGATCAAGACGCTTGCAGAGAACCGATCTGAACTGGAGCGCATTCGTAAGGAATGGGTCAAGGCCGCGCCACAGTTTTCCCAGGGTGTGGTTACTAATCAGGTGCTCGATGTCCTCGCCTCAGTCCAATAGAGTCGCGACATTGCGGACGTGGGCCGTTCCTTTGCTGGGACGTTATGCCGTGCTCGCGACGAACCCAAAGCTGCGGGCCATCGGCGCTGCCGCGCTTGGCCAGGTGGTCATGTTCGGCGGCATGGCTGTGGTATCGCGTCATTACGATCACCTCGCGCTGGCGGAATATGGCGTGGTCTTCTCGTTGTTCAACATCATCCAACTCGCCGCTTCACTGCGCCTGGAGCAGGGGCTGGTTTACGAGCATGCGGTGGAGCATCGCTCGTCGCTGTACTGGCTTACGCTGATACTAATTCCGGTGGCGACGCTGATCGTTGGCGCGGGCGCGGCTATCTACATTGGTCGCAATCCGCAAACCGGGGCGCATGCTTTCGCGCTGGCGTGGCTGCTGGCGGTGGCGACGTTGGGGTCGGCCATGGGCCGGTTGCATTTGCAATTGCTTGCAGCGGCCGAGCAATACGGGTTCGTGATTTTTAACAACGTTCTCCGTCCGTCCCTGATCGGACTGCTGCAGGTCGCAGCGACGTTCGTGGCGAGCACTTCCGTGGCGCTTGTCGGCGCCTTAGCGCTCTCTCAAGTGCTTTATGCCACGGTTCTGGGCACCTTGGCCTGGCGCGCAGCCCGGCCCTGCGCCACTAGTGCAAGCGACATGAAGCAAGCCTTGCGGCGCAACGCGGCATTTCCGCTCTACAGCCTGCCGCAAAACATGCTTTATACGGTCAGCGAGGGACTGGTGCCTCTGGCGCTGCCCTTTCTCTTTCCCACTTCCGCGGCGGTCGCACTGTTCTGGCTGGCCTCGCGCGCGGTGTTCGCGCCGGCGACGGTGCTGGCGGAATCGATCCGGCCGATGGTTTATCGCGACATCGCAGTTGCCGGCGACAGGCTGCGTCAACGCATCGCCCGTTACGCGCTGGCGCTGGGCGGCCCCATTGCGCTTGGGCTGTTGGTCCTCGCCCTGTGCGGCCCGACGCTGTTTCGGATCGCCTTCGGGGCGCAATGGGGCGATGCTAACAGTTACGGCCTGGTGCTGGGTGTCCTGGTGCTAGGCAACATGGCCAGTCTTCCGGCAGTGGGTGCGTTGCCGGTTATGGGGATGCAAAAGCACCTTTTCGCTGTCGAGGTGTTGGGCCTGATTGCAAGGGCAGCGATTATATTTCTTCCGGGATGGACGTCACCGTTTCAGGTCGTGGCGGCGTCTACAGTGGTATATTTGGCGATCATCGGGGGCTTCTACGGTTACGTCTGGATCATTGCAGGCAGAACGGAGTGGCAGAAATGACTTCGCAGAGAACTTTTATCACGGCCCTGAGCGTCGTGGCGGGCGTCCTGGGCATATTTGCCACGCAAGCGGTGTGCGGCGCATCGCCCGCGCCCTCCGAGAATATGACTCTGTCTCCGGGCGGTTCCGGTGGCGGAATGATTATCGGCGTCGGCGTTCATCGGGACCGTCCCGATTTTGATGCGGAACGTTCTGACGAATTGGTGCGCCAGTTCGGTTTCACTTCCATCCGTGATGAAATAGGCCAGAGCGCGGATAACGCCCCCGGTGGGCTGGAGCGCTCACTCATGCGAGGGGGGCGGTTTTCGTCGCCGCGCAATTCGGGCAACGCCCCTAACCTGTACGCGGTAACGGGTGGAGGGGCCGCGCAGTTTGCGCATGGTATTCCGCTGAACAACGCGGAGTTGGGCTCCTTTGATAATTTCCTTGGCCGCCTTGCCGGACGGATCGGCACTGACCGCCCGATATTCGAGATATGGAACGAATGGAACCTGCCGACCCGCTTGCGCAAGGCAGGGACGCCGGATTCCTACTCGGCCTTGGTCCGCAGCGCCATTCCCGCTCTGCGTAATGCGTTTCCACGCTCGACGATTCTCGCCGGAAGCATAGGCAACGACTTTACAAAAAGCCTTGGGGCGACGAGCTATTGGGATTGGACCCGGGATTATTTGGCGGGCGGCAGCTGGAAGCAGGCGGATGGACTTTCCGTTCACCTCTATGCCAACTGCATGGCGGGCACGGCGCGTCAGCCCATGTCGTTGATTCAGCGACTGACGGAGCTGGACGGGATGGTCCGCGCCGATAACGGAGGCCGCTCCTTTCCTGTGTATGTGACGGAGGTCGGCTGGCCTCAGCAAAGCGGCGCTTGCGGTTTTACACAAGCGGAACGAACAGCGTTTCCCGCGCAGTTCTTGCTGATGGCTGAAGCGCTGCCTTTCGTTCGCGGCGTCTGGCTTTACGAATTGACCGACAGCAGGGGTGATCCGCGCGACATCGAAAATACGTTCGGCTTGGCCACGGCGGATTATGCCGCCAAACCTTCATCCTGTGCGACCGCTGAAACGATCGCCTTGCTGAAGACCTATCGCGTGACGGGCGTCAAAATTGCCGGCGGCGTTGCGACGGCCTCCCTGCAATCGGCAGGCGGCGGGATCAGCGTCACCTGGTCGGCGGACGGCAATGCGCACCGCGTTTCGCTTCCCGCCGGCACACGGGCCCAGCCCCTGTGCTCCGCACAGGACGTGAACACGGGGCCGCTTGATCTGACGATCTTGCCCCAGATCATCTACACAGGCGCTCCGCCGGTCGCACCAGTGCTGCAATGATGAGGAAAGCGGGCATGTTACATCCCGCTTCCCCCATTTCCGAGGTCTCATGTCGGCGCACGTGGCCCAAGGACAGGAAAGGCTGAACTCGCAGACATGAACCAGAACAGCATCTTGGAGCCGGTCCCGCGGGTTCGGACGCGTCGTGGACCGGCTGCATCGGCTGCGGATTCAGCGCAGATGACATTGCGGAACTGGTCGGTATCGCTTGCTCGTGAAGACCGGACCCGCAATATCGCCATGTGGCTGTTCGTGGTTCTGTTGGTCCGCACAACCATTGCCGCGCCCATCCGGGCTTATGTGCCGTTCTTGTGGTACGTGCCGGATTTTCTGATGCTGATCGCCTTCGCGGCGTTGTTCGTTTACGGGGTGCGTTACAGCATCGTGAAGACGCTGATCTTCGTATCGGTGCTCGGGATTCTGATTGCTTACGCGCTTCTCAACAATGCCTTCGTGGACGTTGCGCTGCAGACGCGGCAGATAGGGTATATTTTGCTGGCGTGCCTCGTCGGCATGGGCGTGCGATCGAGCAGTCAGGCGGTGGCTCGGGCCATCGTTCTCCTGGGCATAATTGCGATCATCGGCGTCTATTGGGACTACCTTTTCCAAGTGCCTTGGGCAGGCGCAGTCTTTTCCGGCGCTCTACAGGCGCGGGAAGTGGCGAGGGAATGGTGGAGTAGCGGCGGCGTCAGGCGATTGTCGGGTTTCGGAATATCGTCAACCGATACCTCGGCGATCATTGCCGTTGGTTGCCTTACCGCCTGCTCCCTTCTCAGAAGCCGGTTCTTGGGCATCGCCTATTGCGTTCTTGCGGTTCATACCTTGCTGTTGACGACGCAGAAGGCCACTGCCGGGTGGGTGATCGTCATGGTGGGCGTGTATTACGCGCCCAAGGTGTTTTCGCTCCGTCGGGGCCGGGATCACGCAGCACCGATGTTCATCTTGAAGACGCTCGCGGTTGTCGGTCTGATAGGGTGCGTGATGATTCCGCTGATTACCTATCAGATCCGGTTGAGCGACATGTTCGGCTTTGCAGCGCCCACGCTGGATCAGCGAACGGCGGAAGTGTGGCCCACGGTTATCCCGATGCTTCTCAGCTTTCCGCAATTCCTGCTGGGCTACGGCATGGGAGCTGTCGGTGGGACCGCGACGGACGCGCGCCTGCTGCTTTGTGACAATATGTTCCTGTTCGTCGCGCTGAATTTCGGAGTGCCGATTGCCCTTGCGACGTTCCTTGCCGGAGGCGTTGCCTTGTGGAGAACGCCGCTGCGCGCCGACCGCGATGCCTATGCGCTTGCCGTTGCAGCCCTGCTGATACTAAATGGAATTACCGCCAACGTCCTGGGTGCGGGCGGCGTAAACGGCACCTATCTGGGATTTGCGATTGGTCTGCTCTTGCGGCCGAAGCCCCGCATGAGCGGCAGAGCGGCCATCCCTCGATCGGCAAGGGCCGCCGCCATGTAGGGCTGATTCAGATCGCATTGAAGCGGCATTCCCAAATTGCCTTTGTTTTCCGCGTCTTCTGACGTCGTCGGCAGCTCTGCCGGCATTGATAATGCCTTTCACCGCGAAAGGAATATCGAATGGATCGGGTGCGATTGTATGAGTAGATTTTGTGTAATAAAAGGGAAGTTTAAGGTTGAATTTGCAAATTTATGCACAATTGATATCAAATATTATCGTGAAATTTTCATTATAAAATCCAATGTTCAGAAATTAACATATGAATATCTCTTCATATATTAATTAATATGAAGGTTTCATGCGTCCATATTTATAAATAAAATGAGATGAATTGAATTTTATATTTGACGAAATGTGATTTGTTAACTGTCATTAACCATATATCAAGTCTATGTCTTAACCCATGGTCTGCGATAATATTCGCAGGGTAAAAACGGGGTCGCTGGGTGACATGACTTATACATCTACATATGTTTTCAATAGCATGTCCGATGTTACGGATATGCAAAGCTGGCTTGGCAAGAATCTTGATGCAATTCAGCTCGTCGGAGGATATGCGGACTGGAATGACTGGCTTAATTCGCCATCATGGATTGCCAGTCAACTTTCCAATTTTCAGGGCGACATCAAATGGTCTATCGGGTTGATACCTTGGGGGGCATCTCTATCTGACGCCGGCACGGGCGCTTATGACGACAAGTACGTCGCCCTTGCCAAGAACATGCTGGCCAATGCCGGGAACGAGAGTCAGATCTACCTGCGGGTGGGCTGGGAAATGAACGGCGACGGCTGGTTCCCTTGGTCGGCCAACGGCAGGGAGGGCGATTACGTCGCCGCATATCAGCATTTCGTTGATGCGTTCCGATCGGTATCCGACAAGTTCGTGTTCGAATGGACGCCAAATGCCGGCGCTATGGGCATGAATCCCGAGGCGGCTTATCCCGGTGACAAGTACGTCGATGTGATAGGCTCGGACGTCTACTACAATACTCAATGGGACCCCACGGATCCTTATGCCGCCTGGAACTGGTTCGTCAACGAGCCCTATGGCTTGCAATGGCAGCAGGATTTCGCCGCGGCGCACGGCAAGGCAACGGCGATTGGTGAATGGGGCGTCAATTCTGATACCGCCGGCCCGTTTATCGAAATGGCCGCGCAGTGGTTCGAAGACCACAATATGCTCTATCAGAACTACTGGAATTCGAACGCCGATTTCAGCGGCAAGCTTTCATCGGGACAATATCCGGATGCGGGCGCGGTGTTCCAGGCGATCTTCGGAACGCAGGGGCTGGAGGGCTATGCCGACAGCATGACCACTCCGGTAAACCGCAGTGGCGGTTCAGGGGTCGACGAGCTGGTCGGACATGGCGGGAACGATGTGCTTTCCGGCAATGACGGTAACGACTGGCTGCATGGCTATGCCGGGGACGACATCCTGAACGGCGGCAACGGCAATGACATGCTTGACGGCGGCCCGGGCAACGACACGCTGAATGGCGGCGCCGGAGCCGACACGATGATCGGCGGCGCCGGCAATGACACCTATTATGTTGACAACGTCGGCGATCATATCGTCGAGACGGCAGACGGAGGGATTGACACGGTTTATTCCTCCATCGACTTCAGCCTTAAAGGCTTGGCTGTCGAAAATCTCACTCTGACGGGAACGGGCAATCTGTCCGCTGACGGTAACGAGTTGGACAATATTCTCGTGGGCAACGCCGGGAATAATGTGATCGATGGGCATGAAGGCGCCGACACCATGATCGGCGGCGCGGGCAATGACACCTATTATGTCGACAACATCAACGATCGCGTTGTGGAGCACGCCGGAGAAGGCACGGACCGGGTTTATTCCTCCGTGGATTACAGCCTGACGGGACAGTCGATCGAGAACATGATACTGACCGGCACCGCCGACCTGAAGGCCACCGGCAACGAACTGAACAACGTGCTTGTCGGAAATTCCGGGAACAACGTGCTGGATGGCGGAGCGGGGGCCGACTGGATGACCGGTGGCGACGGAAATGACACTTATTATTTCGATAATGCAGGCGACCATGCCGTTGAAAAGGCGGGCGGCGGCAACGACACCATTTACTCGTCAATCTCTTATTCGTTGAGCAATGCGCCGGAGGTTGAGAACCTGCATCTGCTTGGCTCGGCCAATCTGAATGCGCTCGGCAGCGCGGGCGACAACATCCTCGTGGGCAATGATGGCAACAACACCATTTACGGCCGCGGCGGCAATGACACGCTGACCGGCGGCGGCGGTGCCGACAACTTCTGGTTTGCCGAAGCGGGGCATTCGACGATCACCGATTTCGGTAGCGGCGATACCGTGGGCATTTCCAATGTGCTGACTTCCGCGAACAAGGTGGTTCTGACTCAGAATGACCAGGGCGTGCTACTGAGCGCCAGCTCTGACTTCTCGGTCGAATTACTGGGCGTAAGCCTCAATCACGTTTTGCTGACGAACGCCGGATACGCCTACGCGTAAGCTTCCGATATGACGGAATGCGGTTGTTTCGATGTCGATCCGAGATAGCCGCATTCCCGGAATTTCAGCACAGCGCTTCACAGGCATCCATCAGCGCGCGCGCGGGCACGGCCCAACGGAAATGAGTCACGCGCTTTGATCCCGCCATAGCCATTCGGTCCCGCCATGGCGTGTCCTCCACCGCCTGTATCATAAGCCGTGCGAGGCCCGCTTCGTCATGGGGATCGAAGTAAGCGGCGGCGTCGCCGCAGACCTCTTCGACAGCCGGAATGCTGGACGCCAGCACCGGGCAAGCATTCGTCATCGCCTCCAGCGGCGGAATGCCGAAGCCTTCGTAGATGCTGGGAAAGACAAGGGCGCGCGCCTGTTGCATGAGGCCCACGACTTCGAGGTCCGAAAGTCTGCCAGGCATCAGCAGATCGCGCGAGACCGGTAAGCCGGCGTCGCCGAAGAGCGCGGCGTTCAGTGATCCGACTGCAACCACTTTCACGCGACCTTCGCCCAACAGCCCCAGCGCGCGGACTGCCACGGCGACGTTCTTATTGCGCGTGAGATTACCCAGGATGAGGAAATACGGCGTATCGCTTAATCCCAAGGAAGCGACGATAGAGGGATCGCCCTCGGCCGTGAGGTGATCTCCCCCGTTCGGCGCAAGAACCATGGCATCTGGAGAGACGCCAAACACCTTGGCCAGCTCTCGCTGCGAAAAGCGCGAGACGGTGGCGATCCTTGCCGATCGGGCCAAAAGCCGCCCCAGCGTCCTGTGCGCCAGGCCATAGGCGCGGCTGAAATGCTCCGGATGCCGGTAAACGGCGGCATCATGAATCACCACCACCTGCCGGCGATGCAGAACCGGGCCCGAACCGTTCAGGTTCAGCGCCGATCCGCCTCGTGCGTGCCGATAAAAGGTCACCTGATCCCAGGCATGGCCGGATAAGGGGCCGACGGACCTTTGTTCAATATGCTGCAAGGCGACCTGCTCCGTGCCGGGCGGAGTCAAGAGGATCCACCGGGCGGGCGAGCCTCGCTGCGCCAGCTCGGCGTCGATCTGCCTGACGACTTCCCGCCCATACCGTTGTTGGCCGCTCGTCGGCTGTTGGTAAAAACGGCCATTGATGAAAACGGTCCGGCTCATGCCAGAACGGCACTCGGCTGAGGTACGATCCGTTGATAGACGGTTTCGGTCTCCGCAATCATCTTGTCCCCTGTGAACAGCTTCGCGCGCAGCCTGGCATTGCCCTTCATCGTTTCCAGCTGGGCTTCTCGACCGGCAAGGCTGAGGACGATTCGCGAGAGATCGGAGGTCTGCTCGAAATCGTCGATGATGATGCCGCAATTATCGTCACCGATTGCTTCATGGATCCCGCCTACGGGCGTGGAGATCAGCGGCACGCCGGCCGCGAGCGCTTCTATCATGACATATGAGAAGCCTTCGTAGCGGCTGGTAATCATCAATAGGTCCATCGCGCTGAAATAATCCTTCGCATCCACGCCGCGCAGGACCATGAAACGATCTGAAAAGCCGCTCGCAGCGATCTGATCGAGCACCTGGCTTCTCAGTTCGCCGTCGCCGATCATGACGGCGCGAATGCGCGAATCTCCTTTGAATGCATGCGTCATTGCCGAAACGAAGCGATCCGGCGCCTTCTGATGCGTCAGGCGACCGACAAAACCGACAACGATATTCCCTGCATTCAACCCCATGGCTCGCCGGACATTATCCCGCTCGGTGGAAGGAGGGTGAAAGATGCCGTTATGGACAAGGCGTTGGCGGCCGGGCGCAATTCCATGATGCACCGCAAAGTCGAGTTCGGCTTGGGATACCGCGATCAAGGCGTCGGTGAGAAGGCCCAGCATCTTCTCGACAAAGATAAAGCCACGCCTGGTGACAGCGCTTGTTTCCGGATCCAGACTGCGGAACGCGTGCGGTGTGTAGACGACCTTGGCGGACCCGGTGGGAATGCATCTGACTAGCGCTCCCGCTTTGGAACTATGTCCATGAACAATGTGAAACGGACCTTGCTGTTTGACCACGCGGGCCAGTTCATTCGCGGCGACGACGTCCCAGGGACCTACCGCTCGCCGCATGGAGATCGGCAGGACTTGCGCATCCAGTTCGGCAAGCTGGCTCAGGAACAAGGCTTCCGCACGAAGCGGCGAATAGGCCAGAACGATTCGGTGTCCGCGTCGAGAGAGACCTTGGCATAGATCGATCACATGACGGCCAACTCCGCCGCCACTCGATTCCAGTGCCATCATGATGTTCACGGGAATTTCCCCTTGGATTTCAAACCGCCGTCCGGGTGCGGCGCCCAGCTATGCTGCAATGCAGCTAATTCGGTAACGGCGCCATGGGGGAATGGTGGGCATCATCGACCAACGGTGCGGTAATCGCTGCGAACGGTGCGCCGATGATACGTTTCTCAACTAGCCCATCGTCAATGCGATGTTCCGATGTCAGCGGCGTGCTAAGCGGATCGGGTCTTGCAAGGCAAGGGAGGGACGCCTCTCGTTTCTGGATGGGTGCTTTTCCCTGCGGCGGTTCCAGCGTTCGCGCCGGTGCATCCCGATGAAAGTAATGATGGCCGGCCAGCACAGGGTATAGGCGATGTCAGACAAACTGTCGCCCACGCGCAGTTCGCCATAGAACAGCGCGTCGAGAGCCTCGTTGCCCAGTTCCAGAAACGCCACCATCGCCAAGGCTGGCAGGCTCGCACGCCGAGTGCGCAGCAGCAACTGCGTCAGGACGTAAATTGCCATGCCGGCATTGAGATGCGCCATCTTGTCGGTCCAGCCGGTAAGCACCAGTATCTGGTCAGTCACATGATGATACGACGCGGCGAGATCCATGTATGCGGGATGGCATGTTTTTCCTAATATTTCGTACAAATGGTGAGGAGAGGGGGCGACGAAGTGACTACGTGGCGGAGGCGCTCCCGAACGCCTCGCGATAGATTTGGGCGATCGCCGGCAACTGGCCTGTGCTCAGGCGGGAAACGACGCCGCCATCATCCCGGTCCCAATAGTTATGGTGGGAAAGCAGATCGCCCAGTCCCTTTATCCAGGCGCACATGCGCTGCATGAACACCGTGCCTTCATTGTCGTCAACGCCCCACTCGGAAATGCCGACCAACTTTCCGTGACCGCTGGCAAATCCGGTCAGCCAATCGAGCCCGAACGGTTGTGTGCGGCGGTACTCGAAAATTCCCGATCCGGCGTCATGGCGATCCCCGCGATCATAGATGCGGCGATAATAGACATCGACGCTGACCACATCGACCAGTTCGTCTCCCGGGTAGCATCGGTCCGGAGGAAGGCCCCCTGCGCCGATATTGGGGCACCAGTCGAAGTAGAATCGATTGGATTGCTTGCGCAAAATAGAGGCTACGCGTCGATACGCGGCCACGTAAAGTTCGGGATGCCAGCTTCCGTCGGCGCCGCGCGCCGCGAGCGTCTGTTCGGGCAGGTTAAATTCCCAGAACAGGCGCACGCAAACACGTTGCGACGATTGACTGTAAATCGCCTCGATCCTTCGTGCGATATCCTGATAAAGGCCGTCTCTCCCGCCATTTGCGATCTCGGCGTAAGCGCGCGCGCCCCCTGCCGGAATGGACCATTGGACGTTGCGCCCTTGCGCCAGCACGCTCGCGCCCAGCGAGATGATATAGGGGACGGATTGCTCAAGGCTTTGCCAGTTTTCTTGGTTGAAATACAGCAAGTCGTGATTCTGCGTTTTTCCTAACCACTGAGAGAAGCGTTTCATGTCATTCAGCGAATTGCCCGTGATCGCCCCGAGCTGGCGAGTCGGGATATTCCCGGTTGCATCGTCGGCGCGCGCGGCATGTGCCTTGCAGCCGCCGGCAGTCGCGGCGGCCAGCAGCCCCGCTCCCGTCAATATCGCCTGGCGCCGGCTGAATGGCGCGAAAGCGGATTTACATCCTGGAACGGTTCGCATGCGTGACAACCTTGCATGGGGGGTGAAGGTGCGGCAAAACAGTACCGCAAGACACCGTGTTGTCTAGGCGGATTACCGGATGCGCAAAATGCGGCGCGACCGGGGCAAAGGATCATCTTCGTTTTGAGGCACGCCCGATACCTGGCATTCGATGCGTTGCGCGGGGTGGCGGCCATCGCGGTTCTCTTCCACCACGCCGAACGCGAGCTGCATCTGCCCGAATTGTTCGCTTACGGTTATCTTGCGGTGGACTTCTTCTTCCTGATGAGCGGGTTCGTTATCGCGGCCGCTTATGACGAGCGCATGCGGGGGGGGCTTTCGCTGCCTGCCTTTGTGCGAATCAGGTTGGCGCGGCTTTATCCGATGATGGCTCTGGGCGGCGTGCTTGGCATCGTAGCCAGTTTTTGGACAACGCCTGGCGATCCGCAGATCTGGCTTGCGGGATTAAGCGCGCTGTTGATGATCCCGCTCTTGTGGAACGCACCGGTGCTGTTCCCCGCCAATATTCCCGAATGGTCGATTTTCTTCGAACTGGTCACGAACTTTCTCCACTGCGGGCTCGCCCGCATCCTGACGATGAAAGTGCTGATCGGGATCATAGTCGCTTCGTTCCTTGCTTTGCTTGTGGCCGGTTGGAAGTTGCACGGTCTGGCCAACGGATATTCTCCCGACACGTTCTGGGGCGGCTTTCCCAGGACATTCCTCTCCTATTTTGGTGGCGTGCTGCTTCATAGGACCAGAGCGGTATGGCAGAAGAAGGTCCCGCCCGCGCCGTTCGCCCTGCTGGTCTGCGCTTTTCCGGCGATCGTGCTGGCCGCCAAGTTCGCGACCCAGTGGGTCCCGGCGAGCGCCTATTTTCTCTTGGCCGTGCTGGTGCTCAATCCCATGCTGTTAATGCTGCTCGCGACGGTAACACCCGGAAAGCGGGCCACAGCATGGTGCGAGGGGATGGGGGCTCTTTCCTACCCGCTCTATGCCATCCATGTGCCCTTGCTGGTGCTGGCCGCGCCATACGTCGTCGACCTGAGCCTGCCGGCGCGTTATGCTATCGGAACGGTGATCTGCATGGCTATCGCGGTCATCGCCCTAGGAACACAGGCCCGTATCCCGCCCATGGCCAAGACGCCCGCTTGACGAGGCGCTGTTTGCTTATGTCGCGTCAACCGTCTTCGGCGAGCGGTGTCTGGTCGCGGACGGACAAGGCGGGATTCCAGATGGTGTACGTCCGGTCCAGAATGAACGATTCGTACGTGCCGATCGCGACGCCGGCCAGGCTGCACACCGCAGAATAGAACAGCGAGAACGGTGGCAACGGAAGAAGCGAGCCGATCAGATAGGCCAGCGCGATCCCCGCGGCCGTGGCAAGCCCGGCAAAGGCGCCGCGCGAAAGCCCGATCGCCAGCGTAAAGAAACAGACCGAGGCGGCCACGAAGAACGGCATCAACCATTTCATGGGACGGTGCGAGAAATAGGCATATAGCGATAGGGCGGGCAGTCGTCGCAGGCGCGGCCACAAGGCGCGATGGACATTCCATGCCTGGCAGGCGATTCGCCGCTTTCGACGACCTTCTTCCGACGCTTGCGTGGCGCTGCGTTCGTAAACCTCGACGTGATCGACGCTGACGATGCGTGAGCCGGAGATCAGAATCGACAGGCTTAGGTAAAGATCGTCAATGAGATGGGCAGGAGGAGTGACATGTAATGACCGGCGCATGATGAACATTGCGCCATCACAGCCGATCAGCCCGACGCTGCGGCTTTCAAGCCGTTTGATGGCCTCTTCCACCGCCCAATATGCGGCGCCCAATTTCGCGGTGGGGGTTTCCTTGCGGTTGGAATAGACCAGCCGCGCCGTCGTGCAGCCTATTTCCGGATCGGCGAGCAGCGGTTGGACCAGCTGCTGCGCGACATCGGCCTCGCTTTCGACATTGGCATCGGTGAACAGCAGCAATTCGCTGTCACTGCGCTCCACCAGGAGGTTCATGCCGAAGGTCTTGCCCCGGCGTTCCTGTCCGAACACGATGTCCGCGCGATCCGCATACTTCTCCAGGAGGGCCGCGGTCCGATCCGTAGGCGCATCGGCATAGATATGAATCGTAGCCGGGCCATATGCCGCCGCGATTTCGAGAAGCCGCTCCATTTTGGCTTCGATCGGCTTTTCCTCATTGTATGCGCACATGCATATTGCGAGCGTCGGTCGACCGGGCGGCAGCGGGGGCACAGCCGTAAACGTTCGGTCCCGCTTGGCGACGAGGAGCAACGTCAATGGATATAGGGCAATAGAATGCAGCGCCAGAAGGGCGCATAAAAGGCTAGCAAGCGCAGCAAAGTCATTCATGTCGTTGGAAGTACGCTCGCTCTGGGAATCATCGCGCCTGATGGCCTAGAATGTACTTTAACCCGAGGTCATGTCGCGTCGCGGCACAAATATATCTATCCGTCGCACATATGGCACACTAGAGCGAGGTTGGCGATGTGCAAACGCGCGTGTGCGGTATGTCACCTCCCGGCACCGTCATTTTGTTGCAACGCAACATATTGACGGGAGGTGCGCTTCCCAGCAGATTGGGGCGCGAATTAAGGGACGTGACCACGTGCGAAAGTCCATAGCAATCATCCTTTTATCGACCGCGCTTGTCGGTTGCGCCGCTCAGGCCCGGAGTGATGTCCAGGCAGTGGACGCTTCGGCATTGGCTGCGGATAACAAATCGGGCGAATATCGACTCGACACCGGGGACCGCGTCAATATCGTCGTTTATGGTGAAGAGACGTTGAGCGGCGAGCAGCTGGTCGGCGCCGATGGGACCGTGACGATGCCGCTTATCGGCAACATCCCCGCCAGGGGCGTCACGCCGCGAGAGCTTGCCGCAAAAATGCAGACGAAACTGGCTGACGGTTTTTTCCAGAATCCCTCGGTCACGGTTTCCATGGTCGCTTACCGGCCGTTCTACATTTTGGGCGAAGTCAATCAGCCCGGGCAATACGAATATGCGGTCGGCATGACAGTGCGCGATGCCGTGGCGAGAGCCGGCGGCTACACGTATCGCGCTCAGCAGAAGCAAGTTCTGCTAAAGCGGGCGGGCTCGGAGCAGGAGGTCAAGGTCCGGCTGGACAAGGATCTGCCGATCCAGCCGGGCGATACGATCCGCATCGTCGAAAGATATTTCTAACGTGAGTGCTCCGTGTAGCACAAGACAGCGGCACGCGCTGACCGGCGTGGCCGCGCTGGCGGCCGCCACCTGCGTACCGGCGGCAAGTGCGAGGGCGCAGGTCTACCAGCAACTCCTGGATTCGGAAATTCCGCTCACCACGCAGAATGGTCGAAATCTGGGTGTCTCCGAAAGACCGCACCCGGAATTGGATGCGCAGGGCCTGCCCCTTGGCGGGTTCCGCGCCTATCCGGATGTGACGGCCGGAGTGGGCTATACCAGCAATGTCCTTGGCGCCGAAGGCAATGCGCGAAGTGACGGTTATGTCGTTTTGCGCCCGCAATTGCGGCTCGTCAGCCAATGGTCCAATCACGCCTTGATCGCGACCGCTCTCTATGAGGGGTACAGATATTTCGAAACCCCGCAGAAAAACCGCAACGGTTATCAGTTCGACCTGGAAGGGCGCCTGGATATAAGCAAGGACGCCCAGCTCTATTTCAAGGCTGACGCACGGCGCGAGTACGAGGATCAGTCCTCGGGCAATTTTCCAGCGAACGGAGCCGGAGCCGTGGGCGTCGATGTAAGGTCGGTGCTGGCGCGAGCCTCGCAGCGCCTGAATCGCTTTATTCTTACAGCCAGCGCCGATCACAGCCATTTCGATTACAATCCGACCGTCACTACCACCGGGCTTACGCTGGACCTGGATTATCGCGACTACTCGGTGGATCGGGCCAGCGCGCGGGTCGAATACGAATTGAGCCCTGACAACGCCGTTTTCACTCAGTTCACGTACAAGCATACGACGTATTCGCTGAAAGATCTGACCACTGATCGCAGCGGCAATGAATGGCGCGCCAGCGTGGGCGCCATCGCGGATGTCACGTCGCTGCTGCGGGTCGCCGGGGCGGTGGGATATTTCCGGCGTTCTTACGACAATCCAACTTTGGACCATGTCGCCAGCGTCAATCTCGACATTCAAGCGACTTACTATCTGACACCGCTCACCACCATCTCGGGCACGGTAACGCGCGAGCTGGAGGAGGCGGCGGTGAACGGCTCTTCCGGTTACATTTCGACGCGGGGCATGCTGCGTGTCGATCACGAACTGCTGCGCAATCTCCGACCTTATGCGTTCATCAGTTTCGATCAGAGCGATTTCAAGGGCATCGATCGCACAGACAAGCGCACCAATGGCGGCGTAGGCGTGTTCTACGATCCCAATCGTTACCTCTCGCTCAGTGGAGAGGTCGCATATATCAAGCGCGATAGCAGCGGGGCATTGCGGGGGCCGCGCTTCGACGAACTTCGAACCATGATTACACTGCGCGCGAAGCTGTAAGTCACGGCATTCGCCGCATACCCCCGAACGTGTCTCAAAACAGGAAGTGCAGATGAACCAGGTAACTGTGGCGCAAAGAGACGTTGAAGAGCAGGATCTGGCCGGCATCTATTCCCGTTTCCGCCGACATCTTCCTATCAGCATCGCGATCATCGTCGCCACGGGTGCTCTCGCGGTCGGCGTCACGCAATTGATGCCGGTGAAATACACGGCCACCGCGCGGATGTCCTATGATCGACAACAGACTGTGGTTGGCCAGACTCAACCCGTCACCACCATGTCGGATGCGCAGCGCGACGCTGCTGTCGAGGCGCAGATGCAACTGGTGCAATCACTGGCCGTCGCGCAAGCGACGATTGACAGCCTGGGCCTGGCCAAAGACCCTGAACTTACCAAGATCGCTTCGCAATTTGCCGAAGGTCCTTCCCAGGATGCACTGGCGGCGGCATTGCTCACGAACGTCAACGCCAGTCGCATCGGTCAAACCGAACTGTTCAATATTTCCTATACTGACAAGGACCCGCTGAAGGCGGCGAAGATCGCAAATGCCTTGGCTGACGCTTATCTGAAGATCCAGAGCAAGCAAAAGGTGGACCTGGCCAGCGCATCGTCCGGCGAACTGGCAAAGCGCGTCGATGATGCCCGCAAGGACGCCGAGCAGGCCGATGCGGCGGTCGCGGCCTACCGGCTGAAGCACAATGTTCTCAACAGCACCGATTCGGATGCGCTCGAACAGCAAGTCGGCACTATGACGACGGATCTGGCCCAAGCCCGATCCGAAGCCGCTCAGAACGGAGCCAGACGAGGCGCAACCGAACTTACCAACGGTGTGGACACCTCAGCCCTTGCCACGCTGCGGCAACGTCATGCGGAAGCGCAACAGGAAGTGACCGGTCTCGCGGCCCTTTATGGAGATCGGCATCCCGACCTCGTCGCCGCCCGACAGCGTCTCGCAACGATCGACCAAGCGTTGGTTCAGGAGACGTCCCGCGTCGCCAACGGTTCCAGCACGGAAGCCAACGCGGCGGCGGCCCGTGCCGCTTCGCTCGGCTCCAGTCTGTCGCAGGCAAGGGCGACACTGGCCGGCAACGTGCGCGCCAGTGTCGATCTGGCCGATCTCCAGCGCAAGGCGGACACCGCGCATCAGCTTTACCAGAACCTGCTTTCCGTCAGCGGCGAACAATCGGCCAATCAGGCGCTGATCCAGCCTGATGCGCGGCTGACCGCGGCGGCCACACCTCCGCTGCAACCCAGTTCACCGCGCCTTGCCATCAACATCCTGGTGGGCCTGGCGCTGGGCATCGCCATCGCCGTCGCACTGGCCTATCTTCGTGAACGCTGGAACCGCCGCATCAACACGATCGACGATATCAGCGAACTGCTTGGCCAGAACTTCCTGAACTCGCTGCCAACGCTGAAGTCCTCGATCGACAAGCCGAAGACCGAGATCCCGACTGACGCGGTGCTTGAGCATCCGATGTCGTCGTTCGCCGAAGCGTTCCGCAGCCTGGCAACGACGCTTATCTACGATGCACGGAGCAATAATCCCCGCACCAAGGGCGTCGTCATCGGCCTCAGCTCCGCCTTGCCGGGCGAAGGTAAGACGACATCGGCGGTTTCAATGGCCCGCGTGCTGGGCATGGGAGGCACCAAGGTGGCGCTGCTTGATTTCGATCTTCGCCGCCGCTCGCTTACGCAGGAGATGGCGCCTTCGGCAACCGTGGGATGGACCGAGGTGGTGCAGGGCGAGGCCACGATGGAGGAAGCCGCTGTTCCGGACCGCAGCGGCGTGACCATTTTTCCGGCGGTGCGCGGCGCGCACGAGGTTCAGCGCGTCTATGAAGGCGAGGGCTTCAACAACTTTATGAACCGGCTGCGGTCGGAGTATGAAGTGATCGTGATTGATACTGCGCCGGTGCTGGCGGTCGTCGATGTTCGCAATATGCTGAGCAGTCTCGATACGCTGGCGTTGATGGCGCGTTGGCGGTCTACCCCGATCAAGGCGATCCGGGCGGCGCTGCACCAGATCGAAACCGTGGGCGGAAGCGTGGCGGGCGTCGCGATGACCCTGGTCAACCTCAAGACCCAGGCACAGTCGGGATACGGCGATGCCTCTTACTACTACAACGAGATCAAGGACTACTACGCACAGAGCTGATTGAAGAAACGGGGGGCCGCATGGCCGGTTTCGAATCCGAACTGGCAGGCGGCCGCCTTTTGGACAGGGCTCTCCTGATGTTCACTGGGCCGGTGACTCGCCGCATCGGTCCCGAAAAGGTCGCGCGGCTGGCGGCCGTTGTGGACCAAGGGGCGAACGGCCTCGGGAACGTTATCGCTCTGGCGCTCTTGGGCCGAGCCCTGCCGGCCGTGGATTTTGGCGCGGTGGGCACGATGATCGGGCTCTATTATATCCTGGCCGGATTTCATCGTTCGGCCTTCGTCCTGATTTTTACCACCAGTTATCGCACCGGCGGGACGTCCATCGACGATCATCGGGAGAACAGCACGTGGTGGTGGCTTTCGCTGGGTGCGGCGGTGATGCTCGCGGCGGCGTTGGGCCTTGCCGCGCTGCTGGTCGCGGCGGCGCCCATCGCCTTGTCGCGTATCTCCTGGACGGCGCAGCCCCTGGCGCTGGCGATGATCGTTTCTCCGCCCATGCTGGCGTGGGAGTTCGCGCGCCGATGGCTTTACAAGGTGGAGCGGGCAGATGTCGTCGCGGTTTGTTCCGGTGCCAATCTCGTAATTCAGGTTTTCGCGGCCTGGTTCGTCGCCCGTCATGCGCCTACGGCGCTGACGGCCTCCCTGAGCTGGGTCTTGGCCAATTCCCTCGCCGTGCTTTTGGCGCTGCCCTGGCTGATGCCGACACGGCCTTCCTGGGTAACGGCGATTGCGCTGGTTCGCGAGAATCGCGCCACCGCCGGCTGGTTCGCGGCAACCAACGTGCCTTATTCGGTCTATAGCTCGGCTTCGATCGTCGTCTGGATCGGACTGTTCATGAACGCTCTGGCGACCGCCGTGTTCACCGCCGCCCGCACCCTGACCAACCCGGCGATCAGCCTTGTTTCGGCGATTGATTCCATCGACAAGCCTCGGGCCGCCCGGGCCATGGCCGTCGAGGGCGCCCCCGGGCTATTGCGCGTCGTGCGCAAGACCCGACTGACCATCGCCGCGGTTACCGGACTTTATCTTTCGCTTGTCAGCCTGTTCGCCGATCGCCTGACAGCGGTGGTCTTCGCCGGGGCTTACGACGGATTGGGAACGGAAATCCGTATTCTGGCGGCGGGCTTTTTCTTCTTCGGGTTGAACCTGCCCTCTGAAACCATGATGATCGTTCTGCGCGCCGGCAGGACGATGCTGGTCGTGCGTTTCATCGCTGCGGCGCTGAGCTTGTGTGCCCTGTGGGTCGGTTCCAGCCACGGCATTCGCGGCATGACTATCGCCTTTGCGGTTTCGCAGGCGGTGATCCTGATCTTGTTCCAGATGGCTGAGCGCGGCGTGCTGCGCAAGATTCAGGTGCAGCTATGACGAATGAGCTTCGCCACTCGATCGTCGTGCTGACATACGCGCGGGAGGATATCCTTGCGCAGACTTTGGCGCGCCTCGCCGATCACCTGGTGGGGCGGGACGATTATGAGCTGATTGTGGTGGACAACAATCCCGATCGGCATGACCGACAGACGCTTCTCAACCGCTTCCATCAGGCGCATGTGCTATGGGACGGCGCGAACAAGGGCGTAGTTGCGCGCAACCTGGGATTGGCAGCGGCGCGCGGACGCCATATCGTGCTGCTGGACGATGATGTCTTTATCGAGACTCCCGATTTCCTGGACATCCTCGGCGCGCGTTTCGATGCCGATCCCCGGCTCGCCGCTGTCACCGTCTCCAAATATGTGCGCGGCGATACACGGCGGCGGGTCGATCTGGTTCCGCATACCGACAAGTCCGTGGACCTCACGCGTCCGTTCGAGACGTTCCGTTTCGTCGGCGGATGCGTGGGCTTTCGGGCGCAGGCGCTGCAGCAGACCGGGGGGTTCCTGCCGGACTTCTTTTACGGACTGGAGGAAATCGAACTGTCATACCGGTTGATCGATGCCGGCTGGAAGATCCTCTACGAGCCGGCAGTCGTGTGCGAGGAACTGGAACACCCCGCCGGGCGTCGGCCCAAGCGGCTGGTGCAGGCCGATCGGCTGACCAACAAGCTGATTATCAGCTTTCTGCACATGCCGGCCCCGCACGTCTGGATCAATTTCCTGGCGTTTCCTCCTTATGCCTTCTTCTTCGCCAAGGGGGAGATGGACGTATTCCGCGCGCTGCGGCAGTTCGCTACGTGGCTGCGCAAGCCCGGCAGAGCCCGCCGCAAGCCGATCCGCGCCCAAACGCAAGACTATATCCGCGCTTGCGGAGGCTCGTTGTGGAGATGAGCGGTTCCTTCGCTCATTGGCCGAAGCTGGGGTTGGGCTGCGCCAAGATCGGCTCGTTCAGCAATCCAGCCAGCCTGCGCCAGTCCAGCGCCTTTCTGGAAACGGCGGCGCGGGCCGGCATCACTTTGTTCGACACGGCCGACATTTATGGGCAGGGGGACAGCGAGCGGGCGATCGGACAAGCGGCGCGCCGGCTGGATCCTTCGCCACTGATCGTGACGAAAGGCGGCAGGCGCTTTTCGTCCAAGGCGCGGATGTTGCTGCCGTTCAAGCCACTGCTGCGTCCGCTCATGTCGCGGCGGGGCGCGGCGAATGCCGTCACCGCTCGGCGCGAAGCGAATGAGCGCTGCGATTGGAGCGCCGGGTATCTCGCCGCCGCCTTGCCCGCGTCGCTCCGCCGTCTAGGCCAGCCTTGCGTGGAAGCTTTCGTGCTCCATTCCCCGCCGGTCGATGTCATCGTCGATCCCGCCGTCGTAGCGGTTATGGCGTCTTTCCTCGAAAGCGGCATGGCGCGCCATGTCGGTGTTTCGTGTGACGATGTGGAAAGCCTCGACGCGGCGCTGCAGGTGCCGATTTATACGGTGATGGAACTGGACTGGCCGGTAATCGAGACGGTGAGAAACGGGCCTCAGGGCGAGGCGCTGCTGGCGCGAGGCATCGCGGTGATCGCACGCGGCGTGCTGACGCACCAGCCGCACCGTGATCCGCTTGACGTTTTCCAATCCGCGCTTGCCGATCCGCTCATCACCACGACCCTGATCGGCACGCAACAGTCCGCCCGCCTTCAGGCAATCGCCGAGCGCTTTGCTCCGGTCATAAGGTAAGGACCGTCATGAAGATCGCGTTCGTCGGCTGCGGCTATGTTTTCGACATCTACATGCGTACGCGCTGGGCCTATCCGGAAATGGAGATCCTGGGCGTGTTCGATATAGATACGCGCCGGGCCGAGGTGGTGCGTGGGCATTACGGCCTCTCGCTTTACCCCAGCCTCGACGCATTGCTTCACGACGCGCGCGTGGAGATCGTGGTCAATCTGACGAATATCGCCTCCCACTATGACGTGACCCGGCGCGCGCTGGAGGCAGGCAAGCACGTCTTCACCGAAAAGCCGATCACCACTGAATTTGCGCGCACTGCGGAGCTTTTCGCCCTGGCCGAGCGTCACGGGCGGGTGCTGGCGGCCGCGCCGTGCAATCTGCATAGCGATGCGATCACCTCGCTCTGGCAGGCCGTCAATGACGGCGCGATCGGCAAACCCGCGCTGATCTATGCCGAGCTTGACGATAATCCTGCTCACCTGATGCACCTTGACGCTGTGCAGAGCCCGACCGGCGCGCCATTCCCTTATGCAGAGGAGCTCCAGGAAGGCTGCACGATCGAGCATGTGGGCTATCACCTTGCCTGGCTCTGCGCCCTTTTCGGGCCGGTCCTCTCAGTAACGGCTTTTTCGAAGTGTCTGATTCCCGGAAAGACGGCGGAGCCGCTCGATCCGGCTGATACGCCGGACTTTTCCGTGGCCTGCATCGATTTTGCGGACGGGGTTGCTGCGCGGGTCACTTGCAGCTGGGTGGCACCCCGCGATCACAGTCTGCGCGTGATCGGGAATGAAGGCGAGATCCGGGTGGACAATGTGTTTCACGATCAGTCGCCAGTCCGCCTCGAACGCTTTTCCCGCGTGAGCCTGACCGCGCGCAAGTCTTACAGCCTGCGTCGGCAGCCTAGCTTAGGTGCGCCTTTTGGCATCGGCGGGCGCAGGATCAAGCTGGTGCGCCGCTGGAAATCGGAGGCGGTGGAGGCAGAGAAGGGCGTTGGCCGCTCTTTGAAGCACAAGCTGGTCAGCTGGCTGCGACGCCGCGAAATCTATGCTCAGGACAAGCTGCTGGGCCCCGCCGAAATGGCGCGAGCGATTGCCGAGGGTAGACCGCAGCCGATGAGGCCGGATTTCCTGATACACCTGAACGAACTGACCTTGTTGATTGCCGGTGCGGGCCCTGCGGGCGTGGCGGTCAAGCCCTCCACGCGTTTCGAACGGTTCGATCTCAGCCGCGATGTGACCGGATCTCCCGGCAATTATCGGAGCCTTGCCCGGCCCGGATTCCTGGAAAAGCTGGCGAGCGGCGCGGTTGCAGCCTTGCACCGTAGCTGAGTTCGTCCGGCTTGATCTGAGAACGGCTGCTGCTTCAGGCGCGGGCGTGCGCTTCCGTGGCCGGTGGTATATCCGCTGCGGAGGGCTGCGGCTTGCCCGCCCCCAACCTGCCGGAGAGGCCCAGCAACGGCAGAAGCCCCAGCCGTTCCAGGATCATGTGCGCGCAGACCGGCCCGGCTACACCCACGATCGTGCATGCGGCGAAATAGAGCCCGGCGGGCGCATCCAGATGCAGCTTGGCAAGGACGATGCGGGTGCCCGCGGTCGCCAGGATGTGCATGACGTAGATCGTCATCGATATTCGGCCCAACATCGCCAGCACGTCCTTGGCCAGCCCGCCAAACACCTGCGCCAGGCACAGCATGAAAGCGATGCCCGCCAATGCCGCGGGAAAGGACCAAGGGGTCAGGTACGGCGTCATCCCGTCGTCAGGCACGATCTGATATGTGGCAAGCCAGAGCAGGGCAAAGATCGCCATCCAATAAGAGGCCGGAGCCCATTGCTTGATCGCGTCTGAAGCGAGAGCGCCGATGACGAAGAAACTGAGCATATAGGCGATTTCGTGGATGATGTTTTCATCCTGGATGAAGCCGCTGGCGATCAACCCGACGGCGGCAAGCGGGATCAGCACTCGCGGACGCAGCCCCACGACGGCGACCAGCAGCACGTAGACCATCAGCGCGTAGAGAAACCAGAACGGTGAGATGGGTTTCCAGCCGATCATCAGCAATTTGGACCATTCGCCCTTGCCGTTAATCACGCCGGAGAGCAGGACCAGCAGTGTGCCCTGGATCAAGGACCACAAGACATAAGGATATGCGATCGTGCGCAGCCGCGTTCGCACAAAGTCGCCCCGCCCCCGCGCGAGGGACGATCTGACGTTCACGCCTGCAAGAAGCATGAACAGCGGCATGTGGAATGTATAAATCGCCAAGTCGAACGTCGACCACGCCTGACCGGTTGCAATATGCGCGTTAACCAGACCTCTTTCGGCATGGCCCATGACCACCAGGATTATTCCGATACCACGCGCGACATCGAGCCATTCGACGCGCTTACGGATTTCCTCCATGGCAATATCCCGGATGAGGCGAAAGTAATCGAATCCGTATTGAAATTGAGCCGTATTGGCAATTGATTCGCGGGTTAATACGTAGACGAGAGGAAGTGGACAGGACGGTCTGCTCTATTTATGCGACCAGTCGAATATAGCGGGTCGCGAGTCAAAGTGAATGCTACGTGTTATTGTTGCAGCGATTGCCGCGAGCGCGGCATTTTTTGCTTTTCGCGGTCTGAAGGCCGCCCTTTCGCGGGATTTCGCATGTCCGCATCAAACACCGGGCTGTCGCGGTTCGTGCGATGAATGCCAGGCCGACCGGCCTTTCTGACCGACCGGCCCGTGCCCGCGTCAGGTCATGCCGATCACTGCCGGATCTACCGCGCGGCTGCGCCTGATCCGTTGATAGCCGGCATAGTTCGCGTGGATTCCGTCTGAGGTCAGGGCGACGCCGGCCGTGCCGTCATGCTCCACCGCCCAGAGGCCGGAGTTCAGGCCCGTCTCCACCGCGCCGGCCACATCGAAAATATCGTCAACGCCGGCGACCTGGCGCGCCCGTAGAAGATTGTTGACGCCGTAACGTTGGGCATTGGCGGCGGATACCGTCTGGCCGCCGACCGTGCTCCACGTTCCCGTGGCGGAGGGGCTGATCGTCGCCCACAACACTTTCTTGCCCGCTGCCTTGCCGAGCGCCGCCGCCGCGGCAATGTCGGCGGCAAGTTGCGCGGTGCTTCGGCCGGCGGCGATGTCATTGATCGACATATTGCCCACCATATGGCTGAAGTAAGGGATCAGCGCGCGCCGCCGACTGTTATTGGCCAGCCAGCCCTGAAGCGTCTCGCTGGGGCACCCCATGTTCAGATAGCCGAAGTGATCGCCGAGCGACCGCGCCAGTTCGCCGGTGTGGCCAGTTGCATCGAAAGTGTCGCCGATGCCGTGGACCCGGCTGTCACCCAGAAGGTAAAGGCTTGGCCGCGCGGTTTGCGAAACGATCAGGACCGGATAGAGATTGTTCGCGCTGGTGCCAGAAGCGATGCTGCCGCCCGTGGTCTTGTCGCTGTAGAAACCGGCGGTGCTGTTGCCTTCCGCAATCTGATTGTACCCGGCGCTGTTCGATCCGGTGAATTGCCAGAAGGGAATCTGGGCGCTGGCCTCGGCATGCCAGCGCAGCAGAAAAGCGGCGCCGCGCGGGATCGGGCTGAGCAATTTAAGCAGGTCCGAAAGCGCACTGGTGGCGCCGTCCGGGATGATGCCGGTGCCCGGCTGGCCGGCCCAGGTGAAGCGCTGCCAGACGCCCGTGTCCGGGTTGGCGGCGATCGGGTACTGGATCGAGGCGGTGATCGTCAGCCCACCGCCCGGTCCTGCTTCGTGGACCGTGCTGCTCTGATACCAGTTGGCGTAAGCGACCTGCAGACTGGAAATCTCGTCCCGCGCAACGTGGAAGGTCTGGCCGTTCCCGCTCTTGAAACCGGTGGCGATGTTGTTTGGCGCGTAGGATCGGGTCGCGACCTGGCCCAGGTACGACGGCAACACGGGCAAGCCTCGCTCACGGCCCCACCGGTCGGCCGCGCCATGCGAAAAGCCCAAGGCTCCGGATGATCGGGTCATCTTTCACGCCTCCGCGATCAGGTTGGTGGCCGTAGTGCCGGTGGCGCGGACATGCGATGCGCGCACCGCGATGTAGCTGGCATCGGGCAAGTTGCGGTACGTCACGTCCGCGCCCGCACCCGCCCCTCGCAAGGTGACGTCGCCGCCGGTGCCGACGAATATGCCCTTCGGAACAGCGGGCAGGGGGGCGACGTCATCGGGCGCCACGGCATAAGGCGCGCGCGAACCGGCGAGGATGCTGTCACTGACATTGGAGAAGCGATCTGTTGAGGTCATAGCTGGGCTCCGAATCATTACGTTCCTTATTTGTTCTAAAATAAGGTGTGTAGGAAAGTTTTTTTGACCGCCCTTGGCCAGAAAGTTTCTTTGCGGTAGCGTCCACCCAATCCCCCCAAAGCGACGAAGGAACTCCCTTGTCAGACGTCGAAAAAAAATTGAATGAATCCGGGGCGTTGAAACAATTCGGCGTGGCAAGTCAGACCAGATCGCGAAGTCCCCGAGGCGAAGTTGCCGACGATCGCAGCCAGGACGTTTTGTACTGGATGTTCGTGGCGCTGCTCATAGGCATCACCTTCTTCCAGAAGATCGGTCTGGTGACCGGCGATGGCGCGATTTTTCCGCTGATCGTGCCGTTGAGCTTCATCGTGATCGGCGTCGGCCTGGTCTATGCACGGCCACTCATCCGCGTCGGCCGGATAGTGGCATGCGCCGTTGCGATGACGGCCATTCTGTTGAGCACTGGGCTATTCGCGCGAACTTATTCCCAGGGAAGCGTGCTGCTGCTGGTGGCGCTTTATCTGCCTTTCGTCTTTGCCTTTCGAACCGAGCAGAAGACTTACCTGAAGTGCCTGCGCTTTTTCAGCACGCTGATGCTGTTTTTTGCGGGGGTGGTATGGGCGCAGCATGCGATCCAGTTCACGGTGGGTTGGCGTTGGTGGCCCAATCTTGACCTGCTTCTGCCCAAAAGCCTGCTGATTCCGCAATTCAATTATATTCAGCCGATCCGCTACGGCCTGGATTACATGAAGCCGTCCGGCATCTTCTTCCTGGAAGTGTCCACGCTTTCGCAGTTCATTGCGCTGGCCGTCATCATCGAGATCGTCTTCTTTCAGCGGTGGGCGCGCGTCGCTTTTCTCGGCGCCACTCTTTTCGCCACCTTCGCCGGTACGGGCACGCTGCTCGTAGTTGTCGCCATGCCCCTCCTTTTCGTGAGGATGAGCACGCGCACTTTCATCGGCGCTCTGGCGGCGATACTCGCCACGCTGTTCATTGCCGTTCAGCTCCATTGGTTCGAGCTGACGATGAACCGGGTCGACGAGTTCGGGAGGACGGGGACCAGCGCGAACTCCCGCTTCATTGATCCGATTTATCGACTGGCCAAACCGCTCGTCAGCGATGCGGGTCTCTATTCCGGCATCGGCGCGGGCCAGATTGAAAGCGGGGGCAACACCTTCTGGTGGCCAATTACCAAACTATCCGTCGAATATGGCTTGATCGAAGCGGTGATCTTCTATGCGTTCGTGATCTTCTGCCTGTTGGAGGGCGGCATGAGTCGCCGTTTCGCCTTCGTTCTTATCATATGGTATTCGTTTGAGGGGACCTTGCTCACCGCGTACAATCCGCTGACTTGCGTGCTGTTGGTCACCATGTTCCATGTCACCTCCCGGAAGTCGGCGTCACGTTCGGCCGATCGGGGGCGCAGGTCGGATGCGGATCGCACGCTGGGGAGCGGTCTGGCGTCGATGTGATGTTCTCGACCGGGGCCGCGCAAGGCGGCGAACGATTGATCTACGCCATCGGTGATATTCACGGACGCGCCGATCTGCTCGCGCGCTTGCTCCCCGCTCTGAAAGATGACGTCCGCAGGCGCAGGGACGAAGAGCGGGAACGCCCGCTGGTCGTCTTCCTCGGCGACTATGTCGACAAGGGACCGCAATCGCGTGTGGTTATCGACATGCTGTTGGAATTTACCGGCGACACCGATTTCGAGCCGCGGTTCCTGCTGGGCAATCATGAAGAGACGCTGCTCGATTTCCTGGCCGGGCGGATTCGCGGCCGCACCTGGGCGGAGCATGGGGGGGATGCCACCTTGCGCTCCTATGGCGTGCATCTTGCGGGCGAGGCGGATTGGGCGGATGCCAGGGAGCGGCTGCGCCAGGCTGTTCCGTCTGCTCACTTGCGCTTTCTGGAAAACCTCGAACTCATGATTGAGGCGGATGACCTCCTGTTCGTTCACGCTGGCATCCGTCCCGGCGTGCCGCTGGATCAGCAGACGACCCGCGATCTGCTATGGATCAGAAGCGATTTCCTGAAAGCGCCGGTCACCCCAGATCGCTTCATCGTTCACGGCCACACTCCGCGCGACAACGTTTATGGCGCGCCGGGCCGCTTATGCCTGGATTCGGCCGCTTACATGTCCGGGCGCCTCAGCGCCGGCATCTTCGTGGGCGATCGGGTGGAGATCATGGATTCGATCTCGCTTACGCCGGTGCCCTTTGCCATAAGCCCGGCCGTTCCCGTATCCGGATCATCCGTTTGATTTTACACCTTTTACGCAGCCTAATTTCTATTAACCATGCTCGGGAAACGTCCGTCAACCATGCTCGGGAAACGTCCGTCAATCTCCCTTGAGCGATATAGGGGGTGAGCCTTTTCTACTCCCCTTTGCGGTAGGTGTACCTTGCGTCTTGTTCAAACCTCCTCGAGCGCCGCTGACCTTGGCCGCGATGTTTCCCTTGTGAGCACCTTTCTCGTCGCTGAAGCGCCCGAGAGCTATGTCGAAGAGCCGCAGAGCAGCCCGGCCCGCGGGATTGTGATCGCGCTTGCGGCCTCCGCCCTGATCTGGGGTGTGATACTGGCGCTGATCTTTTGAACGGATGGGCTGGCGTCAATGCTCGCGAAACGAACCCCATAACGAATTGCTCAGCGGCTCCAGCGCATAGTCGAGGGCAGTGCGCTTACGCAGCGGAATCAGCGCCTCGATAGGCATTCCCGCCCTTAGGGTGAAGCCCGGCCCGCGAAATCGCCGCAGAATGGCGAGTTCGCTGGTCGGCACCGTAACTTCACCGGTGAAATAGCGCACGCCGGTGCGTTCATCCTGCAAGCTGTCAGCCGAGATTCGCGTTACCTTTCCGTTCAGCGGCGGCAACCGGCGATCGTGAAGGCCCGGAAAGCGCACTTGCGCTGCCATGCCGGTCGCCAGATCGTCCACGTCGTCCGGGTTGATCCGGATTTCCATGCGCAAGGGCTCATGGTCTGGCACGATCTCCATCAACGTCTGGCCGGCCTGGATCACCCCGCCGGGCGTGAAGACTTTCAATGCAACGACCGTACCCGTCGCTGGCGCGCGGATCTGCGTGCGGGCCAATTGCTCCCGCGCCGCGGCAAGGCGAGGCGTCAGGTCGCCGATGTCAGTCTCGACGGAGCGCAGTTCGGACAATGTGCGCTCCTCGAAAGTGCGCTGCGCCTCGATCGATTGCGAGAGCGATTCGCCGGCGGCGCCCTGCGCCCGCGCCACGTCGGCGGCATATTCCCCTTGTTGCCCGATCAGTGCCGCTTTGGCCCGTTCCAGCTCGCGCATCCGGCTTTTCGAAACGAAGCCTTTCTCGGCGAGCGGAGCCATTGCGCGCAATTGCTCGTCAATCAGGCGCACTTGTTCCGCTGTCGCCGTGGCTTGCCGGGAATAGCCACCACCTTGCGCGCCTGACTGAGCAACACGCTGACGCAGCGCCTCTCGTTGAGCGGCAAGCACGCCCCGGCGCTGACCAAGCTCCGCCGTCTGGCGTTGTAGGGCCGCGGCGGCTTCCTGCGCATCGCCTTGCGCAAGACCGGCGAACTCGCGCGGCGCTAAGATGTTCGCAGAACCGGTCTGCTCGGCCATCAGCCGTGCCCGCTGGGCTAGAAGCTGAATCCATTGCGATTGCAGCGAACGTTCCTGCGCCTCCACTTCGGGGGCCGAAAGGGTAATGAGCACGTCTCCCTGGTTCACTCGCGAACCTTCATGAGCCGCGATCCGATCGATGATGCCTCCGTCGCGATGCTGAACGGACTGCTTCTCGCCGGAAACCACCAAGACCCCCGGCGCCTGGACGGCCGCGTCCAGCCGCGCGAGGGCTGCCCAACCCAGAAACAGGACGAAAAAGGCGGCCGCCACAATAAGGCCGTGGCGGATGTCCCGCGTCGGTTGGGCGATATCCGGGGCGCCCCGGATAAGAGGAGCCTCGCCGGCTGCGATGGATGCGCTCACGACCCGGCCTCCTGACGTTCGGGAACGGGCGGCAAAGTCGCCGGAAGAGGGCGGGCGATCTTGGCCAGCACTTCGTCGCGCGATCCGAGCATGGCCAACTGGCCTTCCTTCATCACAGCGATCCGGTCGACAACCGGCATGACGGTGAGCTTGTGCGTCACGATGATGACGGTTCGCCGCTGTCGCTTCAGACCGGCGAGAAGCTCCATGAGCCGCTGGTCGCCTTCCGTGTCGAGATGAGCGTTGGGCTCGTCCAGCACCAGGACCGTTGGAGCCCCGAACACCGCGCGGGCCAGCGCGATCCGCTGCGACTGCCCGGCCGACAGGCCCAGCCCGCCTTGCGCGATACCGTACTGATAGCCACCGGGAAGCTGAAGAATAAGTTCATGCGCGAAGACCCGGCGCGCTGCCGCGATCACCATTTCATCCAGCTTGGCCTGGTCGGAGTCAGTCTCTCCTGCGAAGCGCGCGATGTTTTCAGCGATAGTGCCTTCGAAGAGCGTGGGAGTCTGCGGCAGGTATCCGATATGCCGGCCCAGCGTTTCCGCGTCCCAATCGCGAATGTTCGAACCATCGAAGCGGATCGAACCTCGGTCGGGCAAAAGGGCGTTGGCCACGCAACGCGCCAGAGTTGATTTTCCCGCTCCGCTGGGACCCATGATCGCAAGGATTTGGCCGGGCTCTACCGACAAGCTGACATTCTGGACGATGACGCGGGAATGCGCGGGGTCAAGGACGAACACGGCTTCCAGTTCCACGCGACCTTGCGGGGCGGGAAGGGTCGTACGTGATGCATCTGAGGTAAGATCATCGAAAAGCCGACCGAGATCGCGCCATGCCTTGCGGGCGTCCGCCACAGTCTTCCAATTCCCGATGACTTGTTCAACCGGGGAGAGTGCTCGCGCGATCAGGAATGACGACGCAAAGATGGCTCCTGGCGAAATCTGCCGTTCAACCGCCAACCATGCCCCCGCGCCCAGCGCCAGGGACTGGAGCGCCAGCCGCAGGAACTTGGTGGCGGTGACGAAGTCTCCGTTCAGGAACCCGGTGCTCGCCTGCATCGTCAGCATCGCATCCCGGCGCTTCAACGCCCGCGCTACGAAATTGCGCTGCATGCCCAAGGCGCGAAGCACTTCGGCGCCGTCGATGGCTGCATTCTGCTCCTGTTGCGATCGGAAGGCGGCGTTGCGGACCTCCGATAATCCGGAACGCACCGTTCGCTCATTCAGCCAAGCAATAAAAGGCAGCGCGATCCCGCCGAAAAGGGCCATGGCTCCGATGGCCGGATGCATGATGAAGCACACGATCAGGTAGATCGGCAGCCAGGGAATATCGAGAACGGCCAGTGCGGCCGGACCGGACAGGGCATTACGGACGGTGTCGAAATCGCGCAGCGCCTGGCGCGCCTCCGCGGATCGGGGCCGCGCGATGGCGGCTTCGAGCACGGCCGGGCTGAGCAAGCAGTCCAGTCGCACGCCGCCGCGCACCAGCAAGCGGCTGCGAATGCGATCCAGCAGAGACAGCGTCGAAAGGCCGAAGAGCAGGACCAGAGTGAGAAACGCGAGCGTCTGCAGGCCGCCGGTGGGCACGACCCGTTCATAGACCTGGAGCATGTACAGCGTGGGAACGATATAAAGCAGATTGACGAGCGCACTGAAGCCCGCCGCGAAACGGATGTGCCGCCGGCACTCGGCGATGGCCTGGGAAAGAACGGAAACCGATGGGCTCATGACAAGACGGTGGAACCGATCGCGCGGCGCATGAGGGCCTCCAATAAGATCGAGCGGAACAGCTTCCGCCTGAAGCATCGCGCGCATCCCATCGCTATATCCCTTCGGCGGATTTCCAGAGCGACCCGGAAATGAGAGAGCGCAGGCCAGGGCCGGCGGAGCACAGCAGCTGACGGCCGAACTATGACGCACTTTGATGAGCGTTTCCAGTATCATGAGACGGAATGATGCGGTTGGGCGGTCAGCATTGCAGAGAGGTTAGTCTTTTATGCAACGGACATTATCGCGCCTGTCGGATCGGATATCGGCCCTGCCGGCTTTGCATTAATTGGAACCTCGGGGCCGCGTGCGCTCGCGGCTGGGATACCGCCCCGTTTATTCCCGGACATCGCGTTGATTTATCTAAAATTGCTTAGCAAAGGGCAAAGGGGCGTCTAACCTGGGACGATCCGCACAACGCATAATTCCCGATGGAAGGTCGGCGTAGGGCCACCGAACCCGCGAAATTATGCGCAATTTTTATCGTCCTCACTGTCAATTAGGCACCTAATGTGGTAGCCAGTATCACTTGGTTCAGAGGGGAGCCCGAACGCCGTTGCCTTTCAGGCGGTTATGGTTGCGATCGGAGAGGAGATGCAACCGTCAGGCTAGTACGAAGGACGAGAGGTCTTAGTGAGCGACAGCAACGGTATCCCCCAGGGGGCTGCTCTGAACGGTCAGGGCAATGCGGGATCCGCTTATGCATCCGATGGCGCGTTCGCGGGGCATGACGGTAGGACGCACAATGTTGTCCCTATCGTTCTGGTCAGCGGCCTGCCTGAAGAGGCTTTGCCGGACCCGAAGAAATTTCCCTTGTGGGTCAGGGCGCTCATGCTCTCGATCGGCACGGCGTTTTCCTGGGCGTTGGTTTACGCCCTGATTTACCGAATATGAAATTATAACCGCTTGAATAATAAGGATATAATTGCGGATTATTGAGGCATGTAGAAGCGCCGGCACGGTTCACCCTATGCCGAGAGGGCTTTGTCTCGTTTTGCTCACAGCGGTGTTTCAATCTCTAACCAACGATATATGCTGCACTGCAACGAATCGTCAGGGATACTCGTATGCCGCAGCAAGGTACGGAATTGCGATCGGGTACTTTCGTATATGCAGGCGCCAGAGGGCGGGGCTCTCAAGAATCGGCGCGCCTGTTTAATTCCCTGAAAATAGAAGTAATTCGCGGACTGGACATCGTCTTTGCATTGACGGCGCTGTTGATCTTTGCGCCGCTGATGCTGCTTCTGGCGCTGGCCGTGGCGATTTTGGATCCGGGTCCGATTTTCTTTGCTCATAAGCGGATCGGTTTGGGGGGTAAGGATTTCTACTGCCTCAAATTCCGCTCCATGGCCGTCGATGCGGAGCAACGGCTGCAAGCGCTCCTCGCTTCGGACGAGCGCGCGCGCGCGGAATGGGCGAAAGACCAGAAGCTTCGCAATGATCCGCGGATTACGCAGCTTGGGCAATTTCTCCGCAAGTCCAGTCTGGATGAGCTTCCCCAGCTTTTCAACGTGCTGCGTGGTGAAATGAGCTTGGTCGGACCTCGCCCGATCGTGCGCAGTGAAGTTCCACGCTACGGCCGATATTTTGAACATTACTGCGCGGTGCGCCCAGGAATTACAGGGCTGTGGCAGATCAGTGGTCGTAACGACGTTTCCTACCGTCGCCGGGTGGCCTTTGACGTCACCTTTACCAGGGCGCTGACAACGGGTCTCTATCTGCGGATTCTCGTGGCGACGGTGCCCAGCGTTCTCCTTCAACGTGGTACGTACTGAACTGACTGGCTTCGCGCTCGGCCGGCTGCGAAGAAGTTAGTCCGCGCCTCCATCTTATCGAACGAGGCGCGACGCCGCGCTTGCCGAAACTACAGGTGAGGACGCGCCGCTCCTTTTCACAATGGCTGCGAGCGCGCCTCGGCCCCCCGAAAAGGGCTCATGAGTTCTGCGTTCTTGTGGAGCACCTTCGCCAAGCTCCGGACAAACTTCGGTTCTCAAGGCCGAAATCGAAACACGCGTGCGCGGCGCTCAAGGACCGAGCGGCGCAAGTTTCATCATGCCGAATGGGTATATGTGATGCTCTGCGGCGATGGTAAAAGGAAAGGGCTCCCGTCAGCGACGGAAGCCCTGAAACCTTTCAGCTTTGCTCTTGTCAGGCGCCGAAGGTACGTTGCCACCAACCGCGACGCGTCGGTTCGCCGTCATCGGTTTCAGCTTCGCTTGAGCCGTTCGCATCGTTCGCCGCGCCTGGCGATCCGGCGGCGGGCAGATCCATGGACGCGTCAGAAACCGGAGCAGCGGAGGCTTCCGTATCCTCGACCTTTTTGCGGCGGCCGCGCTTGGGTTTGGCAGGAGCTTCTTCGACAACCGGAGCAGGCTGAGCGATAGCCTCCGGCTCTGCCGTCTCAGCCTTCTTGCGGCGCGTGCGCTTGGGCTTGGGTTCGGTTTCCTTAGCCTCAACAACAACCGTCGCTGCCGGTTCGGCCTCGTCAATCTTCTTGCGACGGCCACGCCTGGGCTTTGCTTCCGTGGCTTCCTCCGCTTCGGCAGGCGCAACCGCCGCAGGTCCGCCGCTTTCGTCTTCTGCGACGGCCTTCTTGCGGCGGGTGCGCTTGGGCTTTGGCGCCTCCACGTCGATCACGGGTGCGGCACCCGCGACTGGCGCTTGTTCTTCCGCGATCGGCTCCGCGATTTCGGCCATTGCCTCGTCGTCGATTACCCCTTCGAGATCTTCCGCGCCATTTTCGCCCCGACGACCCCGACGGCGACGGCCTCCCCTGCGACGGCGCTTACGCGGCGCATCGGAGCCTTCGGCTTCGGCGGCTTCGCGGTCCGCGTCGGCATGCTCCTGGATTTCCGGCTCCTCGGCGTCTTCGTCCTCGTCGTGCTCGTCGGTTGGCGAGACGTCGGCGTCCAACTCTTCCGCTCGGTTGCGATGGCGACCGCGACGGCGTTTGCGTCGCCTGCGACGCGTACCGCCATTCCCGTCATCGTCCGCTTGTTCGCGAACTTCTTCGCGCTCGATCTCATCCTCATCTTCTTCGAAGACCTCTTCATCTTCGACTTCGGCTGCGATCGGTTCGAAGCGGGGAACGAACTCATTGCGCGGCCCGGACGAGATGACGCGCATTTTCGCGCCTTCGTTCTCGCCTTCGGGAATGACTTCCGCGGACACCCCGTATCGCGCCTCGATATCGGCGAGGTCCGCTCGCTTGGCGTTAAGCAGATAGACGGCCGCCTCTGTGGAAGCGAACAAGGTGATGACAACGCCCTTGCCCTTGGCCGCCTCATCCTCGATCAGGCGCAATGCGGCAAGACCGGCGGAGCTGGCGGTGCGAACCAGCCCCGTGCCGTCACAGTGCGGGCAGGCGCGGGTGGTGGCCTCAAGCACGCCGGTGCGCAGGCGCTGCCGGCTCATTTCCATCAGTCCGAAGCTGGAAATGCGGCCGACCTGAATGCGCGCCCGATCGTTCTTGAGCGCTTCCTTCATCGCCTTCTCGACCTTGCGGACGTTCGATCCGTATTCCATGTCGATGAAGTCAATCACGACAAGGCCGGCCATGTCGCGCAGGCGAAGCTGGCGGGCGATTTCGTGCGCGGCTTCCAGATTGGTGGCGACCGCCGTTTGCTCGATGCCGTGCTCCTTGGTGGCGCGGCCCGAGTTGATGTCGATCGAAACCAGTGCTTCGGTCGGGTTGATGACGATGTAGCCGCCGCTTCGCAGCTGTACTACAGGGTCATACATCGCGGTCAGCTGATCTTCCGCGCCATAGCGCTGGAACAGCGGCACCGGATCGGAGTAAGGCTTCACCTTGCGCGCATGGCTGGGCATGAGCAGCTTCATGAAGTCCTTGGCGGCGCGATAGCCTTCCTCGCCTTCGACCACCACCTCTTCGATGTCGCGGTTGTAGATATCGCGGATCGCGCGCTTGATGAGATCGCTGTCCGAATGGATCAGCATCGGGGCTGCCGAGCGCAGCGTCCTTTCGCGCAATTCATCCCACAGGCGGGCGAGATAATCGAAGTCGCGCTTGATCTCGGTCTTGGTGCGCTGAAGGCCGGCGGTGCGTACGATGCAGCCCATGCTGCGCGGAAGCTGCAGTTCGGCGATGATCGATTTCAGTCGCTTGCGGTCGCTGGCGGAGTTGATCTTGCGGCTGATGCCGCCGCCATGGCTCGAATTGGGCATGAGCACGCAGTAGCGGCCGGCCAGGCTGAGGTAAGTGGTCAGGGCCGCGCCCTTGTTGCCGCGCTCTTCCTTCACGACCTGCACCAGCAGCACCTGGCGGCGGTGAATCACGTCCTGGATCTTGTAGCGGCGGCGCAACGCCAAGCGCTTGGCGCGCAGTTCATCAGCTTCCTTGGAGCGCGCCTTGCCTTGACGCCGGCGACCGCGGTGGCCGCGGTTATCGGTGTCGTCGGCTTCGAGGCTTTCCTCTTCGCCGTCGCTGCCGTCGGAAAAGCCGTTTTCGACGTTGCCGTCCTCAATCGTGGCGACTTCGTCCTTTTCCGAAGTGTCGACCTCGGTCAGGCCGCCATCCTCGAATTCCTCTCCCTCAAGGTCGCCGTCGTCTTCGGCGTCTTCGACTTCGCTTTCGCGCAGAGCGGCTTCTTCAGCCAGCAATGCCTCGCGGTCTTCCTTAGGGATCTGATAGTAATCGGGATGAATTTCGCTGAAGGCGAGGAACCCGTGGCGGTTCCCGCCAAAATCAACAAACGCCGCCTGAAGCGAAGGTTCGACGCGCGTCACCTTCGCCAGGTAGATATTGCCCTTTATCTGTTTTCGTTCGGTCGATTCGAAATCGAACTCTTCAATGCGGTTTCCTTTGAGTACCGCCACCCGCGTTTCTTCCGGGTGGCGCGCATCTATCAGCATGCGCGTTGCCATTATGTAATCTCCATGCGCGCCTGGTCCTGGCCGGATCAGCCGTGGAGGCGCGGTTCTGTTCGAAAGTGGCCCTGATAGCGAGAAATGCCTGATCCAGTGCGACAGGGTTTCTCGTATCGAGGGCGAAGGTATGCATGAAAGCGGAGCAATCCATCGCTCCGCCTGTGGCTAATGTGTCTGCAAGCGGGAGATCGCGCGGCGAAATCGGACGCGCGGAAAACTGCGGCCAAACCGCCCACGCCCTTTCAGGCGTCGGCTGGCAGGGCGGCAATTGGCTTCTCATGGCTTGCATCAACCTGTTCGGACCCGGAAACGGATTTTCCGGCATCGACGCTCCGGTTCCGGCCCAATCGATCTCGTCCTGCATCATCTGGTGATGCTTGTTTCGGATTGCGAGACCGAAGGCAGCTTGGCCCCGGAGAAAGCTTGCCTAGCATTCAAGGCTGGCAACGGCAAGTTGCTTGCCTGACATGCTTTTAGGCTCGGCCTGGTTACCGGATACTTTACAAAATCCGTGGGAACCGGGCGGGCCGGCATTGCCGGGAATGCGAACTGAACCTAGTCAGGGCGGCCATGCCGCGCCCGATACAACTGGCCTTGATCCTGTCTGCGCCTCTGGCATTGCTGATCGCAGGTATCGTGGTGTCCAGCGCAATGCGCGCGAAAGGCGATTACGATTACCTTGTGCGCTTCGATCTGCCGAGCGCCGAAGCCCCGGTCGATCTTCCTAACGTGGAGGGGCCGGCCGACGCCAGCCGGCCGCTCGTGGTTATTGACGCGGGCCATGGCGGCTTCGATCCCGGCGCCGGCGCTGAAAGCATCCGGGAAAAGGACGTGGCGCTGGCGGTCGCGCTGGCCATTCGCGACCGTTTGCTGGCCGCCGGCGGCGTGCGGGTGGCGCTGACCCGCGATGCCGATCGTTTCATCGCGCTTCCCGATCGTCCCGATATCGCGCGCCGTTTGAACGCGGATTTGTTCGTCTCCATTCATGCCGACAGCGCTGAGAACGATCAGGCGCGCGGCGCCAGCGTCTATGTCCTGTCGGAAAAGGGCTCGAGCGAGGCGGCGGAGCGCTTTGCTGCGCGCGAAAATGGAGCGGACCGGATTAACGGCGTATCGCTTTCGCAAACGAGCGCCAATGTTGGCGCGATCCTGCTGGATCTGTCGCAGCGTGGCACTCAGGCGGGTTCCGCGCAATTGGCCAACTTGATGCTGCGCGAACTGCGCGAGGAGAATGTGGGGCTGCATCGAGACAGCGTGGAGACTGCCGCCCTGGCCGTGCTGAAGGCGCCGGACATCCCCTCGGTCTTGCTTGAGACGGGTTATATCAACAACCCGCAGGATTATGCCTTTCTGCAATCGCCGGAGGGCAGGGCGATTATCGCCGATGCGGCGGCGCGGGCAATCCGCGTCTATTTCGCGCGAAAGAACGGCGTGTGAAGCTGCCGGCCGCATTTTCGTTCCTCCCGTCTAGTCTTGCGTGAAACGACCATGCTAAAGGGCACGCGTAATGAGCGACGCGACCGATAATTCCGGCATAGATCCCGGCGAACAGCCGCCCCAAGACGTGAGCTTCCGTATCCGCCGGGAGGCCGCGGGGCGGATGGCGGCTTTCGCGACAGCCTGGCGCGGCAGCAAGTGGCTGCGCCGTTTCTCTTATCTGTGTGCGGCGGGCCTGATAGTCTTGGCCGGTTTCTGGGTCGTGCTGACCCGCAACTTGCCTGACGCGAACACTCTGCTGCGCTATCAGCCACCTTTGCCGACGATGGTGCGCGGGCTCGATGGCCAGATAGTCTACAGCTATGCGCGGGAGCGGCGCGTGCAATTGCGCTTCGTCGACTTCCCGCGTCCGCTTATCAATGCTTTTCTCTCCGCTGAGGACAAGACGTTCTGGACGCATGGCGGCGTCGATTTTACTGGCCTCGCCGGAGCGGTGATTGATTATGCTTCTAAGCTCGGCACAGGCGGCCGCGCGCGCGGCGGTTCGACGATCACGCAACAGGTGGCCAAGAACATTCTGATCGGAGACGAGTATTCCGTCACGCGTAAGCTGAAGGAAATGGTTCTCGCCCGGCGTATCGAAAGCGTCCTGACCAAGCAGCAGATCCTGGAACTCTACCTCAACGAGATTCCCCTGGGCCGCCAGAGCTTCGGTGTCCAGGCCGCGGCCCGCGCTTATTTTGGCAAGGACGTAGCCGATCTGGATCTGAACGAAGCGGCGTTCCTGGCCATCCTGCCGAAGGCGCCGGAGCGTTATGGCCGCAAGCAGTTCGAAGACATGGCGATCGCCCGGCGCAACTGGGTGCTGGACCAGATGGTGCATAATGGCTGGGCCACGCGGGAGCAGGCGGACATCGCCAAGGCCAAGCCGCTCGGCCTCATTCCACGCCGCGCAGAAGTGTATGACGCGGCCAACGGCTACTTTGTCGAGGAAGTGCGGCGCCGCCTGATCGACAAGTACGGTGAAAAGGCGGAGGATGGACCGAACAGTGTTTACGCTGGCGGTTTGTGGGTCCGTACTTCGCTTGACGTGCAGATGCAGAAGGTGGTTCGGGACGCGCTGCGCAAGGGGCTGCTCAACTTTCACGGCAATAGCGGCTGGGCTGGCCCGATCGCGCATATCGACGATCTGAATAATTGGCAGTCGCAGTTGATCGTTGCCAACAAGACGATCGATTACAAGAACTGGCGGGTCGGCGTGATACTGGATGCGTCGGGCGGCAACGGACGGATCGGTTTCGCCGACGGTAATATCGCCGCGTTGGTTGGCATTGCTGATAATGCCAGACCGGGCGATCTCGTCGTCGCTGAACCGGTTTCGGCTGGCACTTGGGCGCTGCGTACCGTTCCCGCCGTGTCAGGCGGCATGATAATGGAGCAGCCATGGTCGGGCCGTATCCTGGCCATGCAAGGCGGTTTTGACGCCGGCCTGGGATCGTTCAACCGGGCGGTGCAGGCGGAGCGTCAGCCGGGTTCGACCATAAAGCCGTTCGTCTACGCCACCGCGCTGCAATATGGCATGACCCCGGCGACGGAGGTGCTGGATGGCACTTTCTGCGTATTCCAAGGGGCGGGGCTGGGCAACAAGTGCTTCAGGAACTTCGGCAATGAAGGCGGCTATGGCAGCCACACTATGCGCTGGGGGCTGGAACAGTCGCGCAACCTGATGACGGTGCGGATCGCCAACGACACCGGCATGCCGCGCGTTATCAAGACCTTCCACAATTTCGGCATCGGCGATTACCAGCCCTATCTCTCCTTCGCCCTGGGCGCGGGAGAGACCACGGTGGAGCGTCTGGTCAACGCTTATTCGTCACTGGCGAACAACGGCGTGCAATATCCCTCGTCACTGAT
This sequence comes from Novosphingobium sp., assembly GCF_036733805.1. Lineage (GTDB taxonomy): Bacteria > Pseudomonadota > Alphaproteobacteria > Sphingomonadales > Sphingomonadaceae > Novosphingobium. Next base: position 83,226 of record NZ_DAIMZT010000002.1, on the reverse strand, counting down.
CGATTACGTGCAGGACCGCAATGGCAAGGTTATCTGGCGCTCCGATCCGCGCCATTGCGACAGCTGCAATATGCGCGAGTGGGATGGAAAGCCGATGCCCCGCATCGAGCGCAGAGGCAAGCGCGTGCTTGACGCCGATACCGCTTACCAGGTCGTCCACATGCTTGAGGGGGTGATTATACGGGGCACTGCTGTCCGCCTTCGCGATCTGAACCTGCCGCTCTTCGGCAAGACGGGCACCACCAACGGCCCCACAGACGTCTGGTTCATGGGCGGCAATCAGGACTACGTGGGTGGCGTTTACGTCGGTTACGACACGCCGCGTTCGCTCGGCGGATGGGCCCAGGGCGGGCGCATCTCGGCGCCGATCTTCAAGGACGTGGTGCTGGCCACGCGGCCGCGTTGGACATTGCGCCCGCTGCTTGCGCCCGCGGGCATCCGCATGGTTCGGATCGACCGCGTCACCGGCAAGCCCATCATGGGCGGCGAACCGAGCGATGATCCCAAGGCGTCCGTGATCTGGGAGGCGTTCAAGCCGGACACCGAACCGCAGCAATATACCGCGCAAGACGAATTTACGCGTCGCCGCGATGCCCTGGTGGCGCAGATCCGGCAGGCGCGTGATGAGCATCAGGCGGCTGCCGCTCGAGCTTCCGGAACTCAGATGGAGGACTTCGCCGAAGAGCAGGGCGGTCTTTACTGATAGCACCCCGCCAATCGCTACATTCATTAATGCAACTTTAGCGGCTTGCGCATTACGCTGTGCAGCATGACGGAGGGACAGCATCGCGAGCGGAGACAGGCACCTCATCCCGCATTGGTGCTGGAGCCGTCATTTCTGTTTCGGATGGCGCCCCGCCTCGCCTGGTCGACGACCGTTTTACTGCTCTGCGGAGCGGGCGTCGCTGATGCGGTTTTGGGCGGGCGCATCTGGTTCGGGCCTGCCTATCTTGCCGTGATTGCGTTGGCTGCCTGGGTATTAAGCGCCCGCGCAGCTATCGCCATGGGCCTGCTTGTCATGGGGATGAAAATCGCCACCGGCACTTTGCCTTTCTATTCCGACACCGGAGGGTCGGAATGGCCTAATCTGGCGGTCCGGTTCATCGGCCTCGCGATCGTCGTCGGCTTTATCGGGATGGCGCGCCGGACCTGCGAGCGGGAATGGCGCTCTGCTCGAACGGACCCGCTGACCGGGGCGTTCAATCGGCACGCGTTTTTCGAGGTGGTGGAGAACGACCAGAGTCCTGGCGGGTGGTCGGCATTGGTCTACGCCGATCTCGACGGGCTGAAGGCTTTGAATGACGAATGCGGCCATGCGCAGGGAGACCAGTGCTTGAAGGTCTTCGCGCAAACCGTGCGCCGGACCATTCGCAAAGGCGATATCTTCGCGCGCGTGGGCGGTGACGAGTTCGTGATCTTCATGAAATTGAAGAATGAGGAGGCGGGGTCCGCTGTGGGCAGGCGATTGCACGAAGCCCTTAACGGTGACACGGCGGAGGGCATGACCTGCCTCAAATGCAGCCTCGGGATTTTGCTTTTGCCCGACGGTTCGATTGACATCGACGCCGAACTGCGCGCTGCGGACCAACTTATGTACCAGGCCAAGCAATCCCAGCTAGGCGTCGTGATTTCAAGGGCGGACAAGATCAGCGATATGCTGCCTTCGGTCGCGGCAGCTCCCGCTGAGCCGGCGTCGCGCGTGAGACAGGCCGGCCGCGCGGACGAGGAATCTCCGGCGCAGGAGCAACCCACTCAAGGGCCATCAACGCGTGCGGCTGCTTAGCTATGCCGCGTCTTCGCGTTTCTCAGGTCTGATATAAATTAGCCGCCAGCGCGCCGTAGAGAACGATGTTCTGCCGTATATGCGCGGGGCATCATGCAGATATTAACACCGGCCGCCACGACTCGTTTCGATCATCGCCAATATGACCGGCGGATGCTGCTGCATCGTCCCAGCTGGATCAGGTATCGGGCGGCCCTGTAAAGACGGTTGACGAATCCGTTGCGGGCTCCGACTTTGACAGGCCAGACAGACCGGCAGGAGAATCCAATGCCGTCCCCAGCTTTTCATGCCCCCCAAACCGTCGAAAGCGCCGTAGCGCTGCTGGCCGCCGATCCTTCCGCGCGGCCGCTTGGTGGAGGAACAGACCTTATCGTTCAGATGCGATCCGGCCGTTACACGCCGGGCGCTGTGATCGATCTTAAACGGATAGAGGGGATGATCGGTATCCGGCGCGACGGGGATGCTTTCGTCATTGGCGCCGCCACGCCTTGCACCGCGCTGAAACGCGACGATGCACTTGATCGCGCCTGGCCGGGGGTGGTCGAGGCTGCGAACCTGATCGGTTCGGTCCAGGTGCGCAACCGTGCGACTATCGCGGGCAATTTGTGCAACGCCTCTCCGGCGGCGGACAGCGTCCCGGCCCTTGTGGCGGCAGGAGCCACATGTGCGATTGCCGGTCCGTCCGGCCTGCGCGAAGCGCCGGTGGAAGCGATCCCGGTCGCGCCGGGCAAGACTTCGCTGGCGCCCGGCGAATTTCTTGTAGAGCTTCGCCTGCCCGCCCGTCCGAAAGGGGGTGGCGATGCCTATCTGCGTTCCACCCCTCGCACGGAAATGGATATCGCGGTGGTGGGTGTGGGGATAAGCCTTGTCCTGGATGGGGAGGGTGTCTGCATCGCCGCGCGCGTGGCGCTGGGTGCGGTTGGACCTACGGTGATGCTTGTCAAGGAAGCCGGCAAGGCGCTGATCGGATCAAAGCTCCAGGATGATGCGCTGGCAGCGCTGTCGCGGGCGGTCCAAGCTGCCGCTCACCCCATCGATGACAGGCGCGGCACCGTCGCTTATCGCAAGGCCATGGTGGGCGTTCTAGCCCGCCGGGCCGCACTGATCGCTGCGGCCCGTACGGGAGCGAAAGCATGAGCAAGGTTCACGTTTCCGCCACCGTCAACGGCGATGCGACCGAGTTCCTTTGCGATCGGGGCGCTTCCTTGCTGGACGTTCTGAGAGATACCTTGGACCTGACCGGATCAAAGGAGGGTTGCGGCTCCGGCGATTGCGGGGCTTGCACCGTCGTTCTGGACGGGGAGATGGTCTGCTCCTGTCTTGTGCTCGCCGCCGAGGCGCAAGGGCGGTCCGTGCAAACTATCGAAGGGGTGGCGGAAGGTTCCGTCCTTCACCCGGTGCAGCGCAAATTCCTGGAACATGCCGCGCTGCAATGCGGGTTTTGCACACCGGGCTTCATCATCGCGGCGAAGGCACTGCTGGACCGTAATCCCAATCCGACCGAGACCGAGGTTCGTTATTGGCTCGCCGGCAACCTGTGTCGCTGCACCGGCTACGATAAGATCGTGCGCGCGGTGATCGATGCGGCCGCGGAACTTCGCCAGGAAAGGACGCCGGCATGAACGCGCCTGAGACCATGAAGCAATTTCGCCACGTGGGCACCCGGCCGGTGCGGCCGGACGGCGTCGACAAAGTGACGGGCAAGGCGCTCTACGGGCCTGATTTCAAGGCGCCGGGAATGCTTTGGGGCGCCATCTTGCGCAGCCCGCATCCGCATGCGCGCATCACCTCGATCGATACGCGCAAGGCGGAAGCGCTTCCCGGCGTGAAGACGGTGGCAACGGGCCGGGATTTTCCGACGTTGCAGTCGCTGGTCATGCACGTGGGCGAAGGGGCGTCGGATATCGTTCACATCGCGCGCAACTGCCTCGCGCTCGACAAGGTGCTTTACGAAGGGCACGCGGTGGCCGCCGTTGCGGCGACCGCGCCTGAGATCGCTCGCGAGGCACTGAACCTCATCACGGTCGAATACGAGGAACTGCCCTTCGTTCTGGGGCTGGATGAGGCGCTGGCCGACGATGCGCCATTGCTGCATGAGGATGTGCGTACCAAAGGCGTGGACCCAGACAGCCAGAAGCCGTCCAATGCCTCCATGCGCGTCGAGATGGGGCGGGGCGATGTGGATGCGGCGCTGGCGGGGGCCGCGGTTTCAGTCGGCGGCCGCTATGCGATGGAGCCTGTGCATCAGGGTTATATCGAGCCCCATGCGTGCGTTGCTTCGTGGAACGGTGATGGGCAGGCACTGATCTGGTGTTCGAGCCAGGGCCACTTCGCGGTGCGCTCGTTGGTGGCATCGGTGCTGGCGATCCCCCAGGCTGATATCCGGGTGATGCCGCTGGAGATCGGCGGGGGCTTCGGCGGCAAAACAACGGTCTATCTCGAACCGGTTGCGATGATCCTCTCAAGGAAGTCCGGCCGTCCTGTTCGCTTGGCCATGACGCGTGAAGACGTGTTCCGGGCGACCGGGCCGGCGCCGGGTGCGGTGATCGACGTGCGCATTGGCGCGGATGCGGATGGTACGCTGGTGGCCGCCGATGTCGAGTTCAAGTATCACTCCGGGGCTTTCCCGGCGATCGACGCGGGCGCAGGTGTTGCCAGCGCGATCGGACATTACCGCATCGCCAATGCCCGCGTGGTCGGCACTGAGGTGCTCTGCAATCGTCCAGCAGCCAAGGCTTACCGAGCGCCGGGCGCGCCGCAAGTCAACTTCGCGGTGGAAAGCGCGATTGACGAACTGGCGGACAAACTTGGAATGGACCCGCTCGAACTGCGTTTGAAGAATGCTGCCGTCGAAGGAGATCCTCAGATTTCGGGCGTACCCTGGGGGCGGATCGGCTGGGTCGAATGCCTGGAAGCAGCCAAGGCTCATCCACATTGGTCGGCGCCGCTCGGACCGAATCAGGGCAGGGGCATCGCCGGTGGATACTGGGGTAATTATGGTGGGCCCTCCACAGCGGTTGTGAGCCTGGCTGAGGACGGCACTTTCATCGTCGCCACCGGCAGCCCCGATATCGGCGGTTCGCGCGCATCCATGGCGATCATGGCGGCCGAAGCGCTTGAGGTGCCTTACGAACAGGTGCGCTGCGTCGTCGCCGATACCTCCTCGATCGGTTTTTCGATGGTGACAGGCGGCAGCCGCACCACGTTCGCCACCGGTAAGGCGGTGGTCGAGGCGGCTGGGCAGGTGAAGGAGGTTCTGCGCGATCGTGCCGCCCGGATGTGGGGCGTGCCGCTTGAAGAGGTGGCGTGGCAGGAGGGTGAGATGCGGTGCCTGTCGGGCGAAAAGAGTGGGGCATGCATCTCGGTCGCCAAGATCGCGGGGCGGGCCGCACATACGGGGGGGCCGGTTTCCTGCGTTGCTGCTATCAATGCCGCCGGATGGCTGCCGGGCTTCGGCTTGCATATCTGCGATGTTGAGGTTGATCTGGAGACCGGACACGTCAAGATCGTGCGCTATACCGCGATCCAGGATGTCGGTACGGCGATCCATTCGGATTACGTTGAGGGTCAGATTCAGGGCGGCGCTGCACAGGGCATCGGCTGGGCGCTTAACGAGACTTATATCTACAACGACCGGGGCCGCCTCGATAATCCTGGTTTCCTCGACTATCGAATGCCCGTGGCATCGGACCTCCCAATGATAGAGGCTGTTATGGTCGAGGTGCCAAACCCCGATCATCCTTACGGGGTGAAGGGGGTGGGTGAAGTGCCCATCGTGCCGCCGCTTGCCGCCGTCGCCAATGCGATCCATGCTGCGGCGGGTACGCGTCTACGTGAATTGCCGATGGCGCCGGATCGGGTCTATGCCGCTCTCCATCTTGATAACTGATGCGTATCGTAGTGATGCCGCCCTTCGACAAGGAGTTCTTCGGTGCCGCCCAGCTGGCGCTGGAGGGGCGAAACCTGTTCGATCTGGTCGGTGGGCTGGACGCGCTCGCACCGGGCTTTGCCGCAATCGCACAGCCTCGCGTTCACTTCGCGGTGGACGGCGTGCTGGAGACTGACTGGTCCCGCGATCTAGCCGAGGTAGCAGAAGTCATTATCCTGCCGCGCGTTGGGGGTGGGTAAGCAATGGCGGTGACTTTGCCCTTCCGCAGGTTGGAACCGTTCGGCGTGGAAATCGAACGCGACCTTGCCGAGCCTCTCGCGCCGTCTGAGGCGTATCATTTCGCCGATCTGTTTCAGCGCCATGGGTTGGTCCTTGCGCGAGGCCAGGCGCTTTCGGATGCGCGGCGCGATGAATTGCTTCGCCGGGTCGGCCCCGCCGTACGGGTGGAGCGAGGCATGCCTTCAGGGTCCGTGCTAAGTTTCGCAGACGGTGAGGGTAAGCGCGTAGAACTGGCATTGAACGAAGGGGATATGCTGTTCTGGGACAGCAATGCCGTTACCCGCGATGAGAGAGCCGGGTGTTAACACGAAAGACGTTCTTTTCCTTTGTATATCGACGAAGGGGGGCCGTTCGCTTCGGTTATCGGCGACGAACCGTCAGCACGCAGCGCATCTCGCCGTCGCTGCCGTCCTTCTCGATCCGGCGCAGGAAGCCGTCGGAAATTCGGTGCAGCGCCAAGCCCTTGAGCTTGCCGCCGGTCATCAATACGCGGTCTCCGGTGTAGAGATAGCTTCCCCTGATATCGCCCGCCTTGTAGCTGGAGGCATTGACCACGCGAAATTCGAACTCCGGAATCGGATTGCCGGCGGCGCCGCTGGCGTCTCCTGGCAACTCGCAAATGTAGCGTCCCATTGCCAGCGTTCCGATCTTGCCTCCCTCCACCGGCGGCGGCTGAACACCCGGCGAAGCGCAGGCGGACACACCGATGGCGAGGAATATTGCTGCAAGTGAGGTGGCGCATGGACCAAAAGGGAATGTCATGGCCACGGGCTAGCATCGGCGCGAAGGAATTGCCATGCCCGCAAGCCTCGTCTAAGGGCGCAGGCTTTCAAGGATGGTCTGCGGCGCGCCCGCGGGATCATGCGAAACAGACAAGCTCTTTCCCATCGAAGGCAAGAATCCATGAAGATCAGCGGCGTCGATATCCGTCCCGGCAATATCCTAGAATACGAAGGCGGCATCTGGAAGGTCGCCAAGACGCAGCATACCCAGCCTGGCAAGGGCGGCGCCTTCATGCAGGTTGAGATGAAGAACCTGATCGATGGACGCAAGACCAACGTACGTTTCCGCAGCGCAGACACGGTCGAGAAAGTGCGGCTCGACACCAAGGATTTTCAGTTCCTTTATGCTGAGGGCGATGATCTGGTGTTCATGGATATCGAGACCTACGAACAGATTATCCTGCCGGCGGACTTGCTGGGCGACGCCGCGGCCTTTCTGCAGGACGGCATGCAGGTTCTGCTCGAGCTGTGGGAAGAACGTCCCATCTCGGTCCAGTTGCCCGAACAAGTCGAAGCAACCATCGTCGAAGCCGATGCGGTGGTGAAGGGCCAGACAGCCTCTTCCAGCTATAAGCCTGCCGTTCTCGACAATGGCGTGCGCGTGATGGTTCCGCCGCATATCGAGAGCGGCACCCGCATCGTCGTCGACGTTTACGAGAAAACTTACGTCAGAAAGGCAGACTGATGCGCAACATCGCGAAGATTCTTACTGCGACCGTGCTGACCATGAGCGCGGGGAGCGTCCTGGCGGCTCCTGCCAAGGCTCCGGCGAAGGCGGCCCCCGCCGCGCCGGCTTCCGCTTCGGCAAGCCAATCGCAAGAACAGGATGCGATGCTCTATCTCAAGGTGCTTATCAGCGGGCTGCAGTCGGAAAAGGTGGATCAGCCTGTAAAAGGTGCGCTGGTCGGCTGCCTTTACAACAACTCGCTTGGGAAGATCACGGAATCGATGGACAAGGTGATCGCTGAGAATCCCGGCAAGATCGATAAGAACAATCCGAGCCAGCTTCTCGGCGTCTTGGCGCGGATCTGCGGGTATCAGCCAGAGGCGGCGCCAGCCGGCTCGGCTCCCGCTCCTTCGGGCAACGCCCCCAGCGGTCGATAAGCACCGGTTCGCCGGTTCCAGGAGTAGTACAGGTCTATGGCCGCAATTTCCGGTCTCATCCGCGTTATGGAAAAGGCCGCCCGCAAGGCGGGCGGGCGCTTGCGCCGCGACTTCGGCGAAATCGAGCACTTGCAGGTCAGCCGCAAGGGGCCGTCGGATTTCGTTTCGAAGGCTGACGAGGCGTCTGAACGCACGATCTGGGATGAATTGCGCGCGGCCCGGCCCGATTGGGGTTTCCTGTTCGAGGAAGGCGGCGAAATCGAAGGCGATCCGACCAAGCCCCGCTTCATCGTTGATCCCTTGGACGGCACCACCAACTTCCTGCACGGCCTTCCGCATTTTGCGATCTCGATCGCGGTGCAGGAGCCTCGGCTTGACGGCAGGGGCTGGGGGGAGGTTACCGCCGCTCTGATCTATCAGCCGATCACTGACGAAAGCTTCTGGGCTGAGAAATCGCGGGGCGCTTGGCTTCAGGATCGGCGCCTGCGGGTATCCTCGCGCCGCCACCTCGATGAAAGCCTGATCGCCACCGGCATTCCGTTCGCCGGGTACGGCGATGCAGGTCAATGGTCGAAGATCTACCGTGCTCTTGCCCCCCAGGTTGCGGGCATAAGGCGCTTCGGTTCGGCGGCGCTTGATCTGGCCTGGGTCGCGGCAGGGCGTTACGAAGGCTATTGGGAAGCTGGCCTTAAACCCTGGGATACCGCGGCGGGCTGTCTCCTGGTTCGTGAAGCGGGCGGCTTCGTGTCGGACTGGAAAGGGCGCTCGCTGCCTTATTGTGACGCAGAAATCCTGGCCGGCAATGACGCACTGCATTCGCGTCTCCACAAGATCGTGGTGAGCGCCCTTAAGGATTGACTTGAGCGAAAGGGACGGCGCGGCTAAGCGTGCCGTCCCATGCCGTGCCCCTGTGGCGGAATGGTAGACGCGAACGACTCAAAATCGTTTGTCGCAAGACGTGCCCGTTCGAGTCGGGCCAGGGGCACCATTTCCTGCTTTTGCTGACGTTGGATGACGGCCCTTGCGGCCGTCAAAGCCCAAGGCGTGACCAAAAGTCCCCAGCGCAGCGGATCGCGGCCGCGCCATCGGCCGGCATCGGCTCGAGCGTGCGGCGCCAAGAGGGATGGGGCAGCCGCGTGCTTGGTGCGGGTCTTGCGCGCAACACTCTGGAGGTGGCCCTGGGAAACGGATTGAGCATTTCGTATCTCCTTTGCGGGAGGCACGAAGCCGGCGTTGTCGCCTTTGGTTTCGTGCGCTTTAGCGGTTGGTGACGCGGAGCAAGCTGACAATCATCAAATGCCGCGGAGCCAGGGCAGGACCCTTCGCTCGCCAATAACTCTACTTATATGGTTGATAATGTCGATTCGAGGTTTCTATCGGCGCTATCAGAAAAACTTTGCCGGCCTGTCAGGTGCGGCGATGCGCGGTCGGGCTCCTCGAATAAGGAGCGCGTGTAAAGATTGCCGACAATTTTGAAGGAAATGCCTGGCAATTCTGGACGAATATTCGCTTCAGCGCGAAAGCGATGTCAGCTTTACCGACATTTTACGCCTTTGGCCTACTCCGTTCCGCAAGCCGCAATGGCCTTCCGAGGATGGCGTAAAACGACGATGATTCGTCTGTTCAAACATTATATTCCGCATGCGGTCGTACTGCTTTGGTTCGTGGACGTGCTGCTGCTGGTCAGCGCCAATGAAATGTCCTGGCGGCTGCGGGCAGGGCAGATCGGGATGGACCCCGGTGAGTTGGCGACGCGTATGGGTCCACATGCGATCTTCGCAGCGGTCATCGTGCTATCGATGATCGCAGTCGGGGTCTATGGCGCGGACGCGCTACGCTCCATGCGGTTTGCGGCGGCGCGCCTGCTGGTGGCGATTTCGCTGGGCGTGATTGCCTTGTCCTTTGCGGATTTTGTGATCGGCGAACAGAATTTCTGGCGATCGACGCTAGCCTATTCGATGGCGTTTGCGATCGCTTTTCTTGTGTTCAATCGCTTACTTCTCGGCGGTTTTCTGGGAACCTCCGCCTTTCGGCGCCGCGTGCTCGTGCTGGGAGCCGGCAATCGCGCGCAACGCCTGCGCGAGCTTGCGGAACGGCCCGAGAGCGGCTTCGTGATCGTCGGCTACCTGAGCATGAGCGAGGCCCGGCCATTGGTTGAGGAAGCCATACCCCGCGGAGCGATTCCCAATCTTACCCGTTTTGTGGAAAATCTGGGGGTAAGCGAAGTTGTGCTGGCGCTGGAGGAAAGGCGCAATGCCCTGCCGCTGAAGGACTTGTTGCGGATCAAGACGGCGGGCGTTCATGTAAACGAGTTCTCCAGCTTCCTGGAGCGCGAGACCGGGCGGGTCGATCTTGATACCGTCAACCCCAGTTGGCTTATCTTTTCGGACGGCTTTTCTTCAGGACGCGCCATTTCCAGCGTGGCGAAGCGGATTTTTGATGTCACCGCAAGTGCTTTGCTGTTGCTCATCACGACGCCGGTGATCCTGCTTTTCGCGCTGCTGGTGAAGCTCGACAGCAAAGGACCCGCTTTTTACCGTCAATCGCGCGTTGGCCTTTTCGGGGAAAGCTTCGATGTCATCAAACTGCGCTCGATGCGCACGGATGCCGAGGCCGCCGGTGCGAAGTGGGCGCAAAAGGATGACCCGCGCATTACGCGCGTGGGCCGCTTCATTCGTAAGGTGCGCATTGATGAGCTTCCCCAGACATGGACCGTGCTGAAAGGGGAAATGAGCTTCGTCGGCCCTCGGCCAGAGCGGCCAGAGTTCGTCGCGGATCTGGAAGAGCAACTGCCTTATTACGCGGAGCGCCATATGGTGAAGCCGGGCATCACCGGCTGGGCGCAGATCAATTATCCCTACGGCGCCTCGATCGAGGATTCGCGCCACAAGCTCGAATACGATCTCTATTATGCGAAGAATTACACGCCGTTCCTGGATTTCCTGATTATCCTGCAAACCCTGCGGGTGGTCCTCTGGAGCGAGGGCGCGCGATGATGACGCAAACCCCGAGCGTCCCGTGGATCATGCTGGGCGACATTCTCGACGTGACCGCAGCGATCGCGCTGGCAAGCCTTGCGTTCTGGACATGGCCGCGCCGCGCCCGTTTCGGCAATGCCGGCGCCAGCATTCTGGCGGCGCTGTTCGTAACGGCCGGCTGGTGCCTCGCCGTCGCTTCCGCGCCATCGTCAGCGTCGGAGGCGTTGCTTCCGTCCGTCACTGAAAGCGCGCGCAATCTTGCCTGGCTGTTCGCCATCTACCGCCTCTTCTCAAGTGATGGCCGCCACGCGAGCGTGGCGCCGATCCGGCCAGTAATTTTCGCGCTTTTCTTCGTCGTCCTACTGCATCTCGGCGCGGACTACGGATTGCCGCACAGTGGGCCGGACGGCTTGGCGCCACGCAGTGTGTTTGAACTGAACGTGATGCTGCGGCTCCTGGTGGCGGTGGGGGGGCTGGTGCTGGCGCATAATCTCTATGCGGGTGCCCCGCGCGAAGCACGCGCCGCGCTGCGCTGGCCAGCGACCGGTCTGGCCGTGCTATGGGCTTTCGATCTCAATCTTTACACAATAGCTTATCTTGCCGCGCGATGGCCGGTCGAGATCGCCGCCTTTCGCGGACTGGCGGTTATCGCGCTGGCCGGCTGTTTCGCGCTCACCGCCGCCTGGAATCGCGATGCGCTGCGACTGCGTCCTTCGCGTGCCGTTACCTTCCAGACCTTTTCGCTGCTGGTCATAGGTTTCTACCTCGTCGCCATGGTGATGGTGGCGCAGTGGCTGTCCTATTCCCGCGGCGATTTCGCGAGGCTGATCGAACTGGTCTTCGTAACCCTGGCCAGCGCGGCTGCTCTGGTCGTGTTGCCTTCGCGCCGCGTTCGCGGCTGGCTGAAAGTGATGCTGGTCAAGCATTTCTTCCAGCACCGTTACGATTATCGCGAGGAATGGCTGCGCTTCACTCACACGGTCGGCGGCGGAGGCGACGAAGCGCAGCCGCTTGCCGAGCGCGTGGTTAAATCTGTCGCCGATGTATTCGATTGCCCTTCCGGGCTGTTGTTGACGCGTGGGGAACAGGCTGAGTTTACTCTTGGCGCACGTTGGAACTGGCCGGAAATAGATGTTCCGGCGGTCGCGCTTCCGGCCGCTTCGCTGAACTGGTTCGAACGAACCGGTTACATCACTGACCTTGACGAGGCGCGCGCCGGCCTTTCAGTCGCGCCTGAAATGGAGATGCCGTCGTGGCTCCGCAATGATGTTCGCGCCTGGGCATTGATTCCATTGGTCCATTTCGAGCGGTTGGTGGGGATGGTCGTGCTGGCGCGTCCGCACCTAGTCCGCAAGTTCGACTGGGAGGATTTCGATCTGCTGCGCGCCATCGGTCAGCACGCTGCCAGCTATCTCGCCGAACATGCAAGCCAGGAAGCGCTGGCGGAATCCAGCCGTTTTGAGGACTTTCATCGTCGCATCGCCTTCGTGATGCACGATATCAAAAACCTTGCCAGCCAATTCAGCCTGCTGGCGCGCAATGCCGAACTTCATGCCGACAAGCCGGAGTTCCGCGCGGATATGCTGGTTACGCTTCGCAATTCCTCGGAAAAGCTCAATGCCCTGATTTCACGTCTGTCGCGCTACGGCAACGGCGCGGTGGACAAGCTGGAGCACGTCCTCTCCGGTGAAGTCATCGCGGCCGTGATGGAGCGTTTTCGCGATAAGCCGCAAGTCGTGCTCGCTCAAGGTCACGACGCCGTTGTCACCGCCAACCGCCATTCGCTCGAACAAGTGCTGGTGCATCTCGTACAGAATGCGATCGACGCCAGCCCTCCGGAAAGCCCGGTATTCGTCTCAATGGCGGTGGACGGCCTTCATGCGCGCTTCGACGTGCTCGATTCAGGCTGCGGGATGAGCGCAGAGTTCGTGCGTAATCGCCTGTTCAAGCCCTTCGTCTCGACCAAGAGCGGCGGCTTCGGCATTGGCGCTTTCGAAGCGCGCGAGTTGGTGCGGGCGATGCGCGGGCGGCTCGATGTGGAATCGCGTGAAGGCTTGGGTTCACGTTTCATCGTCCGCATCCCCCTCGCGGCGGCGGCAGACATTTTCCAAACCCTGAGCAGCCAGGACCAGAAAGTGGCATGATGACAGAAATCCGACCCAAGCTGCTTATCATCGAGGATGACGCCGGCCTGCAGGCGCAGCTTAAGTGGGCCTATGAGGATTTTGACGTGCTCGTGGCGGGGGACCGCACCGGCGCGTTGGCGCTGCTGCGCGCTGAGACGCCCGATGTGGTGACGCTTGATCTCGGGCTGCCGCCTGATCCTGATGGCACCAGTGAAGGCTTTGCCTTGCTTGATGAGATCATGTCGCTCAAGCCGGACACCAAGGTGATTGTGGCCAGCGGCCACGGCGCGAGGGAAAGCGCGCTGCAGGCCATCGCGCGTGGGGCGTACGACTTTTATCAGAAGCCGGTGGACATCGATGCCCTGGGTCTGATCGTCCGCCGGGCGCTTCAGCTCCACAAGCTGGAGGATGAGAATCGCCGCCTTGCTGGGAAAGCGGAGAAGGGCGAAACCGTTCTTGGCCGAATGATAACCGCAGCGCCGGAGATGATCCGGGTTGCGCGCACGATCGAACGGGTTGCGAACACCAATGTCTCCGTCATGTTGCTGGGCGCCAGCGGCACCGGCAAGGAACTGCTGGCCCGTGGGCTGCATGAAGCCAGCGACCGCGCGAAAGGGGCATTCGTCGCCATCAACTGCGCAGCGATCCCCGAGAATCTTCTCGAAAGCGAGCTTTTCGGCCATGAGAAAGGAGCATTCACGGGCGCGGTAAAGACAACGCAAGGCAAGATCGAACAGGCCGCCGGGGGGACGCTGTTCCTTGATGAAGTGGGCGACATACCGCTTCAGCTTCAGGTGAAGCTGCTGCGCTTTCTGCAGGAACGCGTGATCGAGCGGGTGGGCTCGCGCGAAGCCATTGCTGTCGATACGCGGATCGTCTGCGCCACGCATCAGGACTTGGAAGCGATGATCGCTGATGGCCGCTTTCGCGAGGACCTGTTCTATCGGCTCGCGGAAATCGTGGTGAAGATACCCAGCCTGGCGGAACGCCCCGGTGATGCCGCGCTGCTTGCGAAGGCTTTTCTCCATCGCTTCGCGCAGGAGATGAACCCTCGCGTACGCGGGTTCGCCGCCGATGCCTTGGCAGCCATTGATGCCTGGGGCTGGCCCGGCAATGTGCGCGAATTGGAAAACCGTGTGAAGCGGGCGGTCATCATGGCTGATGAGAAGCTCGTGAACGCAACGGATCTCGATCTGGCCGAACCCAATGCGCAAGTGATGAACGCACTCAACCTCAAGACCGCACGCGAGCAGGCGGATCGCAAAGTCATCCGCCATGCGCTGGCTCGCAGTGAGGGCAATATCTCTAGCACCGCCAAGATGCTCGGGATCAGCCGGCCCACGCTTTATGATCTGCTCAAGCAGTACGATCTGCAGCCCTGATCGGCGGGGGAGGGGCATGCGGCGATTGGCGCTGGCGGCTTTTGCCCTATCGCTGGCGTTTGACGCCGCCCCCGGCTTCGGCGCCCGTCCGGACAGCGCCGCGCTGATCGAGGCGGCTCGCGTGGCATTGGATCGCGGGGATGGCATTGACGGTGAGATGAAGCTGCGCGCCGCTTTGGAAAAAGGCGCCGTGCGCGATGAAGTCGCAGCCTGGATGGGCAAAGCTTATCTCGCGCAAAATGATCGGGACCAGGCTCGGCAGTGGCTGGAATCGGGCGATTTCTCTGCGCGAACCGCTGCCGACGGATGGCGTGCTCTCGGCCTGCTGGAGCAGCTAGACGGAAACCTGCAAGCGTCCGGGCGGGCCTATGACAAGGCGCTGGCGTTGCTGCCGAACGATGCTTCTCTGTGGGTTGAGATCGGCCGCTTGCGTTATGCCGACGGCGAACAGATGTTGGCGATCGAAGCGGCGGAACACGCCTTTGCGCTAGGGCCGGACAACGTGCGGGCCCTGGAATTTCAGGGCCAATTGGCGCGCGATCGTTATGGCTTGCGCGCGGCGATCCCCTGGTTCGAACGAGCGATCAAGCGTGATCCGAAAGACGTGTCGGTGCTGCTCGAATATGCGGCGACGCTGGGCGAGCTGGGCCGGGCGACGGAGGCTGTTGCGGTGACGCGCCAGACGCTCGAACTCAGCCCCAAGAACCCGCGCGCTTATTATCTTCAGGCCGTGATCGCGGCGCGTGCCGGCAATTACAGACTTGCCCGTTCGCTGCTCATGCGGGCCGGAGACAAGCTGGACGCAACATTGCCTGGCCCGTTGCTGCTGCGCGGCTTGGTAGAGCTTGCCGCCGGCAATACCGCTGCCGCCGAAGAGGCGCTTGAAGCGGTGCTTCGGGTAAGGCCCGATTGTCAGCAGGCGAAAAATCTGCTCGCGCGCGCCATCTATCGCGGCGGAGAATATCGCTATGTCACCTTGCGCTTCGCCGACGACATCGCCCGTGGCGACGCGTCACCCTATTTGCTGACCACGGTGGCGCGGGCGTACGAAGCGTCGGGGGATCGCCTGCGCGCCGGCGAACTGTTGGATCGGGCTGCCCGTCCCCAAGAAGCACCGCTGCGCGTCGTGCCCGGCCAAGGCGAGATCGGCGGGCTCTTTGCTCAGGGCAAGACGGAGGCGGCGCTGGCGGCGGTCGAGTCCGCATTAGGCGCCAAGCCGGGCTTCTACGACAATCAAGCCCTGGCCGGAGATGTCGAGCTTGTCGCGGGACGGGCACAGGCCGCCCAAAAGCATTATGCGGCGGCCGCCATGATCCGCATGTCGGAAAGCCTGTTCCAACGTCGCTTCGAGGCGTACGTTGCGGCGGACGATCCGGGGGGCGCCAGGCGTCTGGTCGATCATTATTTGTGGGAGAATCCATACAACCGTTCAGCCCTGCGTGCCGCGGCCCGCCTGGCGATCGGCGCAGGTGATCTCGGTCGCGCTCATGCGATCCTTTCATGGCTGCGCGACACTGGTGACGCATCGGACGTGCGCCTGCTGTGCGATCTTGCGATGGTGGAGGCGCACGCGGGCAACCCAGATGAAGCGCGCGGCAGCGCCCTGGCCGCGTATCGCCTGCAGCGGTCCAGTCCGCTTGCGGCTCAGGCTCTTGGTTACAGCTATGCCCTGCCAGGTGGTTCCGTGACGGCTGCGCGCGCGCTGCTCGACAAGGCGCAGGCTCTCGTCGGCCTCACCCCCGCGATCGTAGACGCGCGAAGCGCCTTGGAACGCCAATAACGCGGAGCTTTATTTGGGCTGGTATACCTGTTCCGAACCGGGAAAGGTGCGCGCGCGCACTTCCTCGGCATATTTGGCCGCGGTTTCGGAAATCATCCCGGCGATGTCGGCATAGCGCTTCACGAAGCGCGGCACCCGCTCAAACATGCCTAGCATGTCTTCGGTGACGAGCACCTGTCCGTCGCACTGCGCCGAGGCTCCGATCCCGATGACCGGAATCTCCACGCTTTGCGTAAGGGTGACGGCGATGGATTCGATCACGCCTTCCACCACCATGGCAAAAGCGCCGGCTTCGGCAACGGCCTGGCCATCCGCTATGATCTTTGCGTGTTCCTCCTGGCTCCGGCCGCGCGCGCCATAGCCGCCAAGCGCATTCACGGCCTGCGGTGTAAGGCCGACATGCGCCATGACGGGAATACCGCGCTGGGTCAGGAAGGCGATAGTTTCGGCCATGGCCTGCCCGCCTTCCAGCTTGACCCCGGCGCAACCGGTTTCCGCCATAACCCGACTCGCGGCCGCGAAAGCTTGCTGCGGGCTTGCTTCGTAAGCGCCGAAGGGCATGTCGACGATGACGACCGAATGATAACTACCCCGCACCACAGCGGCGCCATGCGCGATCATCATGTCCAGCGTGACGGGCAGGGTGGATGGCAGGCCGTAAATCACCTGACCCAGCGAATCCCCCACCAGCAGGATATCGCAGTGCGGGTCCAGCAATTGCGCCTGCCGGGCCGTATATGCGGTGAGCATGACCAGCGGCTCCTGGGTTTGGCCCTTCGTCTTGCGGCGCTGGATCGCGGGAACGGTCAGGCGCTTCATCGGCGCAGGGGTAGGATTAGCGCGGCTGGTCGCGGTGTCGAGTTGGAAAGTGGTAGACATGACCGTGCTTTAGCGGACGCGGATACTTTCTGCAAAGCTGGGGACCGCCTGCGCTAGGCCCTTGCCAAGCTTTCGCATGTCGTTAGCGTCGGCCAATTCGCAAATCCCGGGGGTCCCGCATGTTCGGACGCGTAAAGCCGCTCGATGCCATTCTGGCAACGGCTGAAAAGAAATCTCTTCACCGCTCGCTTGGCGCTTTCCAACTTACCATGCTGGGGATCGGCGCGGTGATAGGAACAGGTATTTTCGTTCTCACCGCGGCAGCCGCCCAGAAAGCCGGGCCGGGCATGATGTGGAGCTTTGTCATCGCAGGCTCGGTCTGCGCCGTGGCGGCGTTGTGCTACTCTGAACTGGCTTCGATGGTGCCGGTGTCGGGATCGGCTTACACTTATAGTTACGCCGTGGTCGGTGAGCTGCTGGCCTGGATGGTGGGCTGGGCGCTGATTCTTGAATATGCGGTCGCGGCTTCGGCTGTTTCGGTGGGCTGGTCAGGCTATTTCATGGGCTTGCTGAAGAGTTGGACTGGATTTCAGTTGCCCGCTGCACTGGCAGCCGGCCCGACATGGTCGCTCACCGGCGTTGATTTCAGCTCGGGCATTATCAATGTGCCGGCGATCTTCGTGGCGCTCGGCGTAACCTGGCTGTTGATGATCGGGACCAAGGAAAGTGCGACTTTCAACGCGATCCTGGTGGCCATCAAGGTGACCGCACTTACATTGTTCATCGCTCTTGCACTGCCAAAGATGAGCGGCGCGCATTTCGCGCCTTTCGCACCGAACGGTTGGTTCGGCCCCGCTGGAACGAGCGGCTTGGGCATTGTCGGTGCGGCATCGTCGATTTTCTTTGCTTATGTCGGCTTCGATGCCGTTTCCACCGCAGCGGAGGAAACCAAGAATCCGCAGCGAAACGTACCGATCGGCCTGATCGGCAGCCTCGCGATCTGCACAGTGTTCTACCTGCTCGTCGCTGCCAGTGCGATAGGAGCGATCGGGGCGCAGCCCGCCGGGCTCGGCGTTCAGCCCGGCTCGCCCGAATTTGCAAGGGAATGCACCGTGCTGGCAGCCAACGCGCAGCATCCGCTGGTCTGTTCCAACGAAGCGCTTGCGCACGTTCTGCGCTCGATAAATTACACTTGGGCAGGCGATCTGGTCGGACTTGCCGCCAATCTCGCATTGCCTTCCGTTATCCTGATGATGCTTTACGGACAGACTCGGATTTTCTTCGTCATGGCGCGCGATGGTCTGCTGCCGGAGAAGCTGGCCAGCGTGCACCCTAAGTGGAAAACGCCGCATGTCGTCACCCTGTTGACCGGCATTTTCGTGGCCATTGCGGCGGCCCTGCTCCCGGTCGGCCAGCTTGCGGATATCTCGAACTCCGGGACGCTCTTCGCGTTCTTCATGGTTTCCATTGCGGTGCTGGTGCTGCGCGTTCGCGATCCGAAACGTGTCCGCCCGTTCCGGACACCTCTGGTGTGGGTCATGGCCCCGCTCTCAGCGATCGGCTGCGTTGCACTGTATTTCAATCTCCCACTGGAGGCGAAACTGGTGCTGCCGATATGGGGCGCGATCGGGCTTGCGGTCTATTTCCTCTACAGTCACAGCCGCAGCCACGTGGGACGC
Organism: Novosphingobium sp.; assembly: GCF_036733805.1. Classification (GTDB taxonomy): domain Bacteria; phylum Pseudomonadota; class Alphaproteobacteria; order Sphingomonadales; family Sphingomonadaceae; genus Novosphingobium. The sequence continues at coordinate 64,625 of NZ_DAIMZT010000002.1, read as the reverse complement.
GGCCTGATCGAAATCCACGAGGAAGATATTGACGCGCCGCCGCAGCCTGTGCCGCCGGTTTGAACACCGCCCGCACCGCTTCTGCTCAGAAGCGCCTGAAGATCGGAGTGGGTGCAAAGACCAGGGACGCCAGGGCCCAGACACTCGTTACGATCAGGAGGGCGCCGACCATGCGCAAGAGCGCGGCCGGGGCGATGCGTTTCGTCAGCCATGCGCCTAGTGGTGCGGCGACCACGCTGCCTATCAGCAGGCCGGCGGCCGGGGTAGTGAAGGTTTTGGTGCCGAGCGCCCCGGTGAAGACCGCAAGTATCGTTACGGTGACAAAGAACTCGGCGGCATTTGCGGTGCCCACGGCCATCTTGGGCGTCATGCCCTGAGCCAGCAGGTTGCCGGTGACGAGCGGGCCCCAGCCGCCTCCGCCGGATGCATCGAACACCCCGCCAACCAAGCCTAACGGCCCCACCAGCCGAATGCGCCGGAACGTGTGTGCCCGTCTCGGCGCCCACCACATCAGATAGGCTCCTATCGCGGCGACATAGACGAATAGCACTGGCCGAAGCACTGCCGGATTGAGCATCAGGAACAGCCAGGCGGTGCACAGGCTGCCAATGATGCCCGGAACGACCAGTCTCGCGAAGACATGCCAGTCGACGTTTCGCTGAAAGACGTGGGCGATGCCGGACGCCCCGCTCGCGAAGCTTTCGACGGTGCGGACGGTGGCGGCGGCCGCGGGCGGAGGCATGCCGACAAGCGCGAGAAGCGAAGTGGAGGCCAGGCCAAACGCCACGCCGATCGCGCTGTCGACCATTTGCGCCAGGAAGCCTACGGCAATGAAGGGCGCCATATCTTCCCACGAAATTCCCGCCAATTCCATCATCGACCCTCACGCCGCATTCGGGCGGAAAGCGAACTGCGCAGGCGTCCGCTCGGTGCTGTCGCCATGAACAGGAAAGGAAAGCTCAACGCCATCAGTGAAAGCGCTCCGCTCACCTCGGCCTGAGCGCCTGCCAGCCAGGGCAGAATCGCTGCCCAGATGCCCACGGCCAGAACGACGACAAGTGTCCGTTCCTGCTCACTGTCACCAAGCGTTGGCAGATCGGCGCTGGTTCGCCCTTCGTAAAGGGCGCGAAGGCCCGAGCCGGTGCGGCTCCTCGGGTCGACGAGCAGCGGCGGGCCGAGCGCGTGACCCAGGCAAGCCATGCCCGCAGCGATCAGCCGCAGGCCGACCGCGCTGGAGAAAGCCCGATACTCGCTGTTGCGATCGCTAATCGCGCGCAGCCCGCTGCGCCCGCCGAACGCCATATTGACGAGCGTGTCGCTCTCGTTTGCCGCACTGGCTGGCAATGCAAGGTCCTGCGTCGAAATTATCCATCGAAGAATGGCGGTCGGCACATCCAGACCGCTGGCCCGTTCAAGGCCCTGGAATCCCGGTGCGGAGTTGGCTTCACAGATTCTGTATCCGTCCTCATCGAACAGAATGTCGATGCCGGTGACATCAAGGCCAAGGACATCAGCCGCCCTGACTGCAAGCTCTGCCATTTCCGGGGGGGGATTATAGGCAGAGCCGATCCCGCCGAGCGAGACGTTGGACTTGAATCCACCCGTAAGCGAGCGCCGCTCCATGGCTGCGATCACCCGGCCGCCAACGACAAGCACGCGCACGTCGCGGCCATGGCTTGCACGAACATAATGTTGAAGGATAAAGTCTGCCTTGGCCTCCGCGCTTTCCAGAAGGCCGGCCAGATCCTCGAACTGGCTGCGGTTCTCGCATTTGAGGACACCAGCGCCTCGTGTGCCCTTGAGCGTTTTGACGATCACCGGAAAGCCCAACTCGCGCTCAACCAGATCGACATCGACCGGGAAGGTATCGAGGATCGTGCGCGGGATCGGCAGGCCGGCGCGACTCAAGCATTGCAGAGTGTGGAGCTTGTCGGCCACGCGCTCGATCGCGGCGGGCCCATTGATAAGACGAACGCCGCAACGCTCGAAATGGCGCAACAGCGCGAGTGTGTAGTAATCCGTTTCCGCGCCGGTGCGGCAGATGATGAAATCGGGGCGCGCCACCGGTTGCCCCTCATATCCCACGTCCCAGCCTTCTTCCCGGCCGACCACCAATTCGAAGTGATGCGGATGAAGCACGGAAAGGTCGATGTCCGCTTCCCTGGCTGCCTGTTGGAAACGAAGCACTTCAGGTACTTCGGGCGTGCCAGGGTCAAGATCGCGATGGAAAAGCAACCATCCCCGCATCAAGCCGGGCGCCTCCCGGACCCTGTTGACGAAGCCGTCCCGCACGCTGGCATTTCCATCATTTCCGGCCCTCTCGGCTCCGTCCGCCGGAGATCGCGAACGTCCCCTCAACGCCGGAGATGCGAAATGGCTGCGTGGAGTTGCGCCGTCGCGTGTGACGATATGGCTAGTTTCGCCGCTTTCTGGCGCTCAGCCCATTGAGATAGTGCCATACGAAAATGACCGGCAATCCAAGCCCGATCAACCAATGGACCTTGCTGGCCCAGGTCCGCGTGGTATCGTCTCCGACATAATAGAGAAGGTATCCGCTGGCGATCAGCAAGCTGAGCACCACGCACAGGGCAATACCGGCAACGCGCTGGTGCAGATGAGTCCAACCTTTTGGGATATGGACAACGAACATGCCGCCGATGCCAAGCAGTGCCGGTATCAGAGCAAGCCCGTGGGCCTTCATCATCCAAGGCTCGATAGGATTAGTCTCAGGGCCGAAATCACCTTGCTTCTGGCCGAAATAATGGAGCAGGAGCCACGCCGCGCCTGACAGCCATAGGCCCGAACCGGGCAAGGTCAGCAGCCATATCTGCCACCGGGCGAGCTTGGCGGTGCGGCGGTTCGGCATCAGTTCATTACCTGCGAAGCGAGAGCGCGCACGACGTGTCCCTTGTAGTCAGCAAGAAGGGTGTCCGCGAGATCGGCGTCCACCATGGCGATCTTGGTCATAGCGTCGGCGATCACGCACAATTCGGCGACAACGGTAGTGCGCTCGCCGGTCAGAACCGGTTGTCCCCGCCGCCCGATGTGCGGAGAGCGGAGCGAGCCCCGCAGCAGGCGGCGGTTGTTGAGGTTGGCCGAACTGGCGACGGCGCAATCGCGGATGACCATGTCCAAGCGCACAAGCTCGTCAGCATCGCGCAGGCCGATTGTCCAGTCAGCGCTACCAAATGCGCGCAAATCACCGCCGGCGTTGACGAGGCCGCCGGGAACACCATGTTCGATAAGTGTCTCGACCGCTCGATCCACCGCGTGGCCTTTGGCGATCCCGCCAAGATCCATCAAAACGCGGCGGGCGAGCCGAATATGCGTATCATCCTCGATGATGACGTCGGTGGCGGTCCCGTCATATTGCTTGAGCGGTCCGAGGCCGTTTCGGGGCAGGAATCCACCACTGACGATGCTGCGGCCCACCGTGACATCGAAAAGACCGTCCGATGCCTCATGAAGGGCCTGCGCCGTTCGCAGCACGCGAACAGTTTCGCGGTCGATGGCGACGCATTCGCCGACCTGGGCCTTGCGCATCACGGCGAGGTCGCTCGCGGGCTCATGAAATGACATGCGCCCGTGAACATGCGCAATCGCGGCGAAGGCGGCATTGACCGCTTCACCATGACCGTCCGGCGCAGTAATCTCGACGAAGGTGCCGAGCAGGGGCCGGCAGCGGGTAACCGGATCAGGAAGCGTGTGCAAGGACGATGGCATAAGTCGCCAATAGCCGGCGCACGCCGTCAGTCACATGCTTGGACGAAAGCGTCGCGCCTGAGATGTTCTTCACCTCGCGTCCCAGCTGCAGCGATTGGCCCGCGCGCTTGCCGGTGAACTGCGCGCGCCAGCGAGCATCCCGCACCTGGCTGCCGTAGCTCTCTCGATAATCAAGGATCTCGATGCCCTTGACCGCGCCTGACGCGTCCAGCGCGAGCGCGAAAGTGATGAACTCATGCTTGCCCACCACACGATCGACGATCAGCCATCCGCCGCTGGAAGCGCGCCAGGCGTGCAGGTCTTTTGACAGAGGCGCCTCTCCCGCCGCCCGCTTGATCTCAGTCACTTGTCCTGCGGTGAGTTCGCGAAAGAACGGATGGAGCGCCTCGCCTGGGAACATTGCCGCGCCTGCCTGTTCGGGCGTCATATAGACAGTGGCGTGAACGGCGCTGGGGGCGGCCAGGACGGCTGCCGACACGAGATAGAAATGCGAACGATTCATGATGCGACCCTTAGAAATAGTAGCCGACTTTCAGGCGGAAGCGGCGCTTTTCGAAGTCATCGGCATTGGTGATCCCGTTGACGACGAAGCTGTCCGCACCCCGATTAGCGTAATCGTGCGCCCATGGCATCTGGAACAACGTGGTGAAGGTCGCGAAGAAGTGTCGACCGCCGTAATGAAGAGTGGGACCCAGAAACCATGCTTCGTTCGTGCGTTTCGACCCGTTGAAGGGATCAAGGCCAGCCCATTCGTGCTCGTTCTGGATTTCAGCGCCAGCGGACCAGTTGGGTGCGAAGCGGTAACTGCCGGCAAAACCGAAGTTGACGTCGGTTTCCTTGTCCCAATGATTAGTCGCCTCTATCGAGCCGGGATCGGCGGCTGGATCGGCAAGCAGTTTGCGCCATTCATAACCCAACGTCGCGTTGGCGGCGAACACCAGCCGATCCTGCAGGAAATTCTTCTGAAGGATGAGCCTTGTCTCCAGTTCACGAGTGCGCGGTCCGATCGATGGTTCGACATAAAGGGCGACGCCGAGTGGCGAGGTATAGGGGCTTGCGATGCGGTAGACGGCCTCGAGCGACACAGTTTCCAGCCGGGCCTTTCTGAAGCGGCGATCAGGATCGGAGGCGAAGTCGGCAAATACCTCCGGCGGCGCAGTCTCGCCGGATGGGGTATTGCGGAAGGTATTGGCGAAGGCAAAATTCAAATAGCCCGAAAGCTGCAGGTCATCGCTGACGCCGTAAGACGCTTCCGTACGGGTCTGCACCAGGTTGAAGTCTCCTTGAGAGCGCCCCTCGCGCAGTGTCACCCACTGTTCCAGCTCTTTCTGCCCCTTGGGTAGAGTGTCGGTCGTATTGATGAATCCGAAGAGCGGTTCGTCGGCATGAACTGGAGTCGCAGCCAGGAACATGGCCACGGTGACCGGGTAGAAAGGGCATAATATGGTGACGCGCATCGATAGTTATCCGTGATATCAGAACATGTAACCTAGACCGAGATTGACCCGGTCATTGGTCGAGTTCTCGAAGAATTTCTGATAATCGACCTTCACCACCACTTCGTGCAAAGGATGGAACGAGAGGCCCGCGGTCAGGATTCGGTCGCGATTGGTCGGATCGGCGGTGAAGCCGACTGGCAGCGAAGCCTGCGTATTGTACAATTCGTAGCGGACAAACGGGTCGAGCGTGATCGTGCTGCCAAGGGGAAAGCTGTAAGCGCCCTGAATCAGCCAGCCGTAGAATGCTGAGGGCGCGACCGGCAACTCCGTGCCATGGGCGGTATTGTACGCAGCGATTACACCATCGAGTGCGGCCGCGCGGCTGATCGTGCCGCGTGCATAAAGAGCTTGAAGGTCAAGGCCGTTGTGCTGCCAGCGGCCATGAACATCCCATAACGTGACCTTGGCATTGACCCCGGCAAAGTCGGGGAGAGTATCGTCCCGTCGGAAATCCGCATTGCTGTGCGTGGCGCCTCCGTGAAAGATCGCGCCACCGATCAACAGCCCGGGCGTTGGCATGTATTCGAGCGAGCCGTAGACGGACAAGCTGGCTGCTTTGGCAAGCTGCAGCTCTTGATGCGAGCCGCGAAGTGGGGCGCCGGCATCGTCCAGCTTGGCGACGTCAAAGCCGGTGGTTACGCCCACATCGTAGGAAAGACCGAAGGAAGTGCTCCCCCACAGGCCGACACCGCCTTCGCGCCACGTCGAAGGGATGATCCGCGTTTCAACCTCGTTGCGCTCGACACCGAAAAACACGGGCGGCTCGTGATTGCGGTTGATGAAGCCGAACGGCATCAGGAACAGCCCCGCCTTCACGTTGAGAGCCGGCTTGATAGTGTAGTTCAGATAGGCTTGTTCGATCTCGACTTCGCCCTGGTCTTCAGAACTCGACACGGCGTGTTCGACTTCGACTTCGCTGTTGAAGCTCAGCTTGTCGTTGAAGCGATGACCAAAGAACAGGACGAAACGGTTCAGATCGGCCTGGTTGCGACTCGCATTGTGAACGTACCCATTGTAGGTAATCTCACCGTAGCCGCCGATCGTCGTATCCGATGCGGAAGGGCTGGCGAGGGCAAGCGTTGGCGCGGTATTCGGCGTTTCCGCTCCGGTTGAAACCGGGGAAGCCGCGAGTTCCGGGGCGGTGGAGGCTATACTGGCAGGGGCGCCGTTCTGCTGCACGGCGAGAGCGGAGCCGCCCCGCATCTGCGCTTCCAGCTGATCGAGACGCGCGGTCTGCGCAGCGATCGTCTGGTTTTGCGCAGCCACTTGTTGCTTGAGCAGCGCGATCTCGGCTTGCAGCGATGCCTCATCGGCGCGAGCTGGCATCAACGGCAAAAACGATGCCGTCGCCAGCAGGATGGCGAACTTTTTCACGAACCCCCCTTGATCCCAATCGGTAGCGAGTGCCGCCTAACAGATAATGATAATACGTCGCAATAGAAGATTGCTGATCTGTTGCTGATTTTTTTCCGATGTGTCTAAATGCGCTGAGGGCCCGACTCCCATCTTCCCCCGGCGGAGTTCTCTCGACAGTGAGGAGGGCGGGTCCTATGCCTCGCTTGATCTGCCCATCAAGACCGGACGCGACATGCCTCTTCCCGCAATTCTCGAACGTTTGCGCTTGCCCGTTATCGCCGCGCCGATGTTTATCGTGTCCAACCCGGACCTGGTGATCGCGCAAATGCGCGCTGGGATTGTCGGCAGCTTTCCGGCGCTGAATGCGCGTCCCGCAAGCCAGTTGGACGAATGGCTGCATCGCATTACCGAAGAGACGCGCTGCGGCGTTCCGTTCGCGGTCAACCTGATCGTTCACAAGACCAACGCGCGGCTGGACGAAGACCTCAAGACGCTGGCGAAGTGGAAAGTTCCGCTGGTCATTACTTCCCTCGGCGCCAACACGGAAGTGAACGCCGCGATTCACAATTGGGGCGGGATCGTCTTACATGACGTGATTGATGACAGCTTTGCACGCAAGGCGATTGAGAAGGGCGCGGATGGGCTTATTGCCGTGGCGGCAGGCGCCGGCGGTCACGCAGGACGGCAATCGCCCTTCGCTCTGATGCAGGAAATTCGCGCCTGGTTCGACGGCCCGGTGGCACTTTCCGGCGCAATCGCATGCGGCCGCTCCATTCTGGCGGCGCAAGCCATGGGCGCGGACTTTGCTTATATCGGTACGCCCTGGATCGCCACGTCGGAAGCGAATGCTGCTGCAGCCTATAAGCAGGCGATCGTTGAGAGCAGCGCTGCCGACATTGTCTATTCCAGCTTGTTCACAGGCGTGCACGGCAATTACTTGCGTCCTTCGATTGCGGCCGCGGGCCTCGACCCGGACAATTTGCCGCAGGGCGATAAGAACCAGATGGACTTCGGTTCGGGCGGCAACTCTGATGCCAAGGCGTGGAGGGATATCTGGGGCGCGGGCCAGGGTGTCGGGGCGATCAAGGCCATCGAACCGGTCGCAACCCGTGTCGAAACGCTGCTGGCCCAGTATCAGGCTGCAAAGAGGGAATTGCCCGGTCGCATCGATGAGAGATGAAGCGCAGGTTCTCCGGTCGTTTCCTAGCCGGTTGCGCCCCACAAGGCGTCAGCCACGGCATCAAGGTCCGAAAAGTCCGAAGAGGTCCGCAGGGGGTCCCGCCGGTTGAGAAGCAATCGCCGCGACCGACAATCGAGCAGAAAGCGGCGCAATGCCCTTTGCAACAGGTTCAGGCGCATACGGGCATGTAGCGCCGCTGTTTCTGCATTGCGGCATCGTGTTCGTGCCCACGTCGCCTCGATCTGGCCGACCCGTTCCATCACAAGTCCGCTGTAATGACGATGCGGGCCGCGATGGAGTGGCAGCATCAAGCGCAGCGCTGCCGGTTCGGCGCAGGGCAGCAGCAATCCATTCGTGCGAAAATCGTCGAACCGATGATGTTCTCCGCCGATCGCCGCGAACATGCGATGCAGCGAAGAACGGGCCAGCAATTGCAGAGGCAGCAGATGATGCCTCTGCAGGCCCGGATCGTAACCCGGCTTGCCGCGGCGATTAACTGCGCGAAATGGCAAGTGCTGTCGCAAATGTCCGACTTCTGCGGTTAACGGCGCAGGCGCGATATCCAGACTCGCCGGCCAGCAGCGGAAGGCTCAGCCAGCACAGTGGCATTTTCCTGCTCTATCACTTGCGGTGCCGCGATCGGCCCTTGCGATACCAGATGATCGACAAGGCGGATCGCCAGCTTCACCGCTTCCGCCGGGGTTTCGTTCTCGCCCCCTTCAAGCTGCATTTCCTGGCCGATAAAATGGGACAGCCCGTCACTGTACACGCTGCCATCGCCAGCAGGGATGAGCGCGGTAAGGCCCAATGCGGGAAAAGCCCCTCCAGCTAGCCAGTTTAGGACCACGCGGGAGAAATAGCGCGGCTCCATCATCGTTCCGGCCGGCTGCCACACAACCGCCGCCATCGGAACCTGCAGGGCAAGATCGGCGGCGAACTTCAGCATCGCGCGCATTACTGGAAACAACCTGGCTCCGCTGGCGATGTGCCGGGCAGGAACCAGTTCGACAGCCTCCAACCCACCGGCAGGTGGAGCGCTATCGAAACCATAGATATGCGCGGCGCTTTCCCAGGGAGCGGGATCGGCCGGTGAAAGCCCGCGCAGTTCGAAGGTCAAGCCCGCAATCAATATTTCGAGCCAGCCTTCCGCTGGATCGGGGCGGTGGCTGATGCGGGCGGAAACGCCGGCTTCAGCTGTATCCAGCAGACGGGCAAGATCGACGGCGGACAATCGCGAACCAGCGGCGAATAACAGCGAAATTCCTTCAGGCGTGTCGCCGCTTGATGAATGGCCAGACAATTCCACAAACTCCGCCCGCAGGATTTACCGCCCAATAGGCCCGAATTGCTTTCCGCCGTCGAGTCCGTTTTCGATGGTATGTCTTTCGCCTGTCCGCAACTTCGTGCTCGCCGCCCTTTTCGGCGGGCAGGGGCTCGTTTAACCGTACGGCCTATGGATTCACGCTCCGCCAATGTCTTCGGCATCGATCGCTCGCTCACCGGCAAGGTCTGGCGCTGGCGCGGCGGCAACATGCACTTGTCGGAAGGGGCGGGCGGTCTTGAGGACGATATCGTCACTCAATTGTTGCTGTCCCGCGGTGTCGCCCGTGAAGACTTGGCTCGCCATCGCGTTCCGTCACTACGGGCCTTCCTGCCCGACCCATCCCAGTTTCGCGACATGGACGCGGCCGCCGAACGTCTCGCACAGGCGGTGATGACCGGCGAAACGTTAACAGTCTATGGCGACTATGATGTGGATGGAGCGACCAGCGCCGCGTTGCTGATCCTGCTGATGCGGCGCCTGGGCCATGAGGCGCGCTACTACATTCCTGACCGGTTGCTTGAAGGATATGGCCCCAGCGGAGAAGCGCTGGTGCGCATCGGGGCCGAAGGCTCGAGCCTCATCGTCACTGTCGATTGCGGCGCCATGGCGCACGAGGCCCTGGACATGGCGCACGAGGCCGGTGTCGACGTGATCGTGGTCGATCATCACAAGTGTGCTCCCGAACTCCCCCGCGCCGCCGCTCTGGTGAACCCGAACCGGCTGGACGAAGGCGAAGTTGCCGCCGGTCACGGCCATCTCGCCGCCGTGGGCGTCGCCTTCCTGCTGGCGGTGGCGACCCTGCGCACTTTGCGGCGGCGTGGTTATTTCGAGACAAGGGCGGAGCCTGACCTGTTCGCCCTGCTCGATCTGGTCGCACTGGGCACCGTTGCGGATGTGGCCGCGCTTCATGGTCTTAACCGGGCCCTGGTGGCGCAAGGACTCAAGGTCATGGCCCGGCGCGACAATATCGGCATGGCGGCGCTGATCGACGCAAGCCGCCTGAACCGTGCTCCGACCTGTTCCGACCTGGGCTTCGCGCTGGGGCCGCGCATCAATGCGGGCGGCCGTGTGGGGGAAGCCACCCTCGGCGTGCGTCTACTCACGGCTACCGATGCACAGGAAGCGCGTGAGATCGCCGCTCAGCTTTCGCGGCTCAATGACGAGCGGCGCGCGATCGAGCAGGTGGTGCAGGAAGCCGCCGAGGCGCAGATCGAGCGCCAGCACAACCGCGCGGTCCTCATCCTGGCCGGTGTCGGTTGGCACCCCGGCGTCATCGGCATCGTGGCCGGGCGGATCAAGGAAAAGACCGGCAAACCCACGCTGGTCATCGCGCTAGAGGCGGATGAAGCCGGCTGCGGCAAAGGGTCTGGTCGCTCGATCGCCGGCGTGGATCTGGGCGCCGCAATCATTGCCGCACGCGAGGCGGGCCTGCTTGTCGCCGGCGGCGGACACGCCATGGCAGCGGGTTTGACGGTGGCCCCGGAGAAGCTCGAGGCCCTGTCGGAGTGGCTGGACTCGCAGCTGGCCGCCGACGTCTCGCGGGCCGGTGCCAACCAGTCCGTTCTGCTGGACCTGGCCGTTGCACCGCGCGGCCTGACGACGCAGTTGATCGAAACCCTGGAAAGCGCTGGTCCCTTCGGCATGGGCTGGCCCGGTCCGCGCGTGGCAGTAGGGCCGGTGCGCATCATGAAGGCAGATATTGTGGGCGTCGATCACCTCCGTCTGATCGTGGGCGGCCCGGACGGCGGACGTTTTAAAGCCATGGCCTTCCGCGCCGTTGAAACCGAGATGGGCCAGGCGTTGCTACATACGGCGGCTGATCGCCGTCTATGGCTGGCCGGCCGCGCGAAGATCGATGATTGGGGCACCCGCCCACAGGCCGAACTTCACGTGGATGATGCCGCTTTCGCCGACTGAAAGGCACGAGTCGATTTTATCTCGCGCGGGGCTTGACCCCCCCGCAACCCGCCGCTAGAGCGCCGGTCCTGCCTCCGGCACTGCTCGGAACGGCCCCTTCGTCTAGCGGTCTAGGACGCGGCCCTTTCACGGCTGAAACACGGGTTCGATTCCCGTAGGGGTCACCATCCGATGCAGTGCTAGGCAGGCCAAATGGCTATGGCCCCTTCGTCTAGCGGTCTAGGACGCGGCCCTCTCACGGCTGAAACACGGGTTCGAGTCCCGTAGGGGTCACCAGCTTTACAGTTCAGATAATGTCTCAGCCTGAATCAGGCCGATATTCCGCCGCGTTCGAACCGTGCGTCCATATGCCTAGCGCAAAGCGGCGCAAGGCTGGCAAACGCTGAAGAACCGTCTTGCGCGGCGGCAATTATCTAACGCTCGACAAGCACATCGTCTCCAAGGAAATGCTGAACGGCGTCAGTCAGCGCATATCGCTTGGTTCACAACCAGCGACATGGATGCGAGTGCAACGAGGAAAAAGCGGTGTCGTCCCGCGGAGCATTGAGCTTCGTCGCATCGAACGGGATTTTGAGCGTAGATCGCGGCGGTCTGCATGGGTTCGTGAAGTGATCTTGCCCTCCCTTGAAGGAAAAGAGCTTAAGTGACCAGGTCGGCGCTGGACGGCTAGCACGGTCGCTTTGGTGGCGCACGGTCGGCAGATCGACGAAGGAGACGGTGGAAATGTGAGTCACTCCCTTGCTGCCGGCGAACTGATGGATGAGAAATGGCGGACTGGTTTCGCCAGCCGTGGAGAACGCCCGAAAGGAGGGATCATGTTCGTCGCTGCTTATTGGTGGAAGGTTCATCCCGGAAAAGAGGCGCAATTTCGCGCGGCCTGGCGGCGGGGGACGGAGTTGATCCGTGCGACTTACGGCTCGCTCGGATCGAGGCTTCATTGGGACGAGGAGGGAGGGCGCTTTATCGGCGTAGCCGAATGGCCCGACCGGGAGACGTGGCAGCGGGCTTATGATTCCAAGATGGTCTATGCCGATCAGGAAACGCGTGGCGCCTTCCTTGATGCGATCAGCGAAGCGGCGGATGAGCCGATGATGCTATTGGAAGTCACAGATGATCTCCTCGATCGCGACTTGCCTTTGCGGGATTCTTCGCGGACGTGACCAATCCCACGACGGAACTGGCTATCCGCGCGCGCCGGGCGGCATTCAACCGTGCTATCGTCGAAGGCGATGTCGCCGCGATTTCGTCCGTGCTGGGGCGCGATGTGATGATGGTGACGGGCAGCGACAGCGAGGTCGTGGCCGGACGCAACGCGCAGCTCAAAGTCTGGCGTCGAGAGTTCGCCAGTCCGGCTCGGATGATCTACACGCGTACTCCGGCAGCCATTGCCGTTTCCCGGATAGAGCCGGTCGCGCTTGAGCATGGTCATTGGCAAGCGACCGAGGCCAGTTCCGGCAGGGCGCTGGCTTTTGGGGATTACAGTGCGAAATGGCGCGAGGTGTTGGGGGAATGGGTGATCGTGGCGGAAATTTACGCAACGCTGGGGTGAGCGATCGGCCGGGCCCTTAACGTTTGGGGGGCGCCGCCGTGTTAGTTGCTATGTAGGCGGTTTACGACCGCAGAGAGCCGAAATTCGCGACGACAGGTGTGCCCATGCTCAGCAAGATCAATCCCGCGATTGTTGCCCAATGCTGGTACATGCGTCGCCACGTTCCCGAGGGCAGGCGGCGGCGGGAGGTTGATGGTGTGATGCATTGCACCTGCCGTTACTGCCAGCGGCCGATCCGCTCCCGCGACGGCGGCCGCTGGGATCTGGCAGAAGCATTTGATCTTGATGCTCTGGCCGAAGGCGCCCGCACCTGCCATTTCTGTGTCGTCGACACGCTCGATGACATGGTCATCGCGCGCTACCCGATGCCGCTCGGCGCCGGTGACGAAGATATTGCAACGCGCCTGGCCGAAATCTGCGAAAAACATGAGGTGGAGGATTCTGGAGGCGTGCTCCAGGTGCGTCTCGTCACTAACCGGAATGCGTTGCAGCAAGTACACTGACTTTGGCTGTCGCCCACGCGAAAAAGGCGTCATCGGATGCGATGGCGCCTTTTTCGTGAAGTGATGCGCGACAGGCTATGAAAGGATTGCCTGTCGCGCAGACCTGCGCCGATCAGTTTGCGGGCAGATTGAACTGGCGAGCCACATCGGCCTTGGTGAAGCTGACATAGTGGCTGTCGTAAGTGCCCGTCACGCGTTCACCCCGTACGAAAAGATGGAACGGAACGCCGAGGGAAGTGCGACCATCGATGACCGTCGAGTTACCCTTCTGAGTCGTGCTGTAAGAGTAGTCCACACCTTCATGCGAGAATTGGCGGGCTTCACCGGCGTGAGCGACGGCGGGAAGAGCCAGGAGAGCGGCGCTGGTGGCGATAATCGTCTTGAACATGGCAATAATCCTTGACTGGGTGCAGGAAGATTGCCTCTGACACCCCTTTTTGTTGCGATGCAGCAATTGCTGATCTTGCTAAGCATGGCAATTTACAAACTTCGATCACCTGTTGCGTTTTATGCAACTTTAATGTTCTTCCCCCTCCGAAGACGTGCGCGCGGTGACGCTGTCGCTTGCCGACCCGGATGCAGGCAGGTAACGCTAAGAACATGATCCCGCGGCTTTCCTTGTTTGCCATGTCTTTCGTCATAGGGTTGGCGGGCTGCCATGGAGAACACGGCGCCGATCTGTCCGGCAATGCCAATGACCATCTTCCTTTTCACGGCGTGCAAGAGGACGAGGTGGTCCGGATCACGGGCGCCGAGCCATTCTGGAGCGGCGAAGTGAAAGGCGGACAACTCACTTATGCCACCCCCGAAAAGCAAGCGGGCACGGTCATACCGGTCAGGCGCTTCGCCGGACGTGGCGGGATATCCTTTTCGGGACAACTTGGAAGCCGAGCCATGACGCTGGCGGTGACGCCCGGCAATTGTTCTGACGGGATGTCCGATAGGCGCTATCCTTTCGTAGTTACTTTGCGGTTGGGGGATGATCTGCGTCAGGGATGCGGCTGGACGGCGCGGCAACCGTGGACCAAGGCCGAATGAGTTCCGGGGTTATCCACGCGGGTATTGGCGGCTGGACCTTTGAACCTTGGCGCGGCACCTTCTATCCCGCTGACCTGCCTAAGGCGCGCGAACTGGAATTTGCAGCTTCGCGGCTGACCTCCATAGAGGTTAATGGCACTTTCTATAGCACTCAGTCGCCTGCAACCTTCGCAAAATGGCGCAAGGTGGTGCCGGAGGGTTTCGTCTTCGCTTTGAAGGCGTCGCGTTTCTGCACCCAGCGCAAGGACTTGTCCCAAGCGGGCGAGAGTATTGCCAGGTTCCTTGGGCAGGGGCTTGTTGAATTAGGCGACGCGCTCGGACCGATCCTGTGGCAATTTCCGACAACCAGAAAGTTCGATCCGGCCCAGATCGCGGCATTCCTGTCACTGCTGCCGTCCACGCAGGACGGGATTGCCTTGCGTCATGCCATAGAACCTCGGCACGCCAGCTTTGACGACCCGGCCTTCTTCGATCTGGCGCGGGGGGCAGGTGTTGCCGTGGTTCTTGCAGATTCTCCGAAATACCCGTCCTTTTCGGAACAGACGGCGTCCTTCACTTATGCACGGCTGCAGGACGCGCAGGAAGAGTTGGCAACCGGCTACGAGCCGAGCGACTTGGACAAGTGGGCCGACCGTGCGCGCTGTTGGGCATCCGACGGGCGAGACACCTTTGTTTTTTTCATCAATGGCGCCAAAATTCGCGCACCCGCGGCCGCGCAGGCTTTCATAGCCCGGCTTTAGCAGGCGCGGGGGCTAAGCCTGTCAACGCTTTTTGACGAACTCGGCCCGCAGGACCAAACCCTTGATGCCCGGATACTTGCAATCGATCTCTTGAGCGTCGCCGGTCAGCCGGATGGAGCGGATCAGAGTGCCCTGCTTCAGGATCTGGCCTGCGCCCTTGACCTCGAGATCCTTAATCAGCGTAACTTGATCGCCGTCTGCCAACACATTGCCCACGGCGTCACGCACGATCACCTCGCCTGCGGCCTTGCGGCGGGCGGCGAGTTCAGAGGCCGGCATCCAGTCCCCGCTTTCCTCGTCGTAAACGTAATCCTCGCCTTCAGGCATTTCATCCATTGCCGGGCTCCCTTGCCGTGTCGCGGCGGCATGGCAGCAGCATCGCACTTTGACGAGCAAAAACTTGGCCCACCATCCCGAAAGGGGAGTGCCGGAAGGGAGTACCAAGTGGTACGTCAATTACGCTGCAATGCAAAAATGGCGGATTCCTAAGCTTCTTAAGCATTGTTTGCTTTCCGTTAGACGGCGCCGATGCTAGAACAATCAGCAGAAGAAGGCGGAACGCACGTACGTTACCGCCTAGGAAGAGGATGCGTCATGAAGCAATTCCTGACAGCATTGCAGGCGGGCTTAGTTCTGTTTGCAATGGCGATGTCCGGTGCGGGTTGGGCCAGTGACGGCAAGGTGAAATCTGCCTCGCCAGGCGATGACGATCACACACGTGACGCTCTGGTTCCCCAAGCTGACGATCTTGTCCTTATCCAGCACAGCCTAAATTCTGCCAGCTTCGAATGAACTTGGCGGTGCAATCGCTTTGGAAAGGGAGGATCGTCCGCTGGTATGAAAGGTAGAGCGATTTCGGGCGCCTCGGCCGGAAATCGGCGGGTGGTTGTCAGGTTGCAGCGCACGTCAGCCTGAATAAAGAGACGGCGACCTTCGGGAAACGCCAAGGGCCGAGGGAGGGGAGAGCGCAAGGCGCGACAGGGATAACCTGCCGCGCCTTGTAGCATTTCAGGGGCGCCTCGACTTACGCGTTGGAGGGCCCGGCCTTGTCCCGGATATTTCCTCGCGATGTTTATGCTGCAGGATTGGAATGACGTGAATGTCGGGGTACAGGGCGGAAACTGCCTTGCGTGTCATGTGATGGTCATAGAAGTGTCATCATACACCAATAGGGGCGTTCCAGAGTTAGGCCCAAGGGGTAACCATCATGCATTCGAACAGGAAAATCATCTTTGCGGCCGCGTCCGTGCTGGCACTCAGCGCATGCGGGGGATCCGGAACTTCTGGTGGTTCCCGCGACTTCGTGCGTGCCGTAGGCTCGTCAACGGTTTATCCCTTCGCCACCGCCGTTGCTGAGGCGTTCGCGAAGGAAGGCCATAAGTCGCCCGTCATCGAATCGACCGGAACAGGCGCTGGCATGAAGCTGTTCTGCGCCGGCGTGGGCGCTCAGCATCCGGATATCGAAGACGCTTCCCGCCGGATGAAGAAGAGCGAATACGAAGAATGCAAGAAGAACGGCGTCACTGACATTGTCGAGGTTCAGGTCGGCATTGACGGAATTGCCTTTGCCGAAGCCAAGAGCGGCCCTGGCATGCAACTGACCCCCACTGATATTTATAAGGCGCTTGCCGCCAATCCCTTCGGCAAGCCCAATGCCGCCAAGACCTGGAAGGACGTGAACCCGTCCCTGCCGGATGAGCCGATCCTCGTTTACGGTCCGCCCTCCACCTCAGGTACGCGCGATGCTCTCAAGGAACTGATCCTCCAGGGCGGCTGCGACACTGACCCCGCCATGGTCGCGCTCAAGAAGAGTGATGAGAAGAAGCATACCGCCGTCTGTCAGGATATCCGTGAGGACGGTCCGTACGTCGATGCCGGTGAGAACGACAATCTGATCGTTCAGAAGCTTTCGCAGAATCCCAAGGCGCTGGGCATTTTCGGTTATTCGTATCTTGAAGAAAATGCGGCCACTCTGAATGGCGTGCCGCTGTCTGGCATCAAGCCGACTTACGACGCGATCGCTAACTTTAGCTATCCCGGCGCGCGTCCGCTTTACATCTATGTCAAGAAGCAGCACCTGAGCCCGATTAAGGACCTCAAGGCTTATGTTAATGCATGGACCAAAGCTTGGGGGCCGGACGGCTATCTCAAGCCGAAGGGCATGATCGTCGCGACGGATGACGTCCGCAAGAAGAGCGCTGAGATCGTCGCTAAGATGACCCCGCTTGATCCCAGCGTACTGAAGTAACGGAAAGTCACGGCCAGTCATGATTCTCACCGGGGTTCTCCTGGCCGTGCTCGGCCTGGGCCTTGTCGGCTGGTTTGCCGCGCGGGCCCGGGCGCGGTTGCTGCGCACGGGCCGGGAAACGTTGCATTCAATGCCCGGTTATCACGGTTGGCACGTTGCTTTGTGGATCCTGGTTCCGGCACTGCTTGCTTGGACTGTATGGTCGGTGGCGATGCCGGGGTTCGTGGAGGGGGCGGTCATGACCGAACCCGCCGCCGCTCAGCTTCCGGCCGAGCCGATGCATCGCGCTGCGATCCTGGCCGAGGCCGGCGCACTTGCCGCGGATCCCTCCGCAGCGGCCTTCGATCAGCAGGCGCAAGCGCTTGCTGAGCCGATGCGGGCGGCGCAGACGCGCTTCGCGATCATCGGGGCACTGCTGGTGCTGGTCGTCGCCTTCGCAGGGGGCGGATACGGTTTTACGCGGGTGCGCGCCGCGTTTCCCGCACGTGCTCAGGTTGAGAGAGCGGTGCTGGCGCTCCTACTGGCCGCCTCGCTCATGGCGATCCTGACGACCTTCGGGATTGTCGGTTCGCTGCTGTTCGAAGCGGGCATGTTCTTCCGCGATGTTTCGCCGATCGCTTTTCTCACCGGCACTCACTGGGCGCCGGGCAATGCCCACGGGACCGATATAGCCGGTAACTTCGGCGCGGTGCCGCTGTTCTGGGGCACGATTTACGTTGGCGCCATCATCGCCATGATCGTTGCCATTCCGCTCGGTTTGATGAGCGCCATCTACCTTACCCAATATGCTTCAGGCACGATGCGCAGGTGGCTCAAGCCGATGCTGGAGATTCTCGCGGGCATCCCCACGGTTGTCTACGGCTATTTCGCGGCGCTTACGGTGGCGCCGCTCATCCGGGACTTCGCCGGAAATCTGGGTATGCCTAACCCCTCGACCGAAAGCGCGCTGGCAGCCGGCCTGGTCATGGGCGTGATGATAATTCCCTTCGTATCCTCGATGGCCGATGATGCGTTGGCGGCGGTTCCGCGCGCGATGAGCGACGGTTCGCTGGCGCTGGGCGCGACCAAGTCCGAGACGATCAAGAAAGTGCTGCTCCCGGCCGCACTGCCTGGTATTGTCGCTGGCGTAATGCTGGCGATCAGCCGCGCGATCGGCGAGACGATGATCGTGGTTATGGCCGCTGGCGCTTCTGCTCGCCTTTCAGCCAATCCCTTTGCTTCGATGACCACCGTCACTTATCAGATCGTCCAGATGCTGACGGGCGACCAGGAGTTCAACAGCCCCAAGACCCTTTCCGCCTTCGCGCTGGGTCTGGTGCTCTTCGCTGTAACCCTCGTCCTCAACATCATCGCCTTGCGCGTCGTCAAACGGTTCCGCGAAGCTTATGAGTAAGTCCGACTTGAACTCGCCCGCTTTCGCCAAGCGGTTGAAGCGCCGCCACGCGGCGGAACGACGCTTCAAGCTGATCGGCCTGGGAGCGATAGTGCTCAGCCTCGCCTTTCTGGCTCTGCTGCTGTTCATCATGATGCGCAATGGCTTGGGCGGTCTTAACTGGGGTTTCCTGACGGGCTCGGATTCGACCGATCCTCATACCGCCGGCATTTGGAGCGCGGCGAAGGGCTCATTCCTGACCATGTTGGTAACGCTGCTGCTTTCTTTTCCAATGGGAGTGCTGGCAGCGATTTACCTGGAGGAATTCGCCCCGCGCTCACGCTGGATCGAATGGGTGGAGGTTTCCATCAACAACCTGGCCGCGGTGCCTTCGATCATTTTCGGCCTCCTTGGCCTGGCTGTTTTCATCAACACGATGAACCTTCCGCGCTCTTCACCGCTGGTCGGCGGGTTGACGCTGGCGCTGATGACCATGCCCGTGATCGTCATCTCAGGGCGCAACGCGATCAAGGCCGTGCCGCCATCGATCCGCGATGCGGCTTTGGCGGTGGGAGCCAGCAAAGTGCAGGCGGTGTTCCATCATGTTCTGCCTCTCGCATTGCCCGGCATTCTGACGGGCACGATCATCGGCATGGCGCGCGCGCTCGGCGAAACCGCGCCGCTGCTGATGATCGGCATGCGTGCCTTCATTGTTACCCCGCCTGGCGGCATTACTGATCCGTCAAGCGTGCTGCCGATGCAGATATTCTTGTGGTCTGACGAAATCGACAAGGCTTTCGTTCAGAATACGTCCGCCGCCATCATCGTTCTGCTGGTCTTCCTGCTGGCGATGAATGGCCTTGCGATTTACCTTCGCAACAAATTCGAAGTCCGCTGGTAGGGACATGATCGAAACCAAGCTTACAGCCCGCAATGTCGATGTCTGGTATGGCCCTAAGAAGGCCATAGACAATGTTTCCATCGATATCGACAATGGCATCGTCACAGCCTTCATCGGCCCTTCCGGCTGCGGCAAGTCCACCTTCCTGCGTTCATTGAACCGGATGAATGACACCATCGCCGGCGCGCGAGTGACGGGCGAGATCATGCTTGATGGCGAGGATATTTACGCGCAAGCGATGGACCCTGTCGCGCTGCGCGCGCGGGTCGGGATGGTGTTCCAGAAGCCAAACCCGTTTCCCAAATCGATCTACGAAAACGTCGCTTATGGCCCGCGCATTCACGGCTTGGCGGAATCCAAGTCCGAAATGGACGGGATCGTTGAAAACGCCCTTATCAAGGCCGGACTTTGGGACGAGGTGAAAGACCGCGTCAATGACGCCGGCACCGCGCTTTCGGGCGGTCAGCAGCAGCGTCTGTGCATCGCGCGCGCCATTGCGGTGAGCCCGGAAGTGATCCTGATGGATGAGCCGTGTTCTGCGCTTGATCCCATTGCGACCGCCAAGATCGAGGAACTGATTGACGAGTTGAAGGAAAACTACGCAATCGTGATCGTCACTCATTCGATGCAGCAGGCTGCGCGTGTTTCGCAGCGCACCGCTTTTTTCCACCTCGGCAACCTTGTGGAGTATGGTGAGACAAGCGAAATCTTCACCAATCCGCGCGAAGAAAAGACCAAGGATTACATTACCGGCCGCTACGGCTGATGCCGTCGGCTCATGGGGAACACGCCATGGTAGACCATACCGTCAAGGCTTTCGATTCAGAGATCGGCCAGCTTCGTGGCCTTGTCGCGGAAATGGGCGGGCTTGCCGAAGTCGCGATCCGCGACGCCATTACCGCGCTTGTCCAGCATGACGAGGATCTGGCCAACCAGGTGGTCGCCGCCGATGCGCGCCTCGATGCCCTGGAAGCCGAGGTTGATCGGCTGGCGGTGCGGACGATCGCCTTGCGGGCGCCGATGGCGGACGACTTGCGCGATGTGATCGCCGCGCTGAAGATTTCCGGCGTTATCGAACGCATCGGCGATTATGCCAAGAACATCGCGAAGCGCGCTACCGCGCTTGAGGGCCGCAACAAGATCGAGCCGGTCACGCTGGTCCCCGCGATGGCTGAGATCGCGGAAAGCATGGTGCGCGATGTGCTTAACGCTTACGGCTCCCGCGATGCGACGCTGGCGGTGGAGGTGATCCGTCGCGATGCCAAGCTGGATCAGTTCTACAACACGCTGTTCCGCTCGCTGCTCACGCACATGATGGAAAACCCGGCGACGATCACCAGCGCCGCCCAGCTTCTTTTCATTGCCCGCAACCTGGAGCGGATCGGCGACCATGCGACCAACGTCGCTGAGATGGTCTATTATGCCGCGACCGGCGAGTATTGTGCTGAACGCGACAGCCACACAGACGATACCGGGAGCATTGCATGAACCCCACCGTCCTGGTCGTCGAGGACGACAGCGCCCTTTGCGAACTGCTTACCTGGAATCTAAGTGCGGAGGGTTACGAAGTGCGGTCCACGCCTGATGGCGAGGAAGCGCTGTTGATGGTGCGCGAACAATTGCCGGATGCCATCATTCTGGATTGGATGATCGAGCAGGTCCCCGGCATCGAGGTCTGCCGCCAACTGCGCAAGGACAAGGAAACCGCGCAGATCCCGATCCTCATGCTCACTGCACGCGGTGAAGAAGAAGACATGATCCGCGGCCTTAAGACGGGCGCGGACGATTACGTCACCAAGCCCTTCTCGCCGCGCGAACTGCTGGCACGGATTGAGGCGCTGCTGCGGCGAGCGCGCCCTTCGCTGGCGGGCAGCGTGCTGCAATGGGGCGATATCGAACTTGACGCTACGTCGCACCGTGTCCGGCGCAATGGCGAGGCGCTTCACCTGGGTCCCACGGAATTTCGCCTGCTGCGTTATTTCATGGAAAGGCCGAACCGCGTGGTTTCGCGTCAGCAAATTCTCGATGGCGTTTGGGGCATGGATTCCGACATCGACGAACGCACCGTTGATGTGCACATTCGTCGCCTGCGCAAGGCGATCAATCGCGCTGGGGATACAGATCCGATCCGCACCGTGCGCGCGGCCGGCTATGCGATGGACGTGAGCTGAAATAGCGGCAGAGCGAGAGCGTCAGTCCGCCCCCTTCTCAGGCGGCGTTCTTCAACCGACGATGCCGGCCACTCAACGCTGAAGTGATCGCGTAGAGGAACTGGCCCGTGGCGCGTTCCCAGGAATAAAGTGCGCCCAGGGCGGCTGCATCTGCGCGATCGATACACAGCGCGGTCGTGATGGCGCGTTCAAGACTGGGATCAACGGCGCCGCCTGGTCGGGGCAAAGGGACTTCGACGCCGCGGCCATCAGGACCAAGGATGTCGACAGGCCCTGTTATGGGATACGCGGCAACGGGCGTTCCGCAAGCGAGGGCTTCGATCACGACAAGGCCAAAGGTGTCCGTTAGGCTCGGGAATACGAAGCAATTCGCGGCACGATAGGCTGAGGCAAGCTCTTCGCCAGATAAAGCTCCCAAAAACAGCACTTCGGGGTAACGGCGCTTCAGGCTTTCCAGCGCGGGTCCATCGCCCACCACCACTTTGCTTCCGGGAACAGGCGCTGACAGGAAGGCGTCAAGGTTCTTTTCAGGAGCGACGCGCCCGACATTGAGCAGGACTGGCCCAGGTAATGCGATCATCGCCGGATGACGAGGACCTTCGGGACGGAACAGAGAATGATCGATGCCCCGGCTCCAAGGGCGGGTATGACTTATTCCGCGGCCCGCTAGCTCATCGGCCAGGCTGCGGGTGGAAACCAAAACGGCGCTGCTCGGCGCATGAAAGCGCTGCAGGATCGGCCAGAAATATTCAGCGCTCAGGCCCGTACGCACGGCGGCATATTCGGGGAAGCGTGTGTGAAAGGCGGAGGTGAAGGGCACACCCCGTGAAAGGCACCATCCCCGCGCCGCCCAGCCGATCGGGCCTTCGGTTGCAATGTGAACGATTTCCGGCGCGGCCTTGTCCAGGAACCGGCGCACGCCGAAACGCGGCGCCATGGCGAGCCGGATCGTGCGATAGCCCGGCATCGGCACGGTCAGAAAACGGTCAGGCGTGATCGTTTCCACCTCATGACCGCGCAGCCTTAATTCGTGCAATGTAGCGGACAGGGAGCGAACGACACCGTTGACTTGCGGCAGCCAGGCGTCCGTCGCCAGTGCAAGCTTCACGCGTCGGCCTCTGCAACCGCTTCAGGCATGGCCAGTTCGCCGGTACGGCCGCCAGTCTCGGCCACCCAATCGATGATCGAGATATGGCCGTTCATATCTTCGGCAAGGGCGGTACAGCTCTCCACCCAATCGCCGTCGTTGTAATAAGTGATGCCGCCGAACTGCCGGATCTCGGCACAATGGATGTGGCCGCACACCACGCCGTCAAAGCCCCTGCCGATCGCCTCGTTGGCGACAGCTTCCTCATAGCTGCATACGTATTGTACGGCGTTCTTCACCTTTTTCTTCATGTAGGCGGATAGCGACCAATACGGCAGGTGCAGACGGCGGCGCACAGCGTTGAAGGCGATATTGGCGCGCAGCAACATGGAATATGCCTTGTCGCCCAGGAACGCGAGCCACTTGTGATAAAGCACAACCCCGTCGAAGGCGTCGCCGTGCGTTACCAGGAGGCGGCGCCCGTCGACCGTTTCATGGACGGCTTCCAGAACCAGTTCGACGCCGCCGAATGTCAGGCCCGCATAATCGCGCAGCATCTCGTCATGGTTGCCGGCAATGAAGACCACGCGCGTGCCGCGATGGGCCATCTTCAGGATACGGCGGATCACTTCGTTATGCGCGTCCGGCCAGTACCAGCCCTTCCGCAGGCGCCAGCCGTCGACGATGTCCCCCACAAGGTAGAGCGTCTTGCATTCGACTGAACGGAGAAAATCGACCAGCAATGCGGCGTTGCAGCCGCGAGTGCCGAGATGGATGTCGGAGATCCAGATCGTCCGGTACTTGCGCTTGGGTCGAAATCCCTTTGGATCAGGCAGATCGAGCCAGGCGGGGATACGGTTTTCCGCCCTGGTGTGCTGGTCGAGAAGAGTGTCCATGTCGGTCCGCATCGCTCGATTCACCTGCTTTCTAGCTTGGCGCAGATGTCGCACGCGGGCGTTGCGTCGCCGTGACGATTGCGGGTCAATTCCGTGACATGCACTGCAGCGGCCATGTTTCATTCTTACGTCATAGATATGTCACCTGCTCGTCATACTTGGTGGGCAGACAGCCGGCGAGGCAAGCAGGCAAGGGGCGATGCGGCGGATCGATATATTGCTGGCGAGCGAACTTTCCGGCGGACTAGCAGCCTTCCGGCATGACGAGTTCGACGTGGTACTGCATCGCTGGACAAACTTTGCCGAGCTTCCGCTCATCGAGGGCGCTCTGTGGGTCTTCATCGACTGGGTACTACCGCAGATGTCCGGGTTGGAACTATGCCGGCGCCTGCGCGCTGATCCGCTCACCGCGCATGCGCATGTCACGATGGTTCTGGAAGAAGACAATCTGGACGATCGCAAACGGGCCCTGCGCATGGGCGCCGATGACTATATGGTCGGTCCATTAACTCGCACGGGCCTGTTGGACCGGGTGCTAGGCGTTACTATCGGTGAACAGGAAAGCTTGGGCGGGAGGATGATCTCGCAAGGCGATCTTGCCGTGGACGTCGCCGCGTTCCAGGCACGCTGGCAGGGCAAACCTATTCTGCTTATGCCCAATGAACTGCGCCTGCTGCGATACTTCATCGAGCATCCAGGGCGCGTGTTCAGCCGGGGCCAACTGATCGCCGCACTCGGCAAGCAGGAACCGCCAGTGGACGAACGCACCGTGGACGTCTGGATCGGACGACTGAGGCGTGCTCTTAAAAGCGCCGGAGCCGGTAATCCGCTGCGCACAGTGCGTTCGCTGGGGTACGTGTTCGATACCGTGTAGCGGCGGTTACAGTCCTATCGCCAATCGCATCATGCCCATCCTGCGGTTTGCGCCAACAACCAGACGCCGATGGCGAGGAAGAGCAGAGCTGCGATCGTTCGTACCGTAGCCAGCGGCACGCGCTTGATGATCTCATGGCCCAGGAACACGGCCGGGACATTGGCGATCATCATGCCCAATGTCGTACCGGTCATTACCGGCAGCACGCTGTGAAAACGCGCGCCCAGCGCTATTGTCGCGATTTGAGTCTTGTCGCCCATCTCGACCAGAAAGAAGGCGATCATCGTGCCCAGGAAAGGGCCGAAGCGGCTTGGTTTCGCCTCCTCCTCCTCGTCGAAGCTGTCGGGGATCAATGTCCAGCCGGCCATGAGGATAAAACTCGCGGCCACGGCATAGCGAAACCAGCGCCCGTCCAGAACGGTGGCCACTTGCTCGCCGACCAGTGCCGCAAGAAAATGGTTAGCCAACGTCGCCATGAGAATGCCGGCGATGATCGGCCAAGGGCGGCGGAAACGGGTGGCCAGGACAATGGCAAGCAACTGCGTTTTATCGCCAATCTCTGCAAGGGCGACCACCGCGGTGGAGGTAAGAAGGGCTTCCAAGCAAATTCTCCGGGCCGGGCGCAATGACGACACAACAGCGCGCGCAGAACCCGCCCGGCCGAGAGCGGAACTGCAGGCGCCATTGGTCTTGCCCGAACGGTTTGCCCGTCCTCCTGTGCGCCACGGCCTCTCGGCCGAGTGTGTTGACGACAGGTTCCGCCGGTGAAAAGCGGAATGGCTACTCCCCAGATGACATTTTTGCCCCTAGCGCCGGCGGTGCTTTCTGCAAAGAGAAAAAAGGCCCAACACCAGCCGATGCGGGTTTCGAGGAACTTGGGGCTTAGGAAGCGTGTCGTTCGGCGAAAGTCGTCATTTGATTCTGATTTACGAGCCTATCGGATCGCGCAACCTCTTGTATAAAGATGTCGGGCATCATGAAGGTGTCGGTTCGGCCGACGCCTTCTTTTGCGGCGACGTGCCAAATTCAGCTATTTGCAAAGAATTGCGCTGGATTCGTCACGTACCTGTCATCATTGGGGCGGTTGCCCCTCATACGGAGGGCACGGTGATTCGACATACTCAGTTTCCGCCCCGCAAATCCTGGGGTCTTTTTCAAATTTTTGCCGCGGTGTTCACCGTACTGACCCCGACGCTGGCGCATGCGCAACTGGTCGCCAACGATCCGGCCGGCAGTGGCCCCATTGTCGCTGCGCTAAGCTGGCTGCAGGGGACTTTGCTCGGCAATGTCGCCACGGCGGTTGCGGTCATGGCGGTCGCCGCCGTCGGTTTCATGATGCTCACCGGTCGGATGAACTGGCGTTTCGGCGCCACGGTGATTATCGGCGTCTTCATTCTCTTCGGAGCCGGGGCCATCGTGTCAGGCATACGATCGGCGGCGATCAGCTGATGGCGTTGGTTCGTTATCCGGTCCATCGTGCGCTCACACGGCCACAGATGTTCGCCGGCGTGACGTACAGCTTCTTCATCATCAACGCTGCGGTAACGACAGAGATATTCCTCATCACCAAGAGCTTCTGGGCATTGCCCGCCGCGCTGGCGATCCACGGAGCCGGATACCTTGCATGTCTGCGTGAACCCCGGGTATTCGACTTGTGGATCGCCAAGGTCAGCAAGTGTCCCCGCGTCGCCAACTGGCAACGCTGGGGCTGCAACAGCTACGCGCCTTGAGCGGCGGGGGAAGGAAACCATGGCCAAGAGCATGAAGTCGGTGCTGAAAGGCTGGCGGGCGAAAGAAGTGCTCGCGGGCGACCGTCTGCCTTACGCTGCCTTGGTTGACGAGCACGTGGTGCTGTTGCGCGACGGGTCTGTGATGCTTTCGTTGATGGTGCCGGGCCTAGCCTTCGAGACCGCCGATACTGACGAACTCAACGCGCATGTCGCCACGCGCGAGGTGCTGTTGCGGTCGTCGCTCGATGCGCGTTTTGTGCTTTATCATCATATCATCCGGCGTCGCGTGGAAATCGAGCTTGGTGGCCACTTCGAGGATCCGCTCGCCGCGCATATCGATGCGCGCTGGAGGGCGCGAACCGGTTCCGGCGCGTTGTTCGTCAATGAGCAGTTCGTGACGCTGGTTCGCCGTCCGGCGCGCGGCAAGGCCGGATGGGTCGACCGTCTCTCGCGCATGATGAAGAACAAGGGAGGTCCACAAGTCGAGGCTGATCCCGCGGACGTGCGGGCCTTGCGCGCCGCCGCTTCGGCCATGATTGCCTCGCTCGGCGCCTATGGCGCGCGTCTCTTGGGCGATTACGAGGCGTCCGGCGGCGCCTGCTCGGAAGTGCTCGAATTGCTGAGCGCGCTTTACAATGGTGAGATGAGACCCGTGCGAAGACCGGCCGAAGGCGCGGACATCGGCCACATGCTTCCTTACCGCCGCATCAGCTTTGGCGCGGATGCCCTGGAATTGCGCGGCGCGAACGGCAGCGGCTTCGGGTCGATGGTGTCCTTGAAGGATTATCCGGATGCGACGGGGCCTGGCCTTACCGACGCGCTGCTGCGCCTACCCTGCGAGCTGGTGCTTACCGAAACTTACGCACCCTGCGATCGTCAGATCGCCCGCGAACGCATCGATCTTGCACTCCGCCGCCTGCGTTCCGCCGACGAAGAGGCGGTGGCGGAGCGGCGGGAAATGGCGGCAGCACGGGATTCGCTCGGCACGGGAGCGGTCAGTTTTGGCGATCATCATCTGTCCGTGCTGGTTCGCGCCGATGCGCTTGAGGCGCTTGATGAGGTCACGGCCGCTTGTGCGGCGGCACTCGCTGACGCCGGTGCCGTGGCCGTGCGCGAGGAAATCAATCTCGAGCCTGCGTTCTGGGGGCAGATGCCTGGCAACGAGCAGTTCATTGCGCGTCGCGCGCTGATTTCCAGTGCGAACATGGCCTGCTTCGGATCGCTGCACGGTTTTGCTTTCGGCCAAGCGGCTGACAATCACTGGGGGGATGCCGTTACGCTGCTGGCAACCACCAGTTCGACGCCCTTCTTCTTCAACTTTCACCAGGGCGATCTGGGTAACTTCACGGTCATTGGTCCGTCAGGTTCGGGTAAGACGGTAGTTATGAACTTTCTTGCCGCTCAGGCGCAGAAGTTCGCCCCGCGCACTATCCTGTTCGACAAGGATCGCGGCGCTGAAGTGTTCCTGCGCGGGATCGGCGGCACTTACAGCCGCATCGCGGCGGGGCATCCGACCGGTTTCAATCCGCTGGCGCTGCCCGACACTGCGGGGAACCGCGCCTTTCTGCGCGATTGGCTGGGGGTTCTGCTCAAGGCTAATGGGCCTGAAGAGCTTGCAACGATCGCGGGGGCGGTCGATGCCGCTTATCATAACGATCCCTCGCTGCGGCGGCTTTCACATTTCCGTGAATTGCTTGCAGGGGCGCGGCGGCCCGAACCGGGTGACCCTGCTTCACGGCTTGACGCCTGGATCGACGGGGGCGAGCATGGCTGGCTATTCGACAATGCGCAGGACCAGCTTGACCTTTCCGCCCGCGTCCTTGGCTTCGACATGACGGCGTTGCTGGAAAGCCCGCGCCTGCGTACGCCAGTGCTGATGTACCTGTTCCACCGCATCGAGGAGCGGCTGGACGGCGAGCCGACGATGATCCTCATCGATGAAGGCTGGAAAGCGCTTGACGATGAGGTTTTCGCCGCGCGTATTCGCGATTGGCTCAAGACGTTGCGCAAGCGCAACGCCCTGGTCGGCTTCGCCACGCAATCCGCCCGCGATGCGCTGGATAGCAAGATCGCCACCGCGCTCGTCGAACAGACGGCAACGATGATCTTCATGCCTAACGCGCGGGCACGGCCCGAGGATTATTGCGAGGGCTTTGGCCTTTCCCGGCATGAACTGGATTTGATCCGCACCTTGCCGGCGCATTCACGCTGTTTCCTGATCCGCCAGTCCGACGCTTCTGTGGTCGTCCGGCTTGATCTTTCGGGAATGCCTGAAGTGCTCGCCGTGCTTTCCGGGCGGGAAAGCACAGTGCGCAAGCTCGACCAGCTTCGTGAACGTTACGGCGATGAACCTTCCGCTTGGTATCCGGTGCTGACCGATATGCAGTGGCCGGGGGATGTCGAAGACGGCGAATTGTGGATTCAGGCGGCCGAGTGAACAGGTGATGAGCAGGGGCTGCGATCAGCTGACCGAAGTTGCTTCCGCCGGGGTCGCTCCGGCGCTGCGAGCGGTTGACTGCGTTGCAAACGAGATGGCCGCTGGTGCCTTTGGCCGGCTGTTCGGCGCGGGTGGCGCAATGGCCCCAGTGCTTACCATCCTGCTCACGCTTTACATTGCCTTCTTTGCTCTCTCGCTGTTGACCGGCCGAAGCGCGCTGGGCGTCTCCGCGCTTACGCCGCGCATGCTGCGTCTGGGTGTGGTGCTGACCTTTGCGACAAGCTGGATCGCTTATCAGGGCGTGGTGTGGAACCTTGCTATTGGCGGGCCGGACTGGATCGCGTCTGTGCTGATGGGGGCCAAGGGGTCAGCTACGCAGATCTTTGGCGATCGCATCGATATCGTGTTCGGTGCGATCAATGACATCGCGCAAGGCGCTGGTGGCCAGGGCTCCGCACCTGTCGGGGAAGGGGCGACCGGCGCCGCAGCGGGGGCCACGGTTGCCGTCGGCGCTCATTCCGCCGCCGGGGCCGGCGCCGCGCAAGGTCTGTTTACGCCGGAAAGCGTGATGTGGATGGGGGCATTGCTGCTTTTGCTCGGCACCGTTGGTATATTGCTGACCGCGCGCATCGCGCTGGCGGTCTTGCTGGCGCTGGGGCCGATCTTCGTTGTCATGGCCCTGTTCGGTGGCACGCGGGGTCTGACGGCCGGTTGGCTTCGCGGTGTGGTCATGACCGCCGTTACGCCATTATTCGTCGTGCTTGGCGGGGGGATTACGCTGGAACTGCTGGTGCCGATCATTTCCAGCTTGGTGCAGAGCGCCAACATGGGCGAACTGGATGGTCGGGCAGCCATGGCGTTCTTCCTTGTCGCCGCGGTGCATGCCGTATTGATGATGATGGTCATCAAGGTGGCGGCCACGATGGTCGCCGGTTGGCGCGCGTTCGGCCTGGCCGGGGAAGGGGGTGAACGCGACAGGCGTGATGGGAAGGCTGCTTCGCAGGTTCAGCCTGTCGCCACTGTGGCTGTTCCGACGCCTATGGCGGTACAAGGGCGTGCCTCAGGTATTGCGGCCGCCGGCGCTTCGGCCATGCCAGAAGCGCCAGTTCCAGGCGGAAACGCGATCCGGAGCGATCGCCGGACCGTCATAACGCAAATATCCGGAGGCGGCATCGAGCCATTGCGCGCGGAAGACGACGGCGCGCGCGCGCGCGGGATAGGCAGCCGGTTTCGTTCCGCGTCGAATGATACGGGCCGCTGGCTGATGAAGGAGAAGTCACGATGAACCGCCGCAAGGCTCCCGCTCTGGCTGCGATCGCGGCGATGCTGGCGCTCTCGTCGGCAATGCCGTCTCTTGCCGACGATCGCCTGGTCCATCACGCCTACAACGAGAACGAGGTGGTGCGGATAGAGGGTAGGGCGGGCGTGCAGGCAACGATCGCCTTCGGGCAGGGGGAGTCCATCGAGAATGTGGCCGTGGGCGATTCCCAATCGTGGCAGATCACGCCCAACAAGCGTGCCGACCTGCTCTTCGTGAAGCCGCTGGAAGGCACAGCGCGCACCAACATGACGGTAGTCACTAACCGCCACACGTATTTTTTCGATCTTGTCGCTTCGCCCAGGGCACGGCCCCTCTACATGCTCCGCTTCACTTACAAGGACGAACCGCGCCAGGCGCCCGTCCCGGCGACGGCAAGCCTGAGCGCAGACGAGCGGGCGCTGGCTTCGGGTGATCCGTCTGCGGTGCCGGCCGACCCGGCCGCCCTCAACTTTGCATGGAAACGTGCTGGATCGGAAAAGCTGCTGCCGGCACGGGTATATGACGACGGCAGCGCGACTTATCTGGTCTGGCCGGACAAGGCCGCAGTGCCCGCCATTCTGGTTCAGAACGAGAAGGGGGAAGAAGGGCCGGTGAATTATGCGGTGCGCGACGCCACCATTGTGATCTCCGAAGTCCCGAAAAAGATCATCCTTCGTTCCGGCAGAGCCAGCGCAGCGCTGGAAAATGTCGGGCCTTCGCCGGCCCGTCCGGGTGCGGCCGTGGCGGCCAATTCGTCCGGTCCCGCCAAGGTCAATTCGGCAGATGCAAATTCAGCGATTGCAAACTCAGCGATGGCACAGGGGAACTGACACATGGCGCCCAACTCGTCCCTTCGTGAACGCGTTACGGCTGATGCAGCTACGGATCCGCGCGAAACTGCCCAGGTCATTGACCTTGCCACTCGTAGCGTGCTGCCTCAGGTCAGCCAGGGCAAGCGGGGTGACGGCTTGGGCCTCGCGGCCGGGATACTCATCGTGGCGGCGCTCGGCGGGCTGTCCTTGTGGTCCATGGATTCGGTGCGCAATGGCTCGGTGGCGAAGCAGAGCAAGGCTGGAGCCCAACCGGCAGCGCCAGGGTCCGAGGTTCCTGCGCCCGCCGCCGCTGTTCCTGCCGTGCGGCCTTCGCCAGTCCCGGCCGTACCGCCGACGCCCGCTCCCGTGCTGGCCGCGCCACCGGCCGTCAATGCCGCTGCGACGCCTCAGGCCAATCCTTACGCAAGCCCTACTGTGGTGTTCGACGTAGGCACCGGCGGGCCCATTCCGGTTGCGGGCGCTCCGGGTGAGGCCAGGAGTTCGGGCAATGCCAATGATGATTTCGCCGCGCGGTTGGCCGGCTCTGGCACAACGGCCACCGCAGCCAGTTCCTTTGATCCGGCGACGACGGTGACGCAGGGAACGCTGATCCCGGCAGTACTGGAAACCGCCATTGATACGGACGTGCCCGGCTATGTGCGGGCGATCGTATCCACCGATGTGCGCAGCTTCGACGGCAGGAGAGTGCTGATCCCGCGCTCCTCGCGCCTGATCGGACAGTACAAGAGCGGCCTCAGCGCCGGTCAGAAGCGCGCTTATGTGATCTGGACCCGGCTGATCCGTCCCGACGGCGTTTCGGTGAACCTCGGTTCTCCGGCCATCGCTTTCGGGGGGGAGACGGGTCTTCCCGGCAAGGTCAACAGCCATTTCTTCGAGCGCTTCGGTTCGGCCATGCTGCTCTCGGTGGTCGGCGGTCTTTCCGCCATCGGCACGGGCGGGGCCAGCGTCGTCATCGGCGCTGGTGGTCAGTCGGCAGCGGCAGCGGCGGTGCAGAACAGCTCCAGCGTGGGGCCGACGATCCGCGTCCGCATGGGCGAACCGATCCGGGTCTTCACTGCCAAGGACCTTGATTTCGGCAAAGTTCAGTGATGCGTCATGGCTGATGTTCTTCCTCTTCAGCCGGAAGGCGCTTCAGCACGGGCCTCAGCGGCTGAGGCGCTGGACGCGCACGCGCCGCGCAGCGTTTATCTCGATGCTTATCTGGCCCCTTTACGTCCTTGGCTCGAACGCGAGACCGTCACTGAAATTCTCGTTAATCGCCCCGGTGAAGTGTGGATCGAAGACGCTGTTCGTGCCGGCGCGGGCAATGGCATGCAGCGAGTCGATCTGCCGGAGATGGACAATCGCCTGCTTCAGCGACTTGCCGAGCAGGTTGCCCGAATCAGCCATCAGGGCATCAATCGCGAGCATCCCCTGCTGGCGGCGACCCTGCCTGCTTACAATGGTCAAAGTGGGGCACGTATCCAGCTTGTCGGACCACCGGCCACGCGCGCCAACTGGGCGATGGCGATCCGTCGCCATCGGCTGCTGGAACTGCCGCTGGACGCCTATGATCGCGGCCCCATCACCCCCGCGCACGCGGAGCCGGCGCCCGATCCTATGGCCGAACCCATCGCGTTTCTGCGTGATGCGGTCCGACGTCGCCGCACCATCCTGATTTCGGGCGGGACATCGACTGGAAAGACGACGTTCCTTAATGCGATGCTTTCGGAAATTCCGACGTACGAGCGGATTGTGCTGGTCGAGGATACCGCCGAACTGCGCCTGCCTGGCGCTAATGGAGTTGGTCTGATTGCGGTGAAGGGGGAACTGGGTGAAGCCAAGGTTTCCGCCGATGATCTGCTGCAGGCGGCGCTGCGTCTTCGGCCTGACCGCATCGTCCTGGGCGAATTACGTGGATCGGAGACCGTCAGTTTTCTCCGTGCGATCAACACGGGGCATCCCGGCTCGTTTTCGACTGTTCACGCCAATTCGCCGCGCGGCGCGCTGGAACAGATTGCGCTTATGGCAATGCAGACTGGTATCGGCCTGACCCGCGCGGAAACGCTGGAATATGCCGCTTCGGTGATCGATATCGTCGTTCAACTGGACCGCCAGGACGGCAAACGCGGCATCAGTGCGATCGCTGAGAGCAACAATCTCGTCGAATAACGGCAGCTCCTCCAACGATCAGCGACCTTTACGCTTCGATCAGCGCGACGCCTTTCGCATCGACCGTCCATGCCAGACCAAGCCATTCGGCCAGCGTCTTGAGGTCTTTGGCGATTCCCGCATTATAGAGTGGGCGGGTCAGCTCATCGAGTGAGAGCACCAGCGTGCCCCTTTCTATCGTGAGCCTGCTCGCTGAAAGCGCTGCTTCGGTGCAGCCGGTCAGGCGGCGGCACAGACGCACGGCCAGACCCCAGCCGATCGCCCGGTCGAGATCGGCCCGGTCGGCCAGGCGGATGAACTGCGGCGGGACGGCTGTAAGCCCGGAATTGGCAAATACAGTCATCGCCATCATACCGCGCCCTCGCATCCCCAGACCGATCCAGCGTTTGCGCAGCGCCCAGGTCAGCGCCTCTTCCGTACGCATGTTCGGCTCAGTGCGCATCGCGGCGAGCGCGAGCAAAGTGGCGGCCTTGCGCAGATCGCCGTCCCCTGGCTCCTCTTTGCAGACCGGACCCGTCCACGCGGCGACACGGGCGGCATCCTTTGCCGAAACGCGAGCGCCGTGCGCGAACGCGGCCACGCTCGCCAGCATCGGGCTCTCCCGCTGGATCGAGTGGGGCAACTGCATGTGCAGCAATCCTTCACGCAGCCCCCACGAAGAGAATACGAGGTGCGAGGGCTTGAGGGAGGTAATCAGCTGAACAAGCAGCGCGGCGGCATCGGGCAGGGTGGCCAGACGGGCGCTGGTGATGCGCGGATCTGGATCGTCGAGCTTGCCTTTTTCAAACTGGCGCGCAAGGCGAAGCGCGTCAGCGGCATCAAGCTCAAAGCCGTGCGGGTCATCGACAGGCCACTGCAGCACCCGCATTGCCTGCAGCGCCAGAGCCCGCCATGATCCGCCGACTATATAGAGCGGAAGGCCGCCTCCCTTGCCCCAGCGCCTCTCCTTGAGTCCGGCACGCACGGACGCCGCGAACTTTTGCGCTCCGCCGATGCGCATGTCGGGCAGGCGCAGCGTTCCGAAAGGCAAAGTAATGCCCCCTGCGGGAACGTCGCCATCGATCTCGATAAGTTCAAGGCTTCCTCCGCCCAGGTCGGCGGCGATCCCCCGCGCGCCGGGGAAAGCGGCGATCACGCCGGTGGCGCTGGCGCGGGCCTCTTCCTCGCCGGAAAGGAGACGCGGGGACAAGCCGAACCCTGTCACCGCTTCGAGCAATTCCGATCCATTGCGAGCATCGCGGGCGGCGGCCGTGGCGACACACTCCACATTCTCCACCCCCATCAATCGTGTCAGCGCCGCGAAGCGGGACAAGGCAGCCAATGCAGCGCGCATGGACTTTTCAGCGATCACGCCGGTCTTGCCGATATCTTTGCCCAGGCGGGCGTTGACCTTTTCATTGAGGATCACAACGGGCGCCCGCGGCGGACCGTTGTAAACCACAAGACGCACCGTGTTCGACCCGATGTCGATAATGGCGCGTTTCTCAGTCGAGTGGCTGATGCCGATCATTCCAATTACGAATCGCTTGATCCGAACTCCGGGGCGCCCGCGGCCACTATCAGATATTGCCCCGTCTTAGCGAGAGCTTCGGCACTTTTCGTCCACTGGCAATGGCCGCACCGCGCCCCGAGAGCGATGGATTGGTCATGAAATAGCGGTGAAGGTTGAACGGCTTTTCGATCTCTCTGACGCGTTCGTAAGTGCCGTCAGGGCCGAGAACCCAGCTCTGTTCGGTGTCGAGCAGATTGGCGAGCATGACCTGATCCAGCACCTGGTCATGCACCGTTTTGTTGCGCATCGGCACCATCACTTCCACGCGCCGATCAAGATTGCGGCTCATGCCATCGGCCGAGGTTATGTAGACCTTGGCGCGTCGGTTGGGTAAGTGCGCGCCATTCGCGAAAGCCCATATGCGGCCATGTTCGAGAAAGCGGCCGATCACCGATTTGACCGCGATATTTTCCGAAAGGCCGGCAATACCGGGCCGGAGGCAGCAGATGCCGCGCACCACCAGATCGATGTCGACGCCTGCCCGGCTCGCCTCGTAAAGCTTGTCGATCAACTCCGGATCGGTCAGTGAGTTGAGCTTCGCCCAGATCTCCGCCGGTTTACCTGCCTTGGCATTGGCGATTTCCCCGTCGATCAACTCGTTCAGCTTGGAACGCATCGATATCGGAGAGATCGCGAGCAGTTCGGTGCGCTTGGGCTCGACATATCCGGTAATGAAGTTGAAGAGCCGGCCGACATCGCGGCCGGCCGCCGGGTCAGCGGTAAAGTACGACAAGTCGGTATAGATGCGCGCGGTAAACGGGTGATAATTGCCAGTGCCGAAGTGGCAATACGTGCGATAGCCCTCGCCCTCGCGCCTAACCACCATCGAGACCTTGGCGTGCGTCTTCCAGTCGACGAAGCCATAGATCACCTGCACGCCGGCGCGTTCAAGTTGATTGGCCCAGAGCAGGTTCTGTTCTTCATCGAAGCGGGCTTTCAGCTCGACCACGGCGGTGACGGACTTGCCCTGTTCCGCTGCGGCGATGAGGGCGGATATGATCGCCGATTGCTTACCTGCGCGATAAAGCGTTTGCTTGATGGCGATCACGTCCGGGTCCCGCGCGGCCTGGCGCAGGAAATCGATCACTACCTCGAAACTTTCGTAGGGGTGCTGGATGACGATGTCTTTCTCGCGGACGGCGGCGAAGATGTCTCCATCGTGCTCGAGAATGCGTTCGGGATAGCGCGGGGAATACGGTTCGAACTTCAGTTCGGGTCGATCCTCGTCGCAGATGGCGGCAAGGCCGGCAAAGCCGATGATGCCGTCGGTCTTCATGATAAGCGCCTTGTCGAGGCCCAGCTGCATGCGCAGCAACTCCTCGGCGGCCGGGTCGAACTTGCCCTGCAGTTGCAGGACGATCACCAAGCCACGACGGCGACGCTGAATGGCGGTGCGAAAATAGCGTACCAGATCTTCGGCATCTTCCTCGATCTCCAAGTCGCTGTCGCGCAGGATGCGGAAAACGCCGTGGCCGTTCAGGCGGAAGCCGGGAAACAGTTCTCCCGCGTTGCGGCAGATCAGATCCTCAATGCTGGTCCACGCCGGGTTTTCGCCGGGAATGCGCACGAAGCGGGGCAACGGCGCGGGGATGAGCACCATTTCCATGACTGGCGCATCATCAGCCAGGCGCGTCAGCGAGAAAAGAATGCCGATGCCCTGATTGGAGACAAAGGGAAAGGGATGCGCCGGATCGATTGCCTGCGGCGTAATGACCGGCATGACATGCTCTAGGAAATAGTTCCTGAGCCAGTGTTCGCGATGATGGTCCAGCTTCTCGTCACCGATGACCGCGATTCCCGCGGTGGCAAGCTCGGCCCTGAGCCCGCGCCAGACCCTTTGCTGGATTTCCTCCAGCGCCAGCACTTTTTCGTGAGTGGCGGCGAGCGCTTGCGAGGGCGTTATCCCGTCGATCGAGATTTCTTCGATTTGGCGGCGCACCTGTCCGGCCAGGCCGGCCACGCGCACCATCAGGAACTCGTCAATATTGCTGCCCGAGATCGAGAGAAAGCGCAGCCGTTCCAGCAGCGGATAATTGGGATTGGTGGCTTCGGCGAGCACGCGTTCGTTGAAGGCCAGCCAGCTCAATTCGCGATTGAAATATCGCGCAGGCAGGACGCTCAATTCGGAGGT
Organism: Novosphingobium sp.; assembly: GCF_036733805.1. Classification (GTDB taxonomy): domain Bacteria; phylum Pseudomonadota; class Alphaproteobacteria; order Sphingomonadales; family Sphingomonadaceae; genus Novosphingobium. The sequence continues at coordinate 28,113 of NZ_DAIMZT010000002.1, read as the reverse complement.
CTCGCAGAGTTCCGCTTCGTTCGACGGGGAGGGCGTTTCGAGCATGGCCTTCATTTCAGTTTCAAGGCCCCCTTGCATGCCATGATGACAGTTTCGGGGCAATCGTGGCAACCCGAGACCCGCGCGGAATTTCAATGGCACCGTTGCTATTCGCGCTCCGTCCCGGTGGGGCCACAATCCCTTGCGCCTTTTGTCGCGTGCTGTCCGTCAGGAAAGATGCCCGCGATCGCCAGCGCCGCTCCTAGACGGGAAAGCGTTTCCAACATATCGCCCACACTTTCCTCTATAATCACCAGTTCCAGAGTCTTGCGCGTGGCCGAGGCACCGCGGTCGCGCAAACTGGTGACCAGTTCAAGAATCACCGCCTCATGCTCGGAAACGTGAGGGCATGCCAGCGGACAGAACGCCAGTGTTTCCAGCGCATCGCGATTGAACAGCATCATCGCGCGATGAAACGGCTGGAGCCCACCGATCATCCGCCACCGAGCAAAGGCGGGCGCCAGCAACTGGGCCGGACAGCGCTTGCCAGCGATTGTCGCCACCCAGGCGCGCATGGACCAGATGAGGAAACGGCATCCCTCGTCCAAGGTATCGAGAGGACGGTCAACGTACCGATACATGTGATAGCTCCAAAGGCTTGTATATGATAATGATTATCAATATCTATTGATACGAGGCTTGGCGCTTTCGTCAAGCCTCGCCCGGACCGGCGCTTGTCATGGGGCGCCGGTTTCCTCCTGTAACCTTGCCGGGGCGGTCCTATCGTAAATCTTTCCCAGCCTTTCCGCCCCGGCCCCTTTTTGGGCAGACTTCCCCATTCGTGCGGGCAAGCTTGCGACGCGCGAACAGGCAGCCTCCAAATGGAGCCTCGAAACGCAGTAAGTGCATGTGACATAAGGGGTTGGTTAACTTCCGTCAGATAAGATGCACCATTCCGCAGAGAAAATAGAATGGACGGAGAGTGCTCAGTTTCAAGGCAGAGATACTTGAATTGATCGCGAAAGGTGCGCCGCTGGCAGAGGTGATGAACCGCATGTGCGGGTTTATCGAGGTCCGCTTTCGTGGTGTCATCTGCTCGGTTCTGATGGTCGACCGCAGCGGCACCCTTCATCCGCTTGCGGCGCCGAGCCTACCGGACGCCTATTCACGGTCGCTGACCAATTTGGCGATCGGGCCCAATGCCGGTTCTTGCGGAACCGCCGCTTATACCGGGAAGCCGGTAGAGGTCACCGATATTGCGACCGATTATCGCTGGGCGCCATATCCCGCCTTTCAGGCCGCGACTCAGTCTCTGGGATTCAAGGCGTGTTGGTCATCACCTTTGGTCGATACCTCAGGAATCGTTCTGGCCACATTCGCGCTCTACTTCGATGAAGCCCGTGGCCCTACCGCGGAAGAGCGGGATGCGGTGACCGTATGCCTTCACTTGTGCGATCTTGCTTTCGCTCGTCACCAGAGAGTGATTGAGCGCGAGCGGCGCGCGAATACGGATGCTTTGACCACATTGCCCAATCAGGGCAGTTTCGCCCGCGCCCTGGCGCATCTGAAGTGCAATGACCCCGGCGCCTGGGCGCTGTTGCTGATCGATCTGGATAATCTGAAGGTCGTCAACGACACGTTCGGACACGCGGTAGGCGACAAACTGCTGCAGGACGTGGCATCTCGGCTGGCGCGCTTTGCCCTTCCAGACAGCGCGTTCCGCGTCGGCGGCGACGAGTTCGCCGTGCTGATTAAGGATCCGGAGAGGTTACGGGAGCTCGCGGGCACCGCCTCCGCCGTTGCCCAAATGCTCGCGGTTCCGGTGGAATATGAGCATTTCTCGCTTGTCCCGGAAGCGACCATGGGGGGAGCGGTCGTCTCAGGAAACGAGTGCGGCCCGGATGCGGTGCGCCGCAATGCAGACCTTGCGCTTTACCACGCCAAAGAGACGCATCGGGGCGGATTTGTCCGTTATTGGCCTGGCATCGACACTCGGATGGTCGCGCGCCTCTCATCGATCGAAAGCGTCGATGTCGCACTGAGGGAAGGGCGCATCGACGCCTGGTATCAGCCGATCGTACGCCTTGCCGATCATCGGATCGTTGGGCTTGAAGCGCTCTGCCGGATGACCACGGTGACCGGCGAAGTCGTGCCGGCATCAACTTTCGCTGAAGCCACGAGCGATGCGCGCGTCGCGTCCGTGCTGACGCATCATATGTTGGCGGCGGTATGTGACGACATGCGGAACTGGCGTGATCTGGGCATCGACTTCGGCAGGATGGGCGTGAACGTCACCGCCGTGGATTTGCGCGGGGGCCGATTGGCAGCCGCGTTGGATGACATCTTCGTTGAAGAAGAATTGCGCAATCGCCTCGTTCTGGAGGTGACCGAGAACGTCTATATCGGCGATCACGACAGGACGGTGATCCGGGCCATCGGAGCGCTCAAGGAGCGCGGCGTCGGCATAGCGCTGGACGATTTCGGCACCGGCTATGCCTCCTTGACGCACTTGCTCGACTTTCCGGTCGACTTCATCAAAATCGACCGGTCCTTCACGGCCCGGCTTCCCGACGACGCCGTCAGTGAAACGATTATCGCGGGGTTGGTCGCCATCGCCCGTAAGATCGGGGCGGCTGTCACGGCCGAAGGGGTGGAGACGACCGCGCAGGCGGACGTGCTCAAGCAGTTGGGCTGTGGGTATGGTCAGGGCTTTTATTTTGCGAAAGGCGTCGACCGTGCCGAGACCGTGCGATTGCTGATGCGTCACGCGGCCGCCAATCAGCACGCCATTCCGCTCGCCAATTCGTCCGTGCCGGCGAGTTGCGCAGTAGAAACACGTTCCGCACCATCCCGGCGCACCCGTGCTTGATTGAATTGCGATACGAGGAGGGATTCTCTCCTCCGCTTATGCCGGGGATTCCCCCAGACTTATCCACAGGGTCGGCAAGTCGCTGTAGGACGGGCGGATATGCGCCCTACATCCGCGTCGCACGAACCGCCGCACCACCGGCGAACGGTGCGACGGCAAGGAGGACCAAGCTTGCCGCACCCGTCAGGGCCAGGCCGCTTTGGCCGCCGGCGCCCAGGCTGCCCGCGCCGAAGATCAGCACCGGCACTGCCATGGGGATCACCAGCAGTCCGGATAGCGCCGCGCCGCCGCGCAGACCGGCTGTCAATGCCGCCACTGTCACTCCCAGCGCGGCGAGTCCCGGCGTACCCGCCAGCAGCCCGATCTCGACCGTACGGAGGGTGGCGCTGTTTAGGCCGAGCAAAGCGGCTGCGGGGAGGGCGGCGAGCATCAGTGGCGGGCCGAAGCTCAACCAATGAGCCAACACCCGCACGGCGATCACCATTTCCTCTGTTATACCCCGCAGCGTCCATTGATCGAACATGCCAAGCTCGATGTCCGGTTCAATCAGCCGATCCAGCGGCAGGATGGCGGCCAGCAGAGCGGCGACCCAGATCACCCCGCCTCCCGTGCGGGCAAGCAACGGGGCGTCCGGCCCGACGGCGAAGGGATAAAGCATTGCCACGGCGAGAAAGAACAGCACTGGCAATATGGCGCCACCACCGCGCCCGCCATGCAGGAGACGGGCAAGGTCACGCCGCAGCAGAATGCCGACTTGCCCGCTCATACCTGATATTCCGCCAGCGCCAGCCCGCCCATGCCTGGCAGCTGAAAGGGCTGATGCGATGCGATCATAGCAATACCACCGGCCGCGCAATGCTCGGCCGTCAGTGTCTCCATCAGTTCCACGGCGTGGCCGTCCAGCCCGTTGAGCGGTTCATCCAGCAGCCACACCCGAGCTTCCTGTCCGATCAGCCGGGCCAGGGCAGCCCGCTTTTTCTGCCCGGTGGAAAGATAGCGCACCGGCACGTCCAGCAATTCTGAAAGGCCCAGCCGTTTCAGTTGATTGCCGGCGGCTTTGTCCAATCGTTGCCAGAAGCCCAGCGCTCGTCCAAGCGGCAAGGCGGGATCCAGCGCCGGCCGCTCATCAAGGAGGCCAACCGGGCCGGCAACCTTCACGGTTCCCGCAAAGGCGGGCGCCAGCCCTGCCACAATGCGTAACATGCTGGATTTGCCGATCCCGTTGCTGCCGGTGACATGCAGCGCTTCGCCTGCGTTCAGGCGCAAGGACAGGCCGCGAAACAGCACCCGGTCGCCGCGTCGGCACGCAAGATCGGTAACGGAAACGGCGGCCCCTTGCATCAGCAGGTGCGATAGTTGAAAGCAGCCGGGCTGCCAAGGAGAGCGAGATGACCATTCCCCGCCTGACTGATGCCGAGCGTGCCGTGGTTCTTGACGAACTGGCGGACTGGGCGCTCAGCGGCGATGGGCTGGCGATCGAGATCGATCTTGAGTTCGACGATTTCAATGAAGCATTCGGCTTTATGGCCCGCGTTGCGCTCCATGCGGAGAAGGTGGATCATCATCCGGAATGGTCCAACGTGTACAACAAGGTCCATGTCCGGCTCACCACCCATGACGCTGGCGGGTTGAGCGCGCGAGATGTGAAAATGGCGCGATTTATTGACGGGTTGATCTGAACGGCTTGCCGCCGTGGTCAGACCATGGTTTCCGGGCGGACGAGGCGATCGAAAGTGGCCCCATCCACTAACCCGAGTTCCAGCGCCGCCTCGCGTAAAGTGCGCCCGTGCGCGTGTGCGTGCTTGGCGATCCGCGCGGCGTTGTCGTACCCAATCTCGGGCGCGAGCGCCGTCACCAGCATCAAGGATCGCTCAACCAGTTCAGCTATCCGCGCGCGGTTGGGCTTTATGCCTTCGACGCAGCGTTCGGCGAAACTCGTCATTCCCACTGACAGCAGGTCGATCGAGCGGATCACCGCCGCGCCTATCATCGGTTTGAACACGTTGAGCTCAAAGGCGCCTTGAAGGCCGCCGATCGTCACAGCCTGATGATTGCCGATCACTTGCGCGGCTACCATCGTCAGCATTTCGCATTGGGTCGGGTTAACCTTGCCGGGCATGATCGAGCTGCCCGGCTCATTGGCGGGCAATTCCAGCTCGCCCAGGCCGGATCGGGGGCCAGAGCCCAGCAGGCGGATGTCGTTGGCGATCTTGGTCAGCGAGACCGCCAGCGTCGAGAGTGTCGCGGAAAGCTGCACAAGGGCGTCATTGGAGGCGAGCGCCTCGAACTTGTTCGGCGCCGTTGCGAAATCCCGCCCGGTCAACCGGGACAGCTCGGAGGCCATGGCTTCTCCGAACCCTTCAGGCGCGTTCAGTCCGGTGCCCACCGCCGTGCCCCCCTGGGCAAGCCGCCGCACGAAGCATTCGGCTTCGAGGATGCGCTGGCGGCCGTCCTGCAGTTGCTGGACGTAGCCCGAGAACTCTTGCCCCAGCGTTATCGGCGTGGCGTCCTGCAAGTGCGTGCGGCCGATCTTGACCACATCCTGCCAATCCCGCGCCTTGACATCCAGAGCGTCGCACAGTCGATCCAGGGCTGAAACAAGCTTGTCATGTACGGCCAACGCCGCTGCTACGTGCAGCGCGGTGGGGAAGCTGTCGTTCGATGACTGCGCTTTATTTACGTGATCGTTGGGATGGACCGGCACCTTGCCGCCGCGCTTGCCCGCCAGGATTTCATTCGCCCTGCCGGCAATCACTTCGTTGACGTTCATGTTGGTTTGGGTGCCGCTGCCAGTCTGCCAGATGACCAGCGGGAACTGGTCGTCAAGCTTGCCGGCCGCAACTTCGCCGGCCGCAGTTTCTATGGCATCGGCAAGATGGGCATCCAGGCCGTGCGCGCGGTTTACTTTGGCCGCCGCCTGTTTGACCAGCGCGAGCGCACGCACGATAGCGATCGGCATGCGCTCTGTGACGCCGAAAGGGAAGTTTTCGATGCTGCGCTGCGTTTGTGCACCCCAATAGGCTTGGGCGGGGACATCGATTTCACCGAGGCTGTCGGCTTCGCGGCGGGCTTTCATACCGTTTTGCTTCCCTGACTGCGGCGCTCATGAATATCGTAACAAAGGGCCGGGGCGCGAAGGGTTCCAAAGGCTAAAACCGGAAGCCCTTCGACACTGCCCAGGCAAAGGCGCCCGCGATGACGATGCCGATCAGCGCTTTGACTGGCGACCAGCGCAAATCGCCGACGGTTTCGCCTTCGCTGACGGCGCGCCGGCCGGTAATCATCGCGCGCACAAGATTGAGACGCTTCCAGCCAAAATAAAACGCAATCGCCGCGATGTGCAGGCCCACCAGCGCAAGCGTTATGTTGAAGGCCGTTTCATGAACCTCTGCCGCGGAGCGGGCCTGGTCGAAGTTGATGTAATCCGCCAGCGGGCCCGATTCGATGCCGTCTATGTCGATTGCAAACAGGCCGGTGGTCACCAGGGCGACCAGCACGGCTAGCATGGCGATCACGCTCCAGCCGCCGAGAGGGTTGTGCCCGTCGGAACTGTGACCCGGCCGCGCGCCTAGCGTTCTTGCATAAGCGAGAACCGAGTTGGGACCACGTACGAATTGCGAGAAACGCGCCGTTCGCGATCCGGCAAACCCCCACCATATCCGGAAAACCAGTAACGCTAGGATGCAATAGCCCGACAGACGGTGCCACTCCATCTCCTCGTTCTCACCGCTCCACCACGAAAACGCCATGAGCGCCACAAGGAGCCAATGGAATGTTCTGACGGGAAGGTCCCAGACACGGGTTGAGCCGACGGTGGTGGTCTCGGTCATGGTTATGCCCCTGTTAGATTCTCAGGTCCGCTGACAACAGCTGACCTGAGAATACAGAAAACAAAGAACAATCGCGCACGATCGGGTTTATAATCCGGTAGTACTTAGTGTTCCTTGTGGAATTGGCGATGGCAGGCGGCGCATGTGCCTCCGACCACTTTGAACTGTGCGCCGATCGCTGCAGCGTCTCCACTGTTGGCTACGGTCACCAGCTTGTCGGATTCGGCGATCAGCTTCTTCATATCGGCATCAAAGGTCGCGCGATCGGTCCAGATCACAGGCAGTGCATCGGTCTTCACACCGGCGGACGGGCCAGTGCCCGCGGGGAACAGAGCGCCCTGCAAACGACCGTTTGCGGCGATGGTCTTGGCGGCGGCAAGCATTTTCGCCTTGTCGGCATTTCCGGCGAGTTCGGTCTTCAAGACCTTTGCCGCGGCACCCATCTTCCTGAAGTTAGCTTTGCGTGCGGAAATAATGGCGCTGGCAGAGGGCGATACCGCCGCCAACACGCCGCTCGCGGCCATGGCGGAAAGAGCGATCACGCCGGCAGCGGCAAGGGCAAGGGACTTCATGTGCTTCATAGAGGTAATTATCCTTGGGGGGATGGAACTCAATTACGCGAGAGGGTTACCGCAGGATATGGGGTATTCGCAAAGACATTCTGTTGCCTTGCGCACATTGCCGTCCGTCCGCTGTCGGCGAGCTGAATGGTGATCTCGCGGGTATCGGGTTGATATGGACGGAGCGTTGGGCCCGCGTCTCGCGTGCTGGTGAAGGTTACAATGAGCCTATCGCCAGGAAGCGTTCCTCACGCTGGCGGACGAGTGCCGCAGCGGCCTTGCCTTCCAGCGCCTTGAGTTCGCGGCTTAGCGCTTCGGCCAGCGCTTGCGCGGTGGCGGCGGGATCGCGATGGGCACCACCGGTGGGTTCGGGCACCACGGCATCGATCACTTCGAGCGCGAGCAGGTCTTGCGCCGTCACTTTCATGGCGGTGGCCGCATCAGCCGCCTTGTTCGGTGTGCGCCACAGGATCGAGGACGCCCCTTCGGGCGAGATCACTGAATAAACCGCATGTTCCAGCATCAACACCTTGTTGGCGCTGGCCAGCGCCACCGCGCCGCCCGAGCCGCCTTCGCCGACGATCGCGGCGACCATCGGCACTTCCAGGGCAAGGCAGGCTTCGGTCGAACGGGCAATGGCCTCGGCCTGGCCGCGCTCTTCGGCCTCGACGCCGGGAAAGGCGCCGGACGTGTCGACCAGCGTAACCACCGGCAGGCCAAACTTGCCGGCCATTTCCATCAGGCGGATCGCCTTGCGGTAACCCTCGGGTTTGCCCATGCCGAAGTTGTGGCGGATGCGCGTGGCCGTGTCCTGGCCCTTTTCATGGCCGATCAGCATCACTTTGCGCCCGTTCAACCGCGCAAGACCACCGATGATCGCTTGATCCTCGCCATAAAGACGATCGCCGCCCAGCGGCACGAAGTCCGTGAAGGCCAGCCGGATATAATCAAGGAAATGCGGCCGTTGCGGATGGCGGGCCACTTGCGTCTTCTGCCAGGGAGTGAGCTTGGCGTAAGTGCCTGCCAGCATGCCGGCGCTTTTCCGTTCCAGTCGCGCGATCTCGCTTTCGATATCAAGCTCGCTGCCGCTGGCTGTCGCGCGCAATTCCGCGATGCGCGCTTCCAACTCGGCGATCGGCTTTTCGAAGTCCAGGAACGAAGTCATGCTTTATTCCTCTTCGCAAGCCACTCTTCCAGCCACTTGATCGTATAGTCCCCGCTATTGAACTCCGGGTCTTCCAGCAGCGCCTGGTGAAGCGGAATGGAGGTCTTCACGCCTTCGATCACCATCTCTTCCAGTGCGCGCTTCAAACGCATGATGGCGCCTTTGCGGGTGCGACCGGAGACGATCAGCTTTCCGATCATCGAATCGTAATAAGGCGGAATGCGGTAACCGGCGTAAAGCCCGCTATCGACGCGCACGTTCATCCCTCCCGCCGCGTGATAGTTGGCGACCAGGCCGGGCGAGGGTGCAAAAGTCCAGGGGTCTTCCGCGTTGATGCGGCATTCGATGGCGTGACCCTTGAACTCGATCGCGTCCTGTTCGAACGAAAGCGGTTTGCCGTCAGCGATGCGGATCTGCTCGCGCACCAGATCGACCCCGGTGATCGCTTCGGTCACCGGATGTTCCACCTGCAGGCGCGTGTTCATCTCGATGAAGTAGAACTCGCCGTTTTCCCAGAGGAACTCGATCGTGCCGGCGCCCCGATAGGCCATGTCGGCCATGGCCTTCGCCACGAGGCCGCCCATGCGATCACGTTCCTCGGGGATGATGACAGGGGAGGGGGCCTCTTCCAGCACTTTTTGGTGGCGGCGCTGCAGCGAGCAATCGCGTTCGCCCAGATGCACTGCGTTGCCTCGGCCGTCGCCGAACACCTGGAACTCGATGTGCCTCGGATTACCGAGGTACTTTTCCATGTAAACGGTGTCATCGCCGAAGGCCGCTTTCGCTTCGGAGCGGGCCTGACCCATCTGGCTTTCCAGTTCGCCCTCGTTTTGGACGACCTTCATGCCGCGTCCGCCCCCGCCAGAGGCAGCCTTGATAAGCACCGGATAGCCGATCTCCGCCGCAAGCGCCTTTGCTTCCGCCACGTCCGTGATGGCGCCGTCGGAGCCGGGCACCAGCGGCAGGCCAAGGGCGCCGGCGGTGCGTTTGGCCTCCACCTTGTCTCCCATGGTGCGGATGTGCTCCGGCTTGGGGCCGACCCAGGCGATGCCATGCGCCTCGACGATCTCTGCGAACTTGGCGTTTTCTGAGAGAAAGCCGTAGCCGGGGTGAATCGCATCGGCCTGCGTGATTTCGGCAGCCGAAATGATCGCGGCCACGTTCAGATAGGAATCGCGCGCCGGGGGCGGGCCAATGCACACCGCATGGTCGGCCAGACGCACATGCATCGCATCGGCATCGGTGGTGGAATGCACCGCGACGGTCTCGATCCCCATCTCGTGCGCGGCACGATGAATGCGCAGCGCGATTTCGCCCCGGTTGGCAATCAGCAGGCGGGAAATAGCCATGGAACGGCGGCCCTCAGGCGATCACGACAAGCGGCTGATCGTATTCGACCGGCTGCTGGTTCTCGACGAGGATGGCTTCGATCGTGCCCGCCTTGGGCGCCGTAATCTGGTTCATCACTTTCATGGCTTCCACTATCAGCAGCACGTCGCCTTCCTTCACGGTCTTGCCAACGCTCACGAAGTTGGACGCGCCCGGTTCGGCGGCGAGATAGACCGTGCCGACCATAGGCGACTTTACGGCATCGACCGGAACGGGGGCCGGCGCGGCTTCAGGAGCGGGAGCAGGCGCCGAGGCGGGGAGAGGTGTCGCGGCCAGCGGCAATGCCGGCGCTAGCGCGGCGTTCATCGCCTGCACCAATTGGCGGCTTACGCGGATCTTGCGATCGCCATCCTCCACCTCGATTTCGGAGAGGCCGGTTTCCGCCAGCAATTCAGCCAGCTCGCGAACCAGTGCGCTATCGATATTCACGCGACTTCCTTTCGGTCTAGATATCCGAGCAGCATGGCCAGCGTGGCCTTCATGTCCTTGCGATGGACCACCATGTCCACCATGCCATGGGCATGGAGATACTCGGCGCGCTGGAAGCCCTCGGGCAGTTTTTCTCGGATCGTGTCTTGTATAACGCGCTGGCCAGCGAAACCGATCAGCGCCCCCGGCTCGGCGATGTGAATGTCACCGAGCATGGCATAGCTGGCGGTGACGCCACCGGTAGTGGGGTCAGTTAAAACGACGATATAAGGCAGGCCGGCAGCGGCAAGGCGCCGGGTAGCCACGGTGGTCTTGGGCATCTGCATCAGCGAGAGGATGCCTTCCTGCATTCGCGCCCCGCCTGCCGCGGTGCAGATGACATATCCGCATTTCTCGGCAATCGCCCTTTCCGCGCCGGCGACGAAAGCCTCTCCCACCGCCATGCCCATTGAGCCGCCCATGAAAGCGAAGTCCTGTACCCCCAGAACGGCCCTGGCGCCCTGGATACTGCCGAAAGCATTGGTCAGCGCATCGGGGAACGGATTGGCGGCGCGAGCGGCCTTCAAGCGATCAGGATACTTCTTGGTATCGCGGAAACCCAGCGGGTTTTCAGGTACGTGCGGGGTGGGCAGAACGGCATAACCGGGATCAAGGATCTGCTCGAAGCGCGCTTTGGCTCCGATGCGGCCATGATGCTCGCAGCGCGGGCAGACGGAAAGGTTGGCCTCAAAATCCTTGGCGAACAGCATCTCGCCGCAGTTCGGGCATTTCATCCAGAGATTGTCCGGCGTGTCCCGCTTGGCGAGGCTCGAAAGCGAATTGCGGACCTTGCTGAGCCAACTCATTACCGTGCGTACCAATCTTTATTGAACGAGAGCGCAGCCGCCCCTGGCCACCACTTCCGCAAACATTCCGGGTGCGCCTTTAATGCCCCTGTAATGACGCGCGACACCGAAACAAGGCGCGCCCGTTTAGGGGAAACCCCTTCTTCGCCGCAAGCCAAATTGGCCCCACCTGTGGGCTTTTTTGATTGCAGCCTGTCGGCGGGAGGTGCCTTTGGGACGACAGGATGGGCGAAAAACGCGTTTCAGCCGCGTGCGGTGGCACTTTTGGTACACGATTTCGGACATGCGCGGAGTATATTTAGACCTCCCGCTATGCGCGTCAGGTTCGGAAAATCCCACTATGACCAATTTCACGGCTGACGGTTTCAAATCGTCCGACAAAGCGGCTATGTCGTTCCATGCGAGCGCAATGGCAGGAGCGGCGATCTGGCACGGATGGAAGCCAACGAAGGCGCGGTGACTGTTCAGGTCAGGCGCAGCACATATTCTGCCGAAATAGGTACGGCGGAAACGTTGGACGTGCCTGTCGAAGCGCCGATCGCCATTGAGACGAACGGCATTGCCTATGCTGTGATGATGGCGACTCCGCTGGATATGGAGGACTTTGTCAGCGGCTTCCTGATGGCGGAAGGTTTGGCGCAGGCGCATGAAGTGGGCGAGGTGGCGTTGCACCGCGTGGAAAACGGTGAATGGGGGAACGGCCACGTCGCCCGCGTCAATTTGCCGCCCGAACGGTTGGGGCCGATCCTAGAGCGCGCGCGGCGACGAGTGGGAGACAGTTCCTGCGGGATTTGCGGAATAGAGGGTATCGAGGCGGCGCTTCGCCCGCTGCCGACGCTGACCCGATGCAGCGGCGCGCAGCCGCAGGCGATCGCGCGCGCGCTTGAGGCGTTGGAATGTCTCCAGCCCCTCGGCAAGCTGACAAGGGCGATGCATGCGGCGGCATTCTGCGACGAAGGTGGCGTTATCCAACTCGTGCGCGAGGACGTGGGCCGGCATAATGCGCTGGACAAGCTCATCGGCGCGCTCGCAAGGCAAGGCATAGATCCCGCCATGGGCTTCATCCTCATGACCTCGCGCTGTTCCTACGAACTGGTCGAGAAGACCGTGCGGGCCGGCTGCCCCATGTTGGTGACGATTTCGGCGCCCACCGACCTGGCGGTGCGGCGGGCGAAGGCGGCCGGCCTTTCACTGGCAGTGGTGGTGCGCGGAGATTCGATGCTGTTGGTGGATTAGGGCTATGCCCGCGTTCGCCCGGCGCGATTGCGACGAATATCGATCGGCGAGGGGCGTTGGTCGATCGGTATTTCCGGTTTTCCTTGTAGTGGCCGGCCAGCGACTCTAGATTCCGCGACATTTCCGGGGTTTTGGAAGGACAAGGATTTTCCCGTCATGGCCGATGCGACCGATCAGACTGCCGCAAGCGAGCTGAAGCTGACTCCGCCCGAACCCGTGCCCCCTGTCCAGCCCGAGCGTGCGGCCGGCCTGGTGCCGGTGGATGATGAGCAGAAGTCAAAGCTGCAGGTCCGGGTCAGCGAATTTGTCGATGGCCTGGTGGCGCAGGATTCGAACTCGCCAGAGTTCGGCCGCCGTGTCGATCAGATCACGAATATGGGCCGCAAGGAAATTGCTGAGGCATCCGGCCATTCCAATCGTTTTCTCGACAGACCCGTCCGCGCTATGGACAAGGACGCGGGCGTCGGCGCTGATCTGGCCGAGCTGCGCCGGACGATCGAAGACCTCGATCCCTCCACCAAGGGCGATCTCTTGGCGCCGCGCAGACTGTTCGGAGTGATCCCCTTCGGCAGCAGGCTGCGCAATTATTTCGATGGCTACAAGAGCGCGCAGGGCCACATCAGCGCCATCCTGGCCCGCCTTCAGGGCGGCAAGGACGAACTGCTGATGGATAACGCCGCCATCGACGTGGAACGACAGAACCTCTGGGCGGCGATGGGCAAGCTGGAACAGATGGTCTTCATGTCGAAGGCACTGGACGAGGCGCTGGAACAGAAGGCCGCCGATCTGGACCATACCGATCCCGCCAAGGCGAGGGCGGTGCGCGAGACGGCGCTGTTCTATGTACGCCAGCGCACGCAGGACCTGCTGACTCAAATGGCCGTCTCAGTGCAAGGTTACCTCGCGCTTGATCTGGTCAAGAAGAACAATGTCGAACTGATAAAGGGCGTCGATCGCGCCTCGACCACGACCGTCGGCGCGCTTCGCACGGCGGTGTCGGTGGCTCAGGCGATGGCGAACCAGAAGCTGGTGCTGGACCAGATCACCGCCCTGAACACCACCACCGCCAATATCATCGATGGCACCGGTCAGATGCTGAAGGACAATACGGCGCGCATTCACGCTCAGGCATCCGGTGCGACGATCCCGCTCGAAACGCTGCGCCGTGCTTTCCAGAACATCTACGACACCATGGATTCGATCGATACCTTCAAGCTCAAAGCGCTAGATTCCATGAAGCAGACGGTTATCGCGCTGGAAGGGGAGATCGGCAAATCCAAGGCTTACATCGCCCGCGCGCAAGGCCAGGCCGAAGGCGCTCCAGCTGACGGCAAGGCTGCGCCGTCGCTGTTGGAGGCGGTGGACCAATAAGACATGCCGCCGGCGCCCGTTCGAGTTTCGCAGGACTTGATCCGCGCCGCGCGCCGTCAGCGCGCGGCGCGACTCTATAATGCCCGCAAGGAGCGCTGGGCTTTTCGGCTGCGGCGGATTCGCAGGGCTTTCCTGGCCTTGGCCGGAATCTGGATAGTGACGCTTGTTGCCGCACTCGCGTTGGGTGGCCTGTCATTCATGATCTCGATGCTTGCCGTCCTGCTGGGGATTGCCGTGTTCATGGTGCTTGCAATCTATCCCGCCACGCCGCGGCTGCATGCCGGCGATCTCGACAAGGCCAGTCTGCCCGAACTGGCCGGCTCAACTGAGCTGTGGCTGGAAGGCAAGCGCCGCGCATTGCCGGGTGCGGCTGTCGACGCGATTGACATGATCGGCGTTCGCCTTGAACAGATCGCCCCGCAACTGGCCGCGCTTGATGAAAACGGGCCCGCGGCCAGGGAAGTGCGCAAGCTGTTGTCCGAACATTTACCGGGACTGATCGACAGTTACACCCGCATCCCGGCTTCGTTGCACGGAAAGCTTACCGCTGGCGGTGTGACGCCCTCCGAACAACTCGTGGACGGCTTGTGCGTCATCTCCGACCAGATCGAGGCCATGAGCCTCGATCTTTCGCGCAATGATCTGGATGCGTTGGCGACGCGCAATCGTTTTCTCGAATCGAAGTACGTCGATCGGGATTGAGGCAGGCCGCGGTCGCGGATCAGCCCCCGGCTTCCTTCACCGTCTCCATGGCCACGAAAGTGGAAGTGCTGGCGACGTGCGGCAGGCTTGAAATCTTTTCACCCAGCACCGTCCGATAGCGGCGGATATCCGCCGTGCGGACCTTGAGCAGGTAATCGAAACTGCTGGCGATCATGTGGCATTCTTCAACCTCGGCAATGCGCCTCACGGCCCGATTGAACTCGTCCAGCGCCTGTTCACGGGTGTCCGACAGCTTCACTTCCGCGAAAGCTACGTGATCGAGCCCCAGGCCGGCCGGATCGATAACGGCCCGGAACCCGCGAATAACGCCGCTGCCAATCAGCCGGCGCATCCGGATTTGGCACGGAGTTTTCGACATGCCGACACGCCTGGCGAGGTCAGTGACAGTGATCCGGCCGTCCTCTCTGAGCACTGTGATGATCTTGCGGTCAAGGTCGTCCAGATCGACTTTCATAGGGAAATTTTCCATCCGAATCGTAGAGCAATTTGCCTGAATTTTAGTCAGTTCACCTTACAATGCAGCCATAATAAGGCACATTTTCTGACGTGATTGCTGTAGGCTGGCGCCATGACCACGCCTCCTTTTGCCGCTTTCGCCCCGCCTTTGAGCGATCTTTCTTCTCTACGGCGCACGATTGCCGAAGCGCGCCGCCGCGATGAAGCGCAATGTCTGGCCCCGTTGCTGGAAGCGGCGACGCTGCCCGCCGACGCGCGTATCTCCATTCGCGAGACCGCGACGCGCCTTGTCACCGCCCTTCGTGGCGAACGTAAGGGCGGCGGCGTCGAGGCGCTGGTTCAGGAATACGCGCTTTCCAGCCAGGAGGGCGTCGCCCTGATGTGCCTGGCCGAGGCGCTGCTGCGCATTCCCGATGATGCTACCCGCGACGCGCTGATCCGTGACAAACTTGCCGAAGGCGATTGGAGCGCGCATCTGGGCGGCGGCAAGTCGCTTTTCGTGAATGCCGCGACGTGGGGCCTGGTCGTTACCGGAAAATTGGTCGGCACGGTCGACGACAAGGGGCTTTCGGCCGCGCTTGCCCGCCTGATCGCGCGGGCGGGTGAGCCGGTGATCCGTCGGGCGGTGGATCTGGCCATGCGCTTGCTGGGTGAACAGTTCGTCGCCGGCGAAACCATCGACGAAGCCCTGAGGCGCGCGCGAGACTGGGAGGCGAAAGGCTTTCGCTACAGCTATGACATGCTCGGCGAAGCCGCCGCGACCGCCGCTGACGCGGAGCGATACAACAACGATTATGAGAACGCGATCGAGGCCATCGGCGCTGCAGCCGATGGCAGAGGCGTTTACCTTGGCCCCGGCATCTCGATCAAGCTTTCAGCGCTGCATCCTCGCTATGCGCGGGCGCAGGCGGATCGCGTCATGACAGAATTGCTGCCGCGCGTAAAAGCGTTGGCCTTCCGGGCCAAGGGGCATGGCATGGGCTTCAATATCGATGCAGAGGAAGCCGATCGGTTGGAACTTTCACTGGATCTGCTGGAAAGCCTTGCCCTCGATCCTGATCTTCGGGGCTGGGACGGCCTTGGCTTTGTGGTGCAGGCTTACGGCAAGCGGTGCCCCTTCGTGATCGACTGGATCATCGATCTGGCCCGCCGCGCGGGGCGTCGCATCATGGTCCGGCTGGTCAAGGGGGCGTACTGGGACGCTGAGATCAAGCGGGCGCAAGTTGACGGCCTTCTCGATTTTCCGGTCTATACTCGCAAGGTCCACACCGATGTTGCGTATATTGCCTGCGCTCGTAAGCTGTTGGCGGCGTCAGACGCGGTGTTCCCGCAGTTCGCCACGCACAATGCTCAGACGCTGGCGGCGATCTATCATCTTGCCGGACCGGACTTCGCGGTGGGGCAGTATGAGTTCCAGTGTCTTCATGGCATGGGAGAGGCGCTTTATGCGCAGGTCGTCGGCGCGGGCAAGCTGAACCGCCCCTGCCGCATCTACGCTCCGGTGGGCACGCATGAGACGCTGCTGGCCTATCTCGTGCGCCGCCTGCTGGAGAATGGCGCGAACTCCTCATTCGTTAACCGCATCGCCGATCCCGCCGTGCCGGTAGAGGATCTCGTTGCCGATCCGGTCGATCAGGTTCGCGCCATGCCCCATCCCGGCGCGCGGCATGAGCGGATCGCTTTGCCCGGCGATCTTTTCCCCGGCCGTCGCAATTCGGCAGGGCTGGACCTCACCGACGATTTGACGCTGGCCGATCTGTCACAGGCGTTGCGTGCTTCCGCCCAGGTGGAATGGACCGCGGCGCCGGAAGGGGGTGAAGGCACCAGGCGAGACGTTCGTAACCCGGCGGATCATAATGACCTTGTGGGGCAAGCTATCGATGCGTCCGCGGAGACTGCGGTTGGGGCTGTAGCGCGCGCCGCCGGCAGCGGCTGGCGCTATGTTCCGGTGGTAGAGCGCGCAGCAATCCTGGAACGCGCGGCCGACGCCCTTCAGGAGCGCATGGCCTTGCTGATGGGCCTCGCCATGCGCGAAGCGGGCAAATCCGCCGCCAATGCCATTGCCGAAGTGCGCGAAGCCATCGATTTCCTGCGGTACTATGCGCATGGTGCGCGCGAAACTCTTACCGCAGAGAAAATTTCCCTCGGCCCGGTGGTCTGTATCAGCCCATGGAACTTTCCTCTGGCAATCTTCACCGGTCAGGTTGCCGCCGCGCTGGCCGCGGGAAATCCGGTGCTCGCCAAGCCGGCGGAGGAAACGCCGCTGATCGCCGCCGAGGCCGTGCGCCTGCTGCACGAGGCGGGGGTGCCGCGCGACGCACTGCAACTCTTGCCCGGTGACGGCATCGTCGGCGCGGCCCTGGTTGCGGCGCCGCAAGTGGCGGCGGTGATGTTCACTGGCTCTACCGAGGTTGCCAGACTGCTTCAGCGTCAACTCGCTGGACGCCTTTCTCCGGAAGGGCAACCGATCCCGCTGATCGCGGAGACCGGCGGGCAGAATGCCATGATCGTGGATTCTTCGGCGCTGGCCGAACAGGTCGTCGCCGACGTGCTCTCTTCGGCTTTCGACAGCGCTGGGCAGCGGTGCTCGGCACTGCGTGTGTTGTGTCTGCAGGAGGAAGCGGCCGGCCGAACGCTGGCGATGTTGAAAGGCGCACTGGCCGAACTGCGCGTGGGCAATCCCGATCGTCTGACCACCGACATCGGCCCGGTCATCACTGCGCCGGCGCAGGTCAACATCATTCGCCATATCGAAGCGATGCGGGCGAAGGGACACCGCATCACGCAGCTTGCGGTTCCTTCCGAAGCGGCGGCTCAGGGCACCTTTGTTGCGCCAACGATTATCGAGATCGGCTCCGTCGCCGAGCTGACGCGCGAAGTGTTCGG
The DNA here is from genome assembly GCF_036733805.1 of Novosphingobium sp. Classification (GTDB taxonomy): domain Bacteria; phylum Pseudomonadota; class Alphaproteobacteria; order Sphingomonadales; family Sphingomonadaceae; genus Novosphingobium. The sequence goes on along the minus strand of NZ_DAIMZT010000002.1, from coordinate 10,375 downwards.
GCCAGTGCTGCATGTCGTACGTTTCCAGCGCGAGGAGCTGGGCAAACTGATGGAGCAGATCAATGCCACCGGCTATGGCCTCACGTTCGGGCTGCATACGCGGCTCGACGGCACGGTGGCGCAAGTCACCTCGCGCGTGAGGGCGGGCAATCTTTACGTGAATCGCAACACGATTGGAGCGGTCGTTGGCGCGCAGCCTTTCGGCGGGCGCGGGCTTTCGGGCACGGGACCCAAGGCCGGCGGACCGCTTTACCTCAGTCGGCTGGTGCATCGGCCGCCGCATGTGCTGACAGCGCTTGGCAAGACGTCGCCGCTTCTCGACGCTTTCGTCGCCTGGCTGGAGGCGTGCGGCGAAAATGAGGTCGCTCGGACCGCCCGTTCGCTTGGAGCCGGTTCAGCGCTCGGCACTGAGGCGGAATTGCCGGGCCCGGTGGGAGAGCGCAATCTCTACGCGCTTCGTCCGCGCGGTCGCATCCTGCTGCGCCCCGTGAGCGAAAAAGGCTTGCTGGAGCAGATGGCCGCCGTGCTCGCCACTGGCAACCGCGCGACCGTACAGGGGATGCTACTGCCGCCGAGCCTTCCCGCCGCACTTGCCGCGCGATTTGCGCCCGATCCTTTAGAACCGTTTGCCGCCTGCCTGGTCGAGGGCGATGAAAGCGCCGTTCGCGCCGCGTGCGAAACGGCAGCGGCGCTGGAAGGAGCCGTCGTCCCCGTCTACACTGAACCGGGGCCGAACTGCGCCTGGCTGCTGGAAGAAGTTTCCACCTCGATCAACACTACAGCAGCGGGCGGCAATGCCAGCCTGATGATGATCGCCTGAGGGCTCGTCTTAACCACGAGTAAGCAGTTTTCTTGTAGGCGTCGCGGCCGGGCGACGCATGTGTCGCGGGAAAACGCTACGGGGCGATGCGGCACGAGCGACCATGGATGGGATTGCCAGGACGGCCAGCGGCCCGCAAGGCCGCGCCGGAATTGCCGTGCGACGAACGGCTTGGGCGAGAATGGCGGAGGCTGGAGGAGCACGCCACGCTGCCTTCGCAGACTCTTGCCTTCCACACGGCGCTGGCCCGCACAATGATGGGCAGTCGGATCGTCGAGATCGCAACCGCTCGCGAAATGGAGGACGTGGTGGCGATCCTGCCGCTGTGCCGCCGTCGCGGGTGGTGGCGACGCTGGCATGCCGCGGGCGCGCGGCAGGTTTACGAACCTGTAGATGCGCTGTGTCGAAGTGCTCAGGACGCCGCGCTGCTCGCCCGCGTTCTGGCCCGACTTTCGCGGCCCTTGCGGCTCGATCGCGTTCCCGCCGAGTCACCGCTGGTGGCGGCGCTTGTGGCTGCGATGAAGGGTAGGGGGCTGATCGTTACCCGCCCCGCTCAGCCGAGTCCGACAATCACTTTCGCGCCGGGCGAAACTGATCCCGAACAGCGTTTTAACGCCGGACGCCGTTCGGACTTTCGCCGCGCGCGTCGCCGCGCCGAGGCGTTGGGGGACGTTTTGTTCGAAATGCACGCACCGCCGCCTGAGACGTTCGACGACTTGTTCGAACAGGCGGTCGCGGTGGAGCAGCGAGGATGGAAGGGGGAGGCCGGTACGGCGCTGGGCACTGATGCGGCCAAGGCATCGTTCTTCCGCGATTTCCTGTTCCGTGCGAGCCAGGAAGGGCACTGCCGGATCGCCTTGATGCGGATCGGCGGCAGCGCAGTCGCCATGCAACTCGGTGTCGAGTTTCAACGCCGCTATTGGTTGTTCAAGATCGGGTTCGATCAGAATTTCGCGCGATGTTCGCCTGGCAACCTTTTGATGCTTCATGCCATGGCGGACACCGCGGCACGGGGCCTGCTGGGCGTCGAATTGCTTGGCGAAGTCGAATCCTGGATCATCGAGACCTGGACACAGGATGCTATCGACTGTCTTCGCGTGCAGACATATCCGTTCAATCTGCGCGGGCTGGCCACGTTTCTGGCGGAATGCGCGATCTGGGCGTGGCATCGGCTGCCGTTTCGCGGAACGGCCGGATGAGTGCGGGTCTTTCGACGAGGCTGCGGGCGGCGCTTTCGCGGGGGGTGGAAGCCATGGCGCCGGTTGCGGACGCGGCTGCTGCTGCACGGTCCGCCGATCGCCTGGCGCAGCAGGGTGTCGCTGCGACCCTGAGCTATTTTCCGGCCTGGAACGGTGTTGCCCAGGGCATCATTGAAGCCTGCGAACGGTTATCCGACGTAAAGCCGCCGCCGGGCACCTGCCTGGCGATCAAGGCGGCTCCCCTCTATTTCAGCAAGGACAACCTGCGAGCCGTGGCGCGCCCGGCAAGTGCGGCAGGCATGACCGTGGTGTTCGATGCGCTCACGCACGTGCAGGCAGGCGATACAATGGACCTTGCCGAATGGATGGCAGGAGAATTTGCTTCCGGGGGAGTGGCGCTACCAGCTCGTTGGCGTCGCAGTGTCGGCGATGCTTTGCGATTTCGCGACGTTCCGGTGCGCATCCGGTTGGTCAAGGGAGAATGGGCCGATCCCGATGGCCATGTGGCTAATATCGAGGATGCTTACATGGCGCTCGTGCAAAGCCTGGCCGGACGGGCGGCGCCGGTGGGCATTGCCACGCACGATCCAGCTCTTGCCAAGCGCGCCCTACGCCTGCTGCGCGATGCAGGCACCCCTTGCGAGTTGGAGCAGCTTCGCGGTTTGCCCGGCAGGCAGACGCGCCGCGTTGCCAGCGCCATGGACGCGCCGGTACGGCTCTACTGGCCGTTCGGACCCGGCTGGTGGCCTTACGCGGCGGAAAAGCTGTTGGAGCGGCCGTACCTGCCGTGGTGGTGGCTGAGGGATAAATGGGGCCGGCTATGACCCCGGCTATTCCCGGCGACTTTCGATAACCGGAGATGAGACGTCGAAAGCTAAATCCTCTCAAACTTCTCCACGTTTTCCTCCAGCCAATTCCGCAGCTTCTTCGCGGGGCGGCCCAAGAGATACTGGACGGTGTCGGAGCGTCTCCAGGCGTGTTCGTTTGCCTTCTCGAACTTTATCATCTCTAGAATTAAATCCCCGGCGTCTGGAATTTTAAGAAATTCTGCAAGAGGTTGGGAGTTGTATGCCAGAAACCGTTCCTCATCGTCATGGAACGTGACTTTCTCTCCCAGAACGTCACTCAAAAGCTCTGCGAACTCCCTGAAGGACAGCAAGTCGTGACCATTATTCAGATGATACGTGGCGCCCACGTGGCGGCGATCATTCGATAACAACAATACTGCGGCGCATTCGCCGATATCGACCTTGTCATTAAACGCCATTTTCCTGTCATGAGGCATCACGAGCACGCGGTCTTTCCTGACCGGATACGCGAACAGCGGCGTGGCCATGGTCTGCATGAAAAAGGCCGCACTGTTAAGAAACGTCACCTGCAGGCCACTGCCCTCGAGAACGGCACGGGCGTAGAGGTGCTGGATAGAGGGAACGTTGCCGCCACGTTTGATGAAGTCGGGCACGCGGTCCAGAGTCATGCCGGGCGGGTCGCCCGTCAGCCTCACTATATGCTGCACATCGGCGGCTTTCGCAGCTTCGGCAACATTGGTCATCGCCGCAGTTTCATCAAAGAAATCCGGCGTGATAACGAATGCCGCGTCGACTCCGGAAAGGCCGGCCTTAAGCGAATCTTTGTGAAAATAGTCGGCGATTTGCACATCCGCGTCCGGGAAAAGCCGTTGAAGCTCTTCGCGGGCATCCTCTCTGCGCACCAGTAATCTCAGACTCACATCCGGCTGATGGTCAGAGATGAAGCTGGCGGCAGACTTGCTGATCTCATTTGATCCGCCGAACAGGGCGATCAGCTTGAGAGGCCGTGTAAACTTTTCCGGCACATCGCCGGTTTCACGCCGTGTGTTTTCAACGGACATATTTTTCGTCCCATCGCCGAACTTCGCCAACGAAGCCGCGCTCAATGGGCTTCAAGCATGAAATTGGCCGGGATTACTATTGTGCTGACCGCAACAGTTTCACCGAATGCGCAAAAATCGCCCCTGGCCTCAATGCCCGCGGGTTTGGAACGGCACTTTTGGGCAGCGAGACGTACGGGCCCGCCCTCAGAATACCGGATCGAAGCCCGGAGGCAGTTCGCTGGAAGCATCGTCATCCTGGCCGGGGACGTGAATGCCGCACTCGGTCTTGTCCCAGCCGCGCCAGCGGCCCCAGCGCGGATCTTCCCCTTCAGCGACCTTGCTGGTGCAGGGCATGCAGCCGATCGAGGGATAGCCTTCCGCCACCAGCGGGTGCGGGGGCAGGTCATTTTCCTCGATATAGGCGGCGAGGCGCTCGGGCGACCAGTCGATCAGAGGATTGATCTTCAGGCGTCCCTGCGCGTCCGTGGTGTCGATCTCGAAACGCGGCAGGCTGGAACGGGTTGAAGCCTGGAATGCCTTGCGCCCGGTGATCGAGGCGTCGAAACCCAGCAGCGCCTTGGCAAGCGGCTTCACCTTGCGGATCTCGCAGCAGCCGTCCGGATCGTAGGACCAGCGCAGCCCGCTCTCGTCCTTCTTCGCCAGTTCCTCAGCGTCAGGCGTCAGGTTGCGCAGATCCTTCAGGCCAAGGCGTTCGACCAGCAGGTCACGATAGGCCAGCGTTTCCGGGAAGTGCTTGCCCGTTTCCAGGAACAGCACCGGAACCGTGGGATCGACCCGCGAAACGAGATGCAGCAGCACCGCGCTTTCCGCCCCGAAGCTGGACACGATCGCGACATCGCCTGCCATGCGTTCCTCAAGCAGCGTCTCGAGCATTTCGAGCGTGTCGGTGCCGCGGAACAGGCGGTTGAGACGCACCGCATCGGCTTCCGCGAAGCGCGGGCCGGTATCGATGCGGTCGCGGATGCGTGTCGCTTGGTTCATGTGATTAATCCCAGGAGAGGTCCTTTTCAGGCCGGGTGCCGCAGCGCCCAGATCGGAGTCCGCTCGTCCGCCGCGTGCTGATAGACGAACTCATAGCGGTTCAGCGCATTCTCGACGTCAACCGGGTCGAGCGGATGCTCGGGCGCGAAGCTGTCAAAGCCGCAGCGCCGCATGAAGAAGATCAGGTCCACCAGCACGTCGCCCTCGGCGCGCAGCTCGCCCGTGTAACCCGCCTCGCGCAGGATGCGCGCGGTTGAGAAGCCGCGGCCGTCGCGAAAGCGCGGGAAGGAAACCTCGATTAGCCGTAGCCGGTCGAGATAGGGGATCAGCAGGCGTGCATCCTCTCCCGCCTCGATGCGCACCGCCGTGGCGTTGGATTGCCCAAGGAAGGCGTCCAGCGTCACCGCTGGTTCCTCATGCACGGGGTCGTCTCGGAAACGCAGGGCATCAGCCATAAATGGCCTCCTTGAAAGTATCGAAGCCGACACGGCGATACGTGTCGAGAAAGCGCTCACCCGGCTGGCGCTGCGCGCGGTAGCATTCAAGCGCGCGCTCGACAGCGTCGACCACGCCGTCCTCATCGAAGCCAGGGCCGGTGATCTTGGCCTGCGAAGTATCCTCCGCGCCCGATCCGCCGAGCAGGAGCTGGTAATTCTCCGTGCCCTTGCGGTCGACGCCCAGGATGCCGATGTGGCCGGCGTGATGATGGCCGCAGGCGTTGATGCACCCGGAGATCTTGATCTTCACTTCGCCCAGGTCGAGCTGTCGGTCGAGATCGGCGAAACGCTCCGCGATCTTCTGCGCGACTGGGATCGAGCGCGCATTGGCGAGGCTGCAGTAATCAAGGCCGGGGCAGGCGATGATATCTGTCACAAGGTCTAAATTGACGTCGGCGAGGTCCGTTTCGACCAGCGCCTTCCAAACGGCGTGGAGATCCTGCTTGCGCACGTGCGGAAGGACCAGGTTCTGGCCATGCGTTGCACGCAACTCATCAAAGCTGTATTTCTCGGCCAGATCCGCCACCAGTTCCATCTGGTCGGCTGAGATGTCTCCGGGAATGCCGCCGATCGGCTTCAGGCTGATGTTGACGATGGCATAGCCCGGCGCCTTATGCGCCACGGTCTGCCGATCGATCCATACCGCGAAGTCCGGGTCGGAACGGTCGATTTCCTCGGAAAGGCCGGTTTCGAACGGCGGCGGCGCGAAGTAGGCCGCGATGCGGTCATACTCGGCTTGAGGCACGTCCTGACCCAGCGCGAGGAAATGCTGGAACTCCTCGTCGACCTGACGGCGGAACTCAGCCTCGCCCAGTTCATGGACCAGGATCTTCATCCGCTGCTTGTGGATATTGTCGCGGCGCGCATTTCGGTTCCAGACGCGCAGCACGGCCTGCAGGTAGGACAGGATCTGCCCAGTGGGCAGGAAATCGCGGATCTTGTAAGCGATGATGGGCGTGCGGCCCATGCCGCCGCCAGCATAGCATTCGAAGCCGATCTCGCCCGCGTCATTCTTCACGATGCGAATGGCGAAATCGTGCCAGCGCAGCGCCGCGCGGTCTTCTTCGGCGGCGATCACCGCGATCTTGAACTTGCGCGGCAGATAGCTGAATTCCGGCATGAACGTGGTGATCTGCCGGATGAGCTCGGCCCAGGGGCGCGGGTCCATGATCTCGTCAGCGGCGGCACCGGCGTACTGATCGGCTGAGATGTTGCGGATGGATTCGCCGCTGGTCTGGATCGCGTGCATTTCCACCGTCGCCAGCTCGGCCAGGATGTCCGGCGCTTCTTCCAGCTTGATCCAGTTATACTGGATGTTCTGGCGCGTGGTGAAATGGCCATAGCCGCGATCATAGCGGCGGGCGATATGCCCCAGCTTACGCATCTGCTCTGAGTTGAGCGTGCCGTAAGGGATGGCGACGCGCAGCATGTAAGCGTGCAATTGCAAGTAAAGACCGTTCTTCAGCCGCAGCGGCTTGAACTGGTCGTCATTCATGTGCCCTTCGATGCGGCGGCGCGTCTGGTCGCGAAACTCTTCGACGCGGGCATCGACCATGGCCTGGTCATACTTGTCGTACTTGTACATGTCAGATCACCCAGTTGCCGGCGGTGGGATCAGCGGGCTTGAGAGAAAGGTCCGGGCGGACCGTGGGACCATAGGCGCGGACGCGGTCCTTGATGTGAGCGGGGCGGACTTTGCCATCAGCGTCAGGTTCGCCGTCGATCGCGTAGCCGCCGTTCACGCGGCAGGCGGCGGTTTCCGTCGCCAGGATGACATCGGCGTGCTCGCCGGCATCGACGGCGTCCTCGACATGCAGCGACCAACCGCTGCCGTCCCACCAGACGACCGCTCCGGTCTTGAGATCGTTGCCGGTCAATATCTTCACTTCCCCAACTCCATTGCTTGCGCTTCCAGCGCCAAGGCGCGCAATTCACGTTCGGATTCGGCGCGTGCGACGTCGCCGATAACGATAATCGCCGGGCTTTGCACCTGCTCTCGGGCCACCAGTTCGGCAAGGCCCGCAAGCGGTGCACGCAGCACGCGCATCTGGCCGCGCGTGGCATTCTCGACCACGGCCACGGGAACATCCGGTGCAAGGCCGTCCTCGATCAGTTTTTCCGTGATCTGCGGTGCGGTGGCCAGGCCCATGAAGATCACCAACGTGCGGCCCTTGCCCGCCAGACCAGACCAGTCCTGATCCGTCAGCCCCTTGCATTGTCCGGCCACGAACGAGACGATCGAGGCATGATCGCGGTGAGTCAGCGGGATCTGCGCGGCAGCGGCGGCGCCCAGCGCGGAGGAAATCCCGGGCACCACTTCGACAGGCACGCCGGCGGCGCGACAGGCGTCCACCTCTTCGCCGCCACGGCCGAAGATAAAGGGATCGCCGCCCTTGAGGCGCAGCACGTCACGCCCCGATAGAGCTTCACGCACGAGCAGGTCGTTGATCGCTTCCTGTTTCATGGTGTGCCGCGACCGGCTCTTGGCGACGGAGACCAGCTGCGCACCGGGACGAGCCATGGACAGAATCCTCGGATCGACCAGCCCGTCATGCACGATCAGCGATGCGGACATGAGCAACCGCGCCGCGCGCAGCGTCAGCAGATCCGGATCGCCGGGGCCCGCGCCCACCAAGTGGACAGTGCCTACGCCGCGTCCTTGCGGACCGGAAGCCTGCCGGCGGGAAGGGGGATTCGCTCGCATGGTGGCCATGTGGCCGCGATCGCCGCGCCCTGCCAGCCAGAATGGCTTTGCGCCGCTTTAGGGCAGCTTTACCGGCCTGGCGTTCGAATGCGGCAGGTATCGGACGACTAACCCGTTCGCTAACCGAATCTTAACTCCGTGGGCCGACGATTCAGGTCTCCTCGGGAGATAGATTATGCCGATCTCGGCCCATTTCGAAGATGTGCAAACGACTGACGAAAAGCCGCGGGCCAGGCGGCGCAGGCTGTTGCTTGAGGCGCGGGGCGCGCTGGAATCCGGCCAGGCGACGCTGGTTCTCGTTCACAACGTGTCGGAAACCGGTCTGCTGCTGGAAACGGAAGACCAGCTTGAGATCGGAGAGGCTATCGACCTCGACCTGCCTGAGGCGGGAAACGCCCGTGCCCGCGTCATCTGGGCCAGCGGCCGGCTTTATGGTTGCGCGTTCGACACTGCGCTTCCGTCGGCGGTGCTCAGCGCGGCCCAGCTTCGCAGCGCGGTTCAGAACGACGCCGGCATCGGACCGGCGCCGGTCCCCGCCGGGCCGGCGGCCATCGGTGGTGAGACGCTGGGCGAGCGGCTTCACCGGCTGCGCAAGCTACGCGGTCTTACGCAAGGCGAACTGGCGACCCGCTTGGGGGTCAGCAAGCCGACGGTCTGGGCATGGGAACAGGGACGCGCTCGTCCCATCGAGGAACGGCTTGAGGCGATCGCGCAAGTGCTTGGCGTTTCCGCCGTCGATTTGCGGCCGGGGCGCACCGTGGCCGGGCTTCCCGAACTGCTCACGCGGTGCCGCCAGCAGATTGCCGCCGCCGTCGAGGCTTCTCCTGACAAAGTCAGGATCATGATCGAGTTGTGAGTGGATAGAGGCTCCGTTTCAGGTTTCCTGATCGATATCGATAGAGGTCGGTTCGGGAAAGTTCCGTTCGGGTATCCCGCTTCTGCGCTGAACACGTCTTTGCCTCGCCTCCCACAAAATATTCTCGGCGGCTAGCCTGGCGAGGAGCGCCGGCGCTGCGAAAAATGTTCTCCGCATTTCTGAAATCGCCATCAGTGATTTCCCTACTTTTCTAATCCTTTCCTTGATGGTAAATACTTGAATAACAAGCTTATAGTATTAAGTCTGTTATATAACGGGACTAACGTACTTATTACTGTTCTGCTTGAAAAAGGGGGGTCGGCAAAGATTGTGCACCTATGGGTGGGCAGGTTTCCTGCGGGGGTAATGTGATTTTTATTTCGAGGTGCAGGATCGAAATACGCTGACTCGTGTCGATTTCTGGAATTCGGGGTTCACCGAAATGGACATGGATTTTACAATCAAGGAAAGTTCCGCGCTTTACGGGTTGCTGGCGGAGACCACTTCGGACGTCATCCTCAAGACCGATCTTGCGGGAAACATCGTTCACGCTTCACCTTCGCTGGAACGGCTCGGTTTCCGGGTGCCTAATATGTTGATCGGGCCGCGACTGCTCGATCTTGTCGCGCCCGAGGCGAGGGAGGAGGTGGAGCGCACGCATGCCGATGCGATCGCCGGGCTCGGCGATGAGCATTGGGTGGAATTTCCGGCCATCACAACCGATAGCCGTCAACGCTGGTTCGAAATCCGGACGCGCGCGCTGACGGACGAAAGCGGCAAAGCTTACGGTGCGCTCAGCATTATGCGTAGCATTGACGAGCGGCGCGATCTGGAGGCGCAACTTTTCGCCGCCACTTATACGGATCCCCTGACGAAACTGACTAATCGCGCGGCCTTTATCTCCATGCTCGAACATATGGTCGACAAAGAGATGGACGGGTGCCTGGCGATGTTCAGCATCGATTTCTTCCGTACCATCAACATGAAGTTTGGCCAGACCACGGGCGACGAAGTGTTGGTGGTCTTCGCCGACCTGTTGCGCGAGATGCTGCGGGCAGACGACATCATCTCGCGCATCGGCTCGGAACGGTTCGCCGTTCTGCTGCCGCGCACGACGCCGCAGCAGGCCGAGGCCATTTGCAGCCGCGTGATCGCTACTCTGGCGGAGCTGCGTCAGAAAGTCGGCGAAAGCCGCTTTGCGATTACCGCGAGCGCCGGCGTCGCCTGCATCGGCGAGAGCCTCGATTCCACGATCGAGCGTGCCGAGATGGCGCTATTTGTCGCCAAGGCCAAGGGTCGTAATCGGCTGGAGATGGAAAGAGCTGGGCGAGGCGTGAGTCATTGATTGAACGGCACATTATTCTTGACATAACGAACCATTTGGGTTATATGCCGCAGCACTCGGGATAACCGGGTCACCGCAGGTGCGCGGAAGCGAATGGCCA
>NZ_DAIMZT010000001.1:0-141461 GCF_036733805.1 Novosphingobium sp. | reverse complement strand
ACCAACCTTCAAAGCCGGCAACTTGTCCACCAGCTCATTTGTGCAACAAAGCCATCGCCGAACTCGAGGCGACCTGGTCCTGCGTCATCAGCAGGCACGGCGCGGCGACCGCAACCCCGTTTCCGGCTAGGCCGAACAGGATGCCCAGGCACAAAAGATGGCGCAGCAGCTTCAGCACGGTTCGGAAATGCTCCTCCGTAATACAGCTGTCAATTCGTGACTGCGGCCAGCAAGGTTACGGTCGAGCCTAGTCATCGCGGGCCAACTCCTCGATGATCGGGCAATCCGGGCGCATGTCGCCATGGCAGCGCTCGGCGAGATCGACAAGCGTGCGCCGCATCGCTTCCAGCGCCGCGGCCTTGCGCTGCAATTTCTCGGCCCGCGCCGTCGCCAGCGCCTTCACTTCGGCGCTCGCCCGGCCGCGATCGTTCCACAGGTCGAGGAGCACGCGGATTTCCTCGATCGGAAATCCCAGATCGCGGGCGTTGGCGATGAAGCGCAGGCGGTGGAGATCGGCCGGCGAATAATCGCGATAGCCGCTGTCGCGGCGCGGCGCCTCGGGGATCAGCCCTATCTTCTCGTAGTGGCGGATCATCCGCTGCGAGACGCCGCTCGCCTCCGCGGCTTGGCCAATGTTCATAGCGCCACCCGGTTGAGCCTGAGCGCGTTCCCGACCACGCTCACCGACGACAGCGCCATCGCCGCCGCGGCGATGATCGGCGAGAGCAGGATGCCGAAGAAGGGATAGAGCAGGCCCGCCGCCACCGGCACGCCCGCCGCGTTGTAGATGAAGGCGAAGAACAGGTTCTGGCGAATGTTCGACATGGTCGCCTCGCTCAACCGTCGGGCTCGCACGATCCCGGTGAGGTCGCCCTTCAGCAGCGTCACCCCGGCGCTCTCGATCGCGACGTCGGTGCCCGAGCCCATGGCGACGCCGACATCGGCAGCGGCGAGCGCCGGCGCGTCGTTGACGCCGTCGCCGGCCATGGCAACCACCTGGCCCTCGCGCTTCAGCCGCTCGACGACCGCGCTCTTCTGGTCGGGGAGCACTTCGGCCTCGACCGCGTCGATGCCGAGCTTGCGTGCCACGGCTTCCGAGGTCGTGCGATTGTCGCCGGTGAGCATCACCACCCTGATCCCTGCTTCCCGCAATCCTGCGAGCGCGTCGGGCGTGCTTACCTTGATCGGGTCGGCGATCGCCAGCACCCCGGCGATACGGCCGTCCAGCCCCATGAAGATCGCCGTCGCGCCGTCGCGGCGCAATTCGTCGGCGGTGTCTTCCATTGCGGTGAGATCGATGCCGCTGTCGCGCATGATCCGCGCGTTCCCGAGAGTCACTCTTCGGCCATCGACCGTGCCGGTGGCGCCCTTGCCGGTCGGCGCGTTGAAGTCCGAAACGGGAGGAATAGCGATGCCCCTGTCTGTCGCGGCCGCCACGACCGCCAGTGCCAGCGGATGCTCGGACGCGCGCTCGACTGCCGCGGCGAGACGCAGCACCTCGGTCTCGTCCAAGCCTTGGCCGGCGACGATCCGCGTCACCGAAGGCTTGCCTTCGGTCAGCGTGCCCGTCTTGTCGACGATCAGCGTCTGGACTTTTTCAAGCCGCTCCAGCGCTTCGGCATTCTTGATCAGCACCCCGAGACCCGCGCCACGACCGACGCCGACCATGATCGACATCGGCGTCGCTAGGCCCAGCGCGCAGGGACAGGCGATGATCAGCACGGCCACCGCGGCGATCAAGCCATGCGCGAGGCGCGGCTCGGGACCCCAGATGCCCCAGGCGATGAAGGCGACCGCCGCGACGGCGAGCACGGCCGGCACGAACCAGCCCGCGACCTGGTCGGCGAGCCGCTGGATCGGCGCGCGCGAGCGCTGCGCCTCGGCGACCATCTGGACGATCCGCGCGAGCATCGTGTCGCGGCCGATCCGCTCGGCGCGGATGACGAGCGCGCCGCTCTGGTTGAGCGTGCCGCCGATGACGCTGGTACCTGCCGCCTTGGCGACGGGCATGGATTCGCCGGTCACCATCGACTCATCGATCGCCGAGCGGCCTTCCTCGACGCTTCCGTCGACCGGAACCTTCTCGCCCGGCCGAACGCGCAACCGATCGCCGATCGCGACCGCCTCGAGCGACACTTCCTCGTCCTGCCCGTCGGCGGCGATCCGGCGCGCGGTCTTGGGCGCGAGACCCAGCAGCGCCTTGATCGCGCCAGAGGTATGCTCGCGCGCGCGCAGTTCCAGCACCTGGCCGAGGAGCACGAGTACGGTGATGACCGCCGCGGCCTCGAAATAGACGGCGACCGTGCCACCCTCCCGGAAGGCGGCCGGGAAGATGCCCGGCGAGAGCGTCGCCACAATGCTGTAGGCCCAGGCGACGCCCGTCCCCATCGCGATCAGGGTGAACATGTTGAGGTGGCGCGTCTTGAGCGACAGCCAGCCGCGTTCGAAGAAGGGCCAGCCGCCCCAGAGCACCACGGGGGTCGCCAGCAGCAGCTGGATCCAGGTCGAGACGCGCTCGGAGATGAGATGGTGGAGTGCCGGGAAGAGATGCCCGCCCATTTCGAGGACCAGCACCGGTATCGCCAGCGCGAGGCCAGTCCAGAAGCGGCGCGTCATGTCGACGAGTTCGGCGCTCGGACCCGCCTCGGCAGTGGCGATCTCCGGTTCCAGCGCCATGCCGCAGATCGGGCAGGCCCCCGGATGATCCTGGCGGATCTCGGAATGCATCGGACAGGTCCAGATCGTGCCCGGCGCCGCTGCTTCCTCATCGGGCAGAGCGTATCCGGCCGAACAGCAGCCACGGCCTTGATGCCCCTGTGCATGGTGTTCATGATTCACGACAGACCTCCAACGCCGTTCAATGTGGGGGTTGACATGATGTCAGGGTCAAGGGGTGTTTTTTCTCGATGAGGATCAATGAGCATCAAAACAGATGCGACCCTAGAAAATCTCGCTCCAATAACACGATATATCCATCAGGATCACCTTCAGCCTCCTCGTGCGCCATGAGCCCGACGGGCTTCCAGCCGGCGAAATTGCGCGCCAACTCGGCGTGCTGCAGAACAGGATGTCCGTGCATCTCGCCACTTTGGCGCGAGCAGAGATGATCCGGGCCGAGCGGCGGAGCTGGATCATCAACTATCGCGCCGATCTCGACCGGCTGAGGGCACTCACCCTTTTCCTCGTGAAGGATTGCTGCAGCGGCAAGGTCGAGCTGTGCGATCCGCTGATCGCCGAACTGATCCCCTGCTGCTGATGACGGAGGCTATGATGCGCGATCGAATCTTCAACGTGCTGTTCTTGTGTACCGGCAATTCGGCCCGCTCGAGCCATATCCATACAACCTCATGAGAGCGTTCAATTTAAGTGGTTGCCACGGTGGCCGCATTGTCGCTGTCGCGCTAGGAACATGGGATGAGCGCCCCTCAACTTGTGACTCGGCCCTTCTCGATGATGCGTGCCTTTCTCGCCACCGAAGCGGCCGGCGGCATCATCCTGATCGCGGCAGCTTCCGCCGCGATGATCGTCGCCAATTCCCCGTTTTCAGCCGATTATCTTCAGGCCCTGCACGTCAAGATTGGCAGCCTCAGTCTGCTCCACTGGATCAATGACGGGCTGATGGCGCTGTTTTTCCTCATCGTCGGCCTCGAAATCAAGCGCGAGGTGCTCGACGGCCAGCTTGCCCGATGGTCCGACCGCTTGCTTCCGGGGCTGGCTGCGGCCGCGGGCGTTGCGGTCCCGGCGATAATCTATGCGGCGGTCAACTGGGGAGAGCCGGAAGGACTGCGTGGCTGGGCGATTCCCGCTGCGACGGACATCGCCTTCGCGCTCGGCGTGCTGGCGCTGCTCGGCAGCCGCGCGCCGACCTCGCTCAAGATCTTCCTGACGGCGGTCGCCATCATCGACGACCTGATCGCCGTCCTGATCATTGCGCTGTTCTACACGTCTGAACTCAGTCTTCCGTCGCTCGCAGGCGCGGGCGTGGGGCTGTTGGCCCTTGCGCTCTTCAACCGTTATGGCGTCACGGCGCTCTGGCCGTACCTGCTGGTCGGCACCCTGGTCTGGGTCTTCGTGCTCCAGTCGGGCATCCACGCGACGCTGGCGGGCGTGGCGGTCGCCATGACCGTGCCGCTGGCCAGGACACCGGGGAAACCGGACGACACGCATTCGCCATTGTCCCGGCTCGAACATGGCCTGCATCCGTGGGTGGCCTATGCGATCGTGCCGGTCTTCGGGTTCGCCAACGCCGGCGTGCTGCTGGATGGCTTCTCCCCGCGGGACATACTGGATTCGGTTCCCCTCGGCGTCGCGCTCGGCCTGGTCCTCGGCAAGCAGATCGGCATCTTCGGCGCGGTCTTACTGCTGGTCCGGTTTGGCTGGGCCGAGCGGCCGCGCAATGCGAGCTGGCCTCATGTTTACGGCGTCGCGCTACTGTGCGGAATCGGCTTCACGATGAGCCTGTTCATCGGCGGCCTCGCCTTCGGCGACGGTTCGCACCAGAATGACGCCGCGAAGCTCGGCATTCTTCTGGGATCGATCGTTTCGGCGATCGCGGGTTTCATCGTCCTGCGGATCGCCCCAGCAGCGAGCGTGACGCAAACATGAGGCTGTTCCCTGGTTCGGTGCAGATTGTGGCTGTCGTCAAGGAGCTTCTATCGCCCCATGGAAGCGGGAAGGCGCGCGATGCGCTCTCCGTATTCCGCCGGCGGATTGCGACGGGCGCCGGCGCGGTACTGCTTGGCCTGCTGGCGATCGCCTTCGCCAAGCTAGGCGACCTCGCACAGCACCTCTTCCACCAGTTCAGCACGGCCTGGCCCTATGGCGCACTGCTGCTTACGCCCGCGATTTTCGCTGGCACGGTCTATCTGACAAAACGATGGGCCTCGGAAGCACGGGGGTCCGGCATTCCGCAAGTCATAGCTGCTTCACGCAATCCCGCGCGCGAAGCCCTCGGCCCGCTCGTCTCTCTCAAGACGGGCGTCTTGAAGCTCGTCATGACGGTATTGATACTCGGCGCGGGCGGATCGGTGGGCCGCGAAGGCCCGACCGTTCAGGTCAGCGCGGCGATCATGGTGGCGGTCCACCGGTTGCTGCGGGTGCCGATCACGGCCGGCGTGTTGATCGCGGGTGGCGCCGCCGGTGTTGCCGCTGCCTTCAACACGCCGCTTGCTGGCGTCGCGTTCGCGATCGAGGAATTGGCGTCCGCTTATGAGCAGAAGGTGGCGGTGCTCGTCATGGCCGCCGTCATGATCGCCGGCCTGGTCAGCCTCGGCGTTTCGGGTGACTATATCTATTTCGGCGCCATGCATCAGACGCTCGAACTGCGTGCCGTTCTGCTCGTTGCGCCGATCGCCGGGATCGCGGGCGGCCTCGCGGGCGGCCTCTTCTCGCGCGCGCTCCTCGGCTTCTCGGCACCCGGCCGCCCATGGATCCGCTCGCTGAAACAGCGTCCTGTCATCGTCGCTGCCGTCTGCGGTCTGATCGTCGCGGTGCTGGGGATCGCAAGCGCGGGCGCCACCTGGGGAACCGGCTATGAGACCACGCGCCATCTGGTCGAGGCGCAGGGCGGATCGCCATGGTTCGGCCCGGCGAAGTTCCTGGCGACACTGGCGACAGCCTTGAGCGGAGCTCCCGGCGGCATTTTCGCGCCGTCGCTGTCGGTTGGGGCGGGCCTGGGCGACCTTCTCACCGGCCTTTTTCCGGACGATCCCAGGGGCGCGATCGTTCTGCTCGGCATGATCGGCTATTTCGTCGGCGTCGTTCGCGCGCCGCTGACAGCCGTCATCATCATAACCGAGACGACCGCAAGCCGCGGAATGATCGTGCCGCTGTTCGCCACCGCCCTCATTGCCGACCTCGTCAGCGCCCTGGTCTGCCGGGAACGCCTCTACCATGGCCTCGCCAGGCCGTTCATGCAGACACCATTCCCCGAGGTGGGGCCGGCACCTGAAGGAAGGCGGGAACCGGGGTAATCGGCGTTCGATCCCGATAGGGGTGACGAGCGCCCCTGTCAGGCGCGCGATGCACAATCGACGGTAGAGACTCTTTCATGCACCGGAAGCTCAAAGGAGAATGTCGCGCCGCCGGACTCATTCCGGACAGACAGAGTTCCTCGCATGTCGCTTATGATGCCGTAGCTTATGGACAGGCCGAGTCCGGTGCCTTCCCCGCCCGGCTTGGTCGTGAAGAAGGGCTCGAATATACGCGGCAATATGTCCGGCGGAATACCGCCGGCATTGTCGGCCACTTCCACGACCGCGGCATCGTCCGATCGCGCGACGCTGATGCGAAGCTGCGGTGCGACCGCATCGGTCGTCCTGAAAGCGGCAATCGCGTTGGATATGAGATTGGCGACCACCTGCTCGATGAGCACCGCATGGCCTTTGACGACCAGGCCCGGCGTGATCGCGAGATCGAGCATGTACCCTTTGAGCCGCGCGGTTTCGGCAAAAAAATCGACCGCCGACTGCACGGCTTCTCCAAGGTCGAACGGTTCGGGCCTCTCGACCGGCTTGCGGCCGAAAATGCGCATATGATCGATGATGGCCGCGGCCCGCTCGGTCTGCTCGGCAATCCGACCGAACTTCATTTCCAGATAGTCTTCCGTGGCCTTACCGGCGACCAGCCGGGCGCGCGCATTATCGGCCGACAGGCGGATAACGTTCAGCGGCTGGTTCAGCTCGTGCGCGGTGGCGGTCGCAAGTTCGCCGAGCGTTGCGAGCTTGGCGGCGTGCAACAGGCGGCGTTGATCTTCGCGCTCCCGGGTCACGTCTTCGTGGATGGCGATGAAGCCGCCATCGGGCAGCCGTGTCCGGCGGACAGAAATCGTGCGGCCATCGGGAAAGAAGAGCTCGAACGCCAGGGACGGTCCCTCCCAGTTCCGATTGCGGCATTGCGCCTCGATCTGTTGTCCCTCCGCGCTGTCATAAGCGCCGCCGGCAGCGTGGAAATCCACCATCTCATCAAGCGTCGAGCCTATCTCGAAGGCGTCGACCGGAATGTCGGTCAGCGCCGCAAAGGTCGGATTCCTGGCGAGCAGGCGCCCGTCGGCATCAAAAATCGCGACCCCTTCGGTCATATGGTCGAAGGTTGATTCTAGCGCGTGGGTCTGATCAGCCAGAGCGTGGCGCAGTTCATTGTGAAGCTCGCCGATGCGGCTGCTCATGCTGTTCATCGCCTTGGCAACCGCCCGGAATTCAGCCGGACCTTCGACGGGAATCGAGACGTTGAAATCGCCGCCGCTAACCCTTCTTGCGGTCCTGCGAATGACGCGGAGGTGCCGTGATAGATGACGCCCGAATGCCCATGACACGAGGCCGGAAAGAGCGAGCAGCAGGATGGCGGTCACCACCAGCCTGGGTTTGATCCGGCCCAAAATCTCATCCAGAAAATCATCCCGGGCCACAGCCCTGATCGTACCGATCCGTTTCCCGTCCCGGATGATCGGGACGGTCTGCACGAATGTCTCGACGTCAGACCCGGCGCGCTTGGCGAGGGTCGCGAGAGACCGTCCGTTCGAGTCCCGGACGTCAAGCGAGACCAGATCCGCGCTTTCGACAAGATCCTGGACCAGCCTTTTGGTCTTTCGCCGGTCGCCCGCTGCCACGGGTTCGCTGAGCAGGACGGCCGCAAAACGGGCGTTGATCCGGGCGTCGCGATGAACCTCGCTTCTCACCGACTGGTTGAGGAAGCCGAGCGTCATGATGAGCAGGATGATCAGAAAAGCCGTTTCGATGGCAGCGACGGCCAGCATGCAGCGCATATGGAAGCTCATGCCAATGCTTCCAGGGCGAGCTTGACCACCGCCGGACTGCGCACCGGCTTGCCGAACCGCGCAAGGATCTCGCGTCCTCCGGTGAACGGGTCGTCCGCATGGCCGGCATGGCCGGTGATGACGATGAAGCGCAGGTCCGGGCGTTCGGCATGCAACTGCGCGATCAACTGCTCCCCTCCGATGCCCGGCATGCGGAGGTCGGTGATGACGAGGCGGATCGATGGATCGGCGCCACGGCGCAACGCCTCTTCGGGATCGCTCGACCAAGACGCTGCAATGCCGGCGTCTTCAAATGCCTCGGCCAGTTCCTCGGCGGAGTAGGGATCGTCGTCGACGACGAGGACGGCGCTCATGCTGTCCACGCGGCGATGAGGGTCTGGATAGCGTCGCGGCAGAGGCTGCGCCCGGTTTCGGTGAGTCCGAGCATGAAGCGGCGGCCGTCTGCGGGATCTTCGCGGCGCATGATCAGGCCGCGCTCTTCGAATTCGGCAATGCGCCGAAGGCCGGCCGACGCGCTCGCCCCGGATGCAAGCGCAATGTTGGTGGCTGAGGCTTCGCCGGTGCCGAGATCGGCCTCGAACATGGCGAGCAGCACGCGCCAGCCGACCTGCTCGATAGACAGGCGGGAAAAGAGCCGGTCAAGGACACGCGCTTCCTCGAGCAGCCGCCGGCAATGCAGTGCCTGCCAGGCCTGATCGACCGAGGGTGCGGGATCGGTACGGCCATTTCCTGCCGCCGGAGAATAGGATGGCGGCAGTTCGGCCATCGCCGCCATTTCGCGCATGGCACTGGTCAAACCATCCTCCAGGGCGCGGAAACGGTTGATCAGGCCGCTGCGGGCAGCGCGGTCGCGCTCAAGCTCGCGATAGCGTCCCGCCGCGTCGGTGACCGCATTGAGCAGTCCGATGCGATCGACGGGCTTCGGCAGGAACGCCGCAACGCCCATTCCTGGCGGCCGCCACATTGCTTGCCGGCTCTCGCCTGTTGTCGGCAGAGGAAATTTACCGTTCGATAGACTGGTCCATCGTGGTTCTGCTCGCGGCGATGATACCGGTGGGCCAAAGCTTCGAAACCAGCGGCACAGCGGCAATCGTCGCCGAGGCATTGGGTCATGTTCTGGCGGGGGCACCGCCCGTTGGGGCGCTCGCGGCGCTCTGCGCACTGACCCTGCTGCTCTCGATCTTCCTCAACAATGTCGCCACCGCGATCATCATGGGTCCGCTGGCGCTCGATGCCGCCGCGCTGATCGGACTTGGTCCTGATGCAGCCCTGCTGGCCGTCCTGATCGGAGCCTCGTCCGATTTCCTCACCCCCATCGGCCACCAGAATAATCTGCTGGTCATGGGGCCGGGCGGTTATCGCTTCACCGATTATGCCCGACCGGGCGCAATATTATCCGTGCTGGTCGTCGGGATTGCAGCAACCTTTCTGGCTTTGGTGTGAGAGGCTTGGAAAGCTATCCGCTGGGGGGCGTCGAGATCATGCCGCGTCAAGTCGCAGGCACGGTGCTGGACGAGACCGGACGCTGATGAATGTCCACGGACTTCATCGGATGACGTGCCCCCTGAAATGTAACCGCCCGACAGCCAGTCCGACGTCTTCGACTTGCGCGAACGGCTGCCTCGCTGGCTCTAAGCAGCTTCCCAAGCCATTGTTACCTGCATTAGGCGCCTTTGAGCGCAATATAGCCACCGACCAGCATAACGATGATCGCGAAGGAGCGCTCGAGCAGGCCCTTGCGCACAGCAAGCCGGACTCCCAGTCGGATCCCGCCGAATGCGCCAACGATGCCGCCGAGGACGAGAAGCGCCGCCATCGGCCAGTCGACATAGCCTGAGAGCGCATAGGAGGTCGCGGTCGTCAGCCCGAGCGCGGTGACGACGACCAGCGAAGTGCCGACTGCGAAGCTCAGCGGCATCGCCGTCGCTGCGATGAGCCCGGGGACGATGAGGAACCCGCCGCCGATTCCGAAAAAGCCGGCCGCCAGACCAACGCCGAGACCGATCGGCACAAGGCGCGGCATTAGAGCCGATGCGGTTTCGCGGGTCAGGCGTATATCCGGAGCCTCGCTCTTGCGGCGTTTCCGGAGCATCGACAGGCCGACGCCGATCATCAGCAGGCCGAACAGCATAAGTAACCGCTCACCGTCGAGTGCCTTGCCGATCTCGGCACCGATCGCTGCACCGATTACCCCGGCCGTCGCGAAGACCGCGGCGCAGCGCCATTTGACCTTGCCGGTGCGTGCGTGGCCGACGAGGCTCGCAAGTGCATTCGCGGTGACGGCCACCGCGGCGGTCCCGATCGCGGCATGGGGCGATCCCACCCCGACGAGATAGACGAGCAGCGGGACCGCAAGGATCGAACCGCCGCCGCCGACCAGCCCTAGCACGACGCCGATGACGCCACCGGATGCGAGCGCGAGCAGGATCTGGCCGAGCGTCATCGCCGGATCAGGCCGCCAGGGTCCGGCGGTTCCACGGAAGCCGGTGCAGCAGCGTCGCCATTCCGCACCATCCGGTCGCGCCAGCCACCATCAGTCCGCCGCCGACAAGGGCCGACAGCCCGAAAAAGATGGGTGTCGTGAGAAACCCGAGGACGACACCGAGCAGCACCAGTCCGCCCGCAACAAGCTGGACCTGCCGCATGATCTCGAGCGGCTGGCGCCGGTCGACCGAGGTGGGCAAGCCTTCCGTGCGCCAGGCGTCGATGCCGCCCGCAAGGATGTAGGAAGGCGAGCCGTTCACGGCGTCCGCCAACCGGGCGGCGTTGGCCGCCGTGCGCATCCCCGAACGGCAGTGGAATATGATCGGACCGGACGGGGCGGGCATATCCGCGATCCCGGCCAGCGGTAGGTTGAGCGCGCCGGGGATATGCTCCCGTGCATGTTCGTCGGCATCGCGGATATCGACGAGCGTCGCGCCGTCGGCCACGAGCCGCTGCGCATCGGCGGGGTTGAGCGAAACAGGCGTCATCGATCAGATTTCCTTGCAATAGAGTTGGTAGAGGGTGGCGAGCAGCGTCTCGGTCCTGGGATCGGCGATCCGGTACCAGAGTGTCTGGCTCTCACGACGGAAGGCAACGAGACCCTCGTCGCGCATCTTTCCCAGATGCTGCGACAGCGCGGATTGCGACAGCGCAACTTGGCGCGCCAGATCACCGACGGTCATCTCGCCATGTTCGACAAGCTTGCACAGCACCATCAGGCGGCGAGCGTTGCCCATCGCCCTAAGCAGGTTCGATA
This sequence comes from Novosphingobium sp., assembly GCF_036733805.1. Lineage (GTDB taxonomy): Bacteria > Pseudomonadota > Alphaproteobacteria > Sphingomonadales > Sphingomonadaceae > Novosphingobium. The sequence goes on along the minus strand of NZ_DAIMZT010000001.1, from coordinate 130,446 downwards.
CCTCACCAGCCTTCGCTTCGAAGGTTGCGAGATCCATTGGAGGCTTGAGCATCGCCGCTTCCTTTCATTAGATATTGCTTATTTAGTTATATCTAATATATTGTCAAGCGACACAGGAGATGCCGATGCCCGCCAAACCCATGATCGAGGCTTTCTTCGACGAGCCCACCAACACCGTCAGCTATCTCGTCGCCGATCCGGCGACGCGCGACGCTGCCGTCATCGACCCGGTCCTCGACTTCGACCTTGCAAGCGGCGAGGCGGATAGACGCTCGGCCGAGCGCGTCCTGGCATTCGCCAACGCGCATGACTGGCGGATCGTCATGGTGCTGGAGACGCACGCGCATGCCGACCATCTTTCCGCCGCGCCCTATATCAAGGCGAAGACTGGGGCCGCGATCGGCATCGGCGAGCATATCCGCCAAGTGCAGAAGATATTCCGCCCAGTCTTTGCGCTGGACGACCTTCGGACCGACGGATCGGACTTCGACCGCCTGTTTCACGATGGCGAGCGGTTTCCGATCGGCAAGCTGGAGGTCGAGGTGCTCCACGTGCCCGGCCACACTCCGGCAGACGTGGCCTATAGGGTGGGCGATGCCGTGTTCGTCGGCGATACGCTTTTCATGCCCGACTACGGCACCGCGCGCGCCGACTTCCCCGGTGGCGATGCGCATCAGCTGTTCCGGTCAATCGGGCGCCTGCTCGCGCTGCCGGACAAGACGCGGCTGTTCCTTTGCCACGATTACAAGGCGCCGGGCCGTGAGGACTATCGCTGGGAAACGACCGTCGGCGAGCAGCGCCGCGGCAACGTCCATGTCCATGATGGCGTGAGCGAGGAGGCATTCGTCGCCATGCGCGAGACGCGGGACGCGGGGCTGTCGGTCCCCAGGCTGCTGTTGCCCGCGATACAGGTGAACATCCGGGGTGGACGCCTGCCGGAGGCGGAAGCCAACGGCGTGCGGTTTTTGCGCATTCCGGTGAAATTCCGAGGGCACGCTTAAGGGGCAGATCACCGGCATTTGGATGGGGAATCGTGCAGCAACATTTCGTCACATTCAGGCTCGATCGAGAACGGGTGTGAGCACCCGCTCGGCACGCGCGGAGCCAAAATCCTGAACCGCCTTGGCGAGGCGCGAACAGTCCATTTCCTTTGCCCGTTCGAGCGCGCGTGACCCGACGGCGGCAGTCAAGGCCGCCAAAGCTACCACGAATCTGTTTCACTGGACGCACCCGAACGCCGCCGGACCTCCCTGGATTCCAAGCAGAAGCGGACCCGAAAACGACCCATTCTGGCCTAGAAAACCGCCATTTCTTGAGAGGCGCCATGAGGCGATACCCTCACCGATACCCTGGGACTTTTCAAACATCGGTTCGAGTCCCTCAACATCGTGACGGCCCTTTTCGCTTCGGCGATTCGTTGTCCTCAACTATGAAATCTGAGCTTCGCATCCTCGCCTTCCGCGAATGCGTTGCCCGCCTCCAGCATGGCGCGGGCGCTCGACATCGTTTTCCAGTCGATACTGCCAGTATAGCGCTGCGCCTTTGCGAGCATGCGAATGAGCGGCGCGGTTTGGCCATTGTGCGAAAAGGCCTTCAGCGCGCCGAGATAGTCGGTGCGATAGGCTGTCGGAATGATGATGCGCTCCTGCGCGCCCGCGACGAGTTCGGCATTCATCATGATCCGCGCGACCCGGCCGTTACCATCCGCGAAGGGATGCACCTCGCTGACGAGCACCATCATGTAGACGGCGCGCTGAAATGGATCGCCTAGCGCCTGCAGGAACTCGAAGCCTCGGTCGAGGGTTCCCTCGACGAGTTCGGGGGCAACGAACACGGTGCTGCCGGCCTGATTGCCCTTCAGCTTGAATTCGCCAGGCCCTTTGTCAGGCCGCGCCTCCATGACCGCAGCGTGGCGCGCGCGCAGGAGGTCGAGAAAGGACGGGAAGCTGGTGGGCCGCGTCTTCATCGCCTGCTGATCCGAAACGATCCGGAACGTGCCGAGAATGTCATGCGCGTCTTCAGGGCGCTCAGCGGGGATCACGCCGTCGAAGACGATCTCGGCGGCCTCCTCGACGCTGAACTCCGTCCCCTCGATGAAATTGGAAAAATAGGCCTCGAAAAAGGCAAGGTTCGCGTTCTCGCCGGCATTGCGTACAGGCGCACGCCGCTCCTCGGTGATTGTCTCGCGCAAGGCGGCAAAGAGGGTCTCGAACAGCCCGATGCGATCGGGATCGAATGGTTGTCCGGCCGCACGAGCTAAACCCGCCTTGCTCGTGAGGGGGGCGTCTCGCGTGCCGAGTAGCGCGCCAATGACGGCATCCAGTTCCTGTGCTTCTGTTTCATAGCCGAGCTTTGGCGCCACTGCCCGCACTTCGTCCCGAAGGCGGTTGGTCGCCGCTTCGCCCTGACGGCGGACGAGAGCGTCCAGCCGTTCTTCGATTTCCCTGCGTGAGACCGTTCGCGTAATCCGGCCACCTCGCTCACGTGAGGGCCGCATGTTTTCAAGATAGGCTCGTGCTGTCGATGCCAGGCGTGCGCCACCTATGAAGGGCCTGTCGCTTTCCAGCGGTCCTGCACCGGCGCGCGGCCGGAACACGATCCCCGGCAGGGCGGTCTCGCGCTTCTTTTGCGAGATGAGGAAGACCGAGCCATCGTCGGCCGGCTTGTTCTCCAGGGCCGTTCGGTCGGCGATCAGCGCGTCCGGATAGTAGGCGGTAACGAGATAATACCAGTTGCGCCGCACCAGCCGTTCCGGGTCCTCCTCCAGGTTCCGGGTGTAGAGCCGCGAACCGAGCTTGCGCAGCTGGCCGCGCTCCACGGCCTCGTAGACGGCCTTGGAGATCACGGCGTCCGAGACGAACACTTCTGGCAGGGCTGCAATCGAAAATTCGGGCATTAGCGAATCCTTCGATGCATCGAATGCCGAATTTTCGGGATTTTGTCACCCAGTTTTCCGAGAAAACGAGGATTAATGGTGGAATTTGGGTCAATGTGGCCTGTTTAACAATAGCTCCTGAATTTTCGGGGTTTTATCATGAAAAATCCGAATAACTGGGGTTTATCATCGAGTGGTCGCAAGGGGGATGAGGAAGCGCAACCCCGGCATCACCGTTTCATTTGTCAGAAGGGTGCATACATTTTTTCTGACAAACCTGCCCCTGGACGTTGCGTGCAGGGCCGGATCCGACCTTTGATTTCAAAATGCTGTCGGGGAAAATCACTGGTGTGCGTCATAGCGACGGAAGGTTGCAGCTTCCGGTCATGGAGCGAGGTTACCCTGCACAATATGAATCAGAACTGCTCGACGCCATGAACCCTGATGTAGAGCGTTCCGATGCCCCCACCAGCCTGACCCGCCAGCAGCTTTATCTGCTCGTCTGGCAAAAGCCGATCAGCCATCCGGCAAGGGCATTTGGCCTGTCGGGTCATGATCTGGTCAAGATTTGTGATCGCTTCGACATTCCCCGGCCGGCTCCGGGACATTGGCAGAAGTTGGCCGTCGGCAAGGTGGTCGAGACAAGGGCGTTACCGCCGGTGCCTTCCGGCATGGCCGAAACGATCAGCATAGTGCCGATCCCGCGCGGCCGCGCGGCTGAGCCAGAATCGGAAAGGGAACTGGCGACCGCACGCGACAGGACGAAAGCGCTGCAAGTTGCCGAGCGGCTCGTTCGTCCGCATCCGATCATCGCCGGCTGGATCGCCAGGCGAGAGAAACAGATCAGGAAAGGCGAACAGATCTATGACCGTCGGCTCAAGCGGCTGGTCCGGCCCTCGGCGTTCACGCCGCAGGAGCGGCGGCGCCACCGCATGCTCGATGCGCTGCTCAAGGCGCTGGAAGCACAGAAGATCGCCGTCGCTGAGAGCGAGCGGCTGGAGCTTTTTGCGACATCCGGCCGCGAAAGGATCGAGTTTCAGCTCAGGACGAAGCTGCAGCAGGTCCGGCGACCGCTCACCGCCGATGAGCGGGATTGGCATTCCTATCGTGACAGAGACCATAAGCTCGAGCTCGCGGAAACCGACATCCTCATATTCGAGGTGAAAGGCTGGCTGCCCGGCGGTTTGCGGCGCAACTGGCAGGACGGTCGCAAGGGCACGGTCGAAACAATGGCCGGCGACATTCTTGCGACGCTGCTCGCCGCCTTTCCGCTGATGGCGGTCGAGCGGGAGCAGCGCGAGAAAGCGGAGGAGCGGCGGCGGATCGAGGCGCAGCGGCGTTACGAACTGGAACAGCAACGCAAGCTCGACGAGAACCGCTTTCGGTGTCTGCTCGAACATGCCGGCCGGTGGCGCGATGCCGAGCTTGCCCGCGGCTTCGTCGCCGCGCTTCGCGCCGCGATTCCGGATCCGACCGTCATCATCGACGACCAGCCAGTGTCCGAATGGCTGGATTGGGCGGAGGCGCGGGCGAGCCAACATGATCCGTTCGCATCCGATCCGCTGGATGTGTTCGATACGATCGCCGATGTGACAAACTGGACCTACCGTGATCGATGATCGGATGTCCCGCCCTGTCAGCCGCGCGCGAAGTTAGGCTTCAGCACCTTGGCACCGTCGCGCAACTGGTCGAGATGATCGGACCAGTGTTGCATCATGCGCACACGCTCGTCCCAATATTCGCCGCGGGTGTAGGCGCGCCGGATGGCGTTGGTCTCCATATGGGCGAGCTGGCGTTCGATGGCGTCGGGATTGAACTTGCCCGTTTCGTTGAGCAACGTCGCCGCCATGGCCCGAAGCCGTGCGCCGTCATTTCCTCCTGGCCGAAGCCGAGCGCCCGAAGGGCCGCGTTGACGGTATTCTCGGACATCGGGCGACGCGGAGAGCGGAAGGAGGGAAAGCAATATTTTCCCGTGCCCGTCAGCTCCCAGAGCTGCTCGAAGAGCTTGCTCACCTGCGTGGACAGCGGCACGCGGTGTGGCCGCTGCATCTTCATCTTCTGCTCGGGGATGTTCCAGACCGAACGGTCGAAGTCGAACTCGCTCCACTCGGCCTGGCGCAATTCGCCGGGGCGCACGAACAGATGTGCCGACAGCCTGAGCCCGAAGAGGGTGATGGCATGGCCGGTATAGCCTTCGATCGCGCGCATGAGTTCGCCCGCGCCCTTGTCAGTGGTGATGGCGGCGAGATGCTTGGCCTTGGGCACGATGAGCGCGCCGCGCAGGTCGCGCGCCGGATCGGTTTCGGCCCGCGTGGTCGCGATGGCGTAGCGGAACACGCGACCGAGCACGCTGCGCCTGCGCCGCGCGCTTTCGTACCAGCCGGTGGCCTCTATCGAACGGAGGACAACAAGCACCTCCTGCGCGGTGATCTTGGCGACGGGGCGATTACCGATCCTGGGATAGGCCTTGTCGAGCAGCCAGCGAATCTTGCTGAGCGTGACCTCGGCCATCCCTTCGCGTTCCTGCTTGGCGACCCATTCCTCGGCGACCAGCTTGAAGCTGTTCTCCTCGAACAACATTTCGCGGGCGACGGCGAGCTTGGCCTCGTGCGAGGGATCGAGGCCGGCCGCGATCATCTTGCGCGCTTCGTCGCGCCGCTCGCGCGCGTCGCCAAGGCCGACATCGGGCCAGGCGCCGAAGGAGAGTGTGCGCTGCTTGCCGAGATAGGCATAGTTCAGCCGCCAGAGCTTCCGGCCGTTCGGCTTGACGAGGAGATAGAGGCCGGCACCGTCGGTGAGCTTGTATTCGCGCTCCCTCGGTCTGGCGCTCGTAACGGTCGTCGCGTAGAGTTTTCCCATGGTATCGGCCCGTCCATAAGGGGCCTTCGATACCATGCAGGATACCATATTTGTTCCCGATTGGTGCCGGATCAGCCCGGATTTGACCGGACGATCTTAGCACAAAAAGTGGCTGAAATCAGCCACTTTTCGGACGTTCTCGGATGTCCCCGGAAGAACAAATGGTGCCCAGAAGAGGACTCGAACCTCCACGCCCTTTCGAGCGCCGCCACCTGAAGACGGTGCGTCTACCAATTCCGCCATCTGGGCACGGGCGGGGTGCCGGATCGCGATCCCCGCTAGGTAGGAGCGCGCCTCTACGCAGGCGGTACAGGGTTGTCAACCAGGGCGGCGGCAACAATTTCTCGAGTTTGTGCGGGAATGACTGCGCGGTTGCCCCGTTTGCGCCCTTGTGGCAGGGGCGGCCATCATGTGCCGCGACGCGGACAGGCCCGGCGCGGGCCGCTGACGGAAGGACATAAGCTGACCATGAGCCAAAGCTCCACCGATTCCCTTTCAGGCAAGATCATCACCGTTCTTGGCGGAAGCGGTTTTTTGGGCAAACATCTGGCGCAAGAACTGCTGTCACGCGGGGCGCGGCTGCGGATCGCCAGCCGTAATCCGCAGCGGGCATTTGCCATCAGGCCACTGGGCGCCCTGGGCCAAGTGCAGTTCGCGCGGGTTGACGTGACAAAGCCGGCTTCGCTTGCGAACGCGCTTGCCGGATCGGACGCGGTGGTGAATCTGGTGGGCGCCTTCACCGGCGATCTCGATGCTGTCCAAGGCAGTGGCGCAGGCCGCGTAGCCACGGCCGCCAAGGCAGCGGGCGCCGCGGCGCTCGTTCATATTTCGGCGCTTGGCGTGCGAGCCGATTCCGGGGTCAGTTACGCCCGCACCAAAGCTGCAGGTGAGGAATTGATTCGCGTGGCCTTCCCAGGGGCAACGATCATGCGCCCTTCGATCATGTTCGGGCCTGACGATCATTTCGTGATGATGTTCGGCGACCTCATCGCCCGCATGCCAATCCTCCCGGTGTTCGCGCCACAAGCGAAACTGCAACCGGTGTTCGTTGACGACGTGGCCGAAGCGATCGGCCGCGCCCTTGCCGATCCGCTTACACATGGCAACAGGACGTATGAGCTTGCCGGCCCCGAGGTCGTCACGATGCTTGAATTGAACGAGCGCATTGCTGCCGCCGAAGGACGTTCGCGCAGTCTGATCGCACTGCCGGATGCAGTTTCGGGGGCGCTTGCAGCTCTCACCGGCTGGCTGCCCGGCGCACCGATCACCAGCGATCAGCTCAAGCTACTCAAGGCCGGCAGCCTCCCCAGCGGCGACCTGCCAGGTTTTGCCGACTTGGGCATTTCGCCGCGCCCGCTGGAGCTGTTCCTGGACCGCTGGATGATCCAGTTCCGCAAGCACGGACGGTTTGGGACGAAAGACGTCAGCGCCGCCTGATAGCCAAGCCTATCGCGACGGATGCAAGTGGTTCAGGGATCTACCTCGGCATAATGGCTCGGCGGCTGGATCACTTCCATGCGCTCTGAAAGCAGGGGCCGGAAGGAAGGGCGGGACTTCATCACCAGATACCACCCACGCGCCTGCTCGTGAGTGGACCAATCAAGCCCGCCCAAATAATCGGCCACGGATATCTGCGCTGCGGCCGCGAGATCGGCCAGTGTCATGGTGGCTCCGGCTAACCAGGGGCGGTTGTCGATGAGATAATCGATGTAGTCGAGATAATCGTGCGCCAGCTTCATCGATTCGCGCAACACTTTGGCATCGGGCGACTGGCGCAGGACGAGGCGCTTCTTCATCCGCTCATGCAGCAGCGGGCCCGATACGTCATTGAAGAAGTTTTCATCGAACATCGCGATCAGGCGGCGCACTTCGGCCCGTTGCTGCGCCGTGCCGCTGATAAGCGGATTGCGGTCGACCGTTTCCTCGAAATATTCGCAAATGGCCCGGCTGTCCGACAGGACCACGCCGCGTTCGATTTCCTTCGCCACAGGCGTGCGGCCGGTCGGGTTCATTGCGAAAAGGCGGTCCTCTCCCTCCCACGGGCGAGCGGACTGGAGTTCATAGGCAATGCCCTTCTCGGCCATGAGCAGCCGCACCTTGCGGCTGAACGGGCAAAGCGGAAACTGGTAGATGTGCCACATGGTCAATCCGAATGCCAAAGGCGGGCGCAAGCGTCCACCCGGCAGGCTTTTCGCGCCGGGATGAACGCGTGGATAAGTCATGCCACTGCTCCGAGGGACGAACGTATGGTCACAATGCAACGCGGGCGGTTGACCCGTGCCCGCGGTGGAGACAATCTTGCGATCCTACCAAAACCCGCAACGGAGCATCCATGTTCAGTCACATCTGCGTCGGCAGCAACGATCTTGCGAAGTCGAAAACCTTCTATGACGCCGTGTTCGCCACGCTGGGCGCCGCGCCGGTCCTGGCCGATCCGGCCGCCGGCCGGCTCGCCTATGCCAACAAGGGCACCAGCTTCATGATTTTCACCCCAATCAACGGCGCCCCGGCAACCTCCGCCAACGGCGGGACGATCGGCTTCACATGTGACAGCGTGGAAGTGGTCAACGCCTGGCATAAGGCCGGTTGTGAAGCCGGCGGCACAGCGTGTGAAAACCCGCCAGGCGTGCGTGAATTTCCTTTCGGCAAGCTCTATCTTGCCTATCTGCGCGATCCTGATGGCAATAAGCTCTGCGCCCTGCACTCGATAAGCGAATAAGGATTCGAAGGGGAGAAACGGAAATGCCGTTCAAACCCGATCGTCCACAAGGAGGGTGAACGGCATGGACGAGACATCGCCATCCGCGTTGATTGATGAGCGTATCGCCGCACTGGCTGACTGGCGCGGCGATACCCTCGCCCGGATGCGAGCCTTGATTCACGAGGCCGTGCCAGGCGTAGCCGAGATGTGGAAATGGCGCGGCGTGCCGGTATGGGAACTGCACGGTATCATCTGCACCGGCGAGACTTACAAGCAAACGGTGAAATTCACCTTCGCCAAGGGTGCATCGCTGGAGGATCCCGCCCACCTCTTCAATGCCAGCCTGGAAGGCGACACCCGTCGCGCCATCGATATCTGCGAAGGAGAGGTGGTGGATGCCGAAGCGTTCAAGGAACTGGTGCAGGCGGCGGCGCAGCTGAATGGGCGGGGTAAGCAGCGTTGAACCTTGTCACCCGCCTCGCGACAGCAGGAATACCGCATGCTCGGCCCGAAAGTTCGCCGCCGCCGCGCTGCAGCGGGTGTCTCCGGAAAGGAACCAGCAGCCTTCCACCTCGATCCCGCGCTCCTTCACCAAGGCGCGGAAATCGTCGATGGTCAGGTGGTGGATATTGGGCGTTTCGTACCACGCGACCGGCAGCAGCCGTGTTACCGGCATGCGGCCGTTCCACAGGAGCGAAACCCGCACGCGCCAGTGCGCGAAATTGGGAAAGCTGACGAAGGCTTTGCGGCCGATTCGCAGCAGTTGGTCAAGGACCAAATCCGGGCGCATGGTCGTTTGCAAGGTCTGTGAAAGGATCGCGTAATCAACCGACTTGTCAGGATAGAACGCCAGATCCTTATCGGCATCGCCCTGGATCACTGATAGCCCCTTGGCGACGCATTTGCCGACATTGGCAGGATCGAGTTCCATGCCACGCGCGTCGCAGCCCTTCTCATCGCGCAGGGCGGCCATCAGGGTGCCATCGCCGCAGCCCACGTCCAGCAAGCTGGTGCCGGGCGCGACACTGGCGGCGATGACCGCCAGATCAGGGCGCAGGCTACTGACGGCGAGGCTCACTGGTTCAGGAATCCTTCGACCACGCGATCGAGCGCGGGAACGTCCAGCAGGAACGAGTCATGCCCGAACGGCGCGGACAGTTCGACGAAGCTTACCGGCAGACCGGCGGCGTTAAGGGCATGGACCACGTTGCGCGATTCCGCCGTGGGATAAAGCCAGTCGGTATCGAAGCTGACCAGGCAGAACCGCGCCTTCGATCCGGCGAAAGCATTGGCCAGCAGCCCGCCATGCTCTTCAGCCAAGTCGAAATAATCCATGGCGCGCGTGATGTAGAGGTACGAGTTCGCGTCGAACCGGTCAGTGAACGACAGGCCCTGATAACGCAGATAGCTCTCAATCTGGAAATCGGCATCGAAGCCGAACGTCTTCTGTTCGCGGTTCTGCAGGCGGCGGCCAAACTTCGCAGTCAGCCCCTCTTCCGAAAGGTAAGTGATGTGAGCCGCCATCCGCGCGACTGACAGGCCCTTTTCCGGGCCCTTGCCATGCGCATAGTAATCCCCTTCCCGCCATGCGGGATCGGCCATGATGGCCTGCCGACCCACCTCGTGGAAGGCGATATTCTGCGCGGAATGTCGCGCGGTTGATGCGATCACCAGCGCGGCGCGGGTGCGTTCCGGGAAATTGGCCGCGAGTGACAGCGCCTGCATCCCGCCCATCGATCCACCCACTATGGCGTGAAGCTGGTCAATGCCCAGGGCATCCAGCAGCGCCACATGGCCACGCACCATGTCACGTATGGTGATGACCGGGAAGCGCATCCCCCATGGCAGCCCGTCAAGCGCAAGGCTGGCCGGCCCGGTCGAGCCCATGCAGCTGCCGATCACATTGGCGCAGATCACGTAAAACCGATCCGTGTCGATCGGCTTGCCGGGGCCGACCATGCGCACCCACCAGCCAGGCTTGCCGGTCTTGGGATGGTTGGAGACGACATGATGGTCCCCCGTCAGAGCATGGCAGATGAATATGGCGTTGTCCTTCGCCGCATTCAGCGTGCCATGCGCCTCGTAAGCGATCCGCGCGCAGGGCAGAAGCTGCCCCCCGTCCAACGGCAGCGGATCGGCCAATTCGAGCACTTTGCTCTCATCGAGGATAGAGGCGGTCGCCATGATGCTTCAGCCAAGTGGGGAACCACGCAGCCCCTGTCAATCGCCCCCTGTCAATCGCGAGCGGGCTGAGCTAAGGCGCCCTCGTTATGGCTGAAACCGAAATCCGTGCTCGCTTTCCCCGACCCAAGCCGTGGATCGAGGCGATTCACGCCTATGTTCCCGGCAAGTCCACCGGCAAAGACGGGCAGCCGCTTATCAAGCTTTCCGCGAATGAAAATCCGCTCGGCACCAGCCCCCTGGCCCTGGCCGCCAAAGCACGGGTGCCCGCGCTCTACCCCGATCCGGACAGCAAGGCATTACGCGCGCGGCTCGGCGATCTGCACGGCATCGATCCGGCGCGCATCATCATGGGCACCGGTTCCGATGAGTTGCTCAACCTTGCCGCGCAGGGCTATGCCGGGCCGGGCGATGAGGTGATCTATGTGCGCTATGGCTTCGCGGTCTACGACATCGCTGCACGTCGCTGTGGCGCGACGCCGGTGGTGGCGCCCGATGCCGATTACGGCACTGATGTCGACGCGCTGCTGGCCCTGGTGAATGACAGGACGCGCGTGGTCTTCATCGCCAATCCCAACAACCCGACCGGATCGTTCCTGCCCAAAGGCGATATCGCCCGCCTGCATGCCGGGCTGCCGTCGGACGTGCTGCTGGTGATTGACCAGGCATACTGCGAATACGTCGCTCCCGAAGACGAAGATGGGGCGATGGCGCTCGCCGCGGCGAATAAGAATGTTTTTGTTACCCGCACCTTTTCCAAGATCTTCGGCCTGGCCGGAGAACGCATCGGCTGGGGTACTGGCGCCGACGAGATCGTAAGCACGCTCAACCGCATTCGCGGTCCGTTCAATGTGTCCAGCACCGGCCAGGCCATGGCCGTGGCGGCGCTAAACGATCTGGCCTTTGTCGAACGCTGCCGCGTCCACAACCGGGATGAGCGCGCTCGTTTCGTCGACAAGATCGTCACGCTGGGCAATTACGGCCTGCGCCCGTTACCGAGCCAGGCGAACTTCGTCCTCGTGCTGTTCGAAGGTGAACTGACCGCCGAGGAGGCGTTTGAGGGTCTGGCTGGGCGCGGTTATATCGTGCGCTGGCTTCCCAACCAGGGTCTGCCACATGGCCTCCGGATCACGATCGGCCGCCGGCATGACACGGATGCCATCGCGGAAGCCTTGCGCGAAATGGCAGAACGCACGTGATGAGCAGTGCAACGCAAGGTTTGCGGAAATGCCCGCTTTCAATTCCACCTCTACACAGGTGGAGCAGGTGACCGCTTTTCGTCATGTGGCGATCATCGGCCTGGGCCTGCAAGGCGGCTCGATCGGGCTGGCCGTGCAGGAATTCGTGCCGGGCAGCAGCACCACCGGCTACGACCTTTCCCCAGAGAACCGCGCTCGTGCCGCCGAGCTGGGGCTGGTGCACCAAGTATGCGAAACTGCGGCGGATGCTGTTCGGGACGCCGATCTAGTGATCTTCTGCGTACCACCGGGTGCAATAGGCGAAGCAGCTGCCGCAATCCGCGACGCGATCCCCGCTGATGCGCTTGTCAGCGATGTCGGCTCCAGCAAGCAAGCGATCGCCAAGGCCCTGCGCAAAGCATTGCCCGATCATCTGGTGATCCCGGCCCACCCGGTCGCAGGCACGGAGAACTCGGGACCGAATGCGGGTTTTGCGCACCTTTTCCGCAACCGCTGGTGCATTGTCACCCCACCCGAGCAGACCGACCTCGTCAAACTTTCCGCCCTAGTGGAATTTTGGGAAACGCTGGGCGCCAATGTCGAGATCATGACGCCCGAGCACCATGATCTCGTCCTCGCGGTGACGAGCCACCTGCCGCACCTGATCGCCTATACTATCGTGGGCACCGCCTCCGACCTGGAAGATGTGACTCAGGGCGAGGTCATCAAGTATTCCGCCGGCGGTTTTCGCGATTTCACGCGCATCGCCGCCTCGGACCCCACCATGTGGCGTGACGTGTTCCTTTCCAACAAGGAAGCCGTGCTCACTATGCTGCAGCGCTTCACGGAGGATCTGACCGCTCTGCAACGCGCGATCCGGGTGGGCGATGGCAACGCCCTGTTCGATCACTTCACCCGCACTCGCGCCATCCGCCGCTCCATCATCGAGGAAGGCCAGGACGATTCACGCCCGGACTTTGGACGCGGCGATCATAACGGCGGAGTTGGCCGGGACAGCTGAGAATGCCGGGCGCTTGCTCCATCATGAAGCGAGCCAGCAGCGGCAGACCGCTTACTCCCTCCCCGCCTGCCGTAACAATCGCTGAGCACGGGCAAGATGAGGCCGGTCAAGCATGCCGCCCTTCCAACCGATGGTGCCGACGCCGGGGTGCGCGGCGAACAGGGCGACGATCTCCTGCGCTTCCGCCACCTCTTCCTCGGTGGGCGTGAAAGCCTGGTTAATCACCGGCACTTGCGCCGGGTGGATGGCCATCATGCCGCGAAAACCATCGCGTCGCACCTTTTCCGCCCGTGCGCGCAAGGCATCGAGGTCCCTGAAATCGGCGCTGATCGTTTCGATCGCAGTGACGCCGGCCGCCGCGGCGCCCAGCACCGTCAAGCTGCGGGCCAGTTCGTAAGTGAAGGCATAGGAGCCGTCCGGATTTCTGTTGGACGACGCGCCGATGGAATCCGCGAGATCCTCTGCGCCCCAAGTCAGCGCCACGACGCGAGGCGCCCCCTTGTAATCGCCGGTGTGGAACATCGCCTCCGCGGTTTCCGTGATGAGCACGATCACCGGAGTGGACCCGTCCTCAATGCCATTCGCGACTTCGAGCGCGGAGAGGCAGTGATCGAGCTTCTCGACATCTGCGCGCCCATAGACCTTGGGCAGCATGATCCCACCAGGTCGGGCCGGCATGACCGCGGCAAGGTCTGCTAGAGTATAAGATCCGTCGAAAGGATTGATGCGCACCCACAAGCGGTGACGCTGCTCGGGATGGGCCTTGATGAAATCATGCACCATCGGCCGCGCATCCGCCTTGCGATCGGCTGCGACCGCGTCTTCAAGATCGAGCAGGACGATATCAGCCTCGCCCTCCATCGCCTTGGTCATCTTCTTTTCGCTGTCACCCGGCGCGAAAAGCCAGGACCGCGCGGTAATGGGTTCGTGATTAAAACGCATGTGCGTCCCTTTAGTAGTCCCCGCCGGGGGCCTCAATAGCCCTTGGCCCCAGAGCCCTTCAGGTGGCGTCGTTCGCAATATGCCGCGGCTCGATGTGTCTGACACTTAACGAAAAATCCATGGCCACGTTTTCTTAAGAATGAGCGGTAAAGTTCCCAGGCATAATTTAACTGCCCCGCGACAGCCGTGCGGAGCCAAAAGGGAGAGTGTCATGGACACCCGCGTATTTGGGCATTCAACAAAGGTCGCTTTTGCGGATGCCTACCCACGGCAATCCCGCAAGCTGACGCATGACCTCCTGGATGAGCCGTTGTTGACGCTCGATGCGCTTGCCAATCTTGCCGCCGCGCTTCCAGCGGAAAGCATCGAATACAACCCTGGCGCCCTTCCGATCGGGATTGCCCCCGAATACGTGCCCGCCAGCGAGCTCGGTGTCGTAGAGACGATTCGCAACATCCGTGAAAGCGAGTCCTGGGTGGTTCTCAAGCATATCGAGCAGATAGATGCCTACGCTGTCCTATTGGAGCGAATCCTGGGCGAGCTTGTCCACATCGTCGGCCCGCGCACGGGCGCGATGATGCAGCGAGAGGGCTTCATCTTCATCTCCTCGCCCAACGCGGTTACGCCGTTCCATTTTGATCCTGAGCACAACATCCTTCTGCAGCTCTCCGGCTCGAAGACGATGACCCTGTTCCCTGCCGAGGACGAAGCGATCAATCCGCCGATCGTGCAGGAAGCTTTCCATTTAGGGGAACATCACCGCAACCTGCCATGGCAGGAACACTTCGCGGAACGGGGAACCGCAATCACCGTCGGCCCAGGTGAAGCTATCCATGTCCCGGTAAAAGCTCCGCATTGGGTGCAGGTGGGACCGGAACCCTCGATCTCGCTGTCCATTACTTGGCGCTCTGAATGGAGTTATGCGGAAGCCGACGCGCGGGCGTTCAACCGGACGTTGCGCAAGCTTGGCCTGAAGCCGCGCAGCCCGCGCCCGTTTCCGGCGCGTAACCGTGCAAAGGCGCTGGCCTGGCGAGCGATGAGCAGAATAAGCCCGTGACCATTGTGGATCTACGGAACGAAAGGCGGCGGGATACGGTGATTCCGATAGATGCCGCCTAACTTGACTTCAGGCATCAAGAGGCATTCACTGCGCCAATAAAAAAGCGGGTTTGCAATGCCATGAGTTCCGAGTCCTCAGAAACAGGGCGCCGGCGGCGCAGCCGGTTGCGTGTGCGGTTGCCCGCGCGGTTGGTAACCCGCACGGATACGCAGCCCGTGGTTCTTGAGGACCTCTCGCTTCACGGCGCCAGAGTGGCGACCTCAACCCAATTGAAACTGGGCAGCGAGGCCGTTCTCGAATGGGGAAATTTCGAAGCCTTTGGTGAAGTGGTCTGGTGCGCCGGCGGTCGCTGCGGCATTTCCTTTTTCGATGCCGTCACGCCGCAGATGCTGCTCGACACCCGCGATCTCGACGATGCCACCCGCTTGCCACAGGACAAAGAGCTTGCGCGGCAAAACGCACGGCAATGGGCCGAGGGCAAGATACGCCTCTGACCTTGCGGTGAGGCAGCCGCCCCTCCCGGCGGAGGGAGAACGCCGGGAGGGGCGGCAATCAGACCGATCCAATCAACCCAGGTCGAAACGATCCGCATCCATGACCTTGACCCACGCGGAGACGAAGGCCGCGACAAAAGCGCCTTCGGCATCGTCGGCGGCATAAGCCTCCGCCAGTGCGCGCAATTGCGAGTTCGAACCGAAGATCAGGTCCACCCGAGTGGCCCGCAGCTTGGCTTCGCCGGTCTTGCGGTCAGTAGCGATGAAAATGCCGCCTTCGCCCTGTTCCCACGTCATCGCCAAGCTCGCCTTGAGCAGATTGACGAAGAAGTCGTTGGACAGCACGCCGACACGGCTGGTGAATGCGCCCAGGTCCGAGCCACCATGATTGGCGCCGAGCACCCGAAGCCCGCCGATCAACACTGCCATCTCGGGCGCGTTCAATCCCAGCAACTGCGCTCGGTCAACCATCAACTCCTCCGGTGAGCGGTTCAGGCCGACGCGCGCGTAGTTGCGAAAGGCGTCAACCTTGGGTTCAAGCGCTGCGAAGGAAGCCACATCCGTCTGCTCCTCGCTCGCGTCCGTGCGCCCAGGGGTGAAAGGGACAGTCACCTCGTGCCCGCCATCCCCGGCCGCCCTTTCGATCGCTGCAGCCCCGCCCAGCACGATAAGATCGGCCAAGCTGACCTTCTTGCCACCACTCTGCGTCGCGTTGAACGCGCTCTGGATCCCTTCCAGGACCGCCAGCGCCCCGGCCAGTTCAGCGGGCTCGTTCACCGCCCAGTCCTTTTGTGGCGCCAGCCGGATGCGCGCGCCGTTGGCGCCGCCCCGCATGTCCGATCCCCGGTAAGTCGAAGCCGAGGCCCAGGCAGTGGCGACGAGCCGCGAAACCGAGAGCCCCGAGCTCAGGATCTTCGCCTTGAGTGCGGTTATGTCCGTCTCATCGATCAGCAGGTGATCGACCGTCGGCACAGGGTCCTGCCAAACGCGGGGCCGCTCTGGCACTTCCTTGCCGAGATAGCGCGCATGCGGCCCCATGTCCCGATGAGTCAGCTTGAACCACGCTTCGGCGAAGGCCGCCGCGAACTCGTCCGGGTTTTCAAGAAACCGGCGTGATATCTTCTCGTACGCGGGGTCTACACGCAGCGAGAGGTCAGTGGTCAGCATTGTCGGGCGACGTTTCCGTGCGGAATCATAGGCATCCGGTATGACTTCCTCGGCGTTCTTCGCGACCCACTGATGTGCGCCTGCCGGGCTCTTCGTGAGTTCCCATTCGTAGTTGAACAGGTTCTCGAAGAAGTAGTTGCTCCACTGCGTCGGCGTCTGTGTCCAGGTCACTTCCAGGCCGCTGGTGATGGCGTCAGCGCCGGCCCCCGTTCCGTGAGTGCTGAGCCAGCCGAGACCTTGCGCCTCGATCGCCGCACCCTCCGGCGCGGCGCCGACATGCGCGGCATCGCCCGCGCCATGTGTCTTGCCGAAAGTGTGACCGCCGGCGATCAGCGCGACAGTCTCATAATCGTCCATCGACATGCGCGCGAAAGTGTCGCGTATATCGCGTGCCGCGGCCAGGGGATCGGGATTGCCGTTCGGCCCTTCGGGATTGACGTAGATTAGACCCATCTGCACGGCGGCAAGTTGGTCTTCCAGTTCACGGTCGCCGGTGTACCTTTCGTCCGCCAACCAGGCGCCTTCCGGTCCCCAGTAGATGTCATCTTGAGGTTCCCACACGTCAACTCGGCCGCCGCCGAAACCGACTGTCTGCAGCCCCATCGATTCAAGCGCGCAGTTGCCCGCCAGGATCAACAGATCAGCCCAGGAGATCGCACGACCATACTTCTCCTTGATCGGCCAGAGCAGCAGCCGTGCCTTATCGAGGTTGGTGTTGTCCGGCCAGGAATTAAGCGGCGCAAACCGCTGAGCACCGTCACCGGCCCCGCCCCTTCCATCGCTGATCCGATAAGTGCCGGCGCTGTGCCACGCCATCCGCACGAATAGCGGGCCGTAATGGCCGAAATCGGCCGGCCACCATTCCTGCGACTCCGTCATCAGGGCAAAGATATCCGCCTTTACCGCATCAAGGTCCAACGCCTTGAACGCTTCGGCATAATCGAACTGCTCGCCCATCGGATTGATGCTGGGCGGGTTGAGTTTGAGAACGGAGAGATCGAGCCGATTGGGCCACCACATCTGGTTCGACAAGTGGCGAACGATCGCTGTCCGGCTGGCGCCGTGACCCATGGGGCATTTGGTTTCGGCATTCATGATTGCACTCCTGTAATCGCTTTCCAGCGGGCCTATTCCGCCGATCTGTTGAGTTTTGATTACGCCCGAATACGCAATCGCCAAAAGCGGACGATATTGTGATTATAATCGGAAACATCGATTTATATCGTTGAGCACGGCTTGTGCGGTTCATCGCCTCCGCTTATGGGCGTGCCTTGTTCCAACGCGGGCTACGGGAGCATAGATGGCCGCCTTCACCAAGACCTCGGCGCTGATGGCGCGGGGACGCGAATTTCTGGGCAGTGAGCATGCGATCCTGTGCGGGGCGATGTCTTGGGTATCGGAACGCAATCTTGTTTCCGCGATCAGTAATGCCGGTGGCTTCGGCGTGATCGCCTGCGGGGCAATGACACCCGATCTGCTCGATGCCGAAATAACGGCAACGAAAGGTTTGACGGCAAAGCCGTTCGGCGTGAATCTCATCACCATGCACCCGCAGATCTTCGATCTGATCGAGGTCTGCGCAAAGCATGGAGTAAGCCATGTCGTGCTGGCCGGTGGCATTCCGCCCAAGGGCAGTGTCGAGGCGATCAAGGCCCACGGCGCCAAGGTCCTGTGCTTCGCTCCCACCCTGGCGCTGGGCAAGAAGCTGCAACGCGCGGGCGCTGATGCACTGGTGATTGAGGGCATGGAGGCGGGCGGACATATCGGCCCGGTCTCGACTTCGGTTCTGGCGCAGGAAATCCTGCCAGCGCTTGCCGCCGATCACCTCGTGTTCGTCGCCGGTGGTATCGGACGAGGCGAGCTGATCGCGGGATACCTGGAAATGGGCGCAGCGGGCGTCCAGCTTGGCACGCGCTTTGCTTGCGCCACCGAATCCATTGCTCACCCGGACTTCAAGAAAGCCTTTTTCCGCGCCTCGGCCCGCGACGCGGTGGCCTCGGTGCAGGTCGATCCGCGGCTGCCGGTGATCCCGGTGCGGGCGCTGCGGAACCGGGGAACCGAAGAGTTCACCGCAAAGCAGATCGAGGTGGCGCGCTTGCTTGACGAAGGCGTGGTGGACATGGCCGCCGCGCAGCTTGAGATCGAGCATTTCTGGGCCGGTGCCTTGCGCCGCGCAGTGATCGACGGCGATGTTGAACACGGTTCGATCATGGCCGGCCAGTCGGTCGGCATGGTGACCAAGGAGGAACCCGTGGCGGAGATCATCGTGGCGCTTATGACAGAAAGCGAAGCGGCTCTGACCAATCGCGGCGGTCTGGCGGGCTAAGGAACTTGCCATGTCCGAACCGATGATCCTAGCTCTTTCCTGCGCTGATCGACCCGGCATCGTCGCTCGCGTCACCGGCTATCTCGCGCAAATGGGCGGCAACATCATCGAAGCGCAACAGTTTAACGACCTGGCCGAAGACAAGTTCTTCATGCGCGTGGCCTTCGATCCGGGCGCAGCCGATCGTGAGGATATCCGCGAAGGCTTCGGCCCGATCGCGCATGAGTACGGCATGGCCTGGTCCATGCGCCGCCGAGACCGTCCGCGTCGGGTGCTGCTGCTGGTCAGCAAATTCGACCATTGCCTGGTTGACCTGCTTTACCGTAAGCGCATCGGCGAGATCGCAATGGATGTTGTCGGGATCGTCAGCAATCATCCGCGCGAAGCGCTAAACCTCTCGATGATTGGCGACATCCCTTTCCATCACCTGCCAATCCCAAAGGACGCCAAGACGCAGCAGGAGGCGAAAGTGCGGGCGCTAGTCGAGGAAACGCGCGCGGAGTTGGTCGTTCTGGCGCGCTATATGCAGATCCTCTCAGACGAGATGGCCGCTTATCTTTCAGGCCGGTGCATCAACATCCATCACTCGTTCCTGCCGGGCTTCAAAGGTGCGAAGCCCTATCACCAGGCTCATGCGCGCGGCGTGAAGATGATCGGGGCGACAGCGCATTACGTGACGACCGAACTGGATGAAGGCCCGATCATTCACCAAGACGTGGAAGCGATCACTCATGCGGACAGTCCGGCAGACCTGGTGCGCAAGGGCCGGGATATCGAGCGGCGCGTCCTGTCCGAAGCCGTGCGATTGCATCTTGAGGATCGCGTACTGCTAAACGGCAGCCGCACCGTCGTATTCCGCAGCTGAAAGTGTCCGCCGCGTACGAATGTTTCGAATTTGAGACAACTGCACGAACAACTGATGGCGGTCGATCCTGATTAGCAAGTCGATGCCTTGCCAATTTTTAATTTTCCCGGAATTTTGCTCACGAAAGCTAGGCCGTGAACTTGCAGTTCAGTTTCCTCATAGACTGAGCCTCGCGTAAAACAGATTTTTCGCCTAAGGGATTTTGGTCGATCAGGGGGTGATCGGCGATTTTGCGAGTTGTCGCAGGGCCTTATCGCGAATCTTTCGTCCTAACGGATTTGCGGTCACGCCGAACTGAAATTTGGGGGAGCCAGTTCGTTGGTGCTCAGGAGCTTCTTTTCAAGCAGCAAATCGGCTCAGCTCGAGGGGGCTGCCACCGAAACGGAAGTGAAAGTCGGTCCAGCGGCGGCAAGCGCGCGCGAACTGGCCCACCGGCAGCTGATCGAGGACATCGGAGCCTTCCTGATCGATAATGATCTGGAAATCTCCGAAGCTAACCTCACGATTGCTTTCGGGGTTTGTTCCGGCAATAATCTTGCATTGGCCAAGCAGGTCACCGAACGCCAGGCTTCCGGGCTGCCCATCACGCAGGCTTGGCTTGACGAGCACTGGCAAGGGGGCGAAGACGCCGTGGGCCGCATCGCCGACAGGCTGGACCGGTCCCTCGAAAGCTTTGCCGCCACAACGCGCAACGCCAGCAACACCGCCGCTCAATACAACAGCGAAATGCAGGTTCACGTCGAAAGGGTAGGCGAAGCGCAAGAGCGGGAAGAAATCCGCAACCTGACGACGCTTGCTATCGCCATGCTCGAGCGGACACAGCACCTCGAACATGAAATGAAGCGTAGTGAGCGCGAAGCTCAGACGCTGCGTAACAGCCTTGCAAAGGCGCGGCGCGACGCCGATCACGATCACCTTACCGGTCTGCCGAACCGACGCGCGTTCGAGGGGCTGCTCGAACGGCATTACCGTGAAGCGCAAAAGGAGCTGGACGCGCTGAGCGTGGCCTTCTGCGACATCGATAATTTCAAGCTGGTCAACGACTTGCATGGCCATGACACCGGCGATCGGGTGATCCAGGCCATCGCCTCCGCGCTTGCCCAGATCAGCGACGACAATTGCCACGTCGCCCGCCACGGCGGCGAGGAGTTCGTCATGCTGTTCCGCGGCGCGGGAAAGACGGAGGCGAAACGGCGGCTTGATGAAGTGCGCGAAGCCTTCGCGCAGCGCAACTTCATCAATCGCCGGACGGACGAACCAATCGGCAGGATCACCTTTTCAGGCGGGGTTGCAGATGTCTTCGCCTACCCTTCCACACGCGATGCGCTCAAGGCGGCCGACGTCGCGCTTTACGCGGCGAAGGAACAAGGGCGCAATTGCGTTATCGCGGCTTAGGTTTGGAAATGCACATTCCGGCATTCCCAATCCCGCGCAGGGCGTTTTCAAGTCAAAGCGCGAACTTGACTAGGCTCGGCTTGTCAGGTCGTTAACGCCTTTCTCTTACCGCAGCTGCGGGGAATCATGATGGCTGTGCCATCTGGGTGTTCATGCAGTGCTCGCGTTCGCGGATATCATTGACGCAAATACGCTGATCGTCGTCAACGCTATGCTCAGCGCTGTTTCGGCGATGGTCATGTTCGTTGTCCACCTGGGCAATCGCCAAGCGGCGGGATTGAGGAGCTGGGCGCTCAGCAACTTGTGCTTCGCCATCGGGTTCGCCCTATTACTCACCTATGGGGTCGGGAAACCTTATCTCGATGCGCTCAGCGCCAATCTGATGATCGATCTCGGCGCGATCGTGGCGTATCTAGCGGTCTTGCGGTTTCTATCGAGGCCGCTGCGCGATCTCGGACTGATCGCGCCGTCGTTGGCGCTGATGCTTATGGAAACCGTCCTTTTTGTGCGGGACGGCGTGAACATGGGCGAAATGGTTGTGCTGGGCGTGACCGCCAGGGGAATCGTCACTTTCGGCGCCGGATGGATGTTGCTGCGCCATGCCGATGCGAACCTGCGACATGCGGCGATGCTGTCGGCGGCCTTTCATTTCCTGTGGGTCGCAATGCTGGCGGCCCGCGCCTGCTGGTGGCTTTTCGGCGGTTACAACGAAGTGGATTGGGATCCCACTACCCCGGCGGCACTCATCGCCCGCATCCTGCTGACCTTCGTGGTAACCCCAAGCTATCTTTGGATGTTGACGCGCCGGCTCGACTTCGAACTGATGCGGCAAGCGCGAGAGGATGCTTTGACGGGCGTGGCTAACCGGCGCGCGATTTGGGACCAAGCGCCGCGCGCGCTTGCTAACGCAGCGCGCAGTGGCAAGGCGGTGTGCCTGCTCATGATCGATGTCGATTACTTCAAGTCCGTAAACGACCGTTTCGGTCATGCCATGGGCGACCAGGTCCTCGTCGGTGTCGCCTCCGCGCTTTCCTCGCAATTGCGTCCGGACGACACGATCGCGCGGGTTGGAGGTGAGGAATTCATGGTGCTTTTGCCGGACATCGCGACGGAAGATGCGATGAATCTCGCTGATCGTTTGCGGCTGGCCGTGGAGAAAAGCGAATTTCCTCTGCCTGGGGGAGACATGCTGCGATGCACCGTCAGCATTGGGATGAGCCAGTTCATCAGCGACAACCGCAATTGGGAAACCCTGGTGCAGGATGCTGACGGCGCGCTCTATTGCGCCAAAAATCTGGGACGCAATCGCGTGGAGCTGGCTCCTCCGCACGAGGCCCTCGTTCCCGCGTAACGCCGATCAGCCGTGACAGGCCCATCCACTTCGGGTTAGCCTGCAAGGGCGGAAGGGCAAGACCGGAGAAACCAGCATGTGCGACGAATTTACAGCCCGCGCCGAAGACGCCAATCTTGCGCGACGCGGCCTTAATCGCCGTCAGTTCGCCGCAATGAGCGCTGCCGGAATCGCATTGGTCAGCTGCTCCGGTCCCGTAAAGGCGGGTGGAGGCGAAGTGGATGAGAAAATGATCTCGATCACCACTGCGGACGGCGTGTGCGACGCGTTCTTCGTCCATCCCGCCAAAGGAAGCCACCCCGGAATCATCATGTGGCCTGATATCGCCGGGCTGCGCGAGGCGTTCAAAGTCATGGCGCGCGGCCTTGCCGCAGAGGGCTATGCGGTGCTCCTGGTCAATCAGTACTATCGTTCCGCTCCCGCGCCGATCATGCAGAGCTTTTCGGAATACCGCACGCCGGAAGGCCAAGCCAAAGTTCAGCCGATGCGCGCGCTCCTCGATCCCGCTGCGATCGGCCGCGATGCGGCGGCGTTCGCGGCGTTTCTCGACACGCAGCAAGAAGTGGACAAGAAGCGCGGAATCGGCAGCAACGGTTATTGCATGGGCGGCCCCTTCACCGTGCGCTCCGCCGCGGCCGTGCCAGTGCGGATCAAGGCTGCGGCGTCGCTCCACGGCGCCGGACTGGTCACTGATGCGCCTGACAGTCCATATCGGCTGCTTGGCAAGACGCAGGCCCGCTTTCTTTTCGCCATCGCCCGCAATGACGATGCCAGCCAACCCGAACAGAAGAGCGAGTTGCGCAAGGCGGCCGACGCTGCTCATCGCCCCGCGGAGATCGAGGTCTATTCCGCAGATCACGGTTGGTGCGTGCCGGATTCACCTACTTACGATCCCGACGCCGCGGACAAAGCCTGGAAACGCATGCTTGCCTTGTTCACGGACCTTTGAGGGGAACCGGCGGTTTCGCTTGCCGCCCGCTTCCTTACCGCTAGAATCTTGCCGGCAACAGCGGGAGGGTTCGGTTCGCCATGGGTATCAGTAGTTTCCTGATGATGTTGATCGTCGTTGTGGCGGTGTTCCTTATGATGGGCGTGCGCGTGGTCCGGCAGGGCTACGTTTACACGATAGAGCGGCTGGGAAAGTTCACGCTTGCCGCCGAGCCGGGGCTGCATCTCATCATCCCGTTCGTTGACCGGGTGGGCCAGAAGATCAACATGATGGAGCAGGTCCTCGACATTCCCGGCCAGGAGATCATCACGAAGGACAACGCCATGGTTGGCGTCGATGCCGTGGTGTTCTTCCAAGTGCTCGACGCGGGCAAGGCGGCTTACGAGGTGCATGGATTGCATATCGCGATCATGGCGCTCACCACCACAAACCTGCGTACGGTGATGGGCTCGATGGACTTGGACGAAACCCTGTCGAAGCGGGATGAGATCAACGCCAAGCTGCTGGTCGTCGTCGATCATGCGACAGCGCCTTGGGGCGTGAAGATCACCCGTGTGGAGATCAAGGATATTCGGCCCCCAGCGGACATCTCGAACGCGATGGCCCGCCAGATGAAGGCGGAGCGCGAGAAGCGTGCCGAAATTCTGGAGGCGGAAGGCAAGCGCGCTTCGGAGATTCTGAAGGCTGAAGGTCAGAAGCAGTCGCAGATCCTCGCTGCCGAGGGGCGCCGCGAAGCTGCTTTCCGCGATGCCGAGGCGCGCGAACGCGCCGCTGAGGCTGAGGCCAAAGCCACGCAGATGGTGAGTCAGGCGATCGCCGAAAGCGGCAGCCAGGCCATCAACTACTTCGTCGCGCAGGAATATACAAAGGCGGTAAAAGCTTTCGCGACCTCCCCCAATGCCAAAACCATCCTGTTTCCGGTTGAAGCCACGCAGCTTATCGGCACGCTGGGCGGCATTGGAGAACTGGCCAAGGAGGCGATTGGGCGCAGCCCGACTTCGCAGGTCGAGCCACCGCGCCGTCCGGGGCCGGCCGTGCCGCCCGCCGGAGGGCAGTAATGAGCCTGGCGGGCGACATAGAGTTCCATTACACTTGGCTGGCGCTGGGGCTGGTGCTCGCGGTCGCGGAAATGGCGATCCCCGGCGTTTTCCTGATCTGGATGGCGGGCGCGGCGCTAGCAACGGGGCTTATCACCTGGGTGCTGCCGATCGGGGTGCCGATCCAGATCGGCCTCTTCGCCGTTCTCTCGATCATCGCGGTCTTTGTCGGTCGCCGCTACATCGATAGGCATCCGGTGGTCAGCGCCGATCCCAAGATGAATGATCGCGGCGCCCGTGTGATAGGCGAAACCGTGGTGGTGACCCAGGCGATCGAGGGCGGACAAGGCCGCGTCAAACTGGGCGACAGTGAATGGCTGGCGCGCGGCGCCGACGCGGCAGTGGGCACTCGCTTGCGCATATCCGGGCATGACGGCGTCGTGCTGGTGGTGGAACCGATCGCCTGAAGGACGAGCCCGGTTACTGAGAACTATGTCGGAGGAGCGGGTCCGAATACCCCGATGGAACGAATCCGCGATCGATCGATCTGTGAAACCTCAGTCACGCCCAGCAAGGCCAGATCGCGTTCAAATTCTGCACGCAATGCGCCAAGGACCGCTTCCGCGCCCGCTGCTCCACCGGCGCCTAGACCGTAAAGGCCCACCCGGCCGGCCATGCACCCGCTCGCTCCCAAAGCAAGAGCTTTAAGCATATCGGTGCCACGACGAATGCCGCCGTCCACGATGATTTCGGCGCGTCCGTCCAAGCGCTCCGCTATAGCCGGCAGCATGTCCAGAGGAGCCACAGCCGCATCGAGCTGTCTTCCGCCATGGTTGGAAAGAACGATCGTTCCAGCCCCGTGGTTGACCGCCATCTCCGCGTCATCCTCCGCAAGGATACCCTTGACCGCAACCGGTCCGCCCCATTGCTGCGCAACCCATTCGAGATCGGCCCACTTGATTGAGGGATCGAACTGCTGATTGATGAAGGTGAGCAAGGGCACTCCGGGATCGGCCCGGTCTCCCTTGAAATTGGCGAGCACCACTGGCCGGCGAACAAGCACATTCCAGCACCAGCGCGGGCACTGCGCAAAGTCGAAGAGCGTCTTCAAGCCGAATTTCGGTGGGATCAACATTCCGCTGCGTCGGTCCCGCTCGCGGTTGGCCGGAACTTGCACGTCAACCGTCAGGATCAGAGCCTTATAGCCTGCCGCTTTGGCACGCTGCAGCAGTTCAAGCGTGATGCCCCTGTCACGAAAGAGATAAAGTTGGAATGCCTTCGGACCCTTCGTAGCCGCGGCGACCTCCTCGATCGAGCGGCTGGCCATGGTGGACAACGAGTACAGCGCCCCCACCTTTTCCGCGGCTCTGGCGATTCCGATCTCCCCATCGGGATGCAGCAGTCCCGGCATGCCAGTTGGACCTACAACGAACGGCCACGCGAGATTCTGACCCATGACCGTGGCTTGCGCGCTGACACGGCTTACATCGTTCATGGCTCTTGGCAGGAGCGCCCAATCACCAAACGCAGCGCGATTGCGCGCCATCGTGCGTTCATCCTCAGCTGCCCCGTCAAAAAAATCGACAATGGGCCGCGGCAGTTTCCGTCGAGAGACTCGCGCGAAGTCCTCCACGTTAATACATGCCCGCAGCGCCTTAGACATGAAAACGGTCCATTGTCTTCTCCCGAAAACTGTATATCTTCTTCGGAAGGTTAAATGCCGGTCGCGCTCCAGTCAATCATTTCGCTGGCCGGCATCCAAACGCAATACCGGCACACTGTGAGAAGGCTTTCCAACCGTGCGGCGAAAATTGGTTTGACTTTGCGTCTCGCATTTCTTCCATGGAAACAAGAAGGCTAAGCGACAACAGGGCCTCACGGCCGCAGCCGACCAAAGGCCAGCGAAAGATCAAGTATATGGACATACTCAACGGCAAGACGGCGATAATTCTGGGCGCCGGTGCCCCCAACAACATGGGCCAGGCGATCGCCCAGCGTTTCGCGGCCGAGGGTGCGTCTGTCATGGTTGGTGGCCGCAACGCTGACGAACTAGCCCGCTTTGCCGAAAAGATCGGCGGTGCATTCACGACCTGCGATATCACCAGCGAGGATGATCTGGATTTACTTGTTTCCCGGACCGTGGACCAGTTCGGTAAGCTGGACATCGCCGTCAACGCAGCGGGCCTCAATCAAGTCAAACCCTTTCTGGACGTTTCCCTTTCGGAACTGCGGCAGGTCACGGACGTCCAGTTCATCGGTGCTTTTCAGTTCATGCAAGCAGTACTGCGGCAGATTGCTGATAAAGGATCAATCATCCATATCTCGTCCGTCACCGCGCATGCCTTGCTTCCCAATCACGCTGCATACATGGCTACGAAGGCGGCTTCGGACGTGTTGGTTCGCGCGCTGGCCATGGAATTTGGCACACGCGGCATTCGGATAAACAGCATAGCCCCCGGACCGACCGACGATACTCCGATGGCTGCGGGTCCACTCTCTGACGAGGCGACCCGGCGACGCATTACCGAGGCAACGCCGCTTCGCCGCCTAGGAACCGCCGCAGACATCGCCGAAGCCGCGCTTTGGCTTGCGAGCGACAACGCCTTCATCACCGGGGAAGTGTTGCAGATCAACGGCGGCCGCGCCATTCACCGGCTGGGTTGAACACCGCGTGGCCGCCTTTTCAAAGGCCCAGATCACTCAATGAGGGATGGTCATTCGGCCTTCGGCCTTCCGTCCAATGGAAAAGGCGGTCCTCAGGCGCGATAGCCAAATCGTTGATCGAGGCATGGCGATGCGTCATCAAGCCATCCTCATCAAATTCCCAGTTCTCGTTCCCGTAGGCCCTAAACCAGTTTCCAGCGTCGTCGCGCCATTCATAAGCGAAACGGACCGCGATCCGATTTCCCGAATAGGCCCAAAGCTCCTTTATCAGGCGATAATCCAGTTCACGCTCCCATTTGCGCGTGAGAAAAGCGACGATCTCGTCGCGGCCAGTCACAAACTCTGCGCGGTTCCGCCACTGGCTGTCGAGGCTGTAGGCCAGCGACACTCTGCCCGGATCGCGGCCATTCCAGGCATCTTCGGCCGCCTGGACCTTTTGACGGGCGGTTTCTTCGCTAAACGGCGGGAGGGGATGGCGCTTTTCGCTCATGAACTCTTCTTTCTCTCAATGTTTCCGTATTTGAACGGACAGGTCTGTCTGTTTATTGACGCAGACGGAGTTGTCTGTCAACTATCATGCATGGAGACAATCAGCCCGCGAGCAAGCGGCGTAGACGGGGTTCGCGATCGCGTCCTGTCAACCGCCACCCGCCTCTTTTATCAGGACGGCATTCGCGCGACCGGCATTGACCGCGTAATTGGTGAGGCCAAAGTCGCCAAAGCCTCTTTCTATCACCACTTTCCTTCAAAGCGCGATCTGGTGAATGCATTTCTCGACCAGCGGCACCGCAACTGGATGTCGTGGTATGCTGCCGCGGTGGAAAACCAACTGCCGACAGAAGGCTTCGCCGCTGTCGGCACTGCGCTGTTCGATTGGTTCGACCTGCCGGATTTCCGGGGATGCGCTTTCATAAATAGCTGGGTGGAATTCGGCGCGGATTTTCCGGCGGCATTCGATCACAAGCAGGAATTGAAGCAGTTCGTCGAAGGCGTGGCCGGACGCCTCGAATTGAGCGATCCAGCTAAAGCGGCCGTCAGCGCGATGGTCGTGATCGAGGGCGCGATCGTCAGGGCGCAAATGGGGGCCCGCGATGGTTTGCGCGAAGCCGTTTCCGCGACGCTGCGTGACATCGCCAATTCCGGAAACGCACAGAAGCCGGCAGCCATGCCGGCTCGCTGATCGCCCCGGCAGAAACGGCTGGCCGGAAACAAAGTCCGGCCAGCCCCATCGTCAATACTGGTAAGTTAATTTCAATCCATAGGTTGCCGGATTGCCGGCTACCCGCGTGATGGTGTCTATGACGTGAGCGGCGTTGATCGTGTAAAATTTATTGAAGATATTTCGTCCCCAAACTTCGGCCTTCCAATGGCCATCAGCGCTGCCGATCCCCGCATGCAGATCCACAAGCGCATAAGAGGGCAGGATAAATTCCGAGCCGCCACCAAAGGTCGCAGGCGTGCTGCCGCGGTATGAAACGTTGCCGCCCAAGGACGCTTTCAGGCTATCGTTAAGCGCGAAGATGTAATCCGCGCCGCCCAGCAATTGCCATTTGGGAGTATTGGGAAAGGAATATCCGCCTATGTCGATATTAGCGGAGAAGGGATCACGGGTGATGTAGCTTCCCCGGACCTTTGAGTTCACGTAAGTGGCGCTGCCCGTGAGCGTCAGCCCTTCGATCGGCCGCCAGTCCACGCTAAATTCACCGCCTGCAACCCGCGACTTCGGTATCGTGACCAGACCCGGCAGGTTGCCGAACGGTGTCAAGACATAAGCAAGGATCTGCTTGTCCTTGTAATCATAATAAAAGGCCGCGCCTGCAATCTGCAGGGTCCGATTCAGCGCCGACACCTTGAACCCCGCTTCATAAGCCAGCACCGACTCCTGTGGGACCGGATTGTACTGGCCGCTGAACACCAACGGCAGCGACGAGAAGGAGCCCGCCTTGTACCCCTTCGTGATGTTGGCATAAATATGAACGTCGGCATTGGGCTTCCAACTCAGGTTGCCTCGCCAGGACACGTTGTCTTCATCCAGTTTGCCGCGCACATAGCCGCCGACCGGCGTGAACGGCGGCGGACCGGAGGGAACTGGCGACCGAAAGGTTACGCACTGCCCTGGCACCAGCGGCACTGTAGAAATCAGATCGAAACCTCTCGCTAACTGCCCGTTTCCGGTGTCCGCAAGGCATCCTTGCGCGTCGCGCTTCTGCGTGGTGTAGCGCACCGAGCCCTGCGCAGACAGCGTGTTGCTCAGCTGATATTCAAGGCTGCCGAACGCAGCGAAAGTTTCCACCTTAACGTTATTGTTGACAGTGAAGCCGTCCCACCGGAAGGGGCCGACGCCGTTGTTGGTCGCTACGGTCGAATTGACCCGGCTTTCCTTGGTGTCGTCAAAACTGTAATTGCCGCCGATCATCCATTTCAGTTTATCGCTGGCGGCAGAGCCGGCGAAGCGCATTTCGTGCGAAAACGTTTCCATCTTCGCATGAGTGACACCGAAAAGATTGGTAAGCTGCGTGCCGTCCGAATCCACCGGTGAGAGATAGTCGAGATTGGAATAGGCGGTAATCGTTGTGAGCGTCACCGCATCCGACACATCGAAATCGCCGCGCAACGAGAACTGATAGAACTTGTTGTTCTGCTTGAAATTGCGATTGGGATCCCAATCCGCGTAGCGGTCGTCATCAGGGGCTGGCGGCGTCGCGGTAAGAATGGCCTGAGGATCGTTATAGTTCAGCGATGTGGGGGAATATCGCCTGTACTGCGCCGCCCGCGTCTCGCTCTTGTCGATCCAGCCGTTTGCACTGAACTCAAAGCGCGCCACGTCGTCAGGCTTCCAATCCAGGATCAATCTGCCGGAGCTGAAGTCCCGGTCGCCCAACCGATCGCCGGGCCGCGTCACGCTTTTCTGCCAGGCCCCGCCCTGTTCGGTTCGCGCAGCCACTCGCACCGCGAGCTTGTCTGAAATCGGGCCGCTGACGAAGCCTTCCAGATTGACCTGATCGAAGCGGGCATATTCGGCGCTGGCGCGATAGGACAAGCTGTCAGTCGGTTTGGCGGCGATGAAGTTGATCGCACCGCCGGTTGAGTTCTGCCCGAACAGCGTTCCCTGCGGTCCCTTGAGAACCTCCACCCGTTCAAGATCGAGCGTGGCGCCCGGCGTCATCACCAGATAAGGCAGAGGCACCTGGTCGACATAGACCGATACCGTGGGTGACACGGCCGTCGTGTTGTCAAAGAAGCCGATGCCACGGATCGAATAGACCGGCGCCCCGTAATTGCTGGGCTGGTAGGAAAAGCCCGTAACGACCTTGGCCAGATCCGAAGGCGAAGCAACGCCGGCCTGCCGAAGCTGCTCGCCCGTGGCGGCCGTGATCGAGAGGGGGACATCGTTCAATCGCTCGCTGCGCTTCTGCGCCGTCACGATGATTTCCGCCGCTCCTCCATCCGCTGAGGTCGGCGCATCCTGAGCATAAGCGGCGGTGCTGAGGCAGCTCGACGCCATGAGCAGACAGATAGCAACGCGATCGGACATAAGGCTCCCTCTCCTGTCAATTTTATTTAATCCACTCGGTCAGCTTTTTATATCTGTTTTTGATTACGTCAATAATTTTTGATGTAGATTTTGTATTGAAGAAAAATGCTTTGCAATCAGATGTCCGTACGGATCATTCTGCATTGATCGACGCGACGGCGATGCGCACACATAACCCTGCGCCATCGCGCCGGGTCGATGCCGATACGATCAGGATCAGTTGCTGAACGTGGTGTCAGGCCGCGTTCTGTCCGAAGCAGATCACCGGCTTTATGGTGTTGCCGTTGACGCTGTCCCGCACAGCGTCGTTGATCTGCTCCGGCGTGTAAAATCGCAGCATCCGGTCAAACGGGAAGCGGCCGGACATATGAAGATCAAGGATGCGCGGGATCAGCAGATGGGCCGCACCGCCGCCTTCGATCACTCCGCAGATGGTCTTGCAACCGGCCAGCAAATTGAACATGTCCAGGCTTAATTCGGGCTGGGCCGCCGCGACCAACGCCAGGGCGCCGCATTGCCGCAGCGCCAGCAAAGCATTTTGGACAACCGCTTCACGTCCGGTCGTGTCGACGGCGAAATCGGTGCCGTCAGGAACGATACGGCGGACGGCGCTCACAACATCGCCCTCGCCGCCATTTACCGTATGAGTCGCTCCCAGTTCCCGCGCCAGAGAAAGACGGGAAGCAACGACATCGATGGCGATGATCGAGCTTGCGCCAGCGACCCGGGCGGCCATCACGGCGCTTAATCCCACTGCGCCCGCGCCGTAGACCGCAAGACTGGAGCCTGGCCCGGCCTTCAGCGCATTCCAGACCGTTCCCGCCCCGGTCATTATTCCGCAGCCGAGCGGCCCCAACGACCTGATCGGCGCATCCGGCCGGACTTTTACAATATTACGCTGATTTGCAATGGCATAAGTGGCGAAAGACGATTGCCCGAAAAACCGGTCATGGAGCACGTCACCGCAAGAACCATGCAAAGCATGGCTGCCGTCCGGTCGTGCGCCACCGAAGCACAGCCCTCCCAGCTGGACACAAGCCGAAGGCACCCCGGTTCGGCATTCGCGGCATTCGCCGCAGCTCAAATACGTCAGGACCACGGGATCGCCGACGGCAAGGCCGGTAACACTATCCCCGATAGCTGCGACATAGCCCGCGCCTTCATGACCCAAGACCGCTGGCAAGGGCGAGGGCATTTCGCCATCACGAACCGCGATGTCCGTGTGGCACAGCCCGGTGGCCTCGATCCTGACAAGAACCTCGTCCGGGCGCAGCGCACCCAGATGGACCTCCTCAAGCGTGAACGGTCCCCTCCGTTCCCGCACCACGGCCGCGGATATCCTGTTTGGAATGTCTCCTTTCGGACGCACCGTCTGCTCCGCCGTGGTCATAATTGTTCTCCCGCGTCATATTGATGACCTTGGCCTGGGTATATTCCTTCAGACCGTCCAGCCCGAACTCCGCACCAATGCCGGACTGCTTGGCGCCGCGAAACGGAACGTCGAACTGCAGATCCAGGTGCTTGTTGATCCACACCGTGCCCGCATCCAATCGCAGCGCCACGTCGTAAGCTCGATTGAGATCCATCCCCCATACGGAGGCTCCCAAGCCGAACTCGCAATTGTTGGCGCGCTTGATTGCATCCTCGACATCTCGGAAGCACAGCACCGGCAAAACAGGCCCGAATTGCTCTTCCCGCACGATCCGCGCATCATCGGCAATGTCGCGCACGATGGTCGGCTCGATGAAATAGCCGGGGCGATCGAGCGCCGCGCCGCCAGCGACGATCGAGCCGGCGGTCCGGCAATCCTCAATCAACTCTTTGACCCGATCGAATTGCGCCTTGTTCTGCAACGGCCCCAGTTGCACGCCCGGCGTCAGCCCGTCGCCGACCACGGCGGCACTGGCCAGGCTGACTAGCTCATCGCATAGCTCGTCATAAAGAGCTTCATGGACATAAGCGCGCTTGATGGCGACGCAGACCTGGCCGGAATTAATCATCGCATTCCTGAAAAGCTGCGCCGCCACGGCCTTGACCGGCGCATCCTCCAGGACAATTGCGGCGTCATTGCCGCCGAGTTCCAGCGTCAGCCGCTTCAGTGACGGCGCAGCGCTTTCCATTACTCGCCGCCCGGTCGGCGTCGAACCGGTGAAGGCCACCTTTGCTATGTCGGCATG
Organism: Novosphingobium sp.; assembly: GCF_036733805.1. Classification (GTDB taxonomy): domain Bacteria; phylum Pseudomonadota; class Alphaproteobacteria; order Sphingomonadales; family Sphingomonadaceae; genus Novosphingobium. The sequence continues at coordinate 97,669 of NZ_DAIMZT010000001.1, read as the reverse complement.
CCTGGTCAGCAGGTTTCCCAGATCATTGTTGTCCACCACCGTATTAACCACGCCCGGCGGCAACAATTCAGCGCACAGTTCACCAAACAGCAAAGTGGTAAGCGGCGTCGTGGGCGCTGGCTTGGCTATCACGCAATTGCCAGCGACCAGCGCGGGTCCGAGCTTCGCCATCAGGAGGAGCAGAGGAAAGTTCCAAGGAGTGATGGCCGCGACGACGCCGAGCGGCGCGCGTTGCTGGACGACCCGCATCTTGTCGTCTTCCCGGAGCGTTTCCACGTCGAGCGTCATACCTGCGAAAGTCCGCAGGATCGCGACGGATTGGGCAATCTCCACGTCCGCCAGAAACAGCGGTTTGCCCTGCTCGCGCATCATCAGCCGAGCAAATTCAGCCCGCCGCGTTTCGAGCGCACCCGCCAATGCCATAACCCGTGAGGAACGCTCCGGCGCCGGCAGACGCGACCAGGCCCCGAAAGCCTCTTTCGCCCCGCGCACAGCAGCATTCAGCAAGCGCTCGTCAGAACGCGGGCACTGGGCCACGACCGTCCCATCGGCGGGATTGAGCACATCCATCTCTGATGCGCCCTCAACCAGGGCACCATCGATCAAGAGTTTGAACGCGCTCATTCAACCATCTCCCAAAACCTGCTCGCGCTTGGCGCCAGTACTCATCGGCGTCGCGATTCCAGCCACTTCCAAAACGAAGGGGCGAGTCGCGAAATTATTCTGCATGGGTAAGAGATTGAATTTTAATTGTCCATATGGACAATAACGTCAATGGAGCCTTTGCCCTCGCGACTTCGAGTCATTCGCTGGTGAAGAACAGCTTCATGCAAAGCGCAACGTGTCGATCGATGAACTTGGGATCCAGCGTTCGCTGGCCCATCACCAGGTCCGCTTCAGGAGATTGCATGAAAATGCGCGTGGCAGCGCCGATAAACAGATAATGCAGATGGAGAGCGTCGCCTTCCACGAACGCCTCCCTGGCCTGCGCTTTCCGGATCAAGCCAGCGATCATATCAAAATAGGACTTCAGATATTCCTGCACCATTTTATCAAGCTGGGGGCTGGCCTCGCTCGCGGCATAAGTCATCAACTTATGCAGATGGAGGTCTGAGGCGCTGTAGCGCACGAATTCTTCAAGAAGAAGGCGAAGCTGGATGATTTCGTCCACCCCGCGCAATCCTTCCAGCCTTTCCGACTGGCGCAGGACGAAGGAGCGGACGGTGCGATCCATGACCGCCTGCCACAAGCCCTCCTTGCCGTCGAAATGGTAAGTCACCAGCGTGTGCCGCACCCCGGCATTCTCTGCCACCGCGCGCGTGGACGTCCCTTCAAACCCGCGTGCGGCGAACTCTTCCGTGGCCGCTTCAATGATCCGCTCGCGGGTATCGATCGCACGCTGTTGCTCCTTGCGCGATCGCGTGCGTTCGCGGCGAAGGCCCACCGGTTTTTTCGTACCGCGTAGCTTTTTTTCTTCAGGCTCAGCGTCCATCTGACTACCCTCCATGCATTCGTCCTTCCGCGTCTGATGAACTGGGCTTCCTGTTGTAAGCGCCGCCACTGGCGACGTAAAACGATGTCCAGGCGCTTCGCAAGCAGCGGGATGGCGCTTTCCGCGACAGATTTCTGGCGAAGAAATGCAAAGCTGATCTTTCCAAACAAATTTGTCAAAATTTTGTTTGTATATTTTCCAATTGGAACATATTTGAAGATCAAACCATCCTTGGCTCGATACCGCAATCACGTCCAATGAGAGGTGCATCGTTTCGCCAAGGCCAATTACCAGGGAGGGGAGGAAGCCAGTGCCTAAACCTGATGCCTATGTCGTAGGCGTTTATGAGCATCCTACCAGACGCGCAGATGGGCTGACGCGGGCACGCTTGCATGCCGACGTCGCTCATGGGGCGCTGGCGGACGCCGGCCTATCAATCCGCGACGTCGATGGTTATTTCTGCGCAGCGGACGCCCCGGGCGTAAGCGTGCTGGCGATGGCGGAATACCTGGGCCTTACCAATCTGCGCTATGCCGACAGCACGGAGACAGGCGGCTCTTCGTATCTGTTGCACGTCCAGCACGCCGTCGATGCGATCCGCGCGGGGCGCTGCAACGTCGCCCTTATCACCATGGCTGACAATCAGCTGGCAGAGCGTCGCCCGTTTGGCTTGACGGGACCTGATATCGCCTCTTCACCCGACGCGGCGTTTGCCGGTTTCGTTCCGGGACCGCTCTACGCCATGGTCGCCGCGCGTCACATGTACGAATATGGCACTACCAGCGAGCAACTCGCCTGGATAAAGGTGGCGGCCTCCCATCATGCCCAGCACAACCCACATGCGCTGCTGCGCGAGGTTGTAACCGTCGAAGATGTCCTCGCTTCGCCCTTCGTCGCCGATCCGCTGCATCGCCTCGACTGCTGCGTCATGACGGACGGAGGCGGCGCCATCGTGATCGCGCGGGAGGAGATTGCCCGTTCAATCGACCGTCCGCTGGTCCGCGTTCGCGGCGCGGGAAGCGCGATTGGCCATTCCAATGGCGGCAAGATCGACCTCACTCGGACTGCCGGAGTCCATTCCGCGGCGTTTGCTTTCGAGGAGGCCGGGGTCGCGCGCAGCGACATCCAATATGCCTCGCTTTATGACAGCTTCACCATAACCGTGCTGGTGCAAATCGAGGACATCGGCTTTTGCGAGAGGGGCCGAGGCGGCGCCTTCGTCGCGGACGGCAACCTGATTTCAGGCGTAGGGCGCCTGCCGTTCAACACGGACGGCGGCGGTTTATGCAGCAATCATCCCGGCAATCGCGGCGGCATGACGAAGCTGTTGGAAGCAGCCCGCCAAGCGCGGGGCACGGCACATCCGGCGGTGCAGGTGCCCAATTGCGACCTTGCCCTCGCTCACGGCACCGGAGGCGTGATCGCCGGCCACCATGGCTCATCCACCATCATTCTCGAACGGATCTGATATGACACCTGTATCCGACGTCGAAGAGCTGAAGGCGTATCAGAACGCATTGGCCCAAGGCCGCCTTCTCGTGCGCCGATGCAACGCCTGTGGCGAGCATCACCATTATCCACGCAGCTATTGCCCTTTCTGCGGCAGCAGCGACACCGGCTGGACCGAAGCCATCGGGACCGGCGAAATCTATTCGCTCACCGTCTGGCGGCGGAAGGATCAGCTGACCGTGCCTGCATTCGTGACGTTGCCCGAAGGCCCGTCGGTACTGGCGATTATCGCCGGGGCCGATCCGCAGGGCTTGAAAATTGGCGGCCGTGTTCGCCTGGCTGCTGTGCAGGAAAATGGCGCCCTGCCCACCTTCACGCCCGTCACATGAACCTTATCGGCGCGGACAATATGATGACGATCGAAAGCTCCCCCTCTCTGGCACATGATTACGCTGCGGCCGCGGAACGGCGCGTTTATGACATAGATGATGTCGACATGACGGCCGCACCTGCAGACCTTGGCCACATCTGCGTAGTCGGTGGGGGACAGATGGGCAGCGGCATCGCCACGGCCCTGCTGGAAAACGGCGTGCGCGTGACTCTGATGGAGACTTCTGACGACAGGATCGAAGGGGCCGCGGCACGCATCAGGGCCAACTGGAGCAACCGTGTAAAGCGTGGTGAATTAACGGAAAGCGACATCGACGAGCGCATGGGCCGCTTCGCCGGGGTAACGGATCTGGAACGAGCCGCACCGGCGCAACTCTTCATCGAGGCGGCGTGGGAAAGCATGGCGCTCAAAAAGGAAATATTCGGCCGCCTTTGCCAAGTCGCGCCGCCCGGCGCAGTGCTGGCGACTAACACCTCCTCCCTTGATATCAATTTGATCGCCGAAACCACCGATCGGCCGCAGGATGTCATCGGGCTACATTTCTTCAGCCCCGCGCACGTGATGCGATTGCTCGAAGTGGTGCGCGGCGAAAGGACGTCAGACCGTTGCATCGTCACCGCATTGGCTTTGGCGCGGCTGCTGAAAAAGGTTCCGGTCGTGGTGGGCGTTTGCTTCGGCTTCGTCGGCAATCGCATTTTCGCCGCGCGCGACCAGCAGACCTCGCGTATGCTTCTGGAAGGCGCGAGCCCACAACAGATTGACGACGCCATGCAGCATTTCGGTTTCCCCATGGGGCCCTTTGCGCTGCAGGATATGGCTGGTGGGATCGAACTGACCTGGCGGCTGCGACAGCAAACCGGTGATGTCGACGAAATCGGCGACGCCCTTTACGAGGCCGGCCGCCTGGGGCAACGAACGGGCAGGGGCTATTATCGCTATGAGCCAGGCAACCGATCACCCCTTCCCGACCCGGAGGTGGACGCGATCATCGCCGGGCTCCGCCAGAAGTACGGGATCGTACCGCGATCCGTCGAAAGCGAGGAGATCATCGATCGGATGATCCTGCCCATGATAAATGAGGCCGCAAAGATACTGGACGAAGGCATCGCCCAGCGCGCCTCCGACATCGATGTCGTGTGGAACACCGGCTATGGTTTTCCCCTCGACAAAGGAGGCATAACATATCACGCCGATACGATCGGCCTGCCAATGATCCTCAAACGGCTGCGCAGACTTCAGGCCGAGCACGGAGACCACTTCGCTCCTGCACCGATGATCGAACGAATGGTTGCCGAGGGACAGCCACTTTCGGAGTCAAAGCGAAGTTAAAACGAGTTAGATGAGCCCTCGCGTGTTTTGCATGGCGCGCTTGCCGAATGTTGATAGCGGAGCGGGTTGCCTGCCGGGGCGGCTCGGTTATTGCCCCGCAAGCTCCGGATTCGCCGTGCGGGAGTTCAGCGCTCGCCCTCTTTCCTCAGGCGCGGCGCAGTTTTGCTCGCAAATTGGTCAAGGCGCGCCTGCGACTCCGCCCCGAAGGTGTAGTGCGCCGCCATCTGTTCCAGCATGAAGCCATCATCGTGGCTTAAATCTGCCATGCGCGGCAGAATATTGCATATCGTCCAGTTGGACAGAGCCACGTTTTCGGTGATCGTTCGCGCGAGCGCTTTCGCCTTTTCCAACGCCTCGCCCGGTTCCACCAGATATTGGCAGAGATTCTGCACGTGCGCTTCGTCCGCCAGCAGGACCCGCCGCGTCAGCATCATGTCCGCCATACGGGCATAGCCAAGCAGCCTCTGGATGCGAACAGATCCTCCGCCGCCCACGAAAATGCCGCGCATCGCTTCGGGCAAAGCGAAATAGGCGGTGCGGTCAGCCACACGGATCTGCGCCGATGCGGCAAGCTCGAGGCCGTAGCCGATGACCGCCCCCTGCAGCGCCGCGACGAAGGGAATAGCCCCGCGGCTGATCGCATCAAAGCCTTGATGGCCCTCGTGCCGCAAGCGTTTCTGATCGTCCGTGATCCCATTGCGGCGCTGTGCACCGATCGCCACCAGATCCAGCCCGGCGGAAAAATGCTCGCCGTGGCCGAAGATCACACCGGCCTTTGCCTCTTGTCCGGCGCGCTCGGCCGCAAGGATGATCTGATTGGCAGTTTCGGCGCTCAGCGCGTTACGCTTCTCCGGTCGGTTAATGCCGATCAGCGCAATTTCACCATCGAGTTGATATGTCACCAGCGTTTTCGTCACGCGATTTTCCTACGTTTCCAGCGGGGCGACGGCTCCGGCCGCCCCCCGCGTATGCTTGATTACTTGGGTGCGGTGACGATCAGCGCATCGAGCGCAAGCGCCCCCTGCCCTACCGGCAAGGCCAGCAAAGGGTTGATGTCGATCTCGACGATCTCGGGCCTGTCCGCCATAAGTCTGCCGACTGCGGCCACCACTTGGGCGACGGCGGCGACGTCCGGCGCGGGCGCGCCGCGGAAGCTCTCCAGCAACTTTGCCGACTTGAGCTGACGAAGTTCCGCTTCTATCTCAGCAGGCGGAAGGTCGACCGGTAGTAATCGGACGTCTTTCAGCGCTTCCACCATGACCCCCCCCAGTCCAACCAGCAGCACCGACCCCCATTGCGGATCGCGCTTTGCACCAACCACGAGTTCCAGGCCCTTAGGCGCCATGACTTCCACCAGAACACCGTCCAGATGCGTACCAGGTTTCGCCTTTTCCACACGGGCGAGAAGTTCGCGATAAGCCGCCCTCAATGCGTCCTCATCCTTTAGGTTCAGGATGACGCCGCCAATCTCCGTCTTGTGAGCCAACTCGGCAGCCTGCACCTTGATGACAACGGGATAGCCGATCCGGCCCGCGATGACGGCTGCTTCGTCCTCGTCCCTCGCCAGATCTCCGGCGGGACGGGCGACGCCGAGCGCTTGCAATATCTCCTTGCCGACCCATTCCGGTTGCGGTCCCGGTCTCATGGGCGGCAAGGCATCATCTGGCAAAGGAACGAAATCGGCACGGGCTCGCTTCAGCGCGCGGCCGTAGCGCGTGATCGCAGCGACAGTTCGCAGTGCACGTTCCGGCGAACGCGAGAGCACGATCCTGCGATCTCGGGCCAGTGCTTCGAAGTCTTTAGGTAAAGACATGCCTTCGCCCAGCGTGCTGAGCAGGACTGGCTTTCCTGATCCCTCCACCACGTCCGCGAACGGCCCCAACCACTTCACCGCATCCGGTCCAATCGCCGGGACCGCCACTGCAACGGAGCCGATTGCGGGATCTGCCGTCAGGACGCGCAGTGCGTCCGCAGTCAGGGGAATATCCGATACCACTTGCGTTGTCAGGTCCAGGGGATTCTTGGGCGGCGTGAATTCCGGCAGACGCGGCGTTAATAGAGCGGTGCTTTCGGCCGACAAAGGCGGAAGATCGATCCCCAGCCCCTCAAAAGTGTCATGCGCAATCGCGCAGAAGGCGCCGGAGGTGGTCATCACCGCCGGAGCAAGCGTCGGCGCCTCTGGATAGCGCACGAGTATTTCGGAACAATCGATCCACTCTTCCAGGGTATCGACCACCAGAACGCCGGCCCGGCCCGCCAGCACCGCCATGGTCGCATAATCACCCGCCATGGCGCCGGTATGCGAAGCGGCGGCCTGCTGCGCCATGGCGCCGCGACCGGTGTGATACAGGACAAGCTTCTTGTTCGCCGCCCGGGCGAGCGCTGCTGCTTCGAGAAACTCCGCAGGCCGGCGGATATGTTCGGCATAAAGGGCGATCACGCTGACCGATGGGTCATCCGCCATGAAGGCGATGTAGTCCGACAATCCAAGGCCAGCTTCATTGCCGCTTGAAATACGGTAAGCCACGGGCAGGTTGCGGGCCTCAAAAGCCCAGGTCGCATGCCCCATCAGCGCGCCACTCTGCGCGATGATCGCCACTGTCGGCAAACGATCCGCTGCCGGCGCTTTCGCGGGGGGAACGGGCACGAAGCCCACGTCGATCCGATCGATATAATTGGTGAAGCCAAGACAATTGGGGCCCACAACGCCCAGGCCCGCTTCTTCCGCCCTACGCGTGAGCGCCACTTGCGCCTGCCGAGCCTCCTCGCCTGCTTCGGCAAAGCCCGAGGCGAAGACCACGGCAGCGCCCACACCGCGCCGGATGCAACCTTCGATCGCATCCTGCACGCCAACGGCGGGCAATGTCAGCACCGCGAGGTCAACGCCGGCGGGAAGACTATCGACATCTTCGATCACGACCCGCCCGCCGACTTCACCTCCGCTCCGGCCGACGAGATAGACCTCGCCCGGAAATTCGTTTTGATCGAGCAGGCCAACGACGGTCTGCCCCGGCGAACCGGGGCGGGTCGAAACGCCGACAATGGCGATGGACTTCGGGCGGAGCAGGCGCTCCACCAGGTCCTTGCGCAAGCCGGGTTTGGCGGTCCTGACGGCGGTTGTTGGGGTGCTGGTCACTGGCGCCTCTCCTCTTAATCCGAACGGACTAGATACCAAAATGGTGATCCATTCGGACTGCTAAATCTTACTATCTTGTCCATGTGAATAATTTTCATTAGGCTCGCGATGGAGCGGGCGTCAAGCCCCCAATCGACATCCACGCACGGCACGAATTACCTTATACAAAGCCGCGCGTCCTCGGGAGAAGAAGCATGACTATGCCTGCCAACAACAAGCCGATTCCCAAGACGGTTCTCATATTCGGGGCCGCAGGCCGCATCGGCGGCCCGCTTGCGTCTTATCTGACGCAAGCCGCGCCATCCGTCCACCTGCGGCTTGTCAGCCGGAGCGAAGCGCGGGTCGACGCGTTGAAATCAGCATATCCGACAGCGGACGTGGTCTGCGCCGACTATTTCGATCCGGCCAGCCTGAACAAGGCGGTCCAAGGCATGGAAGGCGTGTTCGTCCTCACCCCGGGCGGAACCAGCGAAGCTCCCGCCATGACCAATCTGGTGCATGCTCTAAAGCAGGCGGACAGCCTGATCCATTTGATCCGCCAGATTGGCATTCAACCGGAAGCCAATCCCCACCGCATTCCGCAATCGTTGCGCGAACCCCGGCTCAGCCTTCCGGTTCAGCATCCGATCGCCAAAAAGATCCTGGACGACAGCGGATTGCCGGTCACTTACCTGAACTGCGGCGCCACATTCATGGACAATTTCATCTATTTCGGCCTTTCCAAGTCCTTGCGGAACGAGCATCGGCTGGTATGGCCGGAACGCCTTATTCCCTGGATCGATCCGCGCGAAGTCGGCGAAGTCGCAGGCCGCCTGTTTCTGTCGGACAATCACCGGCACATCGGACAGCTTCACACCCTGAACAATGGTCAGGACATCATGCGGTTCGGCGAGGTGGCCCAATTGATGAGCGAAGTCTGGGGCATCCCTATCACGCACGACAGTTCGAAGGAGAGCTTCCTTTCAACTTATGCGCACATCGGGCCTCGATTGGAAGAACTCTGGGATTTCTTTCAATACGAACAGGACAACGAGGTCGTCTGGGCACGCAACGACTTTGTAGAGCGCATCCTGGGCCGCAAGCCAAAAACCGTACGCGAATGGTTGATCGAGCATCGCGCGGCGATCATGGGCGCACCCGAACTGGCGGCATCCTAAAAATATTGGTGCGGGCCGCAACCTCAGTTGGCTGCGGCCCACAATGCCAGAAACCTACCAGGAGATAGGCAGGTCGATGAAGCCACGAACCATGATATGGCGAACCCTGCGGGCATTGCTTACATCAAGCTCGTAGTCCTGGAATGCAGGCAAAAGCACTTGCAGCATTTCGCGCAGCATGGCCCTGGCGACCTGCGCCCCGGCGCATACGTGAGGCCCCATTCCAAATCCGAAATGGCGTACGCGCTTGCGGCCTATATCGAAACGATCTGGCTGCTCGATCGCCCGTTCATCTCGGTTGGCGGAGGCGTAAAGAAGGACGGCGCGCGAACCCGCGGGAAGCGTGCGGCCGCCGATCTCCACGTCCGCCATGATCTGGCGTGCGAACGATTGCGTGGAGGTATCCCAACGCACCCCTTCGTCAACCGCTGCCAAAATCAGCAAGGGATCATCGATCACACGGCGGCGCTGGTCAGGGTGCAGCCACAAGGCATGCATCAGGTTCGGAAAGAAATGGCCGATGGAAGCATTCCCCGCGGCCAGCACGGTGGACAGGTTGCCCAGGATCTCATCGTCAGTCAAATCGGCGCCGTTTCCGCGTGCCTCCAACAGCACCGAAAAAAGATCCTCGCCTTTCTCCACGGTCCGCTTGGCCAGTTGCTCTTGTAGGAAGGCGAAGATCGCCTGCCACCCCTCTGGCGACAATACCGCGCCCAACATCCCATCGTCGTAATGAAACAACTCCGCCGTCAGCTCGGTGGCCTTGGTCGCGCCGGCTTCGTCAAGCCCCAGGAGAAGCGCCAGGCCGCCAAACAGGACAGGTCTGCCGATATCGGCGACCAGATCGCATTCCCGGCGACCGGCAACGGCGGCCAGCCGGGCCTTGGTGCTTTCTCGGATGATCGGCAATATCGCATCAATGCGGGACGGCGCGAGGCTGCGCTGGATCACACGGCGCAGTTCATCATGGCGCGGCGGGTCCAGCGATCCGAGCGTCTTGCCTACGCGCAAGGGCGAATCCTTGGGGGCATTGCCGCCCGCAGACGAAAAGATCTCGTAATCAGTCGTCGCGCGCTCGATGTCGGCATAGCGGCTGATAAACCATAACCCGCTATCTTCGTCCCGATAAGCGGGTGCCTCGTCCCTTAGTTGGCGATAAAAAGGATAGGGATCTTCAATAAATTCCGGATCCTCAGGATCAAAGTAAAAACCAGGCATCCCAATCTCCATATATATTTATTTTGCCGCGACATTGGCGGCGAGACATTGTCATTGGTCTTGACGGCGAGTCTGCAGGCTGTGGTAATTTGCGGCCCGCCGTGCTTCGTCCAGGCGCATCCCACGGCGCACGGCGGCGCGGATGCGTTCCTCCGCCTCCTCTATCTCTTGCGCCACGGCCAGCACTTCGCGCACCCGGTCCGCCGGGATCGACACCACGCCGTCCGCATCCCCCACCAGCCAATCGCCAGGCGCCACCCGCACGCCGGCGATCTGGATCGGAACATTGTAAGCGTCGGCGGTCGTCCTGTCCTTGCCCGTCCGCATGGTGTTGGCCCGTGCGAAGACCGGATAGGAAAGTTCGACGCAGCGATCGCTGTCACGGCAGACGCCGTCAATCACCGTGCCCGCAATCCCCTTGGAATGAGCGACAAAGGTCAAAATATCGCCCCAGACGGTCTGATCGAGGATACCATCGTTATCGATCACCACGACCGCCCCAGCGGGCACATCGTCGATATAGTCGCCTACCACACCTCCGGTCAGCCCCACCGGCAGCATGCGGATCGTGAAGGCCGGACCGGCAAAGCGCATGTCACGCACGACCGGCATGATCCCCACGGCCTGCCCGTCAATACCAAGCCGGTCGAGAGCATCCGACAACGCAGTGACACCCATCTTGTTGAGGCCGTCAGCAAGTTTCTCGTCAACCATCCGCTCTCTCCGGTCCCTTCAGCATGTCTTCGTAATTCGCTCCCATCACCTCGCCGATGGGCACGCCGTCATCGATGTCGCGCGCCATCAGGCTTTCCCGTGCAAGGATGTCGCCGGCCACGGCAATCACATCGTCCAGCCGACTTGCCGGAATGAAAACCACGCCGCTGCCGTCCGCGACCAGCCAATCTCCTGGCATCACGGCAATGCCTGCAATGGTGACCGGGCAGTTGAAATCATGTTCGGCCACACGGCCGCGTGCCGTCACGGGAACGGCTGCCCGCGCAAAGATCGGCAGCCCAAGGTCCCGGCTCTCATCGATATCCCGGCAAGCGCCGTCTACGATCACCGCCGAGACCCCTTGCTTGACTGCGCCCCGGCTGAGCAATCCGCCCCAGCCGGACACATCAGCGCGGCCCCGGTGCTCAACGACGATGATGTCTCCCCTTTCGGCCGCCATCACGGCGCCAGCACCAAGGTGCCTTTTGGGCAACCCCTCCATCGGCGCGCCCAGCTTGACGGTGACAGCGCGTCCGGCGATCCGCCTGCCCGGCAGGGTAAGCGGCATAAGGCCGCAAACCGCGCCGCCAAGACCCAGTTTGTCCAGCGCGTCGGAAATAGTGCAGCTATCGAACCGCAGCAGCTTTTCGATGGTCGCCGCATCAGCCATGGTCAGCCACCATGGCGATTGCATCGCACTGCACCAGCATGTTCGCCGGAAGGTGCTCGTAAGTGAGGGTGTGCCGCGCCGGGCGAGAGGTCGGATCGGGAAAGACCCGCAGCCACTCTTCGTTAACCAGCGGACGGGCCTCCGGCGTTTTCACATAGACCGTCAGGCGCACCACGTCGTCGAATCCGGCGCCCGCTTCCGCCAGGATGCGCTCCAGCTGCATGAACATCAGCGGAACCTGCTCCGCGACGCTGTCAGGCAACCGGCCGGTGGACGGATCCAGACCATAGACGCCGCCAGTGACGATCAACCCACCCTTGCGGCTGGCGGCCGGTATCGGCTGTCCGGCATGATTGAAACCCTCGATCTCGATGCTGCGCCTTGCGATTGACACTGTTTTCTCCATCATTGTGCGCCCCAGCAAGCAAAGGCGACGCCGATGCCGGTGCCGGCCGGCGTGCGCCGAATGGGTTCGTATTCGCTCCAAGAAAGCGGCAAGTGATCCAGCGCGCCCGCCGCCATGATCCAGTTCAGAATCTCGGAAGATCCGGAGTTCAGCGCTTCCGGGCCTATACTTGTAAGCTTGCCGCTCTGCCCCTGCCGCAAACCATCCAGGACCTGGCGATCGAGCTGTTCGTCCACCACGAAATGGCTAAGACCGCCGGACGCAACCACCGCGACACGGGCATCCGAAGGGCTTTCCTCGATCGCCGCCCGGATCGCGCCGCCGACCTCGAAGGCACGGGACGAGGTCATGACATTGGGCGGAAAATAGGTATTGAGCAGGATCGGCAACATCGGAATAGGCCGGTCACGGAACAGCCGTTCAGCGATGAAGCCGAATGCGTGGCCGAACCCGGCCCGCTCGGGATCGTCGATCCGCGCAGCTGCGCCGATATCGACATGACGGCGCACCAATCCCGCAATGACATCCAGCGCAAGCTCCGGCGCGCCCGGAATGCGATGCACCCGGTCCATGAGATAGCCCTTGGCCATCTCGTTCATCCAAGCAGGCTTGTCGTCCCGCCCCCACACGTCGTTGGTCGCGATTTCCTCGCCGTAGTAGACGGAGATCATCGGGGTGTTCGAAAGGGGAAATAGCTCTCCCTGGTCATCGCCGATCACCAGCACGATATCGGGCGCGGCAGCGGCAAGCGCATCGCCGAGCCGGTCAAGCCCGGCCTGACAACGCACCGCCGCCTCCTGGAACTGTTCAGGCGTCGCGATAGTCCCATATGGCGCGCCTGTTTCCTCGGCGAGCTGGGCGTAAGTGACGAAACGACCATCGGACAAGTTGAGCTGCTCGTTCGCATAGTCGACCTGCGCCCGGTGCTGCCACTCGGGCCAGTTAAGTGTCAGCAGCGGGCTATGTGACGCCCCGAGGCCAAAAACGATGCGCGCCATGGTCAGCCCGGCAGTCCTTTGAAGAGGCGGCGTGCGTTGCCTTCGAAGATCTTGCGGCGATCGCTTTCGGTCAGGAAAGCCATGCTTTCGATGTCAGGCTTCATGTCGTCGAAGGACCGGCCGGTGCTGGGATTGATCTGCGAGCCGCTGCCCAGCCGTTCCGTGCCGAAGCATACATTGTCGCATCCAACGACCTTTATCAGCAGCTCAACCGATTCCGGCGCGTGCAGGCAAGTATCGAAGTGAAAAGCTTGCAAGGCGTCGTCGAAAGAACCGGCGGCTTCGTGAAGTTTGCCCTGAATGCTGCCCTTGCCAAGATCAGGAAAGGCGCCACGCTCTGCGCGCCAGCGGCCGATCTGATAGGGCACCGAACCACCACCATGCGCAACGATGACCTTAAGGTCGGGATAGCGTTGCATAACCCCCGCCTTGAGCATCGACAGCAAGGCAATCGAATGTTCGGTGATGAAATGGTTGGCGTAAGTTTCCCGGCCGTTGCAGCATGATGCGGCGTGGATCAGTGCGGGCACGTCGTACTCGCACATCTTCTCATAAAGCGGATACCAATAGGGATCCCCCATTGGCGGCACATTGCCGGTGCCCTCGGACGGGTCCGGGTTAATCAGGATTGAATTGAAACCCAATTCCCTGATGCACCGCTCCATTTCCGGAAAGACGCGAGTGATCGGCTCATCGGGCACTTGCGGCAGGCCAGCCATGCCCTTGAACCGGCCGGGCGCAAGCCGCACCTGCTGAGCGATCGCGTTATTGGTCCAGCGCGTCCATACGTCCACCAGCCGAGCACCGCGCGAATGAAGCATCGTAAACGGGCGGGGCGAGATCATCTGGAAATTAGTCCCGACCAGGTCGAGCGCCTTGAACAGAACCTCAAGATGTTCGCGAAAACGGTCGTCCGTGATCTGAGGCTCCATTCCGCTGTAGTGACCGTCGCTACCAACGAGATTGAGACCCATGGCGTTCAGTTCCGGCGGGGCCCAAAGGTGCGCGTGGATATCGATAATCATCGTCAATTTTTCCAGCTGTTACAGGTTGTAGACATCAAGGGTCAGCGCACCGGCGCGGACCTTTTCGAGGATGGATTCTTCCTTGCGATCCCGCTCGCGCCCGGCGGCAAGAACGCGATCGCCCTCCTCGGCCGGCAGGATCAGAACACCGTCAGCATCACCGACGACCAAATCACCTGTACGAACGGCCACGCCGCCGACGCGGATCGTTTCCCCCACCGCGCCATCACTGGCGGGGTCTTTGCCGGTGCCCTGGATGCAAACGCGCCCGGCGAAAGTCGGCAGACCCAGAGCAATCAGCGCCAAACTGTCACGCACCCCCCCGGTGATGACGAGACCCGCAATCCCGCGAGCGATCGCCGCGGTGGCCATGATCTCTCCCCAATAACCAAACTCGTCGCCCGGACCGCAATCGATAACCAGCACGTCGCCGGTCTTCGCTTCAGCTAGGGCGCGGTGAATCCAGAGATTATCCCCCGCCGGGCACCGCACCGGCAGCGCCGGCCCCAGCAGGCGCATGGCAGGGTCGATGGGCTTGAGATGAGAGGGCAGCGCCCCTCGGCGTCCTGCAGCCTCATGCAAGGTTGCGGTCGACGGTGCGCTTGCAAGTGTACAATCCAGCGTCTCGCCAATGGCCACCAGCCGAACCTCCCCTTCGTGACATCCCGACAATCTGTCTCAATGGAGTATACTTTACAGATTTATTTTCCAAATGGAAAATAATTTTGAGCGCCTATCGGGGGATTTTTGGTTGAGTGGGCTGCTCACGGAGGAAGGTCCCCCGCACGGGGGGAGCGCCGCCCGCGCATTTGGACGACGACAATAGGCCAGGCTTAGGAAAGCGCCGAATGCCCTGCGAAAAGGCTGGCCTACAGCGGGATCAAACGCCTCAGCTTAGAGGCGCCTCGCCCCGCCAAGCGCATCAACTGCGTTCAGGAAGCAGCGCTATCCTCGGCGAGAAGGCGCAATTCGCGCTTGAGGATTTTGCCGCTGGCGTTCTTGGGAAGCGCGTCCACGAATATGATCCGCTTCGGCGCCTTGAAGCCGGCAAGGCGCTGTGAACAATGCAGCGCAATCGCCTCTTCCGTGCAATCCGCCCCTTCGCGCTTTACGATAAACGCCGCCACAGCCTCTATCCATTTGGGATGGGGCAGTCCGATCACCGCCACCTCGGACACGAAGGGGTGCTGATATATTGCCTCTTCGACCTCGCGCGAGGAGACGTTCTCTCCGCCGGACTTTATCATGTCCTTCTTGCGGTCAACGACGGTGATATAACCCTGGGCATCCCTTACGGCGAGATCGCCGCTATGGAACCAACCGCCAGCGAACGCTTCCGCCGTGCGCTCCTCATCTTTCCAATAGCCAGTCAGCAGCTGGGGAGAGCGGTGAACGATTTCGCCGATTTCACCCACGCCTACGTCCTGCATTGCATCGTCCACAACGCGAGTTTCGACATGCAGGGTGGGCCGCCCTGCCGATCCCACCCGCTCCGCATGCTCCTCAGGAAAAAGGATCGTGGCAACCGGCGCGATCTCTGTCTGCCCGTAGAGATTCCAGAGGCGCAGCCGCGGCAAGCGCCGCTGCATCTCCATCAGCACTTCAACCGGCATGATCGAAGCGCCATAATAGCCCTTTTCGAGGTGCGACAGATCGTGCTGGTCGAACAGCGGCGAGCGCAGCAACGATATCCAGATTGTAGGCGGCCCAAAAAAAGAGGTGACGCGATGGCCCGCCAGCAGCGGGATGATGTTTTCAGCGGTCGGTTCTGCAGTGACAATGTTGGTTGCGCCCACTTGCAGTGCCGGCCCCACCATCGCATCGAGCTGCGCGCAATGGAACAGCGGCAAGCTATGCAGGGCAACCGTGTCACGCGTCCACTCGCAGTCAATGACGCAGCTTTGATACTCCCACAGGACGGCGCCATGAGTCAGCATCGCACCTTTGGGGCGGGATTCGGTGCCGCTGGTATAGATAATCTGTGCAAGATCGGCCTCGTCCGCGATTTCCCCAGGCGGTGGCGCATCGACTAGCAACGCTCTCCAATCGACGATCGCAGCATCTTGGGGTGCTGGCGCCTTTTCGCCGGGGATCCCGTAAATCGCCTCAATCACATCCGACGCGGCCTGCAATCCCGTTTCAGCGGTCGTTGGATCGACGAAAAGAACTCGTGCACCGGAGTGCTCGAGAATATAGCGCGCTTCCTCCGCCTTCAGCATAAAATTCACCGGGACCAAGACGGCCCCCGCGCGCGCCGCTGCGAAGCGGACAGCTAGAAAAGCGTGGCTGTTACGCGCCAGGACTGCGATGCGATCACCCTTTCCCAAACCCGTTTGGACAAGGCCGGCGGCCAGGCGATCGACGATCCCGTCAAATTCGGAATAGCTCCATTCCACATCACCGCAAATCAGCGCAGTCTTTTCTCCATGACGAGCGGCGGAGCGACGGAGCAGGAGGGAAAGCGACTGGCGACGCGGTTCAGAAGTTAACATGGCCCAAAGCCCTCTCCTTATTGTTTTTCGTCTGGACCTGCGGTCGCATACAGCCCTCAACTGCCCGCGCTGGACGGAAAATCGTCCTTTGCAGAAATCCGATCCGGATATAGCTAGTCCGAGACCCGACGCCCCTAATACCATATCCGCGATGGTCGATTGTTGGTAAAACTGCCGTTTTTGTCAAGATGGACAAAATAAGCCAGCAAGCCGATGCATCTGGCCTCTTGAAGCGCTCAGGCCGCGTCAGGCATGGCCATCATGGCCGAAACAGCGATATCATCCAGCTCCTTTCGACTTGCCCCGTCCCGCGCCTGCAACGAAATCGCCTGCAGCACTGCCCAGTAGAAGGTGGCAAGCCGTTCGACGTCAGTCGAAGATGGTAAGTCGCCCTCGCGCACGCCCCGGTGCAGGCGTTCTCGAAACTGGTGGCACGCCTCCCGCCGCCGCTGCCGCAGCAAATCGGTCAGCGCCTGACTGCTTGGCGTAGCATTTATCATGCTCATCACCATCATGCAGCCGCCCGGACCGGGTGCGGACAGGGCAAGCTCAATGCTATAGTCAAGCAACGACTGGATGCTTTGGCGCGTATCGATACCACTCTTGAGAGCGCCGCTCCAAGCGGCACCCAACTTGCGCTGATATAGCGCCAGCGCCTCTCGAAAGGCGGTTTCCTTGCAGCCGAAAGCAGCATAGAAACTGGGCGGATTGATCCCCATCGCCGTCGTGAGGTCGATCAGCTGGGCGCTTTCGTATCCTTTTTCCCAGAACACTTCCATCGCCCGCTCCAGCGCGATGTCACGGTCGAAATTGCGTGGTCTTCCCCTGGGCATTCTGTCGGGTCGCCTCAATCACGTGGCCGGCATTAAAAATATTTGACTAGCCTTCCATCTCTGCAGAAGATTAATGTAGTCATTCTGACAAAATTGCAATGCAATGAGTCGTCATCTCCGGTGCGCGGTCAAGCGGCGCGCCGATAACTGGCAGGGAGAGCTTATGAGTGGAAATGCACAAGACGTAGTGATCGGCTTCTGCGAGGCGTGGGATCGAAGCGATATCGACGCGATCCTGGGCTATTTGGCGCCCGACGTCGTTTATCAGAACGTACCCGCGCCGGTGATGCACGGCAGGGATGAGGCGGCCCAGTTTCTCGTGCCGTTGCTGAAAAAGGCATCGAAAATCGAGTTCAAACTCTTGAGCATCGCCGTATCGGCTTCGGGCGATCAGGTCCTGACCGAGCGGCTTGACCGCCTGCACTTTGCCACCGGCGTCGTCGACATTCCGCTTATGGGCATTTTCGTGGTTCGCAACGGTCAGATCAGCGAATGGCGTGACTATGCGGACAACGGGCCGGTCGTGGCCCAGTTCGTCGAAGCCAAGATCGATCTCTCAAAACTGGACTGACATCGAGCAGCCCGAACGCTTCACCGCTTCCAATTCAAAACGCGGTTCCGGCCGCCAGTGGAGATATTACCATGACAGTCTCGCTCCATGACCTTAGCGTAAATTCCTACTTGCAGATCTATGAAGGCATCATCGGCTGCCTGGACAAGGGCTTGGGATATTGCCGGGAGAACGGCATCAACCCGGATGATATCAGCAATGCCCGGCTTTTCCCCGACATGAACTCATTCGATTTCCAGGTACAGGCCGTTACCCATCATTCGGTCGGCGCGCTCAATGCCGTCAAGAACGGCACCTACATACCGCAGCCCCAAGTTCCAGCCGTCGGTTACGAAGGACTGCAGAAAATGTTGCTGGACGCCAGAGAGACGCTTCGGGGAATAAGCGCTGCGGAAATCAACGGGCACGAGGGCGGGGAAGTGGTGTTCCGTTATGGCGACATCGCCATTCCGTTCACCACGGAAAACTTCCTGCTCTCCTTTTCATTGCCCAACTTCTATTTCCACGCGGCCACCGCTTACGATATCCTTCGTCTGAAGGGCGTGCCGGTGGGCAAGATCGACTTTCTGGGCCAGATGCGCATCAAGGGTTGATAACGGCGCCACCCGATCGAGGGACAGCAAATGGTCTGGCCGGCGTAACTTCGGATACGCCGGCCAGACCGAACTTGCCCTTACTCGTCAGCGGCGGCGTTCTCGATAACGAGAGAACCGCCATCCACGACGATCGTCTGACCGGTAACAAAGGCCGCCTGGTCCGACGCCAAGTAAAGCATGGCGTAGGCGATCTCTTCGGGCGTGCCGAGCCGCTTCAGCGGGATCGCCGCTGCCATCTGCTCTTGCTGCTCGGCATCGGCCAATACGTCCATGGCGTCTGTCCGGATGAGACCCGGTTCCACGCCGTTCACCGTGATACGGTCACGCGCAAACTCCATGGCCGCGCCACGAATGAAACCGTTGAGGCCCGCTTTCGAGGCGCCGTAATGGACGAGACCGGCCATAGCCACGCGCGGTCCGGTCACTGAAGAAGTGAACAGCAGGCGCGGCGATGGCGCGGCGCGCAGCAGCGGGACCGCAGCCTTGGCCAGCCAGAACGCCGCCTTCAGGTTGACGTTCAACGTCTCCTCAAGGTCTTCCTCGGAAATTTCCTCGATGGAAACGATCGGGAATACGCCGGCGTTGTGAACCACCACGTCGATCCGGCCAAAGGTCTTCGCGACTTCGTTCACCAGCGAAATGGCTTCGTCCCGCTTGGCAAGATCCACGGTGACCAACTTCGCCTTGCCGCCCGCCTCGTTAATCAAGCGGACCGTCTCCTCGCCCGGTGCGGTCGTGCGTGTAGCCACAATCACCTGGGCGCCGGCCTTGGCGAAAACCTGGGCAATTGCGCGGCCGATGCCGCGGCCGGCGCCGGTTACGATGGCGACCCGGCCATCCAGGCGAAACGGTGCGGTCTCTGTTTGAGCCATCATGCTTCCTCTCAATGAAATGGAAGTTCGAAGAGGCGAACCTCCGGTACTGCGATAGTCTATTGCGTCTTGGAGCCGTCCGGCCCTTGCACTCGCCTCTGCTAACGTTTCGCGCCGAGATACTCTTCCGCCTGGCGGCAAGCCATTTCGATCAATAAGGGAGTCAGCTCTTTCGCGGTTTCTACTTCCGGCCGAGTATGGACCCACCCCAGATACGTGGTGCTGCGCAGGAACAGGAACAGCGGCAAAAGGGACGGATCGGCCTTGCCCGGTCGCTGCTGCTCATATCCCGCGAACAAGGCGCTGCGAATGGCCGGATAGTGCGGATGGTCTTGAAGGAAGAACAACGCAGTCGCCAGTTCGAACATGTGCCATCCAAAACCTGCGTCGTCGAAATCGATCAGGGCCAGGTTGGAGTTATCGGCGAACACGTTCTCCGGCACGAAATCCGCGTGGATTATGCTGTAGATGTCGGACCCGGTGCCGATGCGGTCGAGATCCGCCGCCGCCGCCTCCCGCGCACGCTGCAACAAAGCGATCTGGCTGGATGAAAGCGCCGGCAGTTCCCAAAAGCGGCCCCAGAACGGCTCTGGCCCTAACAGCCCGTCCTTATCCCAGGCGTGACGGGTGAAGCCTTCGGGCAATGGCCATGCCTGCGCCTGATCGTGCACTTTGGCCGCAAGCACTCCGATATGGTGATAAATCTGCGCCAACCCTTCCGGGTCGTCCGTCGGCATGTCCTCGATGGCGCCTATCGGAGCCCCCGGAACCCAGCCCAGAACGTCAATCTGTCGAGGCTCGGGCACAAGCGGATGGGAAACATGAACGAAGCTTGCGCCATTGCTCGCGGCAATCACGGCGGGCACGACCAGGCCGGCCTCATGCAGCGCCTGCATCCATTGCAGTTCCGACAGCAGTTCCGCGTCGCTATGATAAGCGTGACGATGAATCCGCAGAACCGCGCGACGGCCCGCATCATCGCTGATCGCGAAAACCGCATTCTCACGGTGTTTGATAAGACTGGGCTCGCCCCAGTTTTCACCCCAATGCGGCAGGGCGGCCCTGGCCAGCTGTCCCAGCCGGTCCGCCTGCTCTTCGACTGAAACAGCATAGAAATCCCCGGCGCTCATGCCTGCCCCCCCGCCTTGGTCAATACTTTGTCAAGCGTCGATACCAGAAGGTCAGCATGTTCTTGCTGGAATGTAATCGGCGGCCGCATTTTCAGGACATTATCGCCCGGACCGACCCGGCTTATAAGCACCCCCTCGTCCTTCATCATGTTGACAACGCGTTTAGTGTAGGCCGCATCGGGCTTGCGGGACTGGCGATCCTCAACCAGCTCCAGCCCGAAAAAGAGACCGCGCCCGCGGACAGCCGCGACTTTTTCGTGCCTGACCATCAATTCTCGCAAGCGTTCCTGCACATATTTGCCCTGAACACGGGCATTTTCGATCAGTCCCTGGTTCTCGATCACGTCAAGCACGGCGTTGCCAACCGCGGCTGACACCGGGTTGCCGCCGAACGTGTTGAAATAGAGCGAATCCTCAGCAAACCGGTTGATGATCTCCTCGCTCGTGACCATACCGGCCAGAGGATGGCCGTTGCCCATAGGTTTGCCCATGGTCACGAAATCGGGGATCGTGCCGTGCAGGCTGTATCCCCACATGCCCTCGCCAGTGCGGCCGAAACCCGGCTGCACCTCGTCAGCGATATAGAAGCCGCCGGCGTCGCGAACCGCAGCCGCTGCCAACGCGACGAAGTTGCCGGGAACTGCGGGGAGACCCTCGGTGGAAAAAAGCGTGTCGAACAGTAGGGCGGAAACCCCGAAACCGGCCGTCTGCAGCGACCGCACGGCTTCTTCGACATGCCGCGCATAAGCTTGGCCGACCGCCTCGGGATCTTCGCCTTCATGCATATGCATGTCCGGGATCGCAACCGCCCTGACGTGCGGCGCCAAAGCCTCCGGCGCAGGCAACCCCGTCGTGGCCTGCGCCAAGGTCAATGAATTGCCATGATAGGAAAAGTCGCTGACGATGATGCCGGTATGACCGGAAAGGTGCCGCGCGATGCGCAGCGCCAGCTCGTTCGCCTCGGTCCCCGTGCAGGTCAGGATCGCCGTCGACAGCGGATCATCAAACAGGGCCGTCAGCCTTTCGGCATAACGGACCATTTCCTCATGCAGATAACGGGTGTGAATGTTTATCTCACGCGCCTGCCGACATAAAGCATCGACCACGTGGGGGTGACAATGCCCCACCTGTGGAACGTTATTATAGACATCGAGGTAGCGTCGGCCTTCGGCATCGATCAGCCAAACGTCCTCTCCGCGCACGATCTCCAAGGGCTCATCGTAAAACAGCAGCGTATTGCGCCCCGTCACGCGTCGGCGACGTTCCAGCAGATTCGAAATCATAGCCCTTATACCTTCGCTGGTCTCGTGTGAGAGGCTGATCCACATAACCGGACCGAGAACTGTTCCCGCTGAATGCCTTCCCCCGCAATCCAGCCGATCCAACTCCTCCGCAACGCGCGGGCCCGACTGCAGCGCCACTCCCAGTTAAATAACCGTCCGATCGGTCAATTACAATCTATGGTGGAGCGTGAGCGATTGTCAAGCCACGCTCATTCCCTTGGTCGTCTGCCCTGCCCTGATTTCACTGGCGATCCGCCCCTCGATCATGCGCCTTCCCAGTGCCAGACCGTTGTCTGCAAGAATAAAGGCCATTTGGTCATTCCCACTATCGTTGATAGCTCTTTGCTGCGCCTCGATCATCCGCCGGTCTTCTTCGAAGCCTTCGGCGATGCGATCAGTCAGCTTATGGGTAAGCTCCTGATCCTTCGCATTGAAGCCATGAGCGTAAGTCCAGAAATAATGACTGCTCTGATCGTCTTCCGGCGTAATCGCCTGCACGGATCGAAACTGCATGGCTTCGGGTACGCGATGGCCATTCCGCGCTCCCGTGCCGGCAGGCGCGCTGCCAGAATCCATCGTGAGCACATTGCCGGGAATGTGCATCTCATAAATCTGCCAACGGTCCACGGGGCCGTCGAACGTATTGAAACCGCGCAGATAAGGCGCGATCTCCGGTTCATTCATATACCAGCGAGCGAACCGAACGGAATCACCGACGCGTTCGACCCGAGGGCGAGTTTGGGCAATCGTTGTCGACCCGCCGAGCGTTTTCTCATGCACGAACGCGAGATGTGAAAAATCAAGCAGATTATCAAGAATAAGGCGATAATCCGCATTGTAGTGAATGTAAGCAGGAATGCTGGCCCAGTCAGGATCATCCTGGAAACGACAGTCGGGAATCAATCCGGGATCCGCGAGAGTCGAATCGCCCATCCATATCCAGATCTGCTTGTATCGTTCCACGGTGGGATAGCTGCGCACGTCGGTATTGGGACTGACGCCGCTTCGACCTGGCTCCTCAACGCATTTTCCATCCGCGTCAAACATCAGGCCATGATACATGCACCGAATGCAGTCACCTTCGCGGCGTCCCAGCGAAAGCGGTGCGAACCTGTGGCTGCATCGATCGCGCAAGGCAGACATTCTTCCTGTCGCCGTGCGGAAGAACAGGATGTTTTCTCCGAGCAACCTTCGCGAAAGCATCTCCTCAGAAGCAAGCTCGTGCGACCAGGCGCCCACATACCAGGCGTTACGAATGAACATCTTGTCCTCTCCTTATTTTGCGCGGAGCATAGGCGTGCGACGCGTCAGCAGCGGTGTGAGATGCTCAAAACCTCTGGCCAATTTCTCAAAATGATGAAATCTTCGATCCGCTATGCGGCACGCCGAAATGTCCTTTTATTACATCTACGGAGAACACGCGCGCGAGGTTGATCCCAAGTTCGTCCATGTCGAACGCGTGAGCAGCCGGGGACGCTTTCACGAAGGCAGGGTGGAACCCCACAGCCACCCTCATCTGCATCAATTATCCTATTGGCTTTCGGGCGCCGGACGCTTTGACGCGGATGGCGAATGTCATACTCTGTCCGCCGGCACGCTGACCTGGATGCCGTCAGGCTTTGTGCATGGCTTCGATGTCGACGCGAACGCCGACGCCATCGTCATCAGCATGTCCCATGATTTCCTGTCCGACGTACTTGCACCTATGGGGTCCGCACCGATCCGATCCATTCAGCTTCGGTCGATCGTGCGGGCCGTGCCCTCGGATCTCCGTGACAGGCTGTATGAGAGCTTTCAGGATGTGGAACGCGAATATGGTTTTCCAGCCTGGGGGCAAAGCCATGCAATCGCCGCGCACGTGCGTCTGATAATGGTTGCATTGGCCAGACTGGCTCAAATCGATCAGGCCGTCGATCGGGAGCCGGCAGCGCCGGACGCGCTTTTCGCACGCTTTCTAGCCACGCTGGAACGGAACTTTCGGACACGACAGAGCGTGAAAAGCTATGCCTCGTCCCTTGGAACCACACCTTATCTGCTCAATATCGCATGTCGCGAAGGGGCGAGAATGCATGCATCGCAGGTTGCGCGTGGTCGCCTGTTGTTGGAGGCCAAACGGCTCTTGCTTTACACGAACATGACCGTGGCCGAGGTCGCCTTCTCGCTGGGATTTAATGATCCGGCGCATTTTGGGCGGACGTTTCGTTCGCAAACCGGGCTTTCGCCGGCGCATTGGCGCGAGCGGCAACGGCAGGAGATGGTCCGTCCGGCCAGCTGAAGGAACGGTTTTCCCGTTACGGCTTGCGCGCCGCCGCATTCTGCGTTCGCTTGGCGACCTTCTATAGGACCGCCGCTTGCGCTCCGCCTTCCGAAGCTCCACGGATCGCCATCAAGCCCGCCAGTCTGAACAGCAGCGCGATGGAAACGGCTGCGCAGAGAAAGAGCGCGGCAACAACAACGATAAGAAGCATGACGTCGCGCTCCCCGCCCAGGACCGCCCCTACGAACGGGCCCGCGGCAAGCCCGCACGATTGCGAAGCGACCATCTGCGGCACGAGGCGGCCTTCATTATCAAGCGCGGCCGCGGCCGAGAGGTAAACCGGTTGCGCCACGTTCCAGGCGAAATTGAAGAGGCAGACCATCGAAGCGAAGAGAAGCGCGGCATGGGCATCGACCATCCCGATCGCGGCCGTCGATCCGGCGCAAACGAGAATGGAGCCGCCCAAGGGCAACTTCCGCCCAAACCTGGCGCCCACGATGCCCGCCATCAACGCGCCGGCAACGCCAGTGATCTGCGACAGGCTGAGCGCGTTTGCGACCGCCTGCTTTCCCAAATTCCTGACATCGCCGATCAGGGAAATATAAGCCCACAGAATCCCGCAGCCCAGGAAGAACAGGAAGATGGAAACAATGGCGGCCCATCTGCCCAACCGCGGCAATGAGGGGACATCGTGATGTTCCTCCAGATGGCTGCCGGCCGCCTTGGGCATGAAAGGAACAAAAACCAGGCTGGCGAGCGTTACGGCAACGACCAACATGTGGAATCCCCGCATCCCCACCGCATCAAATAGCGAAGGCAGACCAAAAAGGCCGACAGCACCATATCCGAGAATCCACATGATGAAGAAACCGAACTCCCGGTCCGGATTTCGAGTCATGCCGATCGCCGTGAACGCCAGCGAGGATAGCCCGCCCGCGCCAAGCCCGGCCACGAAGCGGGCCGTGGCCAGAAACCAAGGATCCTTGCCGAAGATGCAGGCCGCATTGCCGAGCGCCTCAACCAGCACGAAACCGATCAACATCGGCCACCAGGGAAGCCGGTGAGAGAGAAAGCTCAGCGCGATGACGGTAGCGGCATAGCCGGTCATTTCCGCCGAAGCGACATAGCCGGCCTGAGAGCCGGTGAGACCCAGCAGATCGACCAGCCCCTGAACGTAGCCGGGCTGAATAATGAAAACCAGAACCGGGACGATGCCCAGAACGGTTGCCGCCGTCACTGAAAAGCGGCGATCCATAGGCATGACCCTGAGGTCCGTCTCGACTGTGACTGTATCCCCTGGCTGCATCATCGGCCGATCCTCTTCAAATTCGCCGTGACGCAGAATATCCGCCTCACGAACTCCGCCAGGGAAGGACATCCGCCCGGCGGGCGGATGTCCTTATGCTCAGTAGCGGTAGCTGAACGCCACGCCGTAAGTCACCGGCATTCCGGCGAACCGGGTCGCCGCGTCCGACGCGCGGGTCGCCGTGGTCCAGTAATATTCGTTGGTCACGTTCCGACCCCAGACGCTGGCGCTCCATTTGCCGCCATCGCCCTCCACCCCGGCGCGAAGATCGAGCAAGGCGTAACCCTTGAGTCGATACAACGGCAGTTCACCGAAGCCACCGTTAGTGCTGCTGGTATAAGTGACGTTCGATCCGACGAAAGCTTCAAGCCCGGAATTGAGGGCCCAACGATATTCGACGTCGGTATTGCCGGACCATTTGGGCGTATAAGGGAACGCCTCTCCCTTGAACTGGCCGACAGTGCCGTCGGGCGTGCCGCTTATCAAGCTGCTGCGCACCTTGGACGCGACAAGCGTGATGGATGGCGAGATGGTAAGCCCGCTTACAGGACGCAGAATAGCGTTCAACTCAAAACCCGCGATCCGCGACTTGGGAACGTTGATGAGCGCTTCCCCGTTGCCGAATATCGGGATGTTGATGATGCCGCGGATCTGCTTGTTCTTGTAATCATAATAGAAGGCTGCGCCGTTCAGCTGCAGCTTATGATCGAACAGCGCGGCCTTGAAGCCCGCTTCATACGCCAGGACACTTTCCTGCGTCACCGGTAGAAGCGATGCGGCACTGGCAGCGGGAAGCGACTGGTAGGAGCCCGCCTTGTAACCCTTGCTCACGTTGGCATAGAGCAGAACATCTTGGGTGGCGTTGTAATTCAGGCCCACGCGCCAGGAAACATTGTCCTGATTGAGGTGATCCACAAATTCGCCGGCGAAGGGAGCCGTCGGATTGACGACCAATGTGCATCCACCGGAAACCGCCCCCAACCCTGGAATGAGCGCGTTCAGGGCTGCCGCCGCTGTGCCGCTGCCCGAATCCCGCGTGCAACCCACGTAAGAGCGTTTTGAATCAGTGTAGCGAATGCCGCCCTGAAGCTTCAGCGAGGGCAGGATCTCATATTCGAGATTGGCGAAAATCGCCTTATTCTTGGCCTTTTGCTTGTTGCTGGCAGTCACCTCGCCTCCCAGGAAAGCCTGGGTCGAGTGGCTGAAATTCAGGAACTGGTCCTCCGTGATGTTGTCCGACTGATAGTTCGCGCCAATAAGAGCATGACCTTCCTTGCCGAAATCTGCCGCCAAACGAACTTCCTGGAAGAAGGTGTCCACTTTGCCGCTGCTGATCGAACGGAACACGGTCACGTCCGTGCCGTCGATATCCACGGGCACGCGCCGCCTATATTCCTGGTACGAAGTGATCGAGGTAAGCGTCAGCGTATCATTCGGCTTATAGTCTATCCGTCCGGACGTGTGCCAATAGCTGTTATGCTGCTTGAAGGAGACCCCCGGATCCCAGCCCGCGGCCCGCGCATTGTTGGGAGCAAGTGGATATACGGCGAAGTCCGGATCAAATGGAATGCCGGTGATCGCAGCAGTCCTGCCGATCAGTTGCGGCGCCTGGGTTTCCGAATGATCCCGCCAGCCGTTGGCGTTGATCGAGACCGTCAGCGCGTCGGTCGGTTTCCAGTCCAGAAGCAATCGGCCGAGCAACTGGTTCTTCTCGCCATTGGTGTCGCTGCGGGTATAGCTGCGCTGCCAGTCATTGCTCCGCACCAGCTTGCCCGAAAGGCGCGCCGTCAGTGTCGGCGCCAGCGGGCCGCTCACAAAGCCGGAAAGATCGACCGAATTGAAACGTCCGTAGCTTAAATTGACCCCGGCTGAGAGATCGTTCGTGGGCTTGGTCGCAACGAAGTTGATCGCGCCGCCCGTCGAGTTTCCGCCAAACAAAGTGCCCTGCGGCCCCTTGAGCACTTCGACGCGCTGCAGATCGAGCGAGGCCCCCAGAGTGCCCCCCGAGTAAGGGATCGGAATTTCGTCAACATAGACCGTTACGGTCGGGCTCGCGGCGATGCTGCTGTCTTGGAAGCCGACGCCGCGAATGGTGTAGATCGGATCAGCGCGCGCCGTTTCGTTATAGTTGAAACCCGCTACCACCTTAGTGAGCTGGCTGGCATCCGTCACGCCGCGCTTCAGCAGGTTGTCTCCGGAAACCGCAGTGATCGACATGCCGACGTCATTGATGGACTCGGCGCGCTTCTGGGCTGTGACGATGATGTCTCCCGACGCGTCGGCATTGTTCGCCGCGCCCGCCGCAGGTCCGGAATCTTGCGCATAAGCCGGAGCTTGAATGGCCATGCCTAATAGCGAGGACGCGCCCAGCAATAGACATTTCCGATATAGATACATGTTTTTCTCCCTTTGCATGCGGCGCCTCAAACGGCTTCGCAATCCTGGGAGCGCGCCCCCGGGAATCCCTCATCGTGCTTGTATTCTTACGTGCGGGACGAAGAATAAATTAAACGTTCGAACGGTCAATCTATTTCTTGTCGAGGGGACAGGCGGCGGCCATGTTGCGCGCGCGCCGGGCAACACCGCACTGCGGCAATCGACCGACTACTCGGTCGATTGCCTGGCTATGAACAATCTTGTGGACCGAGACTTAGGCGTCGAAATCCAGCACCACCTCATCGCTCATCGGAACTGCCTGGCAGGTCAGCACATATCCTTGGGCGAGTTCTTCCTGGCTGAGTCCGAAATTCGCCTTCATCGCCACTTCGCCGCTGATGACCTTGGCACGGCATGTCGCGCAGACGCCCGCTTTGCAGGCAAACGGCGCGGGCATGCCTACGGCGCGCGCGTTTTCGAGAATGCTTCCTTTTTCAGCATCAAAGGCCAGCGTCCGCCTGCGCCCTTCCAGCGTGATCTGCACCTTGCGCCCGGCCGCTTTCAATTCCAGCTCGTGCGCGGCTGCCGCCTGGGCTGCCGACATCCGGCCCACCGTAAAGCGCTCAATGAGAATGCGGTCCTGAGGCACGCCGCCAGCGATGAGCCCGGCTTCCGCCGCATCCATCATCGGCCCGGGCCCGCAGATGAAGGCAGCATCGATGTCGGCCGGATCGACCAGCGTTTGCAACACTTGTGAAATCTTCTCGCTGTCGAGGCGACCATTGAACAGATCGACGTCCTCCTCTTCCTCTTCAAGGAAGTGGTAGACTTCGAGCTGACCCATGAACCGGTTCTTGAGAGCGGCGATTTCCTCAAGGAACATAATCGAGTTGGAGGCCCTGTTGCCGTAAAGCAATATGAAGCGGCTCTTCGGTTCCGCCGTCAGCGCCGACTTGAGGAGCGACAGGATCGGCGTGATGCCCGAACCACCGGCGAAACCGGCATAGGTGGCGCTGCGCTCCCGGTCAAAAGTCCAGGTGAAGCTGCCATGGGGCGGCATCACTTCAATCACCGCACCCGGCGCCAGCGACTGATTCGCCCAGGTCGAGAAGACCCCGCCGGCGATCTGCTTAATCGCGACGCGCAGTTCCCCTTCATGCGGCGCGACACAGAGCGAATAGTTGCGCCGCACGTCCTCGCCGTCGATCTCCTGGCGCAGCGTCAGGTGCTGGCCAGGCGAAAAGCTGAAGCTTTCGCGCAGCAGCTCAGGGAGTTCGAAACGGAGCGAAACGGCATCGTCCGTTTCGCGGCGGACTTCGGCTATCTTGAGCGGGTGAAACGTGGCAGACATATGCCCCCTAATGACATTTGAAACGATCGAACGGCTCCTGGCAACCGCGGCAGCGCCACAGGGCCTTGCAGGGCGTCGATCCGAAACGGCTTACTTCCAACGTGTCCGCCGAGCCGCAACGCGGGCATTCGACGGACTCGCTTCCCCGTAGGGAATGTCTGGCGCTGCCCTTCGGCGGCGGCGCGATACCATAGTCCCTGAGCTGCTCCCTGCCTTTGTCACTGATCCAGTCTGTGGTCCAAGGCGGCGACAGAACCGTCTCGATCGCCACATTGCCGAACGCGGCCGCATCGAGCGCGGAGCGAATCGCCATCTCGATCGCCAAGGTGGCGGGGCAACCCGTGTAAGTCGGCGTTATCAGCACGGCCGGCGGCAAAGGCCGCACACCCCGCACGATGCCGAGATCCACGACCGAAACCACCGGGATCTCCGGATCGGGCACCCCGGCCAGGATCGCCATGATCCTTTCGGTCGCGACAGCATCGAGGGGAGCCGCGGTGCTCATACGATCACCAGACGGCGTCGGGATAAGTGCGCGGCAGATATTGCATCGGTGCGAGCAGGTGGCCGAGATGCTCGGTGTGATGGCCGACACGCCCGCCGCGGACCGGATAGGGATAGACCGGCGCGGGCAACGTAGCCGCCGCCAGCACGCTATTCACCTTTTCATCGAAATTCGTGCGCAATGTCGTCTTGTCGGCGGCGATCCCGGCGTCGGCGAGGGAGCGCTCAAGATCGTCCATCTCAAACATCTCGTCAACGAAGCGCCAGAACCAGTCGAGGCCCTCGTTCATGCGGCGGCGGCTTTCCTCAGTTCCATCTCCCAGTCGCACCACCCAGTCCGCCGCAAGATCAGCGTGATACGCGACTTCCTTGATGGCCTTGGCGGCGATTTCAGCGATCCGCACATCAGTCGAGGCGGTGAGTTTCTCGAACAACGCAAGGCTATACGTCGAAAACAGGAACTGGCGAGCGATCGTCTGCGCGAAATCGCCGTTCGGCTGTTCCACCAGCAGGCAGTTGCGGAACTGAAGCGCATCGCGATGGAAAGCAAGACGGTCAGCGTCCCGCCCCTGCCCCTCGACTTCTCCCGCATAGCCCAGCAGCAGGCTTGCTTGTCCGATCAGGTCCAGACCTAGATTGGAGAGCGAGAGATCGACCTCGATCGTGGGCGAATGGCCGCACCATTCGCTGAGGCGCTGACCCAGGATGAGGCTGTCGTCACCCAGACGCAGCAAATATTGAAAAAGCGCGTTCATCACATGTGCTTCACAGCGTCGGGAAGGTTGTAGAAGGTGGGGTGGCGGTAGATCTTGGTCTCCGCCGGGTCGAACATCGAACCCGCCTGCTGCGGATCGGATGCTGCGATATCGGAAGACCGCACTACCCAGATGCTCACACCTTCCAACCGCCGCGTATAAGTATCACGGGCATGACGCATCGCCAGCTCGGGATCGGGCGCGTGCACCGAACCGACGTGCTTGTGCGACAGCCCGCCTCGCGAGCGGATGAACACTTCCCAAAGAGGCCAGTCCTTGCTCAACTTCGTTCTCCGTATCAGGCCGCGAGGCGCGCTTGACGCTTCGCTTCATAGGCATCGGCCGCTTCGCGCACCCAGGCGCCATCGTCCCAAGCCTTGCGGCGGGCTTGCATGCGCTCCTTGGCGGCAGACCCCTCACCGCGAACGACTGCGTAGAATTCCTCCCAGTCGATCGCGCCGAAATCGTAATGGCCACGCTCATCGTTCCATTTGAGATCGGGATCGGGAACGGTGAGCCCCAGCAGTTCGGCTTGAGGCACGGTGGCATCAACGAACTTCTGGCGCAGCTCGTCGTTGGTTTCGCGCTTGATGCGCCAGCGGATCGATTGCGCGCTGTTGGGCGAATTGTCGTCCGGCGGACCGAACATCATGAGCGACGGCCACCACCAGCGGTTCAGCGCGTCCTGCGCCATCTCTTTCTGCTCTGCGGTGCCGCCCGCCATCGCCAGCATGATCTCGTAACCCTGGCGCTGGTGAAAGCTCTCTTCCTTGCACACACGCACCATCGCGCGGGCATAGGGGCCGTAAGACGTGCGCTGAAGCGGCACCTGGTTCATGATCGCCGCGCCGTCCACCAGCCAGCCGATCGCGCCGATGTCGGCCCAGGTGAGGGTGGGATAGTTGAAAATCGTTGAATACTTCGCCTTGCCGCTATGCAGGGCGTCGATCATCTCCTCCCGGCTGGTGCCGAGCGTTTCCGCAGCGCAGTAGAGATAAAGGCCGTGACCACCTTCATCCTGCACTTTGGCAAGCAGGATCGCCTTGCGCCGAAGGCTGGGTGCGCGCGTCAGCCAATTGCCTTCCGGCAACATGCCGACGATCTCGCTATGCGCGTGCTGAGAGACCTGGCGAACAAGCGTCCGCCGGTAAGCCTCGGGCATCCAGTCGTTGGGCTCGATAAACTCATCCGCGGCGACGCGCGCCTCGAACGCAGCGATCAGGGCCGGATCCTCCCGGCCGATCGGCGTCGGCGCGGTTGCGTCCGACTTTCCAAGCTCAGTTGTATACATTGCACGCTCCTGCAGCTTATGCCGCCATCTTATAATTATCCGTATGGTCGGTCAATAAACAAATTCACACTCGTTCGATGACCAAGGCGATGCCCTGGCCGACGCCGATGCACATCGTACACAGCGCCAGTTTGCCGCCCCTGCGGCCAAGCTCTTCGGTCGCGGTCAGCGCAAGGCGCGCGCCGGACATGCCCAGCGGATGGCCAAGCGCGATGGCGCCGCCGTTCGGGTTAACATGCTCGGCATTGTCCGGCAGCCCGAGGCGGCGGAGCACCGCAAGCCCCTGTGAGGCAAAGGCTTCGTTCAATTCGACAACGTCGATGCCTCCAATACCCAAGCCCAAGCGATCGAGCAGCTTCTCACTCGCGGGGGCCGGGCCGATACCCATGATCCGCGGCGGCACGCCGGCAACCGCCCCGCCTAGAATGCGGGCGCGCGGCGTCAGCCCGTATTTCTCCACGGCCGATCCGCTGGCGATAATCAGAGCCGCCGCGCCGTCATTCACGCCTGACGCGTTCCCGGCGGTGATGGTCCCATCGGGGCGCACGATCGGCCGCAGCTTGGCCAACGCCTCGACACTGGTTTCACGCGGATGCTCATCGCGCGCAACGCGGATGGGATCGCCTTTTCTTTGCGGCACTTCAACCGCGACAATCTCCGCATCAAAGCGACCCGAAGCTTGCGCTGCCGCCGCGCGACGCTGGCTTTCTACCGCAAAGCGGTCCTGATCCTTGCGCGAGACCTGGAAATCGTCCGCAACGTTTTCGGCGGTTTCAGGCATCGAATCGACACCGAACTCTTCCTTCATCTTCCGATTGATGAAGCGCCACCCGATCGTGGTGTCGTACACCGCGTTCGAACGCGAAAATGCGCTTTCGGCTTTGGGCATCACAAAAGGCGCGCGCGTCATGCTCTCAACACCGCCGGCGACGATCAGGTCCGCATCGCCAGCCTTGATCGCGCGCGCAGCCATCGCCACGGCATCCAACCCCGATCCACACAAGCGATTGACGGTCGTTCCCGGCGCCGCAGTGCCGAGGCCGCCCAGCAGCGCGGCCATCCGCGCGACGTTGCGATTGTCTTCGCCCGCCTGATTGGCGCAGCCGAGGATGATATCGTCCAGAGCCGTCCAGTCGACACCCTCATTCCGTTCCTTCAGCGCACGCAGCACGACAGCCGCGAGATCGTCGGGCCGAACCGCCGCAAGAGCGCCGCCAAAACGGCCAATGGGTGTGCGAACGGCGTCGCAGATGAAAGCATCAGTCAAGACAATTCCCCTTCAATGATCTGTCCGCCGATCGATCGGCTGAGACCCTGAAACTCCGCTACCACGCGTCCATCCTCACCCCTAACGGTAACAGCGTAGACGCCGGTGCGTCCTTTCAACGCGCGCTCCTGCGCTTCCGCGATCAGTTTTTCACCGGCCCGGCCGCTGTCCAGAAAAGTGATCGATGCCCCTTGCGCAACCGTGGCGACATTGCGCGAATTACAGGCGTACGCGAAAGCCGAGTCCGCAAGGCCGAAGATCATACCGCCGTGCGCAATGCCAAAGCCATTGAGCATCTCGGCAGAGACGCGCATCGCGACTCGGGCATAGCCTTCCCGCGCCTCCTCAAGCTCCAGCCGCCATGCTTGGCCAGTGCCTTCGCGGGCAATAAGTGCGGTTGCGATTCGCCGCGAAAGATCGCCGCCGTCAGGATCCGGCGCCGCGTCCGCTGGGGAGGTCGTGTTTGTCGCAAAAGTCATGGCGATAAACATAGCGTCGCAATTCTAGCTTGCCAATGATAGTCTGAATGGTCATTTAATAAGTGGGAAAAATGCCCTCCGGGAGAAGACCAATGTACGAGACGATCGCATTCGAGATACGAGACTGCGTCGCCCGTCTGACATTCAACCGCCCTGACCGGCTGAACAGCTTCACTGCCGCGATGCATGGAGAGGTTGCTGACGCGCTGTCGCGGGTGGCCACCAGCGGCGAGGCCAGGGCCCTGCTTATCACCGGCGCCGGCCGCGGCTTTTGCGCGGGACAGGACCTGAATGACCGGGCCGTCGCGCCCGGCGGCGCACCTGTCGATCTGGGCGATTCAGTCGAGCGCTTCTATAACCCCCTTATCCGCCGGCTCACTTCGCTCGATATGCCGGTCATCTGCGCGGTGAACGGCGTCGCCGCCGGTGCCGGCGCCAATATCGCGCTGGCTTGCGACATCGTGATCGCTGCCCGCAGCGCAAAATTCATTCAGTCATTCGCGGCCATCGGCCTCATACCCGATACCGGCGGGACCTGGATCCTGCCTCGTCTCGTTGGTCAAGCGCGCGCTCTGGGTCTCGCGCTTACGGGCGAACCGCTGGGTGCGGAACAAGCCGAAGCCTGGGGGTTGATCTGGAAGTGCGTGGATGATGACCGGTTGCAGGCCGAAGCCGAAGCGCTCGCAGCGCGATTTGCCGCAGGGCCCACCAGGGGCCTGGCCGCAACGAAGCACGCGCTTCGCGGTTCGGGGCTGAAGTCGCTCGATCAGGAACTCGACAACGAGCGCGACCTGATGCGCGCGCTCGGCACCTCGGCGGATTATCGGGAGGGCGTGGCAGCCTTCCTTGAAAAGCGCCGCCCCAGCTTTACCGGCCAGTGACCGGCTGATTTTCCGGAGACGTCAACGTGACCATTCCAACCATAAAGAGCTTCGTCCGCCAAGAGTGGCTGGCGGGCAAGGGCGATTTCGAGCCGATCCATTCCGCCCTTACAGGAGAAGTGATCGCCGAAGTAAGCAGCAGCGGCCTCGATTTCGGCGAGATCGTTGACTTCGGCCACCGTGTCGGCGGTCCTGCACTGCGCGCCATGACATTCCATGAACGCGCCGCAATGCTCAAGGCCCTGGCCCAGGCCATCATGGCGCGCAAGGAGGAACTGTACGAACTGGCCCTCCCCACCGGCGCCACCCGGATCGACAATGCCATTGACATCGAGGGCGGCGCAGGAACCCTCTTCTCCTTCGCTTCCAAGGGCCGCCGCGAGCTTCCCAACGATCGCATCCTGATCGATGGCGACCCGGAAATCCTCGGCAAGGCGGGCAGCTTCGTCGGCCAGCACGTGTACACGCCGCTTCAAGGCGTGGCCGTTCACATCAACGCCTACAATTTTCCCGTTTGGGGCATGCTGGAAAAGCTGGGACCCACGCTGCTGGCCGGCGTTCCCGCGATCGTGAAGCCCGCGCAGCAGACCGGCTATGTGGCCGAGGCCGCCGTGCGCATTATGGTCGAAAGCGGGCTTCTGCCCGAAGGCGCGCTGCAACTCGTCTCGGGGACCGCCGGGGATCTGCTCGACCATCTGGGCGGACAGGACATCGTCGCCTTCACCGGCTCGGCTCACACAGCAGCGCTGCTTCAGCGCCACTCCGTCATCGCTCGGGAAGCAGTGCGCTTCACTGCCGAACGCGACTCGCTCAACGCTTCGATCCTTGGTCCTGATGCCGCGCCTGACACGCCCGAGTTCGAACTGTTCATCAAGGAAGTCGTCAAGGAGATGACGGTGAAGGCGGGCCAGAAGTGCACGGCGATCCGCCGCGCCATGGTCCCCGCGCATCTGATCGATGCAGCGCAGGAAGCGCTGTCCGCCCGCCTCGCCAAGACGGTCGTCGGAGATCCGAGCATGGAAGGCGTCCGGATGGGCGCGCTGGTCAGCCGCAAGCAGCTGGAGGACGTCCGCGCCAAGGTCGGGGAAATCTCCAAGGTCGCCCCTATCGTCTTTGGTGATGCGGAAAAGGTGTCATTGGTCGGTGAAGGACTGGCGGGCGGCGCATTCATTTCCCCCATCCTGATGCGCAGCGACGATCCCTGGAACGCGGACGCCGTGCATGAGGTCGAAGCCTTTGGCCCGGTCTCGACGCTGATGCCGTACAAGGATCTCGATGATGCGATCGCGCTCGCAAATCGCGGCAAGGGATCGCTCGCCATTTCGGTCTTCACACATGATGGGGGCGTGGCGCGCGACATGGTGCTCGGCGCCGGCGCGTATCATGGCCGCATGCTGTTCCTCGACCGCGACTGCGCCAAGGAGTCGACCGGCCACGGATCGCCGCTTCCCACGCTTGTTCACGGTGGCCCCGGCCGCGCCGGCGGCGGCGAAGAGCTGGGCGGCATTCGCGGGGTGAAGCATTACATGCAGCGTACCGCGCTTCAGGGAAGCCCTCGCACGTTGACCAAGGTGGTCAACCAGCAACTGCCCGGCGCGCCCGTCGTCGAAGGCGAACGGCATCCCTTCCGCCTGCGGTTCGGCGAGTTGGAGGCGGGCTACAGCCTGCTCACCGCGGCGCGAACCGTCACTCTGGACGACATCGAGCATTTCGCGCATTTCACGGGCGACACCTTCTACGCCCACATGGATGAAGAAGCGGCGAAGGCAAGCCCGATCTTCGGCGGTCGCGTCGCGCACGGATATCTTATCCTTGCTTTCGCGGCGGGGCTGTTCGTCGATCCCGCGCCAGGTCCGGTGCTGGCCAATTATGGCCTGGAAGGGCTTCGTTTCGTGAAGCCGATCAAGCCGGGCGAAGCCATCCGAGCGCGGCTCACTGTAAAGTCGAAAGCACTGAAGACGCCGGAAATGGGCGAGGTGCGCTGGAACGTACAGGTGACGAACCAGGACGACGAACTGGTGGCGAATTACGATCTTCTTACGATGAACGCGGTGTAAAGATGTCCCTCACCCTTGATCCGATCGAAACCGCATCCCGCGATGAACTGCAGGCGCTTCAGCTTGAACGTCTGCGCTGGTCGCTTGCCCATGCTTATGAAGGCAATCCGCGTTACCGTGAAAAATTCGATGCAGCCGGGGTGCACCCCGACGATCTGAAATCGCTTTCCGACCTGGCCCGCTTCCCGTTCACGACCAAGCAGGACCTGCGCGACGCATATCCCTTCGGCTTCTTCGCGGTCCCGCAGGAAAGACTGGCGCGTATTCACGCCTCCTCCGGCACCACCGGCAAGCCGACGGTGGTTGGTTATACGCGCAAGGACATTGAGACCTGGAGCCATGTCGTCGCCCGGTCCATCCATGCGGCGGGCGGGCGGCCAGGGATGAAAGCGCATATAGCTTATGGCTACGGCCTCTTCACCGGCGGACTGGGGGCGCATTACGGGGCCGAGGCGCTAGGCTGCGCGGTTATCCCCATGTCGGGCGGGCAAACCGAGAAGCAGGTCCAGCTCATTCAGGATTTCAAGCCGGAGATCATTCTCGTCACGCCCAGCTACATGCTCGCGATACTTGACGAGTTCCGTCGCCAGGGGCTGGACCCGGTTCAGAGCTCACTCAAGATCGGCATCTTCGGCGCCGAGCCCTGGACCGCCGAAATGCGTAGCGAGATCGAGCGCAGCTTCGGCATTGACGCGGTGGACATCTACGGTCTTTCGGAAGTCATGGGGCCTGGCGTGGCTCAAGAATGCGCCATCGCGAAAGATGGGCCGACAATCTGGGAGGATCATTTCTATCCGGAGATCATCGACCCTGAAACGGGCGCAGTCCTGCCGGACGGCGAGGAGGGCGAACTGGTGTTTACCTCGCTTACCAAGGAAGCAATGCCGATCATCAGATACCGCACACGCGATCTGACCCGGCTGCTGCCGGGCACGACGCGGACCATGCGGCGGATGGCGAAAATCACCGGTCGGTCCGACGACATGATGATTATTCGCGGCGTCAACGTGTTCCCCAGCCAGATCGAAGAGCTGATCCTGGGCTGCCCGGCATTGGCTCCGCATTACCAGATCGAGTTGACGCGCCCGGATCGGATGGATCAGATGCGGGTCCTAGTCGAATGCCGCGCCGGGGCCAGCGAGGAGGAGCGCACGGCTGACGGCAAGCGCCTGACGGAGCGGATCAAGCGCATGATCGGCGTTACCGTCGCGGTTGACGTTCGCCCGGACGGCGGGATCGCCCGGTCGGAAGGCAAGGCCAAGCGCGTTATCGATCTGCGCCCCAAGAACTGACCCGGAAGGACCTTCGCTGTGAAGAAGATGATCGTCCTCTACAAGACGCCCGCTGACACCGACGCTTTCATGCGCCACTATCGGGAAAAGCATCTGCCGCTCGTGGCGCGCATTCCCGGCCTGGTGAAAACCGAACTCACCCTGATCGAACGCACGCTGATGGGCGAACAAGGCAGCTTCCTGCTCGCCGAGTTATACTTCGCCGACGCCGAAAGCTTCAGGGCAGCCATGAAGAGTCAGCAAAATGCCGCCACTGGGGCCGACTTGGCGAATTTCGCGGAAGGTCTGGCAACGGTCATGACCGGCGAAGTGATCGAGGGCTGAACTGTGTCGGTGGAAAAGACCCTGTGCGACGGAATCCTTCACGTCACGATCCTGAATCCCCCTGTAAACGCACTCTCGCGCGAAGAACGCGCCGGCATCCTGGAGGCCATGGCCGCGACGGAAGCGCCCGGCGTACAGGCCGTCATCATTCAGGGCGCGAACGATACATTCATTGCCGGTGCGGACATCCGCGAATTCGGCAAGGAGCCCGAGCCGCCGCATCTGCCTGAAGTAATCGACGCAATCGAGCGTTGCAGCCGCCCGGTGATCGCGGCAATCGGAGGCCAGGCGCTGGGCGGTGGGCTGGAAATCGCGCTGGGTTGTCATTATCGTATTGCCACTCCGGGGGCACGGCTCGGGCTGCCGGAAGTCACCTTGGGCATCGTTCCCGGTGCGGGCGGAACACAGCGCCTGCCCCGCCTTATCGATCCGATCGCCGCCGCCGCCATGGTTTCGAGCGGCAAGCCGGTGACGGCAGCCAAGGCGCTTGCTTCGGGCTTGGTCGATCGCATTGCGCAGGAGGGCGATCTGATCGCGGAGGCGGTGCAATTCGCTCGTGAAGTGGCACAGGCCGATCTGGCCCCCCGACGCCTTTCGGGTCGAAACATTGCAGATCCTGCGGCGCACGCGGAAGCTTTCGAGCGTCTTGCCGCCAGCACGCGGCGGCAGGCACGGGGCGCGCAAGCGCCAATCGCCGCGCTTGAACTCGTCAAGCTGGCGGTGACGATGCCATTCACCGAAGGCACGGCTCGCGAACGAGAAACCTTCCTCAGGTTGCGCGCGGGAAATGAGGCCAAAGCGCTCCGCCATATCTTCTTTGCTGAGCGCGCCGCCGCCAAGCCGCCTGCTGATATCGGCGAAGCGTCTGCGCGCGCGGTCAGCCGTATCGGCGTGATCGGCGCTGGCACCATGGGCACCGGCATCGCGATGAGCTTCGCAGATGGCGGTTTTCCGGTAACAATAGTCGAAACCACCATGGAAGCGCTCGCGAAAGGGACAGAGCGCATCGCGCAGGGCTATCAGTCCAGCATCGAGAAAGGCCGTATATCGCAGTCTGTCGCCGCGGAGCGCATCGCGCTGGTGCACGGCACCACCGACTATGACGACCTTTCCGAGTGCGATCTGATCGTGGAGGCCGCTTTCGAAGCTATGGACGTAAAGCGGGATATCTTTCACCGCCTTGATGCGGTTGCGCGGCGAGGCGCCATCCTTGCTACGAACACTTCCTATCTCGACCTTGACGAGATCGCGGCTTTCACCAGTCGTCCGGGCGACGTGGTCGGCATGCATTATTTCAGCCCGGCGAACGTGATGCGCCTGCTTGAAATCGTGCGCGGCCGGGAGACCGCACCGGACGTTATCGTCACCGCGCTGCGCGTCGCCAAGCGGACAGCCAAGGTTCCTGTCGTGGCCGGCGTCTGCAACGGCTTTATCGGCAACAGGATGCTCAAAGCCTATGTGCGCGAGACCGGTCTTCTGTTGCTGGAAGGCGCCACGCCGGAACAGGTCGATACCGCCCTGACCCGCTTCGGCATGGCGATGGGCCCGTTCGCGGTGGCAGACCTTTCCGGAATCGATATCGGTTACAAGGCGCGCAAGGCCATGGCGCCGGGCAGCTACGAGCCGATGGGAACGATGGTTTACGATCGCCTTGCGGAAGCGGGCCATCTCGGTCGCAAGACCGGGAACGGCTTTTACCGATACGAAGACGGCAAGGCGGCGGGGATCAACCCCGAAGTGCCGAGCATCATCGCCGCCGCCCGGCGTGAGGCCGGCATCGCACAAAGGCAGATCGATGATACCGAGATCATCGATCGCTGCATGTTCGCGCTGGCGAACGAGGGCGGCTTCATTCTGGAGGAAGGCATCGCCGCTGCATCGGGCGATATCGATGTCGTTTACGTGAACGGTTATGGCTTCCCTCGGCACCGGGGCGGGCCGATGTTCCATGCCGAGCAATACGGATTGGAAGCCGTCCGTGACCGGATAGCGCAATTTGCAGCGGGTCCGTTCGGCAAGTGGTGGCGGCTCTCCCCATTCATTGGCGGAAACGGCGCGCAAACAGCGCTGGCGATGTAGCAAGGCGACTCTATATCTGCATTCTGAACTCTTTGGAGAAGCGAATATCATGACGGCGACCTCGGAAGCAGGCACTGCAATTGACCCCCGCGTTCAGGCATTCCTGACGAAGCAGCATGGGCTTTTCATCGACGGCGCGACGCGCGAAGCCAAAGGCAGCCGCCGCATCGACGTGTTCGATCCCGCGACCGGAGAAGTCGCCGCCACGGTAGCCTGCGCCGACGCATCGGATGTCGATCGCGCGGTGGCGTCAGCGAAGGCGGCGTTCGATGCGGGCATATGGAGCGGCCTGCCGCCGGTCGAGCGGGAGCGCATCCTTCTGAAATTCGCCGACCTGGTCGAGGCCCATGGCGAGGAGCTGGCGCAGCTCGAAACCATTAACCAGGGCAAGTCGATCAATATTGCGCGCATGCTCGATGTCGGCGCTTCGCTGGGCTACATGCGCTATTATGCCGGGCTTGCCACCAAGATCACCGGGCAGACCCTGGACGTGTCGATCCCGCTGCCGCCGGGCACCAGATATACGGCTTTCACGCGCCGTGAACCGGTGGGCG
Source organism: Novosphingobium sp. (assembly GCF_036733805.1). Taxonomy (GTDB): domain Bacteria; phylum Pseudomonadota; class Alphaproteobacteria; order Sphingomonadales; family Sphingomonadaceae; genus Novosphingobium. The sequence continues at coordinate 57,134 of NZ_DAIMZT010000001.1, read as the reverse complement.
TGGTCGCCGCCATCTCACCCTGGAACTTCCCGATGATGATCGGCCTGTGGAAGGTTATGCCAGCGCTCGCCGCCGGCTGCACGGTAGTGCTTAAGCCCTCCGAGGTCACGCCGTTGACAAGCCTTCGCCTCGCTGAACTCGCTATCGAGGCCGGGGTGCCGGCCGGCGCCTTCAATCTCGTCACAGGAGATGGCGCGACCGGCGCCGCATTGGTCAATCATCCCGATGTCGCCAAAGTCACCTTCACCGGCTCCACCGCCACGGGCAAGGCGATCGCCCGCACGGCAGCGGATCGCCTGCTGAAGACCTCACTTGAACTCGGCGGAAAGAACCCCGCGATCTTCCTGAAGGACGTCGCGCTGGAACAGGCGGTGGGCGGCGCCATCATGGGCGGTTTCCTGAACAGCGGCCAGGTCTGCGCCGCCGCTTCACGGCTCTACGTCGCTCGCGAAATCTTCGACGATTTCCTCGGCGCCCTCAGCCAGGCGGTGGGCGGCATGGCGATTGGCCCCGGCCTTGATCCGGCTTCCCAAGTGACGCCTGTGGTGTCAGCGCTGCATCGCGACAAGATCATCGGACACATCGAAGAGGCCCGGCGCGCGGGCGCGCGTGTGGTCACGGGCGGCGACATGCCGAACCGGCCGGGCTACTACGTCCGCCCGACCATAATCGCCGACACCACTAATGACATGGTGATCTGCCGTCAGGAAGTTTTCGGTCCGGTGGTGACGGTCATGCCCTTCAGCGACGAGGAAGAGGCAATCCGCCTGGCCAACGATACCAACATGGGCCTTACGGCGTCGCTATGGACGAACGATCTGGCCAAGACCATGAACATCGTGCCGCGCCTGAAAGCGGGCACGGTATGGGTCAACAGTCACAACATGATCGATCCGAACATGCCGTTCGGCGGGTACAAGGAATCGGGTATCGGTCGCGACTTTGGCACCAGCGCCCTCGACAGCTACACCGAACTCAAGTCCGTCTGCATCGCAACCTGACGGCGCGGGCCTGAATGGCTTGATCGGCGCTTAATCCAGTGAAGATCGGCGGAAAACACGCCGATCTTCACTGACGCTTGATTGCGAATGATCGAACAGTTCAGCGCGACGATCCTGCGATCGTCATTGCACCAGGTCCAGCCCTGCCTCCCCAATCGTGGAGCATCCCGTGAGCGCCAGCGAGCGGTCAAGCTGCGAACGCAGCAGTTCCAGCATCGCGCGCACTCCCGCCTCCCCGGCGGCGGCAAGAGCATAAAGAAGCGGCCGGCCGATCAGCACGCCTCGCGCGCCCAGCGCCAATGCCTTGAGCACATCGCCACCTTCACGAACCCCACTGTCCAGCAGTAAGGGGCCACCGGGCGTTGGCCCGAACCACCGGAGCTGATCGATCGGGGCAGGCGCCTCGTCAAGCTGTCGCGCCCCATGATTGGACAGGACCACCGCATCCACACCCGCTTCGAAGCAGCGGCGCACGTCGTCCTCGCGCAGCAACCCTTTGACGATCAGGGAACCCTTCCAGCGATCGCGCAGCCGTCTCAGCGCGTCCCAGTCGAACCCCGCTTCCATTTCCCGGCGCATGAGCCGCAACTGCGCTTCCATGCTCAGCGACCGATTGTCGTAATGCGCCACGCGTGGGGGGCCATAAAACGCCTGCTTGAGGCTCCAGCGCGGATGGGTAACTACATCGAACGCCATGCGCGGCGTTATGCGCAGCGGCAGAGAAAAATGATTGCGCTCATCGCGCCGCCGCTCTCCATTGACCACCACGTCAATAGTCAGGACGAGCGTGGAGACGCCAGCATTCTCCGCGCGCTGCATCAGCCAATTGGCGCTCGTTTCTTCCAGCACGTAAAGTTGGAACCAGAGTTCGGCTCCATCCACCGCGCGCGCGATATCCTCTATTGTAGTGCTGGCCGCCGTCGAGAGGCAATAAGGAATGCCAGCGTCCCGCGCGCAACGAGCCAGGATCAAATCCCCCTTGGGATGCAAGATGTTGACAAGCCCCATCGGCGCGATCGCGAAGGGGCTGGCCCACGTCTTCCCGAAAAGTTCCGTGGACTGATCGCGAATGGAAACATTGCGAAAGGCCCGGGGGACGAGGCAAAGCTTTGCAAATCCTTCGACATTGCGGCCCAGCCCCCGTTCTTCACCGGCGCCGCCGTCAATGAAATCGAACGCCATGCGCGGCAGGGCGCGACGGGCCGCGCGGCGGAAATCCTCATGGCTGAGACAGCGCGCCGCTATTCGACGCTCACGCGCCGAAGTAGTGCGGGTCCTTCCGATTTGCTCTTCGTGCATTCTATCCCCTGACCGACGTGACCCGCCCTATATGAAGATGCGCGAACTGTCGTCGCCATCATTCGATCAACTCGATCTGTCCCCGCCTACCCGATGACCTGCGCAATGGCAGAGGTAATGTCGCCCTGCCCCAACTTGGTCAATGCCCTGGCTCTATAGGTTTTCACAGAGGTCGCCTTGATGCCGAGCGCGCGCGCTATATCCCGCGGTGGCATTGCCAGCGCCAGGCGTGCAAGCACGGTGCATTCCATGACGGACAGATCGGGGAAACGCTCTCGCAATCGTCCTTCAAGGCGCGTGATCGCCAACGCTGGGTCTGCCGCCCGTTGCTGGCGCAGCAGGCCGGCAATCGCGATATTGGCCAGATATGTTAGAGCGGCGATCACGTGGTCCGGATCGGACGATCCTTCTCTCAGATAATAATTGAGCACCAGCGAACGGTCGGGCTGACGCAGGACGAAGCTGATCTTGTGATCGAACAAGGGGCGTTCAAAGCAGATGCGGCGATATTCATCGAAACTGATTTCTCGCGCGCCAATGACGTGGCGGAAGAAACCGGAAGGTCCAGCCTGCTCGATAAGAGGATCGGAGCGAAAGAAGCGGCCCGCGTACCCCTCTACCCGTTGGCGCTGGTCATCGAGCCACGACGCCGCTGCCAATACTTGAGGCGCCAAGCCCGATTGCCGCTCCCAGGCGAAAATCTCTTCCACGGCCGCTATTTCGGAGGCGAGCCGCAAAAGAAGCTCCGCAAAAGCATCAGTCCCGCACGAATCGATCAGGGCGGCGCAACCCATGGGATCGACCGTTCTCAAGGCAAGATCGGCGGATGACGCGGGGAGAACCATGACCCGTCCCTTCAGCTCATCGAGGCAACGCTTTTTTCGAACGATTTATCGTCCGGCCCTCTGTTTGTTTTGTCCTCTTTTCGGATGACAAATCGGCAATCGCGCAATGGTAACAAGAACGCAAGAAACCTTTTGATCCTGGAGAAGAAGTCTATGGCAAAGCCCTTCGCGTCCTCGGCCGATACGGCCCCCAAGCAGGAAACGCTCGAAGTCCTGGCCGAAGGTGTTTATGCCCTCACCGCCGAAGGTGACCCCAATGTCGGCGCTATCGAGGGTGAAGACTTCTTGGTCTGCATCGAAGCGCGCGCCACGCCGGCGGCGGCGCGTGACTGGCTCGCGAAGCTGCGTGAACACACGGACAAGCCGGTGAAATACCTCGTCCTTACTCACTACCACGCCGTGCGCGTCCTCGGCGCGAGCGCGTTCGAGGCCGAGAACATCATCACCAGCGAAACGACCCGCAAGCTCATAGAGGAACGCGGCCAGGAAGACTGGCTGAGCGAATATGGCCGTATGCCGCGCCTGTTCAAGCAGCCTGAGGAAATTCCGGGCCTGACCTGGCCCACGCAAACCTTTGAGGGGCAATTCAGCATCCCGCTCGGCGGCGATCGCGGCAGCGTAGACTTGTTTTTCTGCGGCCGCGGCCACACCGCAGGGGACATCATCGCCTGGCACGACCGATCGAAGACTCTGTTCGCGGGCGATCTGGTGGAGGCCGAAGCCGCGCTTTACACCGGCGACGCCTTCCACTTCGATTGGTCGACTGGCACTCTGGACAAGATCAAGGCGTTCCGCTCCGAAAATCTGGTCGGCGGCCGCGGGGCGGTCGCGCGGGGCGTCGCGGCGACCGATGCCGCGATCGAGCAGACCCGCGCCTTCTTGCAGGGCATGATCGCTGAGGTTGGAACCGTTCACAAGCGCGGCGGCACCCTGAAGGAAGCCTTCGAAGCCACTCATGCGCGGCTGGCGCCCAAGTTCGGCATGTGGCCGATCTTCGAGCATTGCCTGCCCTTCGATGTGCAGCGTCTGTGGGACGAGTTCGACGGGATCGACTGGCCGCGCATCTGGACCGAAGAGCGCGATCGCGAAGTCTGGGCTCAGTTGCAGGACTGATGCCGTGGCCACCGCACCCGAACCCGAGAGCCGCGTCGGCGGCATCCCTGTCTGGCGCCAGCTGAACCCGGCCGCCGCGCCGGCGGCGGGCGCGATACAGTCCGTGCCGGTCGTGATCGTTGGCGCCGGCCCGGTCGGGCTGGCCATGGCGATCGACCTGGCTCAACGCGGCCACAAGATCGTACTTCTGGGAAAGTTCGCCTTCGTGCCGGCCGGGTCCAAGGCGATTTGCTTTTCCAAGCGATCACTCGACATTCTCGATCGGCTGGGCGTCGGCGAGGCCAGCGTGGAAAAGGGCGTGACCTGGGATCAGGGCAAGGTGTTCTGGAAGGACAGTCGCGAGCCGGTCTACCAGTTCGACATTCTGCCCGTCAAAGACCAGAAGATGCCAGGCTTCATCAACCTGCAGCAATACCACATGGAGGACTTGCTGCTGGCCCGGCTGGCGGAATTTCCGGAGGTCGATTTTCGCCCCGGACATGAAGTCATCGCCCTTGACGCTGGGGATGACGGCACGACGGTAATGGTTCGCGCCGGTGAGGTCGAATACCGGATTGCTGCCGACTGGCTGATCGCTTGCGATGGATCACGATCGTTCATCCGCACGGAGATGGGCCTCGATTTCCAGGGCCGTGTCTTTGAGGACAATTTCCTGATCGCCGATGTTCGCATGGATCGCGAGCAGGAGTCCGAGCGCTGGTTCTGGTTCGATCCGCCGTTCAATCCCGGCCAGTCAGCGTTGATGCATAAGCAGCCCGAGGGCATTTGGCGGCTGGACTTCCAGCTTGGCTGGGGCATCGACCGCCAGGCAGCCGTGCAATCGGAAAATGTCGAGCAGTATGTGCGCGCCATGCTGGGCGACGATGCCCGGTTCGAAGAGGAATGGTATTCAGTCTACACTTTCCAATGCCGCCGGATGGAGCATTTCCTGCACGGCCGCGTGATCTTCGCGGGCGACAGTGCTCATCTCGTCTCGCCCTTCGGGGCGCGTGGCTGCAACGGCGGCTTTGCCGACATCGACAATCTGGGCTGGAAGCTGGATCTCGTGCTGCGCGGCGAAGCGCAGGCGAGACTGCTTGACACCTACGATCATGAGGCGGTTGTCACCGCCGACGCCAATATTCAGGCATCCTCGCGCTCCGCCGACTTCCTGACGCCTAAGACCAGGATGAGCGCTATCTTCCGGGATGCGGTGTTGGAACTGGCGAGCGAGTTTCCCTTTGCCCGTCAACTCGTCAATTCGGGCCGGCTGTCAGTGGCCATTTCTTATCCCGCCAGCCCGCTGGGCACGCCGGACGAGGACGACTGGCAAGGGCGCGGCGTTCCTCCAGGCAATGTCGCGCTGGATGCACCGTTCGGCGAAGACTGGCTGCTGGAAAAGCTTGGCGGGGGTTTCATGCTGTTGACAGCGGCTCCACTTGAACCGGTTCCGGGAACCGTCACTTTGGTTGTTCCCGCCGATTACGCCACCGTCCGCGCGCGCTATGCGATGGAGGAGGCCGGGGCCTATCTTATCCGGCCGGATCAATATGTCGCGGCACGCTGGAAGAACCCGACGAAGACGAAGATCGAAGCCGCCCTGGCGCGCGCGAAGGGAGCCATGCTGTGACTTTGATAACAAAGCCCAATCTTGTCGATCCCGATGCCGTCTATGAACGGATCATCGCTCTGCACGAAGGGCGCAGCGACGAGGACTCCGAACGGATCAACGCCCGGCTCATCCTCCTGTTGGCCAATCATATTGGCGATCAGGATACCATCTTTGAAGCCATCACCCTTGCTGGGAAGGAGAAGGCGTCATGAACGGATACCTGACAGGATTTCTCAACAATTTCGCGACGGAGGCCGTTCCCGGCGCGCTGCCGGTGGGCCGCAACAGTCCGCAACGGCCGGCTTATGGCCTCTATGCCGAACAGTTCTCCACTTCCGCGTTCACCATGCCGCGGGTCCAGAATCGCCGTTCCTGGCTCTATCGGATGCGGCCGATGGCGGAACACCGCCCGTTCGTACCGGTAGACCTGGCGCCCCGCCTCGCCAGCGGTCCGTTCACGCACGAGCCGGTCAGCCCCAATCGCCTGCGCTGGAATCCCCTCACGCTGCCGGAAGGACCGGTGGATTGGGTCGAAGGGCTCGTAACTTATGCCGGCAATGGCGATGTCGGCTGTGGGGCAGGCATCGGCATTCATCTCTACGCCGCCAATCGCTCAATGGAGCGGCGCGTGTTCCAGTCCAGTGACGGCGAATTGCTGATCGTCCCCCAAATGGGCACGCTGCACATTACCACGGAAATGGGCCGGATGGAGGTGCCGCCGGGGTACATCGCATTGATCCCCCGCGGGCTGCGGTTCGCGGTCATGCTTGACGGCCCTTCGCGCGGCTATGTCTGCGAGAATTACGGCGCACCCTTTCAATTGCCTGACCTGGGCCCGATCGGTGCCAACGGCCTGGCCAACCCGCGTGACTTCGAAACGCCGGTCGCCTGGTACGAAGACAGTGAGGACGAACACGAGTTCATCCAGAAGTTCCAGGGCCGAATGTGGCGCACCGTGCTGGACCATTCACCTTTCGACGTGGTTGCTTGGCACGGCAATACGGCGCCCTGCCGCTATGACCTCTCTCGTTTCAACACGATCGGCACGGTCAGTTTCGACCATCCCGACCCGTCGATCTTTACGGTCCTGACGAGTCCCAGCGAAATCCACGGCACCGCGAATTGCGACTTCGTGATCTTTCCGCCGCGCTGGATGGTCGGTGAGGACACTTTCCGGCCCCCATGGTTCCATCGCAATGTCATGAGCGAGTTCATGGGCTTGGTCCACGGCATCTATGATGCCAAGGAAGGCGGTGGTTTCGAACCGGGCGGCGCAAGCCTGCATAATCAAATGAATGGCCACGGCCCTGACGCTGAAACCACCCGCAAGGCGATGAACGCAGAACTTGCCCCGTTCAAGATTGACGGAACGCTGGCGTTCATGTTCGAAAGCCGCTGGGTGATCCGCCCCACCGCCGCTGCTATGGCGCTTCCCGGCCTGCAGGACGATTACGACGCCTGCTGGGAAGGCTTTCCAAAGGCTCAGCTTCCGCGATGACCACGATGCTTGACAAGACTCACGACCCGCACGCCACCAGTTGGGTGGAAGGAACGGAGGGCGATACGCCGTTCCCGATCCAGAACCTGCCGCTGGGCATATTTACTCCGCCCGGCGAAAACCGCGCACGCGGCGGCATAGCCATCGGCGATAAGGTACTGGATCTTGTCGGGCTCCCCGGCCTTCTTCAAGGTCCGGCCGCCGAGGCCGCGCGTCTTGCCGATGCACCGGCCCTCAATGCCCTCTTCACTTCCGGCAATGATCTGGCCGACGCCTTGCGCCTTGCCGTCTTCGACTTGTTGACCGACCCGAAGCATGAGGGCGATGTAGCCCCACTGCTGCATCCGATGGCTGGCTGTACGCTGCATTTGCCTTTCGCCATCGGCGATTACACCGACTTCTATACCGGCATTCACCACGCCGAGAATGTGGGCCGCCAGTTTCGGCCCGACAATCCGCTACTGCCGAATTACAAATACGTACCCATCGGCTACCACGGACGCGCCTCTTCCATACGCCCGAGCGGCGATGATGTCATACGCCCGCACGGCCAGCGCAAAGCGCCGGACGCCGATGCGCCGGTCTTCGGACCTTCGCAGCGGCTGGATTACGAGCTGGAAATGGCGATCTGGACTGGGCGGGGCAATGCGCTGGGCGCGCCGGTGCCGATCACAGAGGCAGGACGGCATATCGCCGGCCTCTCCATCCTGAACGACTGGTCCGCCCGCGATCTTCAAGCATGGGAATATCAACCGCTCGGGCCGTTCCTAGCCAAGAATTTCCATTCGACCGTTTCGCCTTGGCTGGTCACATCCGCCGCCCTGACCCCGTTCCGCACGGCGCAACCGTCCAGGCCGGAGGGCGATCCAGCGCCCTTGCCCTATCTGGCTGACGCATTGGATCAGGCCCAGGGCGCTTATGCCGTCATCATGGAAGTGCACCTGAGCACTGCCGCGATGCGGGAGGCCAGCGCTCCCCCCTTCCGGCTCAGCCGTGGCCCGATGACAGCGATGTATTGGACGGCAGCGCAGCTTATCACTCATCACACCTGCAACGGTTGCAATCTTCAACCGGGCGACCTGCTCGGCACCGGCACGCTGTCAGGTCCTGAGCGTGAAAGCTTCGGCAGCCTGCTGGAGCTTTCGCAGGGCGGCAAGACACCGATCCAGCTGCCTAACGGCGAAACCCGCACCTTCCTGCTGGATGGCGACGAGATCGTTATGACCGCCCATGCCGAGGCCGAAGGTCGTCGCCGGATCGGCTTCGGCGAATGTCGGGCCCGTATTCGCGGATAAACGCCACGCCACAATGCCGCCTGGTGGCCGGTGATCGAGCCGAATTTCCGCGCTCGCACGCCATAATCTTGATCGACTGATCGCTGTCCTCGCGACATGCGTTCAAGCTCGTCTCCAGCCCGGATACCCCTTGTCGATCCGATGACCCTGGGCATCCTTCGCTTAAGCGTCAGAAAATATAATTAACCTTTCTGCGATATGTGAAACCTGTTGTTACCGTTAGGATAACCTGGCTTCACCCATGCGTCACAATGCAATTGACGTTCTCTCGGCGCCTGAGGACGGGCATCGGTTCCATGGAGCTGGAACTGTGCGCGTGCACCCCGTCCCTCTTCGAGGCAAGCTTGCTCTTGCGCTGTTCGCGGTCCTGACAATCGCCTATTTCATGGTGCGTTTTCCTTTATGGAATCCCGAACATCCGGTGCTGGCATCGCTCCTGCTAGGAGCGGAGCTGTTCGGCACATTCACGCTGGTCCTTCACGCTCTCTCCACCTGGTGCCTGGTGGAGCGAAAAGCGCCGCAGGCTCACCGTTTCGAAGCGGATATCTTCATCACCACATGGAACGAATCCGTCGACATACTCCGGCACACATTGCTGGCTGCGAAGCAAGTCAAGCACGCGCGTCACATCTGGCTGCTGGACGATGGCAATCGCGCCGAGATGGTGGCGCTGGCTAGCGAACTTGGTGTCAAATACCTGACGAGAGAAGATCGGTCGCACGCCAAGGCTGGCAACATCAACAATGCCCTGGCTCACACCGATGCCGAGTTCATCGCCTTGTTCGATTGCGATCATGCGCCCTCGCCCGAGTTTCTCGCCCTTACGCTCGGCTATTTCCTCGATCCCTCGGTCGCGTTCGTGCAGACCCCGCAGGACTTTTACAACGTCGACTCGTTCCAACACCGCGTCTCCAGCGCAAGGCAGGAAGTCTGGCACGAACAAACGCTGTTCTACCGGGTGATCGAAGCGGGGAAGGACTACTGGAACTCCACCTTCTTTTGTGGGAGCTGCGCGGTGCTGCGCCGCGAAGCACTGGCCGACATCGGCGGGATTGCGACCGGCACTATCACTGAAGACATGCATACTTCGCTGCGCCTGCACAAGCATGGCTGGTCAGCGGTTTATCATGTGGAAGCGCTGGCCTTCGGCCTCTCTCCGACTGACCTTGAACAATATGAAACGCAGCGCCTGCGCTGGGGCCGCGGGGCCATGCAGGTTTGGGCCAAGGAAGGCATCCTTTTCACACGCGGACTCAGTCTGGCGCAGCGCCTCGCCTACCTGACCTCTGCCATCACGTATTTCGAGGGGTGGCAGAAAGGGGTGGTCTACCTGATGCCGATCGTCGTCCTTCTTACCGGATGGATGCCGATCATCTGGTCGGGATGGTCATTTCTATCGCTATTCACCGCCTGGCTGGCTTCCGGTGTGCTGGTCAACGAGATATTCAGCCGAGGATATTCGAAGACCATCTGGATGGAAGAATACAATTTCCTGCGGTTCTTCACATTCATGAAAGCGACGCTGGCATTGGTTCTGCCAATCAAGTGGGGCTTCTCGGTCACGCCGAAGAATCTCGCCTCTAGAAGCGCATTTCCCATCCGCCTCTGGCCGCAGGTCCTGGTCGCCGCAGCCGCGATCGCGTCGATCCCCATCGGCACCGCCCTTTTCGAAACGCGGCATCATCTCCCGTTCGCGGGTTTCTTGCTTAATATCATGTGGGCGTCCTTCAGCGCCCTGCTTGCAATCAAGGCGATCAGCTTCGCGACGGATAGATCGAAACAACGGCGGACCGATCACCGCTTTATCATTCCACTCATTGCTCGCTTGCAAGGCAAGGACGGAGCCGCAGATGTGAATGTCGTCGCCGAGGACATATCGTCGAACGGCTTCGGCTTCTGGGTTGATCCCGGCCTGCCGATCGGTCCCGAGATCGACGGAGAGATCCAGCTGCCATCGGGCCCACTGCGGGTGTCGGGCACGGTAGTTGGCGAAAGGATAGATGCGCTCACGGGTCTGCGTAGGGTCGCAGTCCGCCTACGCTGGGCCACGGCCTCCGCGGCCGATCCACTCAACGCCTGCCTCTATGGCAATACCCTGCAATGGGACATCAACGGCTGGGCGGAAACCACGGCATCGGGCTGGCAGAACCGTCTGTCTCGTCTGGTCCGCAAGACCGATCGGAAATCCCGTTCATGGAAGCTCGCGCATTTGGAAAACGAGGATCGAGCGGAGATCGTCTGCGCCGTCCGTCAGGAGAATGACCTATACCGCATCGTGGCGACGGCGCCGTTTCCGGCCACCGGGCACCTCAAACTCATGACCGCGACAGAGACTCAGGACGACCTGCAAGTTGCGGGATATCGCGCTTATCAAGTCGGAGGGGGGACCGTTCACATGGGCATCCTGAATGCCGAGGGCGGCGCCTCTTCGATCAATTCTCACAGACAGCCCACCTGGACTCGAAAGGCAATTCCAGCATGATAACCAAGACCATTCTCGCGGCTTTGGCGGCGGGAACGTGCCTTGCATCCCAAAACGCCAATGCTGATGACCTGACGGGAGTCTGGTTCGTGGGCGGAAGCATCGATCAAGGGCAGTCTGCCTATGGCGGCGCGATTGTCGCGCTCCCTGGGGCGCGGTTAGGCTCGGGTCTCGCCCTGCGCGCAAGCGCCGTGGCGGGTAATTATGAGTACGTGACCGGCGGACAGAAAATCGAAGGCGACTACACCGGTGGGGAGGTCGCACTGGTATACCAAACGTCCGGTCATTGGGGTTGGGCCAGCTTTTCCGCCGGTCCGCGAGTGACTGACACCAGGCTGAAGCCAGTCGATCCCGGCAACAAGCGACTGGGAACGCGCGTGGATGCCGCTTTCCAGACGGATGGCGCGTTGGACGGCCGGCAGTGGCGGGCGAGCTGGCAGGCTTCCTACGCCGTGAACGACGAAGCGTACCAGACGCAAATTCGCCTGGCGCACAAATTCGGGGATGGCCGCTATCGCTTGGGCGTGGAAGGCGGCGTTCTGGGCGATCCCTCCTTCAGGAAGGCGAACGGAGGGTTGCATGCCGCCCTTCCTCTTACCGGAAGGGCTGAAATCCAATTGGGCGGCGGCCTTACTTTTCAGGAGGGACGCAACGCCAAGCCATACGGCTCGGTTGGAATAAGTTCGGTCTTCTAGAGGCGATACATTCTCTGTGCAAAGGCCCTCCTTTCCATCATCACATATTTTGTGAAATACGCAGCATCCCGGAAAGCCGATCGGTTATTATTTCTTCGGCATCCGCGACAATGCGGGAGATCAACGATTGGCAACTGGGGATATCGCGGATTAGCGCCTGAACCTGACCGGCCCAGATAAGTCCAGCATCGATGTCGCCGGTTTCCAGCGCCAATCGTCCCTTTGCTCCGGCCACCAATGCTCGAACATCTTCAAATGTCGCATCGGGTTGCTCACCCACTTCGCGCACCTGATCGGAAACGCTGTTCTTCACGACGCGGGCGGTGTTCCTGAATTTCCGGAAAATGAGATTTGTCGAACGCTCGTCATTTTCGAGAAGCAACTGCTTTACCCGTTCGTGTATCGGCGCCTCGATCGTGGCGCAGAACCGCGTTCCCATATTTATCCCGTCGGCCCCAAGCGCCAGCGCGGCAGCCAGACCGCGACCGTCGCCAAATCCCCCAGAAGCCAACATGGGGATGCGCAGCTTCTCCGCTGCCGCCGGGATCAGTATCAGGCCGGGAACGTCATCTTCCCCTGGATGTCCAGCACATTCGAAGCCATCGATGGAGACGGCATCCACCCCCATACGCTCGGCCGAAAGCGCATGGCGAACGGCGGTGCATTTGTGAACGACGATGATTCCGTGGCTCTTGAAATGATCGACGTGTTCCTGGGGCCGATAACCGGCGGTTTCCACAATCCGCACGCCGCTCTCGATAATCGCCTGTCGATATTCAGCATAAGGCGGCGGCGACACTGACGGCAGGATCGTGAGATTCACACCGAACGGTTTGTCGGTCAAAGCGCGGCAGCGCTCGATTTCCTCTCGCAAAGCATCCGGATTCGGTTGCGTCAGCGCCGTCAGGATGCCTAGTCCTCCGGCATTCGAAACTGCGGCTGCCAGTTCGGCTCGCCCCACCCACATCATTCCTCCCTGGACGATCGGGTGCTCGATTTCGACAAGTTCGGTAAAGCGCGTAGACAGGCCCATCAGCGTTGATCCGCCCGCTTTCGCGTTTCCAAGGGCTCGTTCGAGGACATGATCTCTCCTCCTGGCTGCTGTCGGCCAGCGGTAGATCCGATATCCTCCGGCCTGAACGAATCACGATATGCCGATTTGTCCAGAAACGAGCGAGAGGGCTATCTGCTTGGCGCAGTACCTGTGCGACCCGCGCACTTCATGGCGATGGCGGGCACGAAGCGCCCGCCATCCTCACTCTGTACCAATCTCCTGCCCTGACCCGCCCCGGTTCCCATTGAACCGGGGCGAGGCCGGACCAGCCAAAATCACGGCGAGCTTCTCTTCTTACTTCGCGAAGTCCGGCGACAGGTCGAGAGCGGGATTCCGATCGAAGAAATTGAACGGACGCAGCCGGAACTCGTGCCACAGCGTGGGCATCACCGGCCAATCCTCCGCGCGCGTGATGTGACGGAACCCGACGGTGTACCAAAGAACCAGATCCGTGTCGGTCGCCGGCCCCTTGTCGGCGGTATAACGCGGCAAACCTTCGCCGGGCGCGCTCTCGTTCGCAAATTCGCCCGCACCGAACCTTTCATTGGGCATATACCGGCTTATCCAGACAGGGCTCTTGGCAAACAACGCTCGGCCCTGGATGGGATCATCCTCCGACAGGAGCGATGACGCATTGTGCCCTTCCATCAACACATAGCCCGGATTATAGCCATAAGCATTGGTCTTGTTCGGATTGACCAGGCGAAGCTGGCCGTCATGACCATGCGTCTCAACCGGCCCTTCAGTGGACTGAGACATGCTTTCGACCTGCCAATAGGTCCGGCGGACCGATTCCGGCGGGGCGGTTCGCGGAACGACGTGATCGATCATGAACGTATTATCCGGTCCATCGACGTCCAGATCGAGGCGGAAATTGACATAATGGTCGTGATTGATGCCCACAACGCCGGGGCCGATCAGCGTCCCGTATTTCGTATCTTCCGCGGCAGTGGGGTCGGTCAGCTTGTGCGAGTTTACGCCCTTGACCGCATCCATGCCGGTCGCGCCGACCCGCACGACCACTTCGCCCTTTTGCGTGAAGACATAATCGAGAATGTAATCGTAGTTGCCAATGACCGGAATGGAGCGGACCACAAGATCTACTTCCGGTCGGCTTTCCACGCCCAACGATCCCGTTTCCGCATGGCGCCATGCCGGGTCCCCGGCGTTACGCTCGAAAACGCAGATCGCTCGATCCATCTGCGTTGGCTTGCCGTTGTCGTCAGGCAGCGTTCCGCTCAGATAAACGGCGTTTGACGGACAATCCCTTCCCGGCGAAAGCGGCAGGGCCAGCAATCCCAAACCATATTCCCCCGCATCGAGATAGGACTTGAACGACCAGGTCGGAGTGGGATCCATGTAAGGGACGAACATCTCGGATGCCGCCATCTGGTAGGCTACTGAACGTTCGTTGCCATGGTCATTCCAATTCACAAGCGACAGCACCGGTCCGCTGCGGCGGTCCAAACGGAGGTGGAAGGACCAATTCTGCCAGCGGACCCGGCCACCATCGATCGTAAAGTTCGGCCCATTTGGTGTAGTCATTTCGACCGGTTTCAGCGGCGATCGCGGAGGGTTCTGCGAAGGATAATCGTATTTCGGCATTTCGGGCGGGATCGGAACCGGCCCCAGATCGACGAGCCGCAAAACCTTGCGTTCATTGAGGTCAACGACCGCCATCAGGCCCTCGATCGGCCGGCCAAAAGCATTGTTCCCCTCACCATGCGTATCGAAACAGGGAACATTCATCAGGCGGCGACGGCGTTCGTTTTCGTCCGCGACGTAGCCAACCGAAAGCGGATTGCACATGATATGCGCGAAGTCGGTCACGCCGCGCTTGCGCATGGCGGCTTGCCACGTCGCGTCATGACGGACGATCTCGGCCGAGCCCAGGACTTCCTCCAGCAAAAAGCCGGCGTGGCCGTCCGCCACCGCCTCCCACGATGCTACCTTGCGCGATCGCAGATCGACAACTCCCTTGTAGGTCTTGCCATCCTGCAGGACCACAACGCTCGCTCGGCGTGAAAAGGGCGTGCCGCTCGTCCAGGCCAAGACCTCTTTCTTGTCTGGTTCCAGGAGCGAGATCGATGCCACCTTCGCATCGGCCCGCATCCGCTTTGCCTGCTTGAGCAGGAAAACCACCTGGTTGATTTCATCAGCGGCGAGCGCATCCAAAGGATGGCCTGGATTCGCGGGCGCGGCCGCCACGGCGATTTCATGATCGGCGACTGTTTCCGCCCGAGCATCTAATCCGTTGCAAAGGGCCAAGCCAACCGCCATTGTAAACGTGACGCTTCGACCGATATTTTCCGACATTGAGCCTCCGTTTTATTTTCTAAAGGCCGCGACGAGCGACGTCAGCCGACCTTCATCGATTTTAGTGAATATGTTAATTATATCGGTCTGACAAGCGCTGGGAGCCAGGGCGGGCTTTCGTGCGAAAAAGATAAGAGGGACGAGGTCGAGCTGGAAGGGAACAAGCTTGAATATCTTATCACGTTAATCTACGTCCCTCTTCAACCTGGGAGTGTGTTGCGATGCGTATTTTTGGCGGGGTTTATGGCGGCGCGGTTCATCGGGGCGACCATCCGGTCGAGGTTATCAATCCGGCTGACGGCGCCGTTCTGGCAACAGTGGATGGGGTAAGCGCGGCGCAAGCCGAAGCGGCGATCAGTTCAGCCCGTGCAGCATTTCCGGCGTGGGCGGCATTACCGGATGAGGAGCGCCAGCGGCTCATGCTGCAATGCGCCGACATCATTGAGCAGCACGCGGAGGAGTTGGCGACGCTTCTCACCCAGGAGCAGGGCAAGCCGCTTAACGGTCTTGGATCACGCTTCGAACTGAGCATGGCCGCTACATGGACGCGCAACGCCGCAAATCTATCGCTGCCGGTGGATATTATCCAGTCTGACGATGAGGCGCATGTCGCGGTGCACCGTATGCCATTGGGCGTAGTGGCCGCAATTGTCCCATGGAATTGGCCCCTGCTTATCGCGATCTGGCAGGTCATGCCCGCCATTCGCGCGGGCAACACGGTCGTCCTGAAACCATCGCCTTTCACCCCGCTGTCCACGCTTCGCCTGGTGGAACTGCTGCAAGATGCGCTGCCCGCCGGTGTACTGAATGCGGTGGTCGGCGATGAAGCGGTGGGTCCTATGTTGACGGCTCATCCCGATGTTGCGAAAGTCAGCTTCACGGGCTCCAGCGCGACAGGTCGGCGGATCATGGCGAGCGCCGCCTCCACGCTCAAGCGGCTGACTCTGGAACTGGGGGGCAATGACGCCGGCATCGTCCTGCCGGACTGCGACCCGGATGAAATCGCCGAAGCCCTGTTCTGGAGCGCCTTCATCAACAACGGCCAGACTTGCGTGGCGCTCAAGCGCCTTTATGTCCATGACGATATCTACGATGGCGTTTGCAATGCGTTGCTGGCTTATGCCCGAACCGTAAAGGTCGGGGACGGGCGTGACGAAAGCAGCCAGCTCGGCCCCATTCAGAATCGCCTGCAATACGAAAAGGTCAGCCGGCTGGTTGAACGCGCCCGCGCCGACGGCGCGCGCATCCTGTGCGGCGGGGAGCCGAGCGAAGAGGACGGCTATTTCTATCCGGTGACTTTGATCGCCGATGTAACGGACGGCACCCCGATCGTGGACGAGGAACAATTCGGCCCGGCTCTGCCGATCATTCGATACAGTGATGTCAATGACGCGATCCGGCGGGCCAATGCAACCGAGGTGGGGCTTGGCGGATCGATATGGTCCAAGGACATCGCCAAGGCGCGCAGTCTGGCGACGCGGCTGGAATGCGGCACGGCTTGGGTCAATAAGCATGGGCCGATAAGGCCCGACACCCCCTTCGGAGGAATCAAGGCGTCGGGCTTCGGCGTTCAGTTTGGCCCTCTGGGGCTGGACGAATTCGTCTCGCTTCACGTCGTCCACGATTAGGCGCGTATTGGGCGAACCAGGGCCATAACCACAACGAGGTTTTCATAATGCTTTTTCGTGATGCCCTGGCCGGCCAGCGGCCGCTGCTTGGGTTGTGGCAAGCCCTGGCCAATCCTTATACTGCGGAAATCTGCGCACGGGCGGGGTATGACTGGCTCCTGATCGACGGGGAGCATGCGCCCAACACGCTCCCCACCCTGCTCGCGCAGTTGCAGGCCGTCGCCCCCTTCCCGGTCGAACCGATAGCGCGGGTCCCGATGGGCGAACCCATCGCCATCAAGCAGTATCTGGACCTGGGTTATCGCACTTTGCTGGTGCCGATGGTGGACAGCGCCGAACAGGCTCGGGCCGTCGTGGCCGCAACGCGATTTCCACCCTATGGAACGCGCGGGGTCGCCAGCGCTACGAGCCGGGCGTCGGGCTTCGGGGCCAACGCCAGCTATCTAAAGGACGCGCACCTCAAGGTCACCGTGATCGCTCAGATCGAGAGCAAGGCCGCGCTGGAACAGATAGACGCGATCGCAGCGGTTGACGGTATCGATGCCCTGTTTATCGGCCCCGGCGATCTTGCCGCGTCGCTCGGTCATCTTGGCCACGCCACGCACCCGGACGTCCAGCACGCGATCGATGAGGCCAAGAGCGCCATCGACCGGACTGGGAAGCCCGCGGGTATCTTCGCCCTTTCGGCTGACGACGCGCGGCTTCGGATCACGCAGGGCTATCGCTTCATCTCGCTTGGCACCGACATCGGTATCATGAGCCGAGGCGCGGCCGCGCTTCTCAAGGCCGTAGCCTGATATGAGTCCGTACCGCGATCGAAGGGAAACTCGGTAGAACAGAGTGGGGCCGAACCATTTGCCCCTCTCGGAAATTTCTGCCATCGCCACGTTATGTCCGCACCGACACCGAAACTTTCTCCTTATCGTGCGTCGCTCGCCGGCACGCTGCTGGCCGCACGGGAGGCCGTGATGGCCCCCATTCGTCCGATATTGCGCGAAGCCAACGTGACCGAACAGCAATGGCGCGTTCTTCGAGTGCTGGCGGAAACGGACACCTTGGACGCCCGGGGCATTGCCACCGCGGCCCTGCTTCATGCGCCCAGCGTGACCCGCATTCTGAAAGAACTGGAGGATCGCGGTCTTATCAAAAGATCCATCGACCCGAAGGATTCGCGTCGTTCCCTGATCGCGATCAGTGCGGCGGGCCGCAGGCTGATGCGAATAACCGCTCGGTATACCATGCGTGTCCTGGCCGATTATACTGACGCATTCGGGAGCGACCGGTTGGCCGCCCTGCAAAGCGAGCTTGTCGATTTCACCAAAACAATCGGGCAATTCATGCCCGTCGAATAACGTGGCCGGCCGGCCCCGGCCCAGGCTGCGGAAAGTTCAAGTCCAGCCGCCTTTGTGAGCGAAAGCCCTATATGCTTACGCTCCATCATCCTCACGACAGCTGTGCGAGCATCCCCGCCATGACGATCAAGGGACACCAGAAGAACCGGAAAGGTCTTCTCCAGCGGGGTCTTACGGACGAGGTGGTGGCGCAGTGGCAGGATCAGATGCCCTCGGTCGATCCTATAACCCTGTCCTTAGGAGCAATCGTCACCCGCATTTCCATTCTGAATGACAAAATTCTGGCCCGACTCTGCAAGGAATACGGGATAAGCACGGGCGCGCTGAAGTTAATTCTCGCGCTCCGCCGGATCGGTCCGCCTTACGTCCGTCGCCCCACCGACCTTTACCAACTTCTCGCGGTGACTTCAGGCGCCGTCACTTACACCATCAACCTGCTAGGCAAGGAGGGGCTTGTCGAGATGATCGACGATCCTCAGGATGGCCGCAGCCGCCTCGTTCAGCTGACCCCCAGAGGGCTTCAACTGGTGAACGATGTCACCGTACGCAATGTGGAGCTTTTACAGCGCGCCTGGGCGGACCTCGAACCGCGCGACAAGCGCGATACCGTCCAACGTCTTCTCGAACTGGCGCGCTGCTGGGAACGGATCGCGGATAGGCTTTGAAGCGCGAACGCCGGTCGAGCCTGACGATCTCATCAGAGCCCCGCTTAGCTTATGAACCGATGGCCAGGTTGGAACCGACGTGACTGCGAAATGTGCGCTCGATGGTATCGAAATCCAGATCCTCGCCGATGATGACGATCCGCGACCGGTGCTCGTCATCGGGCCAGTGCTCAAGTCTCTCGACCGGATGCAAGACATGCTGAACCGCCTGGATCAGCATCGGCCGTTCCGGTTCTTCTACGGTTCGTATCAATCCCTTCAGACGTAAGAGTTTTTCCCCGCGAAGCGCCGCCAGCAATTCGATCCATTGCAGGACTGACGCCTGCGTGACGGGATCATCGAGATAGAACGACCGTGAACTGATCGATTGGCTATGCTCATGCCCATGATTATGTTCCACCGAGTTCCAGATTTCTGCCCGCATCGCCTCAGTCCGGCCGACCGCTTCGGAAAGACGGTCGGAAACCAACAAGGCGGCAAGTTCATCGTCGTTCACTGCCATTTGCACGGCATGGGGATTCAGTCTGCCGATCGCGGCAATCATGCCGTCAGTTTGCTCGGCAGTTGCCATATCGCTTTTCGTCAGCACGATCAGGTCGGCCAGTGCAATCTGGCGGCGGGCCTGCTCATGCACGGCAAGCGTCGCCTCGCCATTGACCAGATCGGCTGTCGTAACCACAGCCGATAAGCGCCAATCGTCAATCAGCAAAGGATCCGCCGCGAAGGAGTGGAAGATCGGAGCCGGATCGACAAGGCCAGACGTTTCGATGAAAATGCGGGAATAAGCCAGGTCGCCCCGCACCCTGCGTTCGTACAGATCGACCAGCGTATCAATGAGATCGCCCCGCACGGTGCAACAGACGCAACCCGTATCCAACAGTCGGATATTCTCATCCACCTGCGTGATGAGAAGATGATCGAGAGGAATCTCCCCAAACTCGTTCACGATCACGACGCTGTCGCACAGCGCCGGATCGCGAAGCAATCGGTTCAGCAAGCTGGTCTTCCCACTGCCGAGGAAGCCGGTCAGCAGAACGACCGGGACCCTCGTTTGTGTCACCGTTCGTAAACCTTCCTGCCTGCGAACCAGGTGGATAGCACCCTGGTGTCGGCAATGTCGTCCACAGGACAAGTCGCGACATCGTGGTCCAGGATCACGAAATCGGCCGACTTGCCCACTTCAAGCGAGCCAATCTCTTCTTCCAAGCCGATCGCTCGTGCCGCGTACAGAGTGAAGGCGCGCATGGCGTCCAGCGGGGTAATGGCTTGATCGGGACGGTTCGCCCCTGGGAACGTGCCGGACGGGTCGCGACGGGTTACAAGACCTTCAATTCCGACCCACGGATCGGGTGAAGGCGCAACCGGCCAATCCGATCCGCCAGCGATCACCACTCCCGCCTTCAGGAAATCGGCGACCGGGAAAGACTTCTCCAGAACCGCATCCTCCAGAACTTGGCGGATGCTTTCTTCAAAGACGTTCGGAAACCACATCATCGGCGATAATTCGGCAGTGACGTTCAGTCGCGCCATGCGCTCAGTGTCAAATCCGTCGATGAGGCTGGCATGAGCGATCTGATGGCGAAGTAGGGACGGTCCGTTGAAATCGCGCAGCACCTCGATCGCGTCCAGCGCCAGCCGCGTCGCGCCATCGCCCGCGCAGTGCATCTTGGCTGCCAGACCGGCCTTTTCGATATCCGCCAGCAACCGCGACAATTGCGGCAATGTCATCGTGGCCCCGCCACGATAGCAGCAGCCGAAGCCGGCGCTGGCGCGATAGGGCTCCAGCATGGCGGCGGTGCCGGTCATCGGAACGCCGTCAAGAAAGATCTTGGCGAAATTCGGGCGGACATGCCCCGTGCGGAACTGGTCCTTGAGCGCGAAAAGCTCCTGACCGATCGGCCCCGGAATATACGCGGGCGATTCGTGTGCCAGCAGACTGGCGACAATCCAGGCGTTGAGTTCGCCGGCACGATCCAAAGAGGCGGCGGTTTGCGCCATGCCGAATGATGTCATGGCGTCCTGAATGGCGGTGATGCCGTACTGGTTCAGGATCGCGACAGCGTGGCGTGCAACACGCTCGTTGGCGGCATCGTCAAAGGTGGCATGCTCCATCGCGGCATCCACCATCGCGCAGGCCGCTTCCAGCATGAAGCCGGTGGGCCGGCCGTTGGCGGGATCGCGGCCGATGGTTCCGTTTGTCGGATCCGGCGTGTTATCAGTGATGCCCGCGGCGGACATCGCCGCTGAGTTGCTCCAGCGGTTATGATAGGACAAATCGCGCAGGACGACCGGCCGCCCGGCGGACGCAACATCGAGATCCGCCAGCGCAGCCTCGCTGTTCAGCCGACCGGCCATGCCGATGTCGAACGCTCCCCCCAGAATCCATTTGCCTGGCGGCGTGTTTTCCGCGGCTTGCCGAACGTAGCCCAGCACCTCATCGTAAGTTGCAGTCGGCGGGACGTGAGTTTCGAACAGATCGGCACGCCCGCCAAGCGCGTGATGATTATGCGCGTCGATCAGGCCGGGCATCACGGCCCGACCATCCAAATCGATCACGTCATGATCTGCGCCCAATGCCTTCCGAGCGCTTTCGACGCTGCCGGCCGCGACGATGCGCCCGTCAGCCACGCCAAAGGCATCGACCCGATTGCCTGCAACGTCGCACGTTTGGATTATTCCGTTAACCAATAGATAGGGGCGCATCGATCTCTCCATCGGTCGAACCCCAGCCATGCAAGGAGGAGCGTCGACAATCCGCCTGCCCCGCCGAAAACGGCTTGACAGGCGAATAACAATAACATGTTAATTATTGATGGCAGCAGAAGCGCGCCGATGTCAATCCATGACTTGCGCGGGATCGACAGAGCCGCCAGCGACGAACCGGCCAGATGCCTATTGTCCGAATGGCGGTCCAATGACATAATATCTTAAATTTAAGATAATGAGGAAAATGATGAGTGTGACTGAAGCGAAGGCATCCGATGGGCGGGCCTACGGCCGGACTCCGGGCCAGGCGGATGAGGATTTGGCAAGGTGCGGACCTGGCACGAAAGGCGGGGAGCTACTTCGCCGCTACTGGCAGCCGGTGGCCACTTCGCAGGAAGCCACATCGCGCCCACGCCTGTTGAAGATCCTGGGGGAGGACCTCATCCTTTTCCGCGACGGCAGCGGGAAAGCGGGCCTGCTTTATCCGCGCTGCATGCATCGCGGCACCAGCCTGCTATACGGCAAGGTGGAGGAGAACGGCATCCGCTGCTGCTATCATGGGTGGCTTTTCGGGCCGGAAGGCGAATTGCTGGAAACACCATGCGAACCCAACAATCCGATCCGCAAGACGCTGCGCCAGCCGTGGTATCCGGTCGTCGAGAAGTTCGGCTTGATATTCGCTTACATGGGCCCACCCGAACGCCAGCCGGTCTTTCCCGTCTTTTCGATCGAGGAGGACTTGGGGCAGGACGAGGAGCTCATCTCGCTTCGCATCACGTTCGGCGCCAACGGGCCCGATCCCAAGGTTGCCGGCCGCACCGACTACAACTGGTGGCAGATGTTCGACAACTACATGGACCCGTTCCACGTCGTGATCCTGCATAACACCATCAACGGTGTTCAATTCGTGGAAAGTCTGGGCATCCTGCCCGAGGTGAAATACAAACAGGTCAACGACGGCATCATCAGCATCCAACACCGCAAGCTTCCTGACGGCGCTTTGCATCAGCGCCTCAGCCAGGTCATGCTGCCGAACATGAACTTCACCCCCGGCGTCACGGACAATGAGCTTGGCCGCGCCAACATCGGCTGGACAGTCCCGATCGACGATACGAACTTCACCCAGTTCTATCTCGGCCGCGTCCGCAAGGGCGAGAACGGCTATGGCACATTTGACCAGGTCGGAATGATGAGCCCGGCTTGGGGGCCCCGCCACGGCCGCCCGCTCGTTGAATGGTCGTTGGAAGACCATCAGGACTGGCAAACCGATTATATCGCCCAAAAGGGGCAAGGCGACATCAACCTGCACAGCGAGGAACATCTGCTGGTCGGCGACGCCGGCATGGGCATGATGCGGCGCCTCTTCCGCCAGCAGGCCGCGAAGGTCGCCAATGGCGAAGACCCGATCGGCGTCAGCTTCGACAAGCCCTATCGCATCGAAGTGCGCGCCGGAAATGCCCTGCTCGATCCGGAAACGCGCGAATGCGTCGCCGGCTATGCTTCAATGACCTGAGGAAAGAAGATCTCCCTGCCGCCGGTGTGAGGGCCCGGCGGCAGGGAGAACGAATGCCGGGCGCTCGAAGCTTTTTGCCGACCCTCGAAGCCGGGCCGGAGAGCCGTCAAGCCAGTCACCCGAAGCCAAAGATCTATAACAGTGGTGCAATAGTGCGGCGGCTTAAGCCGGACACTCGACCCCCGCGAGGCTGCAGCATCACCGGGGGAAGCCTTGCCAACAGGTTGGTTGGTGCGTGGCTGGAATAACGCTTTCCCGGCGCATCGATATCGCGGATGCGCCGGGAAAGTCGTCTTTATATCAGTATTGGAAGCCGACGGTGATTCCGTAGGTGGCCGGCATGCCCGCATAGCGGACTACGGCGTCGGAGCCTCGCACAGCTGAAGTCCAATAATATTTGTCAGTCACATTGCGGCCCCAGATGCTGGCGTTCCAGCGCCCGTCCGCCGTTGCCACGCCGGCACGCAGATCGAGCAGAGCATAGCCGTTGATGTTAAAGTTCGGCGCGGGCAGGAAGGCGCCGGTGGTCTTGGACTGGAAGCTGATCGTCGAGCCGACAAATGCGTCCAGATTGCCGTTGAGGCCCCAGCGATATTCGCCATCGACGGTTCCCGACCATTTCGGCGTATTCGGGAAGGCTTGCCCCTTGTAATCGGCGAGCGTGTCGTTTCCGGCGAAATTCACGAAGGACCTGGTGACCTTGGAGTTCGCATAAGACACTGCGGGCGAAAGCCGCAGGCCCGCAACAGGCTGCCAGTTAGCGCTGAGTTCGAAGCCGACGACCCGCGATTTCGGGATGTTCAGCAAGGTTTCCAGCACACCGACCGGGGCGATAAAGGTGGCGCCGCGAACCTGCTTGTTGCTGTAATCGTAATAGAAAGCAGCGCCGTTCAATTGCAATGTGCGATTCAGCAGCGACAGCTTGAAGCCGGCTTCATAAGCCAGCAGGCTTTCCTGCGTGACCGGCCGCGCTTGGGGAGCAAGAATGATGGTAAGCTGCGGGAAGCTGCCAGCCTTGTATCCCCGGCTGACGTTCGCGTAGAGCAAAGTTCCATTGGCAGGCTCATAATCGATGCCCGCGCGCCAGGAGACGTTATCCTGGTTCAATTCGCTGGCGATCAATCCCTGTGTTCCATCGCTGCGGAAGCTCACGCATTGTCCAGGCAGGCCGCCCAACGAGGCCGCAAAAGTGCCATCGCCGGAATCCAAAGTGCAACCAACGAAGCTCCGGTCCGCCTTAGTATAACGAATACCGCCGTTCAGCTTCACCCCGGAAACGATTTCATAATCGGCATTGGCATAGACGGCCTTGGTTTCCACCTTCTGCCGGTTGCGATTGCGGCTGGAAAGAGCGGTAAAACGCTGACTGGCCTGGCTCAACCGGATGAACATGTCATCCAGAATGTTGTCTTTCTGGTAATTGGCGCCGAGCAACCAGTGCCCTCCGCTGCCGAGCTTGCCCGCGAGGCGAAGTTCCTGGAAGAAGCTCTTAATGCCGCCGGTGTTCAGCACGTAGAACGCCTCAGCCGCCGTGCCATCCACGTCGAGCGGCTGATAACGCTTGAAGTGCTGGTAAGACGTGATCGAAGTGAGCGTTATGTCGTCGCTAAGATCGTACTCGATCTTTCCGGCTGCTTGGTAGAAGCGGTTATTGTTCCGATAGGATTTGTCCGCATCCCAGTCCGCCGCACGGGCGTCGGCACCCGGGAAGGGCGCGGCCACGAACGCCGGAGCCAGGAGCGCGGGATCGTCCAACGCCGACTGCTTGGCCACGATTTGCGGCGCCTGGGATTCCGAGTGATCGCGCCAACCGTTGACGTTCAAGGAAACACGCAGCCTGTCCACCGGCTTCCAGTCAATCAGCAGACGACCGAACAGTTGGTTACGCTCACCGTTGGTGTCATTTCGAGTGATGCTCTTCTGCCAGTCGTTTGAGCGCAGCGAGTGCACCGCGACGCGGGCGCTTAGCGTGTCGGAGATCGGTCCACTGACATAACCGTTAAGGTCGACAGTGTTGAAGCGGCTGTAGCTGGCCGAACCGCCGGCCTTGAACTCGTCTGTCGGCTTAGCGGCGATATAATTGACCGCGCCGCCGGTGGAATTGCCGCCGAACAATGTGCCCTGCGGCCCCTTCAGGACTTCCACGCGTTCCAGATCGAGCGCCGCACCGATTGTCTGCGTCGAATAAGGCAGCGGCACTTCATCGACATAGACGCTGACCGCTGGCCCGGCCGCCAGACTGCTCTCCTGATAGCCCACGCCCCGGATAGTATAGACCGGCGACCCGAAAGCCGTCATGTTGAAACGGAAGCCGGGAATGATCTTCATCAGTTGGGCGGTGTCGGTCACGCCCAGCTTGGCCAGTTGATCGCCGGTCGCAGCCGTAATCGACATCCCGACCTTGTTGATCGACTCCTGCCGCTTCTGCGCCGTGACGACGATGTCGCCCGGCACGGAGGTGTCCACATCGGCAGATGTCGCTTGTGCGGCGCCAGCCATTTCCTGAGCCTGTGCGACCTGGGGGATCGCGACGCCTGCAACCGACGCCAGCAGCAAAGTGCGTAAAATCATCCCTTTTCCCTCATTCTTACCCTGCACGATTTTCACACGAGAATAAAATTAACGTGTGTATAACATTATGGTCTACAGCGGACATTCCCCGTGTCAAGTGTATTCAGCCGCGCACAGGTGCACCCGGACAGAAGCCGGAACTGCGACGTGTCGCCACAATTATGGCGCAAACCTTGCCGATTGAAGCTGAAACACGGTCGGCAGGCCGCATGCGGCCTGCGCTCCAGAACGGCGCGTCGAAAGGGCCTTGCCCTATATTATCATGTTAAATATGAGGGGTCGAAACGGAGTACGACGACAATGGATAAACGGATCCTGGCGATGACAGCCATCGAACGCCTCGGCAAAGGCGGGCTAGGCCACTTCGTCAACGGAGAAGCCATCACCGGCGAAGGGGAGGTCTTCCCCATTCTTGAACCCGCCACCGGACAGGTTCTGGGCGAAGGGCACGACGCCACCGAGGCCCAGCTGGAACAGGCCGTGGCGGCTGCAACCGCTGCATTTCCGGCATGGTCCGCCACAGCGCCCGAGAAACGCCGCAAGATCCTCAACCGCGTCGCCGACCTGATCGTTGAGCGGGCAGAGGAAATCGCCGCGGTGGAATGCCTTGATGCCGGCCAGTGCTGGCGCTTCATGTCCAAGGCGGCCCTCCGGGGCGCGGAAAATTTCCGGTTCTTCGCCGATCGCGCGCCGGGAGCGGCGGACGGTCTGGCGCTGCCGACGATGGATCACCTCAATTACACCACGCGTAAGGCAATCGGTCCGGTGGCGGTGATTACGCCGTGGAACACGCCGTTCATGCTTTCCACCTGGAAAATCGCGCCAGCACTCGCGGCAGGATGCACGGTCGTCCACAAGCCCGCGGAATGGTCTCCGTATTCGGCGCGCCTGTTGGTCGAGATTGCGCATGAGGCCGGATTGCCCGCGGGCGTCTTCAACTCAGTGAACGGTCTGGGCGAAACCACCGGTCGGCGTCTGACCGAACATCCAGACATCAAGGCAATCGCCTTCGTCGGCGATTCCTCCACCGGTTCGGCCATCATGCGACAGGGCGCAGCCACTCTGAAGCGCGTTCATTTCGAACTGGGCGGCAAGAATCCCGTCATCGTTTTCGACGACGCGGATCTGGAGGCTGCGCTGGACGCCGTGGTCTTCATGATTTATTCGCTGAACGGCCAGCGTTGTACGTCTTCTTCGCGCGTGCTGATCCAGCGCAACATATACGACGCCTTTGTCAACCGGATCGCGGAGCGGGCGCGCAATCTCAAGGTAGGCGATCCCTTCGATCCGGCGACCGAGGTTGGGCCGCTGATCCACCCGCGCCATTTTGCCAAGGTTTCCAGCTATACCGACATCGCGCGAAGCGAAGGCGCGCAGATCGCCGCTGGCGGTGCGCCGGTGGAGGGAAGCGAAGGCTACTTCTTTCAGCCAACACTGTTCGCCGATGCCGAACAGGGCATGCGGATCGCGCGCGAAGAGATATTCGGTCCCGTCCTGACCGCGGTTCCTTTCGAGGACGAGGCGGATGCGATCGCCAAGGCCAATGCCGTGGATTACGGGCTGGCCGGCTATGTCTGGAGCCGTGACGTCCAACGTGTGCTGCGCGTCTCCGAAGCGCTGGATGTGGGCATGGTCTGGGTCAACAGCGAAAACGTCCGGCATCTGCCGACGCCCTTCGGGGGTACGAAGGCCAGCGGAATCGGTCGCGACGGCGGCGACTGGAGCTTCGATTTCTACATGGAGACGAAGAACATCGCTTTGTCGCGCGGCACGCACTCGACGATGCGGCTGGGCGTCTGAACGACATGGAAAGCTGGTCGCTCAGGCCCGAAGCGTGCCTTATCGAAGGGCTTTGGGTAACCGGGCTGGAAATGATCGATGTTCGCAATCCGGCCAATGATCGGGTGGTCGGTCGCGTGCCGAACCTAGGCGCGGGCCATGCCCAGGCCGCGATCGACGCCGCCGAGCGGGCATTGCCGGCATGGCGCGCGCGGACAGCGGCAAACCGGGCGGAGATCCTGGCCCGGTTCCACGGGTTGATCCTCAAGCATCTAGACGAGCTTGCCGCTATCCTTACCGCCGAGCAGGGCAAACCTCTGGCCGAAGCGGCAGGCGAGATCCGCTATGCCGCAAGCTTCGTCCAATGGTTCGCGGAAGAGGGCAAGCGCGCTTATGGTGAGGTGATACCCGCCACTGACACGGGCCGTCGCCTGATCGTTCTGAAACAGCCGATCGGCGTCGTCGGCGCGATCACGCCCTGGAACTTTCCTGCCGCGATGGTCACCCGCAAGTTGGCGCCCGCCCTTGCCGCCGGCTGCACGATGATACTGAAGCCCGCGGAACAAACGCCGATGACGGCCCTGGCGCTGGGTGCGCTCGCGCAGGAAGCCGGTGTGCCCCCAGGCGTCCTCAACATCGTTACAGGTGATGCGCAAGCGATCGGCAAAACGATGACTGACAGCGCCGCCGTGCGCAAGATCAGCTTCACGGGATCGACGCAGGTCGGCGCGCTGCTTTATGCGCAATCGGCGCCCACGATCAAGAAACTGAGCCTGGAATTGGGGGGCAACGCGCCGTTCATTGTTTTCGACGATGCGGACCTGGACGCGGCGGTTGCGGGCGCCATCCAGTCGAAGTTCCGGAACGCGGGCCAGACCTGCGTCTGCGCCAACCGTTTCTATGTCCAACGCGGCATTCACGATCGTTTCGTTGAGGCATTCGGCAAGGCTGCGTCCGCACTTGCCGTCGCGCCCGGCGATACGCCCGGAGCACAAGTCGGACCGTTGATCGATGATGCGGCAGTCCAGAAGGTGAAATCGCATCTGGAAGACGCGCTTGCAAAAGGGGCCAGGCTCGTTTCGGGCGGCAAGCTTGCCGCCGTGGGGGGCCGTTTCTTCGAACCGACGGTCATCGCAGGCGTGACCGAAGATATGATCGCAGCGCAGGAGGAGACATTCGGTCCCCTTGCCCCGATTACCCGGTTCGATACCGAAGAGGAGGTAATCCGGTTGGCGAATGATACGCCTTTCGGATTGGCCGCTTATTTCTATGCCCGAGACATTGGGCGGATCGTCCGCGTCGCCGAAGCGATCGAGGCCGGAATGGTGGGCGTCAATACCGGACTGATCTCAACCGAAGTCGCACCCTTCGGCGGCGTAAAGTCATCAGGACTGGGCCGCGAAGGTTCGCGCCATGGTCTCGAGGACTATCTCGAACTCAAGATGGTGTGCATGGAAATATGATACGGAACGAACGGCACCGACCGGGCAGAATAGAGCAAATCGCATGAACAAAGCCGGGAATATCTATGGGGTTGCGCTGAACGATCGCGAACAGGTCGAAGCGCTGGCATCCTCCTTTTCTGACAAGCCTTACGGAGCCCCGCCGCAAGCGCCCGTGGTTTATATGAAACCCAGCGTCTGCGCTGATGGCGGCCCGGTAAGATTGGCGCAAGGAACAACGCTTGTCGCTTCACCGACTCTCGCTCTGCTGTTCGCAAGGGACACTGCCAGAGTGAGCGAGGCCGATGGCTGGGGCCATGTCGGCGCCGTGTGTCTGGCGCTGGACCTCGCGCTGCCGCAGAAGGATTACTATCGGCCTGCGGTCGCCCAGCTCAATGGACCGGGCTTTCTGCCGCTCGGCGAATTTGTCGCGCCGTTCACGCCCGACGAGATTCGCACTTATATCGATAAGCAGCTCGTTCACAGCTGGCGACTGGACCGTCTCGTGCGGCCGATAGGCAAGCTGATCGCGGACCTGAGCGCGTTTATGACCTTGAGGGCCAGCGATCTCTTGCTGGTCGGTCTTCCCGGCGATGCGCCAATGTTGCGCGCCGGGCAAGAGGTGCACGTGGCGGCAAAGGGCTTGCCCGATCTGCGTCGCGAAATCCAGGAGATGCAGCCATGAAGCGCGCGCGTATCGCCTTTCGCGGGCGGGAACTTTGGGCGGAAGCGATCGAGAACGGGGAGGCGTTGCGATTGCCGGGCGGGCGCGTCATTTCTGCGCGCGAAGCGCATTGGTTGCCTCCAATCACTCCGGGCGCGGCGGTTTACGCATTGGGGCTCAATTATGCCGATCACAACCGCGAGCTGGGCTTTGCCGCGAAGCAGGAAAAACCGCTGATCTTCATGAAAGGCGGCAACGCCTTTGTTGGCCACAGCGGCGACACGGAGCGCCCGACCGACGCCGACCAAATGCATCCCGAATGTGAACTTGTGGCTGTGATCGGCCGACCCGCCCGGAATGTTCCAGCGCATGAGGCGCTGAGTTTCGTGGATGGCTATACCGTGGCCAACGATTATGCGATCCGCGAATATCTGGAGAACTATTACCGACCCAACGCCCGCGTGAAGAACCGCGACGGCACAACCGCACTGGGCCCCTGGATCGTCGATGCGGCGGACATTCCCGATCCACAGGCATTGACGCTGAGCACCCGCGTCAATGGTGTTGAGGTGCAACACGGATCGACGGCGGATATGATCCTGGATGTCGCGGGTTTGATCGCTTATTTGTCCTGCGTGACCACGCTGATGCCCGGTGACATGATCTTGACGGGCACACCTCACGGCGTTCACTTCTGCTCAGCAGGCGACATTGTGGAAACCGAGATCGAGGGTATCGGACGCCTGGTCAATCACCTGGTCGCGTCATGAGCCTCTATCACCTTTCAAAGCTTCTCTACACGCTTAACCGCGACGACGGCGCCAAGGCGCGTTTCCGGGCGGATGCCACCGGCTTTACCGCTGACTACCGGCTCACGGACGAGGAACGAACGGCGGTGCTCGATCGCGACATCGGGTTGCTGTATGTGCTCGGCGTCAATGGCCAGATCCTGATGCATTTCGCCGCTCTATGCGAGATCGAATGGTCGGATTATCTCCAGCGCATGCGCGACGGAGTGGCGAAATACGGTCCGGTCCGCGCCGGCATTTATGCGATGACAACCGGTATTGACGAGAAGGTGGCCGGAGCATGAGCTTGGTATTCACGGGAATTTGCAGCCATGCGCCAGGCATAACCGGGCGCGATGACCGCGCGCCCAGGCCGCTTCGCGACGGCCTGTATGATGCTTTCGAAGGGATGCGCAACGCGCTGCACGCATCAAAGCCGGATGCCCTGATCGTGGTCGCGGCGGAGCATTTCGCCAATTTCTTCATGAACAACATGCCTGCCTATGCCATCGGCATGAGCGATCAATACACCGGCCCCATCGAGGACCCCGACTGGCTGCGCATTCCCAAACGCGAAGCAAAGGGCGATCCAGACCTGTCCCGCCGTCTCGTGGCGGAAATGCTGAAGACAGTCGATGTCGCTTATTGCGAGGAATGGCAGTTCGACCACGGCATCATGGTGCCGCTGCATTTCCTGGACCCGGCCAATGAATTGACGATCATACCCGCCAATATCAATTGCCAAGGCCCTCCGCTAACGCCGCTTCACCGCGCCTGGACATTCGGCGAGGCGATCCGCCGCGCGGCAGACGCAGTGCCTCAGCGCATCGCGCTGGTCGCAACCGGCGGAATTTCCCATTGGCCAGCCACGCCTGACAGCGGCCGGATCAACGAGAAGTGGGATCGCGACTTTCTGGACCGATGGACTGCCAACGACCGGGAACGCCTGCTCGATTACACCGACGAAGCGACTTACGCGGATGCCGGACAGGGCGGCTTTGAAATTCGTACTTTCATTGCGGCTGCAGCCGCCGCAGGCGGGAAAGGTCGAGTCCATTTCTACGAGCCGATTCCGATTTTCGCCGTCGGCTGCACAATCGCGACGATGGAGATCACCTGATGGCCCATGTCATCGTGGAATGGACCGCCAATTTGGAGGGAGAATTTGACCTTCCCGGCTTGTTGCAACTGATCGCCGCAGAGATGCGCGATCGGTCCGAGGGGATATTCCCTATCGGCGGTGTCCGGGTGCGCGCCATTCGCCATACCGATTACGTCATCGCTGACGGCAAGGAGCCGCGGGACGGGTTCATCAATATCGACGTGAAAATGGGCGTCGGTCGTTCGGAAGCCTTCCGCAAGGCGTTTTTCGACCAGCTTTTCGGGGCGGTTTGCATCTTTCTGGGCGATCTTTTCGACCGCCGCCCGACGGCGCTTTCGCTTTATGTGGAAGAAGCGGAGGGCTGGAAGCGCAACACCATTCACCAGAGATTAGGGAAAAGCGGCTGATGGCGCTGACGCAGGATATCGTAAACGAGCTGGCCGAACGCCTGGACCAGGCGGAAAGAAGCAGGCAGCAGATCGGCCAATTTTCCCTCGAACATCCGACCATGACGCTGGACGACGGTTACGCCGTAAGCCGTGCCTGGGTGAAGAAAAAGCTGGACGGCGGACGGCGGATCATCGGCCACAAGATCGGGCTGACAAGCCGGGCCATGCAGCGCTCTTCCAATGTGAACGAGCCGGACTTCGGCACCTTGCTGGACGACATGCTTTTCCTGGACGGCCAGGATATTCCGGTGGACCGTTTCATCGAGCCGCGCGTCGAGGTGGAGCTGGCATTCATTCTCAAGCGCCAGCTCAAAGGACCGGGCTGCACCTTGTATGATGTTCTGAACGCCACGGACTATGTCACACCGGCCATAGAGATCATCGACGCGCGCATCGAGCGCATCGACAAGGCGAGCGGCGTGACCCGCAAGGTGTTCGACACAATCAGTGACAATGCGGCCAATGCCGGCATCGTGTTGGGTGGAAGGCCGATGAAAGTCGATGCCGTGGACCTGAGGTGGGTTTCCGCGCTTCTCTATCGCAATGGCGTTATCGAAGAATCGGGCGTAGCAGCCGCAGTGCTCAATCACCCGGCCAACGGCCCCGCCTGGCTCGCCAACAAGGTCGCGCCGCACGGCGAAATACTGGAACCGGGGCAGATCATACTGGGAGGCAGCTTCACAGCGCCGGTATTTGCGCGCGCCGGCGACAGTTTCCACGTCGATTACGGCCCGATGGGATCGATTTCCGTTCGCTTCGTTTGAAGCGAGGCAGCAGCCCGCGTTTATAGCGCCACGGCTTATTCGTGAACCGAACAGGGCACGGCGGTATAAAGCGGGGTAGAGGTTCGAAACGGCGCGGTCTCAATCAAAGACAACGCGACCAATCCGCTGACAGCCGCCAGTCCAACGAGTATCCACATCGCGCCCGCCAGCCCGAAAACATCAGCGACAACCCCGGCGACGATCGGCCCCCCCACTCCGCCACAGATCTCGCCGACGCCCATGACGATAGCGAGGGCGGTCGCCATGTACACGGGCGAGACGGTTTCGGACGGGATCGTGGCCATCACCAGCGACAAGCTGGCGATAATCATCCACCCTGCAAAGAGGAACCCAGCAAGCGTCCATGCGGAAGGTGGAGCCGCCAGCGCCGCCAGCGGCAGCAGGCAACCCATCAACGGAACCACGACCATCACCGGCTTGCGCCCCACCCGATCGCTGATCGCGGGCACCACGAACGCGCCGGTTGCCGCAGCCAGTCCGAGGGTGGACATCAGCCAGCTCATCTGGCCGGCGCTATAACCGGCCACTTGAGTCAGATAGACGGGCAGGAAAGTGTACGTAATGGCGAGATAGCCCACTATCAGCGTCGAAAGCACTGAGCATATAGCGATATTTCTATATCCGAACGCTTCTATCAGTCCCAGCTTCTTGCGGTCCGCGCCCTTGGATCGTCCTTGACTGTGATCTTCCACGAAGCGCCAGACGAGCACGGCGCAGACAATGCCGGGAACACCGGAAAGCCAGAACGCGCTGCGCCAGCCGAGCGCACTTGCAATGGCGACCAGGACAATCGGCGCCACGAACGAACCTAGAAGGTTCGAACCGAAGCTTTGCACGAGGCCCATCGCCAGACCCCGGCTCTTTGCCGGCACGCCGGATGCCACCAGCGATTGCGAGAGCGGCAGGATCGGTCCTTCGGCCACACCCATCAGGAACCGGGCGCCGATCAGGGTAAGAAAGGACACGGCAAAGCCCGACAGCACCGAACATAGCGAGAAACAGATAATAGCGGCGATTAGCAGCGGCTTGCGCGAATCCGCCTTGTCGGACGCAACGCTGACGAAAAAACCGGACACGGCCCAGGTCAGTGACAGGACGGCCGAAAGCAGGCCGATCTGCACATTGTCCAGCCGCAGTTCCTTTCCGACGAAAGGCATCAGGAAGTTCAGCGAATTGCGGTCGAAGAAAACGATCCCGAAGCTCAGGCAAAGAATGGTCACTAGCAGCCAACTACGGCCACCCTCTGTGGCGCCCACTTCCGTGCTAACTCCGTGCATTGTCCGATTTCCTTCCCGCGACG
Source organism: Novosphingobium sp. (assembly GCF_036733805.1). Taxonomy (GTDB): domain Bacteria; phylum Pseudomonadota; class Alphaproteobacteria; order Sphingomonadales; family Sphingomonadaceae; genus Novosphingobium. Next base: position 23,201 of record NZ_DAIMZT010000001.1, on the reverse strand, counting down.
CCCCTGAGGGAACCACGGATGCCGAAGCGGGCTGAAGCACCTGCTCCGGCATCCATAGCCATTCGTTTTCTCTTAGAACCTCGTGCCGACGGTGACCCCGTACTGGCGCGGGCGATTGAAGTTCGCTTCATGGAAGCCGATCGAATAGTTCGAATCGCCGCTTTCGATGATGCGGTGGTCGGTCAGATTGTCAACGAAGGCGGTCACGCTCCATTGGCCGTCGTTGAATGAATATCCGATCGATGCGTTCACCAGCGCATAGGCCGGCTGGAACAGATATTTGGAGTTGATCGCATCGTTCCAGACATGGCTCGAATACATGGCGTCGGCGGACAACCGCACTTCGCCACGCTCCGACACCGGCGCACGATATTCGATGCGGCCGTTAAGCGTCCATTTCGGCGTTTTGGCCAGTTCCTTGTCGCTCGTGATCTGCTGATCCAGCGGCAGGGTCGCGATCGGCGTGGGCACATCCGTGTACTTTGCATCGAGATACCCAAGCCCGCCGGAGATCGTCAACCGCTCGAACGGAACCGCGCTCACTTCCAGTTCGGCACCGTTGATGTGCGCGGAGCCGCCATTACGCGTAATCGGCGCTCCCTGCTCATAAACGGTGAGCTGAATGTTGCGATAGTTCGAGTGGAACACCGACGCATTGACGCGAAGGTGACGGTCAAAGCCTTCCCATTTCACGCCGCCCTCGTAAGTGGTCAGCAGCTCAGGGTCATATGTAATGACCGCGGGCACCGGGATCAGATACCGGGTATTGAACCCCCCGCTCTTGAAGCCTTCGGAATAGCTTAAATAGAACAGCGTATCGTTGCTCGGCTTCCAGTCGACGCCCGCCTTGAAGGAAGTGTTGGTGAAGGACTTGTCGTAAGTGCCCGCCGGAATGAAGGGCGTGAAGGTGCCGGTCGGTCCGAACAGCCCCAGCAGGCCGTTGTCTACGCCGCCGGTGCCAGCCGGAACCCGATATTCCTTCTTGTCCTTGGTATAACGGACGCCGCCGGTTACCCGCAGCGTGTTGGTAACCTCGAAGTTGAGCTGGCCGTAAGCGGCGTAGCTCTTGTTCTTGACGAACGTATAGTTGGTGAGGCTGCCGAACGCGAGCGGCAGGGTGACATTCAGGAAGTCGTTGCCGGTTTCACGGAAATAATAAAGGCCGCCGACATACTTCAACCGCCGGCCGATGGCTTCTCCGGTCAGTTGCAGCTCCTGGCTGAACTGCTTTTGCTTGTAGTTAAAGTTGTCGTTCTCGGTCACCTTGAGCGGTGAGCCATCGGGATCGCGGTGGAAAGCACCGTCAGTGGAGCGATAGGCCGTGATCGACTTGATCGCCGCATCAAACGGCAGCTTCTTCTCCAGCGTCAGCGCGGTGCCCCAGATGTTGAGTTCCGTGCCGTTCGGACCCGTGGCATAAGTCGAATTAAGGTCCGGCGTGATCCAGCGCCCATCATATGGCTGAGTACCCAGCAAAGGCGCATCGACCAGGTTGTACAGGAACGCAAGGGACGGACTGCCCGGCGGAATGGGAACGATTTCGGTATCCACCTTGCCGGTTTTCCGGTTGTAGATCAGATCGGTCCGAGTGGTCGCTCCAGGGGCGGTCAGGGTGATGCCAACCAGCTTGCTGGCAGCGTTCTGTTCGCGAATGCGCGTGCCGTCGACCGTAAGACGGGCCGAGAACGTATTGGACGGTTCGAACAGGACCGTGGCGCGGGCGGAATCGCGATTGACGTTGCCGAGGTCGCGGTTGTCAAGCAGGCCATGAATATAGCCGTCGCGGTTCTTCGACGAGGCGACCAGCCCCACCCGCAGATTGTCCGTAACCGGTCCGCTCACGGAGAGGCGCAGGTCGGCGCGGTCATCGGAACCACCGGTGACGGCGGCGCTGCCCTGGAAAGTCTTGCCCGGATCGCGCGTAACCAGGCTGATCGCGCCGCCGATCGTGTTGCGACCGAAAAGCGTTCCCTGCGGGCCGCGCAGCACTTCCACGCGCTCAAGGTCAAGGACATCCATCACCCCGCCGATCGACCGAGCGACATAAACGCCGTCAATATAAGTGCCCACGCCGGGATCGGTGGTCAGCTGAAAGTCCGTCTGGCCGATGCCCCGAATGAACACGACGGCGCCCGAAGAGGCGCCGCTGACCGGTGACGTGGTGTTGAAGACGAGGTTAGGCGTCATCTGGCCAAGTTCGGCGATATCGCCGCGCCCCTTCGCCTCCAGCATCGCGCCGGTCACTGCGGTGATGGCGATCGGCGTATCCTGGAGATTTTCGGTCCGCTTCTGCGCGGTGACGACGATCTCTTCCAGGCCGCCGCCGCTCTGAGCGGTCGCGGTGCCGCCCGCATCCTGCGCGATCGCCGCCGTCGAGCATAGCAAAAGCGCCGGCAGCGTTCCCACACACGCCACCGAAAGATGGCGCAGCTTGAATTCCCTGTTTACAATCATGTCCTTAACCTTTTCCCTGAATAGTCTTCGAGCGGCAATGCCAAGCCGAAGTACCCATCACTGGTTTAGTTGGATTGCAAAAAGGGTCTTGTTCAACGCGGAGCTTGATGTTGCTCACAGCGGCACGGTACATCTGCCCAGCCCGATAATGATAGGCAACTCAGCAAGACCTGAGGAAACCCGCGCCTCGGACCGAACCATCCGCGCGTTTGCAGGTCTCGATTTCGCCGTGCCGTTGTGCCGCCCGAAGCAAACAGTAGTGCCCCTGATGCAAAGACGGCCGCCGAAGGTGGACGGATAAGCGATCGCGTAATGGCGCGTGGCGCGTCAAATCATAAATTGGAGGTGATGCGATATGTCGCAGAACGTGACCAAGGTGGCGGCGGTACAAGCGGCGCCGGCATTCCTCAACCTTGAGAAGGGCGTGGAAAAAACCATCGCCCTGATCGAAGAAGCCGCGGCCGCCGGAGCCAAGCTGATTGCGTTTCCGGAATGCTGGTTGCCCGGTTATCCGTTCTGGGCATGGCTCGACTCGCCGGCATGGGGCATGCAGTTCGTCGGCCGTTACTTCGAAAATTCCATGACGGCGAACGGGCCCGAAGCGCAGCGGATCGCCGCCGCGGCCGCCGCGAACGACATCTGGGTGGTCCTGGGATACAGTGAGCGTTGCGCCGGCAGCCTCTATATCGCCCAATTGCTGATCGACGACAGCGGCCGGATCGTGCACGCCCGGCGCAAGCTGAAGGCGACGCACGTGGAGCGGACGATTTTCGGCGAAGGCGACGGCAGCGACATTCGGGTGCACGCGACCCCGCTTGGCCGGGTGGGCGCGCTTTGCTGTTGGGAACATCTCAATCCGCTGACCAAGTACGCCATGTATGCGCAGAATGAGCAGATCCATGTCGCGGCGTGGCCCAGCTTTTCGCTCTACCAGGGCACGGCTTACGCGCTCGGGCCTGAGCTCAACAACGCGGTAAGCCAGGTCTATGCCGCGGAAGGCCAATGCTTCGTGGTAGCCCCCACCGCTGTGGTGACACCGGAAATCGTCGAGATGATGTGCGACACAGATGCCAAGCGCGCGCTGCTGCCGCTCGGCGGCGGTTACACGGTAATCTATGGCCCCGACGGCAAGCTGCTGTCGGAACGACTGGCGCCCACCGAAGAGGGCCTGGTCTATGCAGACATCGACCTTGGGATGATCCCCTTCGCGAAAGCCGCTGCGGACCCAGCGGGCCACTATTCGCGGCCGGACGTCGCGCGCCTGCTCTTCAACGCCGCGCCCTCGACTTGCGTCGAGCGGCTGGATGGCGGCGCTTCGCCTCGCGACTACAGCGCCGTCTTCGCGCAGGACTGCGTCGACGAGTTGGCGGTCGAGCCCGAGGCCCCCGGCCCCGTCATTCTCTGAATATCTGACAGGACATATCCGCCATGGAATCCGCTATCCCTCCCCACCTCCGCTGCCCGCGCACGCGCGCGAGGCGTTGCGCGGACGATTACCAGCCGCCCGTTCCGGCATGGACGGCGCGCGGCGACACTGCCCTTGAGCAGGTAGTGATGGCCTATTACGGCGTACAATGGCGCGCCGGTGAGGAAGCCCGAGCCGGTGAAGCATGCGCCGCGATCGCCGACCAGTTGAAAAATGCCCGTGGCGTAAGCCCGCTGGAGCGGGCGCGCTATCTCGACCCACAGGGCTATGAGAACCAGATTCACATCGTCTACTGGACCGATCTCGATGCGTACCGCCAATTCGCCGAAGATCCGGTGGTCGAAGGTTGGTGGCGTTCCCTCGACCGGGAAAGCGACAGCGTCGGCGTGTTCCGCGAGGTGTTCAGCCCGCGCGTCACGCACATGGAAACACTGTTCAATGCCCCCGATTATCTCGTGGGCGCGGGCTCGGCCCTGGGCAGGCACAGCGACAGCGACGTGCAAGAACATGCCTATTGGGGCGGAATGCGGGATCGTATGCCCATATCCCAGGTCGATCCACTGCCCGCGAGCGGAGAAGTCTTGACCCGCCCTGGCCCGAGCCCCGCGCGCATCCGCCTTGTCGGCCACGACAATATCGCCGTCATCCGCTCGGGCCAGGACTGGTCGAAGACGACCGGCACGGAACGGGAACTCTATCTTTCGAAAATGGCGCCTACCCTGCGAGCAGGCATGGACTTCCTGAGCACTCGAGGGCTGGAAATCGGCTGCTACGCCAACCGCCTCATGTACAATCTCGATGCATCAGGGCAGCCGATCGACCGGGCGTTCGGCCTTGGCTATTGGCGGTCGCTGGAAGACATGGAAGCCTGGGCAGAGCATCATCCCACCCATATTGCCATCTTCGACGGCTTCATGGACATCGCCAGAACCCTCCAAGGCCAGTTCGACCTTCGCCTTTTCCACGAGGTCTGCGTCGTCAAGTCGGATCAACAGCAGCTTGAATATATCGGTTGCCATGACAAGACCGGCCTGATGGCGGCCCTTGCCGCCTGACCTGGTCGATCTCCCAACCCGGCGCGGCGTTCGGGAAACCTCCTGGATCACGTCGCCGGAACACCGCCCGCCCGGATCATTCTGGATCCGGGCGGGCGATTGATTTCAGCGCTTGATCGACAGTTGCAGGCCAACGGTGCGTGGCGGGTCGGTCGCCACCAGCGCGCCACCCGTCTGCAGGAACGCCGGGAACGCATAGTTTACCACGCGTTTGCCCGTAAGGTTCTTGCCGATAAGCGCCAGCTCGACCCCAAGATCGTCGTTTCGCACGCCCAGCCTGAGGTTCAGCTTCGCGTAGCCCGGCGATGCGGGAATGACGAAGCTCGCCGCATCGTTCAACGCTTCCTTGCTACGGAACTCTACGATCGCATCGCCGATGAACCGAAGACCCTGGCGCTCGTGGGATTGATACGACAACTTGCCCACGCCGCTCCACTTCGGGGCGAAAACCAAGCCGGGGATCGCGCCGGCGACCGCCTTGGTCTTCTTGGCGTCTGCATAGGTGACATTGCCTGAGAGCGACAGACCATCCGTGATGGCCCAGGCGAGTTCCGCCTCCACGCCGCGCGAACGGATGTCATCATTGCGCACGATAAAGCTTGTGCCCGTGAAGAACGCGATCTGATAATCGTTTACATCGGTGTTGTAGAACGCAAGATTGAGATGGCTTCCCGGCGCGAAGCCGATCTTGGCGCCGACTTCGATGGTCTTTGCATGTTCATCCTTGAACTCCGCAGCGGAGAGCACGGTCGGATCGGTCTGGAAACCGCCGCCTTTCGAACCCGTGGCGTAGCTCGCGTAAAGCATGGTCCGGTTCATGACCTCGTACTGGACACTTGCCGACCAATCCACGAACTCCTCCTTACGGCGCAAGGTCGCGGGCGCGAACGGTGTGAAGAGCACGGTGGTTAGCAAGCCCGGACGCAGGATGTCGCGCCGGTACGATCCCGACTTGTCCGCATGATCGTACCGAAGGCCGCCTACGATGGTAAGGTGATCGATCGGCCGCAAGGTGCCCTGTCCGAAAAGGGAAAGAGTCTCGGTCTTCTGCCGATAATATGTCCGGAACGCACCGGTAACCGGTGTTCCCGCCATGCGGATGACGTCGAAGGTATCGTCGAAGTTCCACTTGTCGTTGTAGTAATAGCCGCCAGCAAGCCAGCTGAACGCCCCTCGATCAGGCGACGCGATGCGCAGTTCCTGCGAAAAGGCATGATCGGATTCGTTGCCACTCCTCAGCCCCGGATTGTTGACGGTTCCCGTGAGGCTGACCATCTGGAAATCCTTGTATTTCGAATAACCGGTCAGCGCCGTCACCGTGTAATCGCCAAGACCCAGTTCGAGCGTCGACACGTAGCGCTGGCCGTCGTTGTCGATGCCCAACCCCCGATTGCCCGCCCTGCCCGTCGCATGCGTCCGGTCACTGGTTGCGGCCACGAAATTCGGGTCGCCGTAAAGAGCGGAGGTCGCCGCCAACCGGCCGAGCTGGTCAACCGCAGCGTAGAAGGGCTGTCCGGTCAACTTGTAATCCGAGTATTGACCCGACACGGTCCATTTCAGGTTGTCGGCCGGTGTCCAGGCCAGGGTGGCGCGAATGGCATTGGTTTTCGTGCTCGGTTCGTCACGCCCCGTGAGGCGATTGTCTATCCAGCCGCCGATCCGCGTCAACTGACCGGCGACGCGCAGCGCCAGGGTCTTGTTCAGAGGAACGTTGACGGCGCCGTCCAGTATATCGCTGCCCTGAAAGAACTCGTGCGTATAACTGCCTTCGAACCCGAATACGTCCTTTGGCTTCTTGGTCACAAGGCTGATAGCGCCGACGCTGGTGTTCTTGCCGAGCACGGCGGCCTGGGTGCCTTTGAGGATTTCGATCCTGTCGACATCGAACAAGGCGGCCGAATAATCGCGTGGATGGCCAAGGAAGATGCCGTCTGCGAACAACCCGATCGTCTGCTCGAAGCTGTTGTTGGACGGGCTTGAGCCAAGGCCCCGCATTGTCGGATTAACAAGGCCGGCCGGCGCGTTCTGAATGCGGACGCCGGGCACCGCCGTCGTCAGTTGCTCTACCGATGTGACGTTGGCCGCTTGCAACGCGGAACCGCCGATGACCGAAACGGTGGTCGGCACTTGCTGAAGCGACATGTCACGCTTCAGGGCTGTGACGATGATTTCCTCAGGCGTTGCTTCCTGCTTCGCGCTACTGTCCTTTGGAAGCGCGTCCTGCCCCCACGCCGTCGCCGGGATACACGCAAGCGCCGCCTCCAATGAAAGCCGCGCGAGGCGGCTTGCCGATATAGACCCCATTATCCTTTCCCCTTCCCGTTTTTTTGACGCAGCACCTCGCCGCCGGAATCGCTTCATCCGGCGGGTCGATCTGCGGTCTTGGTCGAACTCGTGTTGTTAGATAGCTGGTACGTTAGTCACGATGGTCTGCGAGTTGGTATATTCAGCCAGGCCCTCCAACGCGTTCTCAATGCCGATGCCGGATTGCTTGTGGCCGCCAAAGGCAACGTGCGGCGAGAAGCTGTGAATCTCGTTGATCCACACGGTCCCAGCCTCAATCCTCTCTGCGATCGCGCGACCCTTGGTTACGTCCTTGGTCCACACCGAGGCCGCGAGGCCGTATTCGGTGTTGTTGGCGCGCGCGATAACGTCTTCAATGTCATTGAACTTGAGCAGCGGCAGAACCGGCCCGAAAGCTTCCTCCGCGACGACGCGGCTGTCTTCGGGGGGATTGTCGACAATAGTGATGGGAACGAAATAGCCGGGACCATCCGCAACCTCGCCGCCAAGCAGGAAGCGATTGCCCGCCGCCTTGGCGTCGGCCAACAGGTCCTTTAGCTTTTCGAATTGCATCTTGTTCTGGATCGGCCCCAGGTCGGTCCCCTGCTCAGCGCCGTCACCCACCTTCACGGTCCGCGCGTAAGCCACCAAAGCATCGGCCAGCTCGTCATAAATGTCTTCGTGGATATACAGGCGCTTGGCCGCCACGCAGAATTGTGCGCTATTCTGGAAAGCCGCCCAGAACAGTTCTTTTGCGGTTTTCTCAATATCCACGTCAGGCAGCACGATCGCCGGATCGTTGCCACCCAGTTCCAGAGTGATCCGCTTGAGATTGCCGGAACATGACGCCATGATCCTGCGGCCCGTCTCGGTGGAACCGGTAAAGCTGATTTTGCGGATATCGGGATGCTGAGTCAGCCAGGCGCCCAGGTCGTTGCCGCCTGAAACCACGTTAAGAATGCCCGGCGGCAGGATGTCACGGACGATTTCCCCAAGCTTCAACGTGCAGAGCGGGGTCCAGGGCGAAGGCTTGAGCACCATCGTGTTGCCAGCGACAAGCGCAGGAGCGATCTTCCAGATCGCCAGGAGAACGGGGAAGTTCCACGGCGTGATCCCGCCTATCACGCCCAGCGGCACCCGCCGTGTCTCAACGCTGCGCATATCGCTCTGCTCCGCCATGTGCGGCGCAAGTTCTTGCTTCGCGATCTCACGGCACCAGATCGCAGAGCCTCCGATTTCCCACTCGGCGCCGGCACGGGCCTTGCCCTGCTCGAGCGTCAACAGCCGCATGAAATCCTCGGCATGTGCCTCGATCGCATCGCCGATGCGTGCGACATACGCCTGGCGCTCCACGAGAGGCAGCGCGCTCCAGGCCGGGAAAGCCTTTTTGGCCGCCGCCACGGCCGCTTCAAGCTGATCCCGGCTGGCATCGGGCACCACCGCGATCACTTCTTCGGTCGCGGGATTGAACGCCTCAAACGTCGCGGACGCACTCGCCGCGCGACCGTCGATCGTCATGGTATAATCGGAGAAGAAATCGATAGCCATGATTGCGGCCTTTCAGACAGATGGAGAAGGGGAAGGGCTCTCTTTGCCGAGCGCCCGGCGCAGAATCTTGCCCGTACTGGTTTTTGGAAGGTCTTCGACGAAACGGACTTCGCGCGGCACCTTGTAGGCTGCCAGGTGTTCTCGACAGTGGACTATCAGCTCGCTTTCACTGAGCGCTGCGTCTCGATGACACACGACGAACGCCACGGCGATCTCGCCCTTTTCCTCGTTCGGGGCCCCGACCACCGCGACCATGGCCACGGCCGGATGAGCCGCGATCACCTGCTCAAGCTCGGCCGGATAGACGTTATAACCGGCCGTAAGGATCATATCCTTCTTGCGATCGACGATAAGGAGGTAGCCATCCTCGCTGCGCCGCGCGATGTCGCCGGTGGCCAACCAGCCTTCGGCATCGATGGCTTCGCGAGTCGCGGTTTCGTTCTGCCAATAACCCTTCGTCACTAGAGGGCCGCGAACCAGCAGCTCGCCGGCTTCACCGGGCAGCGCGTCGCATGCAAGATCCTCAAGATCGGCGAGCCGCGCCTCCATCCCCGGAAAGGGAAGGCCGATCGAGCCGAGCCGGGGCGCCCAGTAAGGCGAGTGAGTTACCGCCGGGCCGCTGACCTCGGTCATCCCCCAAAGTTCCAGCAGCGGGCAGCCGAAGCGTTCCACGACCGCTTCCAGCTTTGCAACCGGCATCGTCTGACCGCCTACAGTGCAGCGCGAAAGACTGGAAAGATCCGCCGTCGACAGCTCCGCCGCGCCGAGCATCTGGTAATACATCGTGGGAACGCCTTCGAAGAGCGTGATCCGCTCCGCCTCGATCGCCCGCAACGCTTCTGCAGCATCGAACCGGCGCGGAGCGTAAAGCCAGGCGCCGGTCAGGAAGGCCGAGTTCATGACGACGTTGCCGTATACGTGCGGAAAGGGAAGCGCGGAATAAATCCGGTCGCCGCTGTGCCGGACATGGATCGTCGCGGTCTGCGCCACGCACTCGAAGATGTTGGCCTGCGTGAGCATGGCCCCCTTGGGCCGCCCGGTGGTGCCCGATGTGTAGCCGATCGTGAAGAGCGCGTCGGGTGCGATCTCGACCGGCGCGATCCACGTTCCGTTCAGCAGGGCGTCGAATGCCAATGCCGTGCTGTCCCCCACGCCGTCATCGACAACCGTCAACAGGCTGGACGTGGGTAGTGCTTCGATGCGACCCGAAGGCACGATAATAGCGCGAGCCTGTGCGTCGGCGGTGATGAAGGCCACTTCCGCCGGGCTCAGCAGGATGTTCGCGGGAACGACGACGGCGCCCAAGCGGGCGATCGCGTGATAGGCGACGATCCACTGCCAGCTATTGGGAAGATGAAGGACCACTCGGTCCCCCACCCCTACGCCGCGCTCGGACAATCCGCCTGCAAAACGACCCGATAGCCGATCGATGTCAGCGAAGCTGAGCGTCCGGTCACCGGGGAAAGCAAAAGCCTCCCTCTCGCCCCAACGCTTCGCCGCCTGATAGGCCAGATCTCCGATGAGCGCGCGCATCACGTCAGCCTTTCCGGATCGATGGATCCGGCAGGAGGATCGCCTTCAGCACATCGCCCTTTTCGGAAGCCTGTGCGGCCGCCTCGATCTCGTCCAGCGGATAGAAGCGCACCAGCCGATCGAACGGAAACCGCCCCTGGCGCCATAGTTCGATCAGGCGCGGAATGAAAATGTCGGGAATGCTGTCGCCCTCGATAATGCCGCGCACGGTGCGGCCAAAAAGGATCCCGTTCATGTCCAGCGACATCTCGGTGCCGAGCGGGGCAACCCCAATCACGCCGCACACGCCGGTCAGCCGCAGGCAGTCGACCGCCTGGCGGACGACTTTCGGCAGGCCGGTGCATTCGAGCGAATACTGGACGCCTTCCCCACCGGCAATCGCCTGGACCGCCGCCACCGGATCTTCCGATCCGGCATTGACAACATGAGTCGCTCCCAGTTCCCGGGCTAGGGCAAGACGCTCCGGATTGAGGTCCACCACCACGATCTGAGCGCAGCCGATCACTTTTGCAGCCATGACTGCGGAAAGACCGACCGAGCCCGCACCGAAAATGGCGATGGAAGTGCCCCCTTCGGGCTTGAGCGCATTCATTACCGCTCCGGCGCCGGTCTGGACGCCGCAACCGAGCGGTCCCATCAGCTCCAGCGGTACGTCATCGGGGATATTCACCACGTTCCGCTCGCCCGCAAGGGCATACTCGGCAAAGGAGCTTTGGCCAAAGAACCAGGCGCTTACGCGCTTGCCATCCGCATCGCAGCAGGGGCTCGTTCCATCGGGACGGGCGCCTGAGAAATTGCGGCCGTAAAGGTCGATGCAATAGCCGTACAGGCCGCGTTGACAATTCGCGCATTGGCCGCAGCTGGCATAGCTCATAACGACATGGTCGCCGGGCTTGACCTTGGTCACGCCCGCACCCACACGCTCCACCACACCGGAGCCTTCATGGCCGAGAAGGGCCGGAAGCGGCGTCGGGAAATACTGATCGCGAACGACCAGGTCAGTGTGGCACATCCCCACGCCCGCGATACGCACCAGAACCTCGCCCGGCATGGGATCTTCGAGCTTCAGCCGCTCGATCGCGAAAGGGCCGTGCTGGGCACGCACAACGGCGCCGCGCATTTCAACCATGGCTGGACTGCTCCTCTTGTGAGATTGCCGCGATGATGCGGCTTGCAACCGACGCTTCGTCAAGCGCGTCGGTAAAGTGATCCCGATAACCGCCATCAGGCCCCATCAGATAAGCGATGGCAGTATGCGGAACCGCATAGCCATCGGGATCTTCGGGATCGGCCTTGCGTTCGGCGAAAACGCGGAACGCGGCCTTGGCGGCCGTAATTTCCTCTTCCGAGCCGCTCAGACCGGTGAAGTGGGGAAAACTCTCCAGATGCCTTTTCATGACGTCCGGCGTATCGCGCGCCGGATCCACGGTGACATAAAGGGCGGTAATGGCCTCGGCCCTCGGCCCCAGATGATCGAGCACGGACGACAGCTTCCCAAGCGAACGCGGACAGACGATCCGGCAATGCGTAAAGCCGAAATAGACCAGCAGGTATCGCCCGGCGTAATCCGCCTGGGTCACTCGCCGCCCATTATGGTCAATGAGCGAAAAGCGAGCGGTTGGCCCTGCACTTACCACGCCAGCACCATCGTCTGCGCGACTGGCCGGTCCAGCTGGATCACCAAGCGGTCTCCTTCGCGGTGCATCGAAATCGGCGCGTCCTCGTTGTCGCGGATCAGCCTCGGAAGGTCACGGCCTTCGACATTTCCGATTTCAAGCTTGACCGGCGTCGCACCGCAGCCATCCCCGATCGTAAGCGCCAGCGCATTGCGCTCGCTGTCGAACCAGGCGCGGCGCAAATCCGGGCGCCCGGATATTGCGACGACGGCGGGTTCGGCGAAATGCCGGTCATCCCATGGGCCATCGTAAAGCTTCCTGAGTCCGTGCGGAACATTCAACCGCGCGTAACCCAGCAGAACGTTGCCCGTGTGAGGGTCCATCGCCGTAAACCGGCCTTCAGCGTCCTGCAATTCGTCGTTGCGAGGATAAAAATAGGCGCCGTCCTGCCAGACCGGGTTTAGGAAGCGGTCGGCATATGCGAGCATCCGTTCCAGCCCCTCGCTGTCGCCCACTTCCGAGGCGCAGACCGCCGCCCAACCGAAGTCGCGTGCAGAGGCTACCCGCGGCTCATCGGGCGCCATCGGGCCTTCGGGAGGGATCACCAGCGTGCCGTCCGGCCCTTCCACAGACCAGCGCGTCAGTTGGCCAGGATAATACTGCTCGACGAACTCCGGGTTCCAAGCATGCATCAGCGCGCCAAGCCAGAAGTCGACCCAAGGCGCATCGGGCGGCGTAATGACCACCCGCTCATGTTCCTGGATCATCATGTTGAAATGGCCGTCTGGCGTCGTGACACCGAAATCGGCCCAGGCCCGGAGATATCCCTGCGACACTTCTTCGGCGGTGTTCCCGCCATAGATCAGGTCGTGCAGACGAAAGCCCAGGATCGGCGGCTGGTTGCAGATCTGGAACACGCAATTGGGTTCACAGGCGATGCCAAGAAAACCACGCTCGACCATTCCCCAATAGAGATGATCGTTCAGCGAATGCTCGTCATAGGTAAAGTGCTTGCCGCCCGCACCCCAGAACAGTGGGTTGATCGAAAACTTCAGGGAGCCTTCATCGGCATATTTCGCGTCGCGAAAAAGATAATGATAAAGCAGCACCATCGACTGGACATAGGCGCTGTACATGATGTTATCGCGAGCCACCGGGTCCCATTCGGCCGGCAATTCGCCCTGCCTGGAGTTGAAAGGGCCATTGCCCGTGCTCACGTAATGCCAGTACAGCCAGCAATCGGGAGAGAGAATCTTCTGGATCAGATTGTCGAAAGGCTGGCGGAACACAGCTGGCGCGGCAGGCATCCGATGCACATGGGTAAGCGCGAGCGCATAAGCCATGTAAGCCAACTGAAAGCGCAGCGACCCAAAATCCTCCTGAAGCGTGGTCTGCCCCATCATGCCCGACCAATCGTCTGGAAGCTGAGAGGACAAGTCGAACATGCGCTTCAGGGCACCGGCCTGCAACGCATCAAGCTCCGGAATTTGCTTGACCCAATCCAGTTCGGCATTGTTCTGCGCCATAGCAGTCTCCTCTCTTTGTTCCCGTCATCCGAAGGTCGCAGCGTTGTTATGGCGTGAGATGGGACTCGCTGCCGTCGACGTAGACACAATTCTAAATTGTACAGATAATGTCAATATGGACAAACAGGATGTAACGTGAAAAGATGCTTCTTCCTTGGTGAGAGAGCGTGGAACGAGTTTCATGGGCGATGTGTATGCTGCAGACACGCGGCGGAAGGAAATTGGCCAGGCACGCAGGGAAAAAACACGCATGAAGCTGCTGGCCTCTGCAGCTCGCGTCATCGCACAGCGCGGCGAAGAAAAAGCGACGATCGACGATTTTATCCAAGCCGCAGGCGTCGCGCGCGGAACCTTCTACAACTATTATTCCACACGCAATGAATTGCTTGAGGATCTCTGGACAGGCATCGGTCGCGACCCGTTCCGCGCCATCAGCGATGCCTGCGCCACACTGGACGATCCTGCCGAGCGGCTCGTAACTCAGGCTCGCATGGTGCTAACCTGCGCTGCGGGCAATCCCACCTGGGGCTGGCTCGTCTATGCCCTTTCCGTCGATGCCGACACCATCAATTCCGACTTGCTGGCCTATCCGCGCCCCGATCTCATTTCCGGCCTGAATACAGGGCGCTTCAGTTTCGACAATATCGACAGCGCGAACGACCTCGTTGTCGGAGGGATCCGTCGCGCCCTGCGCGCCATATTGAGCGAGACACGGTCGGAACATTATGACGAGGCGCTCGGGACGATGCTGCTTCGAGCCCTGGGCCTGGAAACCGATGAGGCGGCTAGCCTCGCCGGCAAGCCGCTCCTCGAAATACGGCCCGCCTGAGCGAGAGCCGGAAATCATATCGCCGAAGCGAGAATGGGTAGCGGGTGCGCGTTCCCATTCACCGGGAAGATGTGGCCCCCGTCGGGGGTTCCTGGACAGCGAAGCGGCTGACCAGCCGTCCGCGCACCGTCGCCACATCCTGCAAACGGTGAGCCCGGTAGGACGCCACCTCCTCCGGTGTATAGGGCGTGAAGATCCCGGCGGCTGGCTTGCCCATCGTCGTGATGATCCAGTTCATCACTGCCGCGAGGTCGGCGTCGCTGAGTTTTGAATTGGCCGCCCCCGGCACCTGGATCAGAAACTGACGCCCCCCCTCAACCGTCAGGAAGCGTGAAATTTCGCCCTTCATCGCCGGCACCTTGCCGGCCATGCCGCTTCCGTCTGGGAGATGGCACCCCTGGCACTCGGTCATGTAATTCACATGCGGAGTGCGGCCGTTGCGAGCCAAGTTGACAGGCCGGTCAACCATCTGGCCCGCCACGGCAGCCGCCGCCCAAGGCAGGGTCACCAGAATGAGAAACCCGCGCTTCATCCCCTTTGGCTCAGGCTTCGCCCAGAACAACGGAGGTCGAACAATTGTAGACCACGCCCACCTTCGTGCCGAGGCACCAGTTGATATCATTCGAGCCGGAAGGCTGATGCACCGGGGTATCCCGCTCATTGCGGTTGCATAGGCAGCGCCCGCAGGCCGACTTGCCGCAGCAGTCGTTATAAGAAATGACGTAGTCCTTGTTGTCGACCGGATTGCGGCAGGTGCCGACCCAAGTTATCGGCGAAGGCTCCGTCCCCGGCGGACACGTGGAGGTCGAGCCGCCACAGCAGGAGCACAGGAAACCGTCGATCGCGCAATAGCGCCAGTAATCGCAGGAATTAGGATCCCCTTTCTCGCCCGGCTGCTGCGCGGCGGAGGCGCGCGAAACCGGCAGGAGCGGCATCGACGCTACGACACCGACAGCGCCCAGCCTGCCGAAGAAACTGCGCCGGGAAAGACCACGCGCCGCGGAACGGCTCACGCGCTCCATGATGCGATCAATTCTGTTCATTTCAATCTGCTCCGTGACCCTGTTTCAGACCGCCATTTCGGCGCGCGCCATATAGTCCTGAATAGACCCGATGCCGGTGCGCTGCGCCTCGAAAAGGCTTTCAATATGTTCGCGATTGTTGATGAGACCCTTTGCCGCAACTTTGCCCTGCGGGTCGATCAGCACCGCATAAGGCAGCTTGCCGACACCGTGCGCGCGGCCAAGGTCAGTCGAAAGAACGAAATCGTAGTCGTCCAGCTTTTCGCGTTCGATCATCCTCCTTTGGGCAGGCTCATCGCCATCGCTCGCAAGAACCAGCCGCGTGGTCCCTGCGTTCTCCCTCGCCAGCGAACGGACGACAGGCAGCATCGACTTGCAGACGGGGCAAGTAGGCGACAGGAAGAAGACAAGGGTGGAAAGACCGTCCGCACTCGCGCCGCCCACCTGGACCGCGCCGCCGTTAAGGCTCTGCAGGTCGAACTGCCGCGCCGCATCTCCCACTTGCGCCCCGCCGGAAAGTGTGAGGGCCCCGACTGGTCCCAGCCTCTCGTGTAGCAAGCCCACTTGCCGGAACAAGCCGACGATCAGCAGGGCCATCGCGGCAATCGCGATCCACTGCAGGGCGAAGGCCACTAGGAACAGGCCGCCGTTCATTGATCCAATCCTTTCATCGAACGTAGCGTGATAAGCTGGTCCGCCGCGTGATAAAGCAACGCGAAAGCCACGAACGCACCGAAGCCCGAAATCCAGTCAATCGTCCCCAGCACACGTTCATGGACCGGCAAGGCCGCGATAAGCGAGGCGATCGCAGCCAGAAGCACGTTCCGAACGACCAGCCCCCAATCCAAAGCCGCTCGTGTCACGCCGAAGCCGGCGCAACCGCAGTCGATATTCCTGTGCCCGCGCAGGAGATTGACGGCAATCGCGAGGGCGTAGCCGACCAGCAGAACCGACAGGCCCGAAAGCCCGGCCTGGCTCCCCCAGCGCAATCCGACAACCGCCATCAGGCCGAGCAACAGTTCGGCGATGACGATCAGAAACGCCGCGGACCGCACCAACGAAGACGGCAACAACCTGTAATTGTCCAACGTGGCGATAAAGGTGCCGAAATCGGCCAGCTTGCCGATCCCAGCCATCAGAAATAGGCCGCCGATGAGCAGGTCCGCCAGAAGGACCAGTAGAATGTCCGCCGTCATTGCTCACCCGCAACGGGCGCCGGCTGTATAACTGACATGGTGGGGCCAAGCCCCTCGATCTTGCGAACCAACTTGCCGGTCAAGGCGTCGTAGATGCGCACGTCGCGGTCGCCCATCAGAGTCGTGTAAAGCAGTGGCTTGTCGTCCTGGCTAACCGCCACCGCGGTTGCCGGCACTTCAAGTTTGAACCGCTCGATCCTGGTGCCCTTGGCAGCATCATAGACCCACAGTTCGGTGCCGGGATCCTTGTGCGTATCCGGCCCGCCCTCATGCATCAGCACATAAAGCCGGCCCGTGCCGCGATGGTAGGCGGCGGTCTGAAGTGCGCCCGGCCGCCATGTCGCTTCGTCCTTCCCGGTCAGTGACCAGGCACGCTTCACGATCGGCTGCGCTCCTGAATGATCGATGACGTCGACCTTGCCCGATGGCGTGAAGAACAGCCATTCTCGGCCGGTCCACACGCCCTTTTCAGTGACCGGATCGTTATCCGCGAACAATTTCTTCGTCGCGGTTCCAAGCGCCACCTTGCCCTGATCGTCCAGCGTGGCAGGCTGAAGCGAACCGTCGCTGCAGATCATGAAGAACTTGGACGAACCAGTGGGATAGATCAGGCCGCATCCCGGCGTCGCAAATTCGCCGAGGGTTTTCTCGCCCTTCATGTCGATGACCGTGACGGACTGCTCCGGCGTGAAATTGTAGATCAAAGCAAAACGGCCGCCCGGCATGACCGGCGAGACGGACAGGAACGGCATGCCGCTGTATCGCTTGGCAGGAACGATCGCTTCCTGCCCCGGCGCAAGGTCGGAAATCTTGTAGAACGTCACGACGTCCGTGCGCGTCCCTCTAGAGCCGCGCGAGAAAAACGTGGCCAATTCCCCCACCGTCTTACCGTCTGGGGAAAGGAGCAAGACGCCCTGGCCGTATCCGCCGGCCACCATGCCCAGCATCCGGCCGCTATCCGCGTCCAGAAGGTAGGCCCGACCATCAAGCATTCGGTCGAAGGAGACATCGTTAACCCAAAACCAGTGCGGCTGCATTGCGTCGGCGAGTTGCTCGACGTGCAATTCCTCGGGCTGTAACTGCGCATAGGCGGGTACGCTCGCCCCCGCCAGCAACAGCGCGATCAAAGAGGCGGTTCTAACCATGATTCACCCCGGTTATTTCTTGCTCGCAAGATAAGCGATCACGTCAGCCCGATCACTGGCATTTGACAGGCCGGGAAAAGCCATTTTCGTGCCCGGCACCTTTGCCGAAGGCTTGGTGAGGAAAGCATCCAGAGCCTGCGGCGTCCAGACAAAGGTGGCATTCTTCATCGCCGGAGAGTATATGAAGGTCGTGCTGCCGGCCTTGCGCCCCACAACGCCGGCAAGATTGGGACCGACGCCGCCCTTCTTTCCCGGTTCGTTCGAGTGGCAGATGGCGCAGCGAGCAAAGACCTGCGCTCCCTTATTAGGATTGCCTGCCGGGGCGGCTTCCAGCAAAGCCGGCGTGGCGGCGACTACGGCGAATGCCGCGCCTGCGCACAACGTCATGAAATGCTTGAGCATTCTAATTACCTTTCACTTGGCAGCGGTTTTGGGGAACTCGCCCACGACATAGGCGTCGCCGGCGCTTACCCATTGACCGTTGACCTTTGACCACAGAAACAGGATCACAAAGCTGAACGGTTTCTCGGTCGACTTCGGATCCTTAGGTTTCACGCGGAAATTTGCCCAGTCCCATCCCGCATTTCCATTCACATAGCTGTAAACGGGCTCCACCTTTACCTCGTAACGGGGAACCACCTCGTTATAGCCTTTCGTAAGAGCTTCGCGTCCTACTTCCGGCTTGCCGCTCGGCCCCACCGACACGACATTGGCGGCGTAGAAGCGCTTGACGATCGGGTCGACCTTGTTTTCGCGAAACGCTTTTTCCTTCATTTGGTAAAGCTTGCTGGTCGCCGACTTGAACTCCGCCAGCTCCCTAGGATCGGAAGCGGGAATATCACCCATCACCAGGTGGGTATCGACATCCGCCGACTTTGAATCCTTGGTCGCAGGATTGGCGCAGGCGGCCACCGCGAGGGAAGCCGCCACGCAGAATGATGAAAAAGTGATTCTCATATGCGAAAGCTCCAGTTCTATGCGATTTTCCCGAGCATCTGCTTGGCCGCGCGTTGGCCCTCTTCGGCGGCCGTCTCCCACATCTGGGCGCCAGACAACTCGGCATGACTGAAAGCGATCCGGTGGAACGGCTCGCGAAGCACGTCCTTGGGCGCGGGCTTGCCATCCTTGCCGAAGAAGAAGCCGGGCGGTCCGACGAAATAGGCGTGGCCCTGGCGGTTCGTAACAATGCCGGCGATATCGCGATCGGCATCGAAACCGTAAGGTCCGAACATCTTGGTGAACTGTTCGCGCACTTGCGCCTCGATGTCGGCGAAAGACATGCTGAACAGGCTCAGCCGCGCCTGCGTGCATTGCTGCGGCCAGGGAACGTTGGGGAGCAGGAAGGGGATATATTGAGTAAGGACGACGGGCTTGTTGGGATCGAGCGGCTGCGTCTCCTTCCCGTCTAGGATCAGGTTCTTGCGCAGGCTGGTCCACCAGCCCAGCCCTTCGAACCAGCGAACTGACGCCACCCCCAGTTTGTCCAGGAACTTCCAGTTCCGCAAAGCGACATTGATGACGAGGATCGGCGCATGCTGAAACGCTTGCATGGCTTCGCGATACTGCACCGAAATATCGTGACAGATGTGCTTATTGGCGTGTTGCTGACCCGCACAGATCACCGCCCTGCCCCTGACCGAGGACATTTTTCCGTCCTTGGCATATGTCACGCGAACCGTTTCCGCCTTGTCTGGTTTCCCCTCATGGACGACGGAGAAGACCGTGGCGGAAAGACGGAGGCGATAATTGTCTTCCGGCCGGTCCAGCGCGTCCCAGTTCACATTGCTGTACTGCAGTTCATGTAGCGATGTGCCGCCTGTCAGCGCTTCTGGCTTGGCCAGCTTCAGAAAGCGCTTGGCGGCGAAGGTGTTGCCGCCCGGAAATGTAGCGAGATAGATGCCATCCGTGGGATCGATGCCGCCGTTCAGATAGCGGGAATAGGCGTTCACCCCCGGCATCATGTAATTCCAGGCCGAATAAGCGGAAATGATATCGGAACCCTGCCCGCAACCCATCGCCGCCATGACCGGATCGAGATAAGCGCAAACATCGTCCAGCACGTCCACGGGCACTTTGGCGACGTCCTTCAGGAACGCCTTGTAAGTCATCGTGTCGAGCCATTGCGCCCAATCGTCCCGCTCGGGCGGAGTCCGGTAAAGCTCCAGTTCGATAAGGGCGCGCTTCAGTTTGTCGGAAATAGGCGCCTCGGCAAAGCCGTTGCGCCAGGGATTCTTCACCATCCCCTTGCCTTCATAATAGAAGGCCATGTCCGCCCTTTCCCAGCCGATGTGCATCGGCGTCCACATATCGGCAGGGATCTGGATGGGCTGGGAAAGGTTTTCCGCCTTCTGATACGTGAAAGAATCCGGATAGCCCAATTCCTTGAGAAACGGGCTGGGAAATCCGGACTCGACCGCGCGGGCGAAGGGCACGACAACACCGGTCGAACCCTGCGGCCCGGTTATGCGGTAGCCATCGACGTCGAAATCGTTCTGTTTCGCCTCCCCTCCAAAAATCGCGTGCTGGTCCAGCAGCAGTATCTTGGCGCCGGGCTTTTCCTTCTGGAATATATAAGCCGCGGTCAGGCCCGAAATGCCGGCCCCAACCACGATAAGGTCGTAGAGGCCGCCCACCACTGCCGCGTTGGCTATGCGTTTGTCGAGTTGGCCGTTGCGGATGTCGCCGTGTGCGGCGTTGACGACATCCGCGGTATTTCCGTTCTTGCCGGCATAATCGCCGACGCCGCTGGGACCGGTCCAATCCGGTCCCAGTCCCGTCAATGGCGCATCGACGGTCTGAGCCTCGGCGGCCGTCCCGAAGGAAGGCGCGCCGGAGGCCAGCAAGGCCGCACCCGAACCAATCAAAGTCCCTCCGACAAAATCCCGCCGCGTAATCGCAGCCGGCGATTTTTCATCCGGCGAACTTTTGGGCATCAAGCGTCCTCCCCGAAGAGCGGTTAAAAGCTGTATTTCACGCTACCGCCAAACCAACGAGGGGTAGCGTAAGTCGATTGCGACTCTCCGAAAGAAGAACCCAGATCGAGATTGTAAACTCGATACCATTTGTCGGTAATATTGTTGACGAAACCGGCGATTTCCCAATGTTTGTCGTTCGTGGTAAAAGCGATGCGCGCGTTGCCCACGACGCGGCTCGGCTCAAAATCGACCGGTGCGTTGAAGGTCGAGAAGTACTGCGAGCTGTCGTATTTCCAATCCGTCTGAAACGACAGTGATCCTGGGCCCACCGGGAACTCGTAATGCACGAGCCCACCGAGGCTGAGCCGCGGAGCCTGAGGCATGACGCGATCAGTCACGCGCCCCGCCGGCAACGTGATGCCCTTCACCCTGGTATCGAGAACCGTCAGGAAGCCTGACAGGTAAAGACCGGACACGGGACGGACCTGCAATTCAAGTTCGGCGCCCGTCACATTGGCCGGCCGGTTGGTTATGAACTGCGATAGCCCGACGAGTGAGAACGCCTGATAATTCGCGTAATCGTAATAAAACAGCGAACCGTTGAGATTGACCTTTCGGTCAAGCATCGTGAACTTGAAACCGGCCTCGTAATTGGTCAGCTCTTCCTCGCCGAAAGTCAAAGTGGACGGATCGGTCGGCCGGAATGCCTGAACGCCGAAACCCCCGCTCTTCGTGCCCCGGTTGACGCCCATGTAGACAAGCGCGTCCTCGGACGGATGGAAATTGACCTGCGCCTTGAAAGAATAATTGCCAAATTTTTCCTTGGCTAGATCAGGGTTTGTAGTAGGATTGAAATGGAAGACCGAGGACGAGGTGCCGTCCGGATAACTCTCGACTTGGAAGAAATCGTACCTCTTCCAATCCCAGCTATAGCGCGCGCCTAGAACAACGCTGATCTGATCGATCAAATAATACTCGGCCTGGCCGAACACCGCCAAGCTCTCAGTGTTCTGAGTGCCACCGTAATCTTCGGTGACGCCAAGGGATTTGGAAAGATCGAGGCGGTACATATTGTGCGTCTTGATCTTGAGGCCGTAACCGCCGACAACCCAGTTAAACTTGCCTGAATCCCCGGAAAGGCGCAGTTCCTGTGAAACCTGGTACAGCTTCTGTCCGGTCGTATAAATGGCGACCGGCAGCGGAGACATGTCGCTGTCTTCCGCGTAATGTTTGCGAAGATCCTGATAATTGGTCACCGATACGAACTGAACGCCGCCTAGGTCCTGCTCATAGCGGGCGCTTGCACTCCAATATTTTCGATCGAAGCGGGGATCGAGGTCGTACGAACCTGTGAAAGGATTGCCATCGGCGTCCTTGTAGCCGGAGGCGTCACAGCCCGGACAAGTTCCCCAGAAATTTTGATCCGGAGCCAGCTTGAAGCCCAGACCGTCCGCGTTCGCGCCTGCTGAAACGTGACTGTAGGAACCCGAGCTTCGCTCATGATCGTTGCGGAGCCCCTCCAGCTTGACGAGCAATTTGCCGGTGCTGCCCACATCGGCCTCTACCTGCAAGCGGCCTCCATAAAAGCGGGTGCCGCCCCGGCTGGGCCCGATATCGTTCTTGATATACCCGCCATGAAAGTTCGACGTACCGGAAAGACGGGCCCTGATATGATCGCTCAACGGGCCGCTGATCGCCGCCTCGGTCGCCACCTGCCCATAGCTGCCGACCGTGACGGTGGCGAAGCCCTGCAGCGTCTTGGTCGGCTTTGCGGTTACGATCTGCACCAGGCCGCCGGTCGCGTTTCGTCCAAAAAGAGTGCCTTGAGGGCCGCGCAGCACCTCGATCCGGTCGAGGTCGAAGGTTTGGCCGCTGATCGCACCCAAGGCGCCTATGTAAACTTCGTCGTTGTAGAAAGCGATCGGCGCTTCCTGCGAATCCGCGAAGTCGTTCTGGGAGACGCCGCGAATGTTGAATACGGTAATCGTGGGGCTGTATTGGTTGACCTGCAAGCTTGGCACCTGACCCGCCAGTGCAGTCACATCCTGACGGCCCATCGACTGCAACGCCGGCCCGCCGAGCGCCGTCACGGACAGCGCCACGTCTTGGATATTCTGCTCACGCTTCTGTGCGGTGACGACGATTTCACCGCCATCTTGGGGTGCAGACTGAGCGTGTGCCACACCCATCCAGCCGATCGAAGCCCCACACATAATCGCGATTGAACTGACACGCCCCATTATCGATGCGTACTTCATTGCTTTCTCCCTGAATGCCCGGTCTAACCGAATCTTTTCGGGTTTTTCTCTCCGAACTGACTCGGGTGGTGCACGCAATGTGACCTAAACGTCATTCGGATGCAATAATTGAAAGATCGGTCGGATAATTTTTTTAAATTGCGAAATTTCCAATAACTTTCATTATCTTATCACATAATATCTAACCGATTTCCATCCCGCTTCGACCGGAATTGACCCCTCATGACCGCCACCTATAATGGCGCTCCCAAATATTCCTCTGGCAATCCGTTTTACGAGCCGCCTTCTCCTCCGGCAGAATTATAGGCGGTTACGTTCATGAAGGCGTGTCTCCTTGCATAAAAAACGTATGGCCCGCCCCGTTTGCAAGGGGAATTTTGAAGTGCTCTGATCAG